>NZ_LT838842.1:0-52727 GCF_900176655.1 Collinsella vaginalis
GCGCTCGGCTTGGTTGCGGCGGGCCTTGGAACTCGCGGACACAACGCGCACAGAGCTCGCAGCGGCGCGCGCGGGCTTGGCGGACGCGGCCGACTTCCGCGCCATGCCGCTCCTCCCCTCGCGAAGCTGCTCCTGGGTACGCTTGTTCATGGGGCTGCGGGTGCTCACTTACTCGTGCTCCTTCATGGATTCAAAATCGGAACCGGTGATGATCGAGAATGCCTCGCGATAGCGCTCGGACGTTCCCTCAACGACCTCGGCGGGCAGCTTCGGCGCCTTGCCCTCGAAATCCCAGTTGGCCTTCAGCCAGTCGCGCACGTACTGCTTGTCATAGCTCGGCTGAACCTTGCCCTCCTCATAGGAGTCGGCCGGCCAGAAGCGGCTGGAATCGGGGGTCAGGCACTCGTCGATGAGCGTGACCTTGCCGTCGATGATGCCAAACTCGAACTTGGTGTCGGCGATGATGATCCCGCGCGTGGCCGCGTACTCGGCGGCGGCGGTGTAGATCTTGAGGGAGAGGTCGCGGATCTGGGTGGCGATATCCTCGCCCACGATCTCGACGGTGCGCTCATAGGAGATGTTCTCGTCGTGCTCGCCAAGCGCCGCCTTCGTGGACGGGGTGAAGAGCGGCTCGGGGAGCTTCGAGGCCTCCGTCAGACCCTCGGGCAGGCGGATGCCGCAGACGGTGCCGTCCTGGTCGTAGGTCTTCTTGCCGGAGCCGGTGAGGTAGCCGCGGACGATGCACTCGATGGGAATCGTCTGCGCCTTCTTGACCAGCATGGAACGACCGGCCAGGTAGGAGCGGTACTCCTGGAACTCAGCCGGGAAATCGGCCGGATCGATCGAGATCAGATGATTGGGAACGAGATCGGAGAACTTCTTGAACCAGAACTCGGAGATGCGGTTCAGCACCTCGCCCTTGAAGGGGATCTCGTCGGGAAGGATGAAATCGAAGGCGGAGATGCGGTCCGTGGCGACCATCAGCAGGGAATCGCCCGTATCGTAGATATCGCGAACCTTGCCGTGGGAATCGGGACGACGCTCCATCGATGTCACTTGTGACCAGCTCCTTTGTGCTCGTGTCTGCCGTGGTCGCCGCGGCATCAGGCATATGCGCCGATCCTTCGCGACCCGAAGTCCCATTGTAGTGTATGGCCCCTGCCCCCACCGGCACTTTTCGGTCAGTCCGCTGGCCGGACAGAGGGCGCACACAGTGCGGGGGCGCCTCCTCCCGTGGCGCAGCGCCGGATACGGACCCCCTTGAGCGCATGGCGTGTCGCAAAGCAAGGGTCTCACGGGCGATGGGCCCCGGGCGCGCGGCGCGGGGTGAGGGCGCCACTCGCGACAGAACCTGGACAAAGAGCGCTGGGCTTCGCGGCCTCAAGGCATCCTGTTCACAGGTTGCGCGACACGAGGCCTCTCTCGCGGCCGGACGCGGGGCCTAGCGTTCCGTCGTCTGCTCCGGCGCCTGCTCACGGGGCAGGTTGATCGTGAAGGTGGTGCCACGATCGAGCTCGGAGTCAACCGAGATGAAGCCGTGGTGGCGCTCGATGATCTGCTTCGTCACCGCAAGCCCCACGCCCAGACCCCCGGCAACGCGGGCGCGGCTCGAATCGGCGCGCCAGAACCGACCGAAGATACGCGAGAGGTCCTCCTTCGCGATGCCCATGCCGGTGTCGGAGACGGAGATCATCACGTTGCGCCTGTCGCCGGCCACGGTGACGATCACCCAACCGTCTTCAGGCGTGTACCGCATCGCATTGCTCATGATGTTGATCACCGCCTGGGTGATCATGTCGGGATCCGCCTCGATGACGGTGCTGCGTCCCTGGGTCTCATCGTTGAAGCGCAGGTTGAGATCGCGCTGAAGGAAGAGCTGCTCCTGACTGCTCACAATCGAGCGGACGAGCCCGCAGATATCCACGCTCTTGAGATTCAGCGGTGCGGTCTGGGACTCCATGCGCGAGAGGTCGAGCATCTGCTGCACAAGACGGGCGAGGCGGCGGGTCTCCGACGCCACGGTCTCCAGGTGCTCGGCGTCGGTCGGGTAGACGCCATCCTGCATCGCCTCGACGGTGGCGAGCATGGCCATGAGCGGAGTGCGCAGCTCGTGGGCAACGTCGGACGTCAGGCGCCGTTCGTGCTTGAGGTCCTTCTCAAGCGACAGGGCCATCTCGTCGAAGGTCTCGCCCAGACGATCGATCTCGTCGTCACCGCGCATGCCGGTGCGGGCCGTAAGATCGCCGTCGCGGATCTGCTTGGCCGTGCCGGTGATGCGGCGGATGGGGTTGGTGAGCATGCGGGACACGAGCAGGCCGATGAACACCGAGATGATGACCGCCACCAGGGCCGCGAGACCCATGGCGTTGAAGGTCCGCTCGCGGAAGGCGGCGTCGGCCTTGGTGAGCAGGGCGTCGCTGCCGAGGACCCACATGCGCAGGGTGCCCACCACGCGGCCGTCGCTCGTGACGATCTCCTGCGAAACAGCGCCTTCTTGATCGGAGGGGGCCTGCGAGACGGGGCTGTGGCTCGAAGCATCGGTGTCCCGTGAGGCTGAACCGGCGGATGTCGATGAAGAGGCCGTCCCCTCCTCGCGCTGGATCGCCGCAGCCACAGCCGCCGCAGGCCAGGTGTCGTCATAGAGGACCGTGCCGTCGGTGTCGACCACCTGCATGCCGATGTCTTCTGAGATCACACCCGATTTCGCCATGTCATCGAGGAGTTTTGTGGTCCAACGCCCCTCGGCCGTGTAGCTGTCCGCCAGCTTGATCGAGGTCAGGCGCGCGATCTCCTCGACGTTGGCGCGCGTGTACTCGGAGAACGCGCCGCCCCACACCACGGTGACCACGAGGGCCATGATCAGCACCGTCATGAACGAGGTGAGGGCAAACGACGACGCCATGCGCGTGCCGTAGCTCACACCCGACCGAGAATCGGGATGAGGCGTGTTCCACCGGGCACGGGAACTCGCCTCATCGTCCTTCTTATGCTTTTGACCGATGGTGAACCGGGCGGACGGCATTACTTCGCGCTGCCGTCGGCGTCCTCAGCCGGCTTGGCGGGCGCTTCGAACCGATAGCCCACGCCGTGCACGGTGTAGAGCCACTTGGGATGTTTCGGATCATCGCCGAGCTTCGCACGGAGGTTCTTCACGTGGCTGTCGATGGTGCGCTCGTAGCCCTCGAAGTCGTAGCCGAGGACCTTCTCGACGAGCTCCATGCGGTTGTACACGCGACCGGGGTGACGGGCCAGGGTGGTGAGCAGCTTGAACTCGGATGCCGTGAGGTCGACCTCCTTGCCGTCCACGAGGATCTTGTGACCGGAGATGTCGATCACCAGGTCGCCGAAGTCGAGCACCTCGATCTGAGGCTCGTCGGCCACATGGGTGCGACGGAAGAGGGCGCGGACGCGGGCGACGAGCTCGCGCGGGGAGAAGGGCTTGATGAGGTAGTCATCGGCGCCCAGCTCGAGGCCGATGATACGGTCTTCGACCTCGCCCTTGGCAGTGAGCATGATGATGGGGACATCCGAGGTGTCACGGATGGCGCGGGTCACGCGCTCACCCGAGAGCTTGGGCAGCATGAGGTCGAGCACGATGAGGTCGAACTGGTGCTTCTCGAACTCCTCGACGGCGGACTGCCCGTCGCCGACGCCCACAACCCAGTACCCCTCGCGCTCGAGGTAGGCGGCAACCGCATCGCGAATGGCCTTCTCGTCTTCAACGAGCAAAATCTTACGTGCGTCCGAAGCCATGGCTCGGCCTCCTTACCTGATCTGTCCATAGGCGCTTTCCATATTAGCGCAGGACGGTTTCACCTTTCTACCCCCAGGCGTATGCGGGCAAACCGCGCGGGGATCAATCGCAAGAATTTGTTAATGAATGGACAGAATATCGAGGTGAGCGGTGACTGAGGGACAATTTTTCGCGGCGCGTTGGATTTATAGCCCTGGAAACTCTCGCTCGCTCGTGTTTGAGGTGCCCGCACGCTGTCACCATGGGGCCTTTAGGAGTCTGTACCCCTTGACGAGGAGTTTCATCACACGATGGTGATGCAGCTGATGGCGTCTGGCTAACTGTCCAGAATGGGAGCAAAACGTCATCTCAGGGCTGTCCCGAGGGCAATCTACATGAGGGCGCGGTCGAAAGTGGGTTTTACACCGCATTTCGCACCGCATCGTGCGGCTCAGGCACGTACTCACGCCGCCCGCGTACACCGTGCAAACCAAGCGCACGCTCACGCCGGCCGCGTATACCGCGCCCGCAGCGGGGCGTCTCCGCAGCTACCTTATGCGATCTGGATCACCCGTGCGGTCACACTCGCCGGCAGGCCTTTTGCGTCGCGCACGGTGGCGAAGACCAGCGGCGTCGATCCCTCGCCCTCGCTCGCCGGGAAGTCCCCGAGCCCGATCGAGCGATCGGCCGACGAGACCCCCTGATACTGCTCGGCATCCGTATCCAGCAGGTAGTGGGCGGACTGCGTCTTGATGAGAACGCGCGATCCGGAGAACATGATCTGCGCGGCAGGCTCACGGTTGAAGTACACGTAGGGTCCGCCCTCACGCCCGATGAACGTTCCCATCTGGCCCAAGCTCCCCCGCGAATCGTAGCTCGCCTCAATGGAGAACGCGAAGGCCGATCCGGTGTACACCGCTTCGAAGGGCCGAACGGACTCGGGCAGCACGAGCTGATCAACCTGCTTTGGCTCGGCATCCGCAAGGTCTAGCGCTGTCATGCCGTAGTAGGTCCCCTCGCTGCCGCGCACGCGAGGCGCTATGGTGAGGATGCCCGCCGCAACACGGGGATGCGTGGCGAAGCGCCCCGTCGACTCCCAGATGCCCGACCCTTGGGTGTCGCCTAGGTTCCATCGATAGGCGACTGACGTCTCCGAGCTCTTGCTTCCGGACGCGAGCGGCATCTTCTGCCAGATGACCGAGGTACCGGTGCAGGTGAAGGGCGACGGCTCCCAATCGGCATCGCCGGAATCGAGCTGCGCGGCCTGGCCACTGAGGGCCCCGTTCTTGAACCCCTGGCCGAGCAGCACCCAGGCTCCGGTCGCGTAATCGATCTCGATCCACGCATACACACCCGAGGAGCACCGGACGTCGTAGAACGAGTACCCGCGCCCCTGGGTCGCGTCCTCGATCAGCGTGGTGATCGCGCCGCTCGAAAGCGAGAGGACGCCCAGGGTGTTGGGATGCGTGGCGGATTCTGGCGCGAGCATGACAGCCGCCCAGGTTCCCTCGGAATGGAAGGGAACCGTTCCCAAGGGAAGCGACCAGGTCTGTGTTGCGTTGACGCCGAGATCGGCCTCAGCGTACTCCGACAGCGCATCGACGATCTTGGACGAATCGGTCACCACCTGGGGCGCTCCCGATGTGGACTGCTGATCGCTCTGGCCCGAGGAGCAGCCGACGAGCGTGATGGCCGCAAGGGCGGCGCCCGTGGCGATGGTTCCCGCGGCAAAGCTGCGGCGCGAGATGCCCCCCGCGCTATCGAAGAGATCCCGGATGCTCATGCGTGCCTCCCGGTCTCGACCGCTGCGGCGAGCGCGCAGGAGAGCTGGTCCGCGCAGGAGGTCGACCGTTTGCCGCAGGTATTGCCCGCGAGCAGATCACGCACGCGCGACACCTCCTGGCCGCGCACCAAGGTGGCGATCGCCTTGAGGTTGCCCTCGCACCCGCCTTCGAAGGAGACGCCTTCAATGGTCGTCGCGGTGTCGTCCAACGCGATGTGAATGACGCGGGAGCAGACCCCATGCGTGGTGTAGTCGTACTTGATCATGATCCTCCTCGCTCGTATGCCCCGCTATTATAGGTAAGGACCGGGCCACGGCGCGTACGCCCCATGTGATGCCTACATACGGCGCCGCATGCTTGCCGCCACTCCACCATGAGGCAGTGAACTTTGACAAGACGGAGATGGCCTTGCGCGGGCGAACGCGGCGCGCATGCGAACGAACGAGACCAGCTGCGAACCCCCAGCCTCCCACCCAGGTCATTGCCGCTCACCGGCGAGACGAACGCCCGGCATACCAAACGACCCGCCGGCGGGAATCCCACCGACGGGTCGCATGCGCGTTGTCTCAGACGACCGCGGGTCGCCGGCTACCGGTCACTACGACGTGGCCTCCGTGCCCTTGGTCAGACTCGCCTGGAAGTTCTGGGGGATGGTCCAGCCCTTGGGCGCCGCGGTGACGGTGCCGTCATCAAGCGGGAACTCCGTCCAGCCGTCGGGCACCGGCGTGTACACGCCGAAGGTATGGCAGCCCGCGCACGTGAACACGCTCTGATCGTGCATCAGATGGCAGCTGTTGCACTGCTGTACGCCGTGTTGCGTGCTGTGCGGGTCGAACGTCCAGTCAGCCGTGGAGGACTCCGTGGCGCCAGGCATCACCCCCGCCGCCAGATGGCATCCGCTCTGCAGGCAGAAGTCATTCGTGAACTCGACCTTCTTGAACGGGAGCTCATAGGTGCCCGTGACGGTCATCTGAATCTCATGCAGCATCTGCGGCAGCGTCGCCTCGTGGCAGCTCAGGCACTGGTTGTTCGCCACACCGCGATGCTTGGACACCAGCGTGGTGGTGTCGTTCACCAGGGTGTCGTAGTACTTGCCCATGGTGGTGTGGCAGATCACGTCGCAGCACTCAGGCGTGGCGTGCCATGCCCAACCGGCGACGCCGATGGCGGTGACGACCAGCACGATGGCGGCGATGATCGGCAGCCGGCGACGCTTCCAATCGATCTTCTTCTTTTGAGGCGCCTGCTCGGAGCTCTCCTCCGTGGCGGCGTCTTTGACCTCGTCAGCCATGCTCTCTTCCCTCCCTTGGTTACGCGCTCAGCGCCGGGTTATCAGCGCAGTACTTCTCAAGAACCCGGTCGTAGGTGCGCGTACGATCATCATACTTCGCACCATCCTTGCCGAGAAGGCCGAGGCCGTCGAGATCGTCGGCGACACCCTTCATATCGAGGTCCTCGAGGCAGGCGCGCGTGGGGCAACCGAGCTCCTCGTCCCAGCCGAACCGCTTGTAGAGCATCGTGAGCGACTGCTTCCAGTCGTCGCGGTCCATCTTGATGGTGCCGGCGGTGAAGACCTGGATGTCCGGGTCGATGGTGAAGACCCACTCGGTGATGACGTCGTGCACGCCGCGCATGTCGTTGCAGCCGATGTTGCCGTCCTTGTCGCGCATGCCGCGCACAGTGGCGGCGCGCTGCAGGGTCATGATGCGCTCGGCAGACTTGTAGAGGTCGTCGATCGTGACCTTGTGCCCGGTCACCGCCGTGTAGAACTGGGCCTCGAGATCGAGGTCGCCGCGGTAGCTACGCTCCTTGGCCGGCGCCATGGCCATAGGCCACACCCAGTTGCAGAGGGTGAGCGAGTCGTGCAGGACATCGGTGACGATGCTCCACCAGACGAACTCAACCTTGGCGTCGTTGATGGGGGTGTAGTTCTTGTCGGCGTCGACGGCGCCCTCGCCCCACATCTCCTTGCCCATCTCCTGCTTGAGCTCGATGGGCAGGCCGCAGCCCTGGAAGTTCACCGCGGAGTGGATCATGTCGTCGCGGTTGAACATCATGTTGTAGAGGCCGCCCACCTGGCCGAAGCACTCGATGGAGTGGTGAACGGGCCAGCCGCGGTAGTTGATGAGGGCCGAGCGCTTGTCGTCGAACCAGGACTCGTCGTTCCACTGCTTGGTCCAGACCTCAGGCCCGTGACCCAGCCAGGAGATCGGCTTGTTCTCCGTGTCGTTGGAGGCGATGTCCGTGAGGATCTTGATGAACGGCGTGCCGTCACCGGTCATGATCTTGTCGAACTCGTAGCCGGCGAACTGGTCACCGAGCTCGCGCTCGAGGATGCCGTCAACATAGGTGTGGGCGATGTCGCGGTAGAGCTGCGCGTAGTTGCACCAGAGACCGAGGTCGTCGACGGTGGCCTGGATCAGCAGGTTGTAGATCACGGCCTGCTCGGTGAGCTTGCCGTCGTCGGTGGCGGTGCCCGGGACCTTCATCATGGACTGCATGTACGCCGAGAACGGGAAGTTCGGCACGCAGGTGTTGCCCATGGACTCGTAGCCGGTCTTCTCGAGCACGGTGGGGTGCTTGACATGGGCGTAGCAGCGGACGGGGCAACCGTGGCAGCCACCCATCTTGACCGTGTACTTCTCCGCCTCGGGGCCGAGGTCCTTCGTCGACTTCATGCAGCGGTAGCCCATGGTGTTGGGCTCGAAGGGCTTCGGCTCGCCCGTCTCGATGGGGCCGCCCTCGGCGGCCGCCCAGTACAGGCCCTTCCTGGCCGTCCAGCGGGACCCCTTGTCGTAGTACTCGGCCCAGGACTGCTGGGTGCTCGGCACCACGTGGTTGTTGTTCGAGCCGAGCACCTGGGCGATCATGTAATCCGAGAGGTCGGCGACCATCTGCGGGTCGGCCACGTTGACGGCCTTGGTGCCGCGCACGACGACGGCCTTGACCTTCTTGGAGCCGAGGACCGCACCCAGGCCCGCACCCGCGGAGTGCGAGCGGGAGTTGATGACGCAGGCGTAAGGCAGCATGTTCTCGCCCGCCGGGCCGATGGCGGCCACGCAGCAGTCGAGACCGTGCTTCTTGCAGAGCGCCTCGGTGGTCTCGCGGGTGCCCTTGCCCCACAGGGCCGAGGCGTCCTCGATCGCGATCTTGTCGTCATCGATGTGGATGTAGACCGGCTTGTCAGCCTTGCCCTCGATGATCAGGCCATCGTGGCCCGAGAACTTGAGCTTGGCGCCCAGCTGACCGCCGCAGTGGCAGTCCACCACAAGGTGGTCCGTCGTGAACGTGGAGAGCGTCGCCCAGGTGGAGCGGCCCGCCAGCGGCACGCCGGCTCCCGTGAGGGGCCCGACGGCCAGGACGGCCTTGTTCTCCTCGTCCATCCAGTCGGTGCCCGCGGGGACCTCGTCGTACATGATCTTGTTCGCGAAGCCCATGCCGCCGATGTAGTTCTGCTGCAGATCGGCGTCGGACTCCTCGGTGATGCTTCCCGTAGAAAGGTTGACGCGCGCGATGTAGCCCGCCCACCCGTATGAAATATCAGCCATGCCTATCTCCTAACGCTTACGCGAGCTTGCCGCCGGCGATGAAATCCTGCTGCTCGCTCACAAGCGGCAGCGGATTCTCCTGGCGGGTCGGGCCGGAGGAGTGGTTGACATCCTCCCACTTGACGAGCTCGAGGGCACCGTTGGGGCACTGGTCCGCGCAGCGGCCGCAGGCGATGCACTTGGTTGACTTCGCCGTCTGCGTGTTGACCACGGGCATGTGCCACGGGCAGGCGGCGACGCAGGTGCCGCAGCCCACGCAGCGCTCGGGGTCGACGTCGCGCACGCCGCTGTCTTCCGTGCGGATGGCGCCGTACGGGCAGGCCGTCTGGCAGAGCGCGGTCTTGCACATGTGGCAGGTGCGGACGTTCCACTCCATGGAGTAGTACACGCCGTCGCCGGATCCGAGCTCGGAGCCGTAGTTCAAACCGTCGTTCACGTGGATGCGCGCGGCCGCCGGCTGCGAGGTGCCGTCGTTCTTGAGCGTGCAGCTCATCTCGCAACGCTGGCATCCCGTGCAGCGCGCGCGGTTGACCTTGAGCACATGGCTCGGGGTCGCGTAGAAGTCGACCTTCCCCTTTGAGTTCGCGGGAGCGGCGACGGCCGTCTCGGGCAGCAACCCGAGCGCCGCCATGCTCGCGACGAACGCGCCTGAGACCTTCACAAACCCGCGACGGGTGAAGAAGGGGTCGAGGCGGTCCGCGCCGGAGCCGACATGCTCCAAGGCGGTGTTCTCTTTCATAGTTCCCTCCCCTAACTGCTCTGCGCCCTCAGCGGGGGCGCACGTTTCCATGCCGATACGGCGCGCGGCGACGCACGCCTATCTCACCACCGTCCATTGTGGAGCGTCCGTGTAGCGACGCGTCCCCTTCTTGGTGGTAACTTTGCAATCGAAACAAGGAATTCCAGCTCAAGGACGTCACCTATTATAGGTGACCTCATCGACGGGCCTGCGAGAATTCGCCAGGAAAGGGGCACAACAATGTGTAGAGAGCCCGTTTGAGAGGCGCGACGGCAGCTGTGCCTACGAGGACCGGCGTAGGGCATGCGGGGCGGGGGTAGGCGGCAACCAGCACGACCCGGCCTCCATGGTGTCGGGGCCGCAAACCGCGCTCCGGGATCTGGTCTATTCGCTTGTCTGCAAAGCGCATGCCCCATCGACATCTGTCTGTGCGCGGGGTGAATCGCTGGGCTTGCGAGGTCGTTCTCGCGCCCAACCGTCCCCCGAGGGTTCACAATGGACGGAATTGCAATCAGGAGGATGATCGATGCTTTCAGAACGCCTGCTGTCCAAGACCATCGGCTTGGGCGCCGTGAACCTGTTCAAGTCGAAGACCGTGGCGGAGTCGACGCTCCCCGCACCCGTTCCCGGCCATGAGTACCTGCTCTACGTGCACGTCCCGTTCTGCGACGTGCTCTGCCCCTACTGCTCGTTCACGCGCTTCCCCTATAAGGAGGAGCTGGGCCGACGCTACTTCAAGGCCCTGCGCGCCGAGCTCAAGATGATCCACGACCTCGGATACCAGCCGCCGAGCGCCTACATCGGCGGAGGCACACCCACGATCATGATGGACGAGCTCGAGCGCACGATCGACTACATGCGCGAGCTCTTCCCCACCATTACCGAGGTGTCGAGCGAGACGAACCCGCCACACCTCGACCGAGAGCGGCTGAGTCGCCTCTCACGCATGGTGCAGCGCTTCTCCGTCGGCGTGCAGAGCTTCGACAACGGCCTGCTCACGCGCATGGACCGCTACAACAAGTACGGGAGCGCCGAGGAGATCGTCCAGCGCATCCAGAACGTCGCGGACATGTTCCAGACCTTCAACGTGGACATGATCTTCAACTTCCCCGGCCAGACGCCTGAAATGGTCCTGCGCGACATCGAGACCTTCAAGACCACCGGCGCCAACCAGATCACCTACTACCCGCTCATGGCCTCCCCTGGGTCCGAGCATCTCATGCAGACCTGCTTCCACGGGCAGGTTGACTACCGAAACGAACGCGCCCTCTACAACACGATCTTCGACCAGATGACCGCCCCCGTGGAGGGCAGTGGCGCGGGGTTCTACGCCACCGACGTCTACACCTTCGCGCGGGATCGCGACGCCATGATCGACGAGTACGTGGTCGATTACGGCGAGTTCGTTGCCGCTGGCTGCGGCGGGTACTCGTTCCTGGGCAGCGTGATCCACAACAACGACTCCTCGCTCTCGGGCTACTGTGACCGCGTTGAACGCGGAAGCCTCAGCGTCGCAAGCAAGATCGACATGGGCGCGGCCAACGCGAAGCGCTACCGCATGGGCCGCGAGCTCTTCGGCCTGCGCCTGGACAATCGGCGCTGGAGGCAGGACTTCGGTCGCTACATCCAGTACGACCTGCCGGTTGAGTACGGTTACCTCGCTGCCAACGGGGCGTTCGACGTCAACAACGCCGACGAGCTGACCCTCACCCGCAAAGGGCGCTACCTGGTGCTCGTCATGATGCGACAGATCTTCATCGGCATGAACACCGAGCGGGACCGTCTCCGGACCCTGCTCCCCGAGGGCGAGCGCAGCTGGTTCGCAGACGCCGCGGCAAAGCAGGTGGCAGCAGCCCGCGAGGCCGACGGAGTGGCGTAGGCACTGCTGCGCGAGAGAGAGGCTGCCACACGTTGCGGCCCGCACCGCTCGTGGCTGCTTGCTGACAGTACATAATGCTGACAGTACATAATTCGACGTTTCAGGCCCGTTCTAGACCGAATCCTGCACTGTCAGCACCGACCCCCTGAGCTGACAGTGCAGGATTCGGTCTTTTTCCGTGGTCGAAAGGCAGAATTGTGAACTGTCAGCGGCTCTCAACCCCGCCCTCAACCCCGCATCCGGATGCGACACGGACGGCAAATTGTCAGGCGGCGAGGCCCGGGCCACCGGCTCCTCAACGACTAACGGCCGTACTCGTTGATGTAGTCCAGGATCTCCTGGCGCGAGTGCAGATCGGTCTTGTCGTAGATGCGCTTGATATGGGTGTGCACCGTGTTGGGTGAGAGCTGCAGCTCATCGCTGACGCGCGCCTGAGTGTGACCGAGCGCATAGAGCGTGAGCACCTCGACCTCGCGTCCGGTGAGGCCGAATCGCTGGCCGATCTCCAGCACCGAGGTGGCGATGTGCACATCGGGGGACCTGCTCGGCAGCGCGACCTCCTCCTGCGGGGAGATGGCGAGCACGCCCATGAGCGGGCGGCGGGGAGCATCCCCCTCCTGGAGGCCGTCCGGGTCCTCAGCCGCGCGTGCCGCCTTGGCCGCCGCAACCTCAGCAGCCGCCTGCACCTCCCCCTGCTCGCTCGGCGATGCGAGCAGCCGCGTGTAGACCACCTGAGCGCTGATGAGCACGAAGAAGCCCATGAATGCGATGATGGCCGCGGCATTGGAGGGAACGACTGCGGTGATCAGGGCATCCACATGCATCCCAGCCACCGTGAGGATGTTCATGGCGATCCACGCCGCACAGGCGTAGTAGTACGGATCGCGCCAGCCGAAGCTGATGAAGGCGATGGTCATGTACCAGACGAAGGCCTGCAGCACGAGGGAAGATGCGAGGACGAGGGCCGCGCCCATGGACGGGTCGGCGGGGACGAGGGCGAAGAGGATCGTGCCGACCCCGAGCAGAAGCTCCATCGCCACCCATATGCTGGTAGTGAGCGCCCGCATGCGCGACACGAGCGCGAACCGGACCCAGAGCGCCGAGACGACGATGACCGCCACGAGAACGATCGCGCGCGACGCCGGGTTGAGATGGATGGCCTGGCCCACGGGAAATCCCCGTCCCATGCCCATGGGGATCGAGATGAACCAGATGCCGAGCGCCGCGACCACCAGGAAGCTCCTGTTTGAGAAATGATTCTCGTCGGTGCCGAAGTAGCTCTCCGAAACGGCTGGGAAGGAGTCGCTCGGGACGCCCATGACTCGTGAGGTGCGAACGGGTCCGAACTGCATGAACATCAGGGCGACACAGGTGAAGTGACCTACCATCGCCGGCATGAAGGAGAGCGCGAAGGTGAGGGCCTCGGCGAGGGCGAGGGCGGAGAACACCACGACGACCACGGCTTGCGCCGAGGTGCCCCGCAGCTTGCGCAGCCAATAAAACTGCAGAAGCGTGGCACCGAGGGTGACCCCCGCCTGGAGCAGCAGGTCAACGGGAGCAAGCAGGGGGACGCCGGCCGCATCGGCCGACGCAAGGGCAAGCGAGCCGAGGCCGCCCAAATGGATGGAGATGAAGACTCCAAGCGAGATGGAGCGCTTCGAGAACCGCTTCACGACCAGCGTCGAGAGGAAAAGCGCGCCGATGACCACCGAGGCCGCGATGAGCGACCATCCGTCATAGGTTGAAATGCCGGTGCTGGCATGGGCCTGCTGGATGGTGATGTTGACCACGGCGGCGGCAAGCGAGATGCCGGCGACCGAGGGAAGCAGGATCCGGTAGCCCTCAAGGCTGAGCGGGGGCATGCTCGCTGCACCGCTGCCTTGCTGACCTGCGCTTTGCACCGTTTACCTCTCCTTTTCCCACAGGGTACCCTGAACCAGGTGATGCAACAGTATACCTTGTACTACACTGATGCGAGATGTTCTGCAGGGTTTTCGACCGTCGTGGGGAGGCGTTATGGTCGATCGAGATCGTTCCGTGAGCGAAGGGCTCGACGGGCGCGATGCCTTCGCACGTGAGGGAATTCATACGTCCTCGATGGACGCAGAGAAGGTCAGCGAGACACATGATGACCTCGTGGGTTCGTTGGCCCGGGATATGGAAACGGGCTCAGGATCCCTGCCTGACACAAACATGAGCGTCGCGGAGGGCGTCGTCAGCCCCGCCGGCGACCCTGCGGCCGCGCCATCTTCAACGAACGCCGCTCAACTCGAGGACGCCGCAGACCCCGGCACTGCGGATCTAGACGTCGCCCCGCTTTCTGACGAGGAGCGCGTCGAGATCCGCAAGCGGAATGCACTCATCCGCGCGTGGGATCGCGCCCTCAGCGATATGCGCCAGCGCTCGTACGAGGGAAAGCTCACCACACCGGCTCGATGGCGCAAGCTCTCGCTCGCCCCTGCCGGATGGAATGCCAAGGCGTTCGAGGAATCCCTGATCGACTACATCGAATCGCACGACCACGCCGACGACTCCCCCGCGCTCAATGAGCCCCCTGCACCCGCTCCCCTCGACGTGCAGCTCGAAGGCGTCGAACACACGGACGACGATCCCCTGCCTGAACTCTCCGTTGCAGATGTGGTCATGCTCTTCGGAAAAAAGACGGTCTACCTGTACTCCAAGCCGCTGCTCTCACACAGCTTCGCCCACGCCCTCTTCATGACATCCGAAGACGATGACCTCTCGACCTTCATTGACATGGTGCGCACGGAATCGCGCCTGTACCCGCGTCCCGTCTCACGCGATACCTTCATGAACCCGCCCTACCTCTGGGCGCCCTCGAAGACCGCTCAGGTGTTCGATCAGGTGGTGGCCGACGGATCATTCCCCGACATCCATGAGGTCAGAGCCAGCAACGGTGTCGTCAACTACTACTCTTCCCTATATCTCAGCGATGCCCAGGCACAGGCGCTCGCCGAGTGGTATGAGGTTGAGAAGCCGCAAAATCCCTGATGTCGACCGCAGTGTGATCTGCCTGGCCCTCGTACCGTTTTGGAAAGGAATCTCATGCCCAAGCACCTGACCGAGGACACTCCCCTCCTCCGGACCCCTGACATGTACCAGATTGAGAACGATGCCCCCATCACCGAGTACGCGAACGAGACGCTCGATCTCATCGCCGATGCACGCACCAGCGGCATCCCCGACGGTGCCAACGCGTTCTGCAGCGTGGGCAAGGAGAAGCGCGGCACGGTGCAGATGCAGCTCTTCGCACGCATCAACCCTGCAACCGACATTTTTGAACAGGTCGGCTTTCGCAGCCACGGTTGCCTGGCCGCCATCGCCTGCGCCGCAGCCATTTCGCAGATGCTGCCGGGCAAGACACTTGAAGAGGCGCTCGCGATCACACGGGACGAGATCGAAGCCGTCACCGGACCGATCCCCAAGGGCCGCGACTACACGCTGTATTTTGGGGTCGAGGCCATCAAAGCGCTGGTGGGCGACTACCTCATCCGCGAGAAGCAGCTCAAACTGGAAGCACTCGACCGAATCGTGCGCTGCGAACGCATGACGATGGAGTGCCTGCTCACTGAGAACTGCTCCCTGCGGGACAGCCGCGTTGATCTTGAGCTTGGCGAGGACTGGTAAGGAGTTTCTGAGCTGGTTGGAGGCTCTGACTGGCACATGGATCGGCGGCCATGGGCGGGATCTCTATCTCGTGGGAGATGGAGATCCCGATTTGCACAGGGTCTGGACCCATGGCCGGGACCAGTCGGCGGGCAATCCTTTCTCCTGCTTTCAGCGCGTCCAAAACCTATGATGTTGTTTGGATAGATTATTATGTGAGAGAATATATAGAATATTGAATATTTTATCAGTGGGAAACTGGAGCGTCCCATGTTTACACCTCCAAACGACTCCCCGTCCGCTCGGTCTAGTAGAAAATGTCAGATCTGAGTCATATGCAGAAGTAAAACCCCTTGGATCGTCTCAATCTAGGGCGGTCCTCGCGTCTCCCGGGGACCCTCACTCCCCCTTGTCAGCATATAAATGCCATTTATTGATTATTGTTAGATAATTTTGCGCCCCAGAAAGCCAGTTTGATGCAGATCTGACATTTTCTACTATGTCGTTATTCAAGCGCCCTAATGCACAGTTTAATTGTATTGTTTTATGCATTGTGACGTACTTTTATGCATTGAGGTCTTCTGGGGAGGACTGGGGTCCTTCCGCCATCATCAACGTCCTGGCGCGGGCCCGTTCACGCGCTCCTACGGACCGACGGCGTCCCCAATCATTCGTCTGCCACACCTGAGAGACCCGCCTCGCGCACGTACGCACTCGCAGCAGACTCACATTATCTTCCTAGCATGGGTCGGCAGATCGTCCACTCATGGCAAAGGGGTCGGGCGGCGTAGCGCCACCCGACCCCTCACCGTCTGTCACCTCAAACAAGTCGCGCTAGACAGCGGCCACGCGTCTAACGCGATGCTCCTTCAATAAAGAGATGCGCCGCTTAGAACGAGAGTCCCTCAAGCCGTTTGAACACCACGTCGACGCGGGTAAGGAAGTCCCACGGGTCGAAGATCTCATCGAGCTTCTCTGCGGGGACCGTGCAATCGGGATCAGCTTCCAAGCGCTCCCGCAGCCCCGGGCCCTCGACGGCGTTGTGCACGTCATCCCAAACCGCCATGGAGTTGCGCTGCACGATCTTATAGGCATCCTCGCGCGTGATGCCGGTGTCCACGAGCGCGAGCAGGACCTTGGAGGAGAAGATGAGCCCCCGCGTCTGGTCGAGGTTCGCCTTCATGCGCGCGGGGTAGAGGATCAAGCCATCCACCACACGGAGCATACACTGGAACATATGGTCGAGGGCGATGAAACTGTCCGCTTGGGCCACACGCTCGGCAGAGCTATGCGAGATGTCGCGCTCATGCCACAGGGCGACATTGTCGAAGGCCACCTGCGCGTTGGCCTTGACCACGCGGGAGAGGCCGCAGACCTTCTCCATGGTAATGGGGTTGCGCTTGTGCGGCATCGCCGAGCTGCCCTTCTGCCCCTTCTTGAACGGCTCCTCGGCCTCGAGCGTGTCGGTCTTCTGCAGGTTGCGGATCTCGGTGGCGATGCGCTCGAGGGTCGCGGCGCAGGTGGCGAGCACGCCGGCCAGATAGGCATGATGATCGCGACTGATGACCTGCGTGGAAAGCGGATCGTGGGCGAGTCCCAGGTGCTCGCAGACATACTCCTCAACAAAGGGGTCGATGGAGCTGTAGGTTCCAACAGCCCCAGAGATCGCCCCGAATGCGACATTCTTACGAGCGTCGGTTAGACGCTCCAGATCGCGATGCAGCTCCCAAGCCCAGCTCCCGAACTTCATACCGAAGGTCATGGGCTCAGCGTGGATACCGTGGGTGCGTCCCACGCAGAGGGTGTCGCGCTCCTCGAATGCACGGCGGAGGCAGATCTCGCCGAGGGCGCGGCAGTCGTCGATGATGAGGTCACAAGCCTGGGTGAGCTGGTAGCAGAGCGCGGTGTCACCCAGATCAGAGCTGGTCATGCCGTAGTGGACCCAGCGGCTCGGCTTCGGATCGCCCTCGGGGACCTCGGCATCGATATAGGAGCCCATATTGGTGAGGAAGGCGATGACATCGTGGTTGGTGACGGCCTCGATCTCGTCAACCTCAGCGCGGTTGAAGGCGGCGTGCGCGCGGATCCAGGCGGCCTCCTCACGGGTGATGCCGCTCTTACCAAGTTCAGCCTGGGCCTCGCAGGCGAGCACCTCGATCTCCTGCCAGACGGCGTACTTATTCTCAAGCGAGAAGATGTGGCCCATCTCCGGGCGGGTGTACCGATCGATCATGCAGATGCCTCCTGCGAGCGGCCGCAACGCGGCAGAGAATAGGGTCGTAGGTATTGTACACGGGGCGTCGGTTGGGGGCGGATCTGGCGACCCCGGCTGCGGCGTGTTCGGGCGTGCTGGACCCGCCCGCGGGCATCAGGACCATGTACGTGGCCGGCTTCCACCTCGCTTCATCATCTGGCGACCACGGCGATCGCGAGGGAACGCTCGCACCTCAGATCAAGCGTGGAAAACGTCATCTTGAGGCGGTCCTAGAGGCGATCTGCATGAAGGTACGGTCTCAAGTATGTTTTCCAGCCCATATGCGCATGACACCAAGGCACACCAGCTCACGGCCAAAACCGGCCCGCGTGCTTGAACAGCGGCCATCTTGGCTATAAGCACAAGCGTACGCACCATGACAGGAAGAAACGCTCATGAAGGAAACCGTCGACGTCACCGAGTACGCAGGCCTGATCGCAAAGGCCCTGCCGAAGGGAATCCTGCTCAACACCAAGAATGAGAAATTCAACAGCATGGTCATCGGCTGGGGTGGACTCGGCACCACATGGAGTCGACCGACGTTCACCGTACTCGTGCGTGAGAACCGTTACACGAAGGCGCCGCTCGACGCGACCGGCGAGTTCACCATCAGCGTGCCGCTCGAGAAGCCCATTCCCCTCATCACCAAGGTGTGTGGCGTGCAGTCAGGTCATGACGTCGATAAGGTCGAGGCGGCCCACCTCACCCTGGTGGAGCCCGAGGTCGTGAGCGTCCCCGCCATCAAGGAGTACCCGCTGACCCTGGAGTGCAAGGTCCTCTACGCCCAACCGCTCGACCTCTCGAAACTCCCCGACGATATCCGCGAGAAGATGTATCCGCAGGATGTGGACGGGTCGTATCACGGGGCAAACCGCGATGCCCACACCGTCTACGTGGGTGAGATCGTCGCGTCGTACCTGATCAAGTAACCGGGAGAGGAGCCACCATGACCCAGGCACCGAATACGGGAACCACCACACTCGAGACCCAGACCGCGGAGGCCGCTGCCCACAACGCCGGCGCCGACGCGTCGTACACCGCCGCCAACAGCGTCTACGACGTCGTCGTCATCGGCGGCGGCCCGGCAGGCGAGAACGCCGCGCAATACGCCGTCCAGGGCACGGACATGTCCGCCGTGATCATTGAAGGCGAGCTCCTCGGAGGCGAGTGCTCGTACTACGCCTGCATGCCTTCCAAAGCGCTGCTGCGTTCTCTCGAGGTCGCCGCGAGCGCGCGCAACCTCCCTGGCCTCACCGGCGTCACCGTCGACCGCGATGCCCTGCTGGCCCGTCGCGATGCGTGGGTCAGCCATTACGATGGCGCCAGCCAGGTCCGCTGAGCGCACGGCGTCGACCTTGAGGTCGTACGCGGCTGGGGCACGTTGGTGGGTGAGCGCCGCGTTGCCGTCGACACCCCCGAGGGCAGGCGCGTCATCGAGGCGCGTCAGGCGGTCATCCTCGCCACGGGTTCGCGTCCGGTCATCCCCGGCCCGTACCGGGAGGCCGCACCCTGGGACTCACGTGATGTCACCGCTGTGACGAAGATCCCCGAGCGCCTGGTGATCGTCGGTGGCGGTGTGGTGTCCTGCGAATCCGCCATCTGGATGGCGGCTCTGGGCAGCGAGGTCACGATGCTCGTGCGTGCGCCGCGCCTGCTGGACAGGCTCGAGCCCTTCGCCTCCGAGATCGTCAGCGAATCCCTTCAGGAGCTCGGCGTGCGCGTCCTGACCGGAACACAGGCGAAAGCCGTCTCGCGCTCAGACGTCGCCGAGGCGCCGGGGCTTGGCCGCCTTCATGATGGTGTGGTGCACGTGGAGCTCGACGGCGAGACGATCGAAGCCGACGAGCTCCTGGTCGCCACCGGTCGCAGGCCCCTGCTCGATACCGTCGGCCTTGATTCCGTTGGCCTGACGCCGGCTGACGTCACCGGCGGAAAGATGCCGGACTGGCTCTACGCGGTGGGCGACGCCAGCGGTGCCGTGCCGTTGACCCACATGGGCAAGCACCAGGCGCGCGTTATCGGAGAGCGCATCGCAGATATCGCCGCAGGGCGCGAGCCCGAGGCAGCCCCGCAAAACGTCCTCGTACCTCAGGTGATCTTCACCGATCCGCAGGTTGGCGCCGTGGGCCTGAACGAGGAGCAGGCGCGCGAGGCCGGTATCGATGTGGTGACCACCGAGGTTCCCTATACGGCGGCAGCCGGAGCCGCGCTGCTGCGTGACGGGGTGCGCGGCCGTGCGAAACTCGTCGTCGACCGGACCAGCCGGGCGATTGTAGGCGCCACCTTCGTTGGTCCCGAGGCCGGTGAGCTCATCCACGCCGCCACGATCGCCGTCACGGGAGAGGTTCCCATCGAGCGGCTGCGCCATGCTGTGCCCTCCTACTCCACTGCCAGCGAGATCTGGCTGCGGCTGATCGAAGCGCTGCCGGCTGAGATCCTGCGTCCGGGTCGCTCATAGACCGGGCGGAGAAGTTCGGGAGATGACTCTCCGCGGTGAGCTGCATCAGGGACGCACGTAGGACGGGGTTCTCGCCCGGGCCCTCCCGTGGAAATACGAGCGCTGGTCTGCAAGAGCCGGCGCTCGCTCCTTATCTGTTTTGACCGAAGAAGCGGCGCGGAATCGCTGCAACGCCGATACAGAAACAAAAAAGGCCAGAAGCGCGGGACCTCTGACCTGCATGTCATCACTGGAGCGGGTGACGGGACTCGAACCCGCGCATATCAGCTTGGGAAGCTGATGCCTTACCACTTGGCGACACCCGCGTGTGCCTGCGCACTATAGATAGCGCGTACTTGAGTATAGCCTGCGCACGATGGCCCGACAAGAAGGAAATTGCCTGCCACATGACCGTCAGGCGCCGAACGGGGCATCCGTATAAGGGTGCACCAGGCTGAGAAACCAAACGCATGTATATGACCGAGAACGACGAGGTTACCCCACTGCTGTGCCGTCGTATTTCCTGCAATACAAAGCGACATTTCCATAACTAATGTTCAATATATGTAACTTTGTCGGGGTTCTGCTCGCTTTATCGCAGGGCCAGGCGTTCGAAAGACGGTAGACAGGTATCAAGAACAGAACGGAAGGGGCGAAGGCATGCAAGATGTCCTCACATATTTCTCGGCAAACGGCGCTGAGTTCTTGCGGCTGCTCCTCGAGCACATCGAGGTAAGCACCCTGGCCCTGGCCGTCGCGAGCGTCATCGCCGTTCCCTTGGGGATTCTATGCTCAAGCCACCCGGTGATCGAGCGCATCTCGGTTGGCACCCCGAGCATCCTCCGTGTCATTCCGAGCCTCGCTATCCTGATCTTCCTCGTCCCCCTTCTCGGTACCGGCACCTTGCCCGCCCTGGTCGCCCTCTCTGTGCTCGCCATCCCTCCCACCCTTGTCAACACCTCCCTCGCCTTCCGCGAGCTCCCCGAGGATGTGCTCGAGGCGGCCCGCGGCATGGGCATGGGTCCCGCCAGACTGTTCTGGACCATCAAGATCCCTCTCGCCTTCCCTGCCGCCTTCGCGGGGTTCCGCACAGCGGCAACCGAGGTGGTTGCCAGCGCGACCCTCGCCGCCTACATAGGAGGTGGCGGCCTCGGCGAGATCATCTTCACCGGCATGGGACTCATGCGCACCGATCTCCTCCTGGTTGGCGGCGTCTCCGTTGCCGTGCTCTCACCCGCCGTCAGTTCGGGGCTATCGCACTTGCAGGCTTCGGGACCGTAGCGGTCCCCTTGGGCCTCTCGGCCTGCTCGTCCTCTAGTCGAGCGGCGGCTCGGCCGGCGCCGGATCGCTCGGTACCGTCGTCGTCGGATCGAAGGACTTCACCGAAGGCGAGATCCTCTCCGAACTCTGCGCGCTCGCCCTGGAGCATGTCGGGTTCAGCGTCACCCGCACCTTCGACATCTCAAGCTCGGTGATCCACACGGCCATCACATCAGGCGACATCGACCTGTACCCCGAGTACACCGGAACCGCCCTGATCAGCATCCTGAAAGACGCCGTCGAAACCGACCCGGAGAAGGCGTACGAGAGGGTCAAGGAGCAATATCTGGAGCAGTTCGACCTCGAGGTCCTCAACCGTGCCGAGGCCACGGACTCGCAGGGGCTCGTCATCGCCACCAGGGCGGCTAAGCAGTACGGGATCTCCACCATCTCCGAGCTCCAGCAGCACGCCTCCGACCTCCGTTTTGCCTCCCAAGGAGAGTTCGACGAGCGCGAGGACGGCATGCCAGCCCTCGAGCAGACCTACGGGCCCTTCGCGTGGAAGTCGAGCCGCGTATACGACAACAGCCTGAAGTACGAGGTTCTGAAGAACGACGAAGCTGATGTTGCACCCGCCTACACCACCGAGGGTCGCCTCACCGAGACCGACACCTACACCCTCCTCGAGGACGACAAGCACGTCTGGCCTCCCTACAACGTGATCCCCGTCGTGCGGGCATCGGTGCTCAGCGAGCACCCCGAGATCTCAGCCGCCTTGAACGCCGTGCTCACCACCTCTGAGCTCACCAAGCTCAACACCGAGGTCGATATCGACAAGGAGGACTTCGAGGGCGTCGCCGCCACGTACTTCGATGACAACATCAAAGACCAGCTCTAAGACAGGAGCGGAAGGAACCGGCCATGGTCACCGCCGTTGAATTCAAAAACGTCTCGAAGCGCTTCGAGGGCATGCCCCATCCCGCGCTCAACCGTGTGAACCTCACGATCGAACGGGGCGAGCTCGTCTGTGTGCTCGGCACCTCGGGCGGTGGCAAGTCCACCTTCATCAAGCTCATCAACCGACTCCATGATCCCGACGAGGGCGCGGTGCTCGTGGAGGGCCGCGATGTGCACGAGGTCGATCCGGTGGAGCTCAGGCGCGGTATCGGCTACGTGATCCAGCAGATCGGCCTCTTCCCGCACATGACGGTCAGGGACAACGTCGCGACGGTGCCGAAGATCCTCAAGTGGGACCAAACCCGCATCGACGAGCGCGTCGACTACCTGCTTGGCCTTGTGGACCTCGATCCCGACGAGTTTCGCGACCGCTATCCCTCCCAGCTCTCCGGCGGCCAGCAGCAGCGCGTCGGCATCGCCCGCGCACTCGCCGCGAAGCCCGAGATCATGCTCTTCGATGAGCCCTTCGGGGCACTCGATGCCATCACGCGCGCAACGCTCCAAGACGAGCTGCTGCGCATCCACCGCGGATCGAACAAGACCTTCATCTTCGTGACCCATGACGTCGCGGAGGCATTCAAGCTTGGTACCAAGGTGCTCGTGCTCGACCAGGGCAAGGTGCAGCAGTACGATCGACCTGAGATCATCAGAACGCAGCCGGCAAACCCCTTTGTGCGGGAGCTCCCGGAAGCCGGGGGCTGGCTGACGCCGGGCATCACGGAGCCGGGGACGGTGGCCTGATGGCCGACTACCTCACCTACTGGTCGCGACATGCGGACAAGTTCAGCGAAGCCCTTATCGAGCACCTGATACTCGTCGGAATTGTCCTCGCATGCTCTCTGGGTGTCGCCATCGTGATAACCCTGCTGCTGAGACGGTCTCAGCGTGTGGGGCAGTTCGTCCTGTCGGTGCTCGGCGCGGTCTACACCATCCCGAGTCTCGCCCTGTTCCCCCCTGCTCATACCGCTGACCGGTCTGGGGTTCACCACGGCGGTCGCCGTCATGGTCGCCTACAATCAGTTCCTGCTCGTGCGCAACTTCACCGAGGGGCTCGAAAGCGTTGACCCCGCCATCATCGAGGCTGCACGCGGTATGGGCATGAGTGACCGGCAGATCCTCGTGAAGGTGCAGCTCCCGCTCGCGCTCCCCCTCATCCTCGCCGGCATCCGCTTGGCCGCGATCTCGACGATCGGCATCGCGACCATCGCCGCCACCATCAACGCCGGGGGGCTCGGCGAGATACTCTTCAGCGGTCTCAGAACCATGAACGAGTACAAGATCGTCGGCGGGACCCTGCTCTGCGCGGGGCTGGCGGCCGTCGTGCACCTCGGCCTATCGGGGCTCGAGACGGTGTTGAGAACGCATGTGACGCACAGGCCGTGAGCGGCCGTCCATCCGCGGGCCGATCACGATCGGTTTGCCGCTTTTCTGCTCGATCCTGAAATATGCGTTTCCAGTGCATACAAGATGAACGCCCGGGCATCAGATTCACAGGAGCGCCCCGCAGGCGCGCCTTCAGTCTGAACCGCACCGTGTCGTCTTGATTGGAGAAGCCCATGAGCACCATTTACGATTTCAGCATCAAGGACCGCGAGGGCAAGGATGTAAGCCTCGCCGATTACAAGGGCAAGGTCCTGCTCGTGGTGAACACCGCCACGGAGTGCGGCTTCACCCCAACCTATGCTGATCTGCAGAAACTCTACGAAGAGCTCGCTGACAAGGGACTTGAGATCATCGACCTCCCGTGCAACCAGTTTGGCGAGCAGGCCCCAGGCAGCGCAGACGAGATCCACACCTTCTGCACCGGCCGCTTCGGCGTGACCTTCCCGCAGTTTGAGAAAATCGAGGTCAACGGCGAGAACGAGAGCGAGCTGTACACCTGGCTGAAAAGCCAGCGCGGCTTCGCCGGCTTCGACCCCAACCACCGAATCACCCCGAAGCTCGTCGAGATCCTCAGCGCGGCAGACCCAGACTGGGAGAAGTCATCTGACATCAAATGGAACTTCACCAAGTTCCTGATCGACCGCGAGGGCAATGTCGTTGAGCGCTTTGAGCCCACGGCCGACGTTGAGACCGTGGTGAAGCCCGCGGTGGAAAAGCTGCTCTAACGAACATAAAGCCGTTGAGAGCTTGAAATGAGGTACAGCGCCGATCCGAGACGTCTTGGATCGGCGCTGTACCTTTAGACCGCAGGGATTGTTCGACTGGACAAAAAGCTTAAAATATCACCGGTTTTAGTCATATTTCGGGTCTTCTCAACAGCTGCTTGATCCTTCCCAATATCGATAATGCAGCCAAGATGGGCGACGTACTGACTGACATCTTTTACGGCAAAACAAAACATCAGGTACACAAGGTTGCTTGTCTCTTTAAACTTTATCCCATCCCTGCAAACTAGCAGGCTTAAGCAGTCTCGGTTCACCCCGTCATACGGAGCTGCATGGGCGAGGGCGACACCGTTCCCCACCACAAAGTAATCCCCATATTCCTTTACGTTGTCGATCATCGCATCTACGTAATGGCGGTCAATATCGCCGGTCTGAATCAGAGGCTCCGCAGCCTGCTTAATACCCTCTTCCCACGTAAGAGTCCCGCTGTATAGAATTCGAATTTTCTCTTGTCGCAACAGTCCGGCAAGTTCGTTCTGCTCCAACCGCACATTCGCCTGATAATATGCATCGAATGTATTGTGCACTGCTGATTGAAGATTTTGGGCAAGGTCCTTATCTACCACGTTTGCCTGGATAAAGCTGTCCAGCATGTCTCTATGAGCTCCAGTCGCCCCTCCTCTCTCTTGTAAAGCGGCTTTCTGAATTCGATTCAGATCGTCCATCCCAAGAAATGGACGAACCTTTATTACCTTGATTTGGTCGGCTGGAATGAACACCGTCGAGATAATCAAGTCTACATGGATGTCCTTCCGCTCTATTACATCGAGTATTTCTCTTGCAGAGAACAATCCAACGATTTTGAAATCGAAGTACGTTTTTATCTGAGCCTCAAGGTATTTCCCCGTCGCGACACTAGACGGACAGGCGATCGCAACTGAGAGTCGATTTGAAATTTGACGGTTTCTGATAATCGCAGCACAGATATGTATAACTATTGATCTCTTCACGTTGATGCTCAGTGAGTGGGAGAGCTGCTCTTCAAGTATCCACACATATCGATCGACGAGCATTTCAAGTCGCTTGTAGTCAATCCCCGTGCTCTCAGTGGGCAGTTCGATTTCGATAGAGCCCCAGTCCTTGATACTCATAATATGGGCGAGAAGCGCTTCAACGAGTACACTGTCTTGGGATATTTGATACGGTCCCTCGGAGTCAATAGCCGACAAAAACGGGAGATCGCCATACAGAAATCAATCTGATCAACGCTCTTGATAAACCTAGAGAGACCGTTCCTTTCTAGATACTTCCTAAATCTAGCGACTGTCTCAGCAGAGACCGAAGCGCCCAGCTTATATCCAACGTAATACAGCACAAGCGCTGCATCTGAAGGCTCCGAAGGTGTTGTCCTCAAGCCCTCATCACGTCCATCCTGACCAAAAAAATTCACCGCGACAAAGATGTAAAGAACTACGTTGTAAAGATCAGAGTCCATGAGAACGAGCTTGTTCACATCCATGAACTCGCGAACACTTTCAAAAATAGCCGAGTAGCTGAACCGAGGGGAAAACTTCCCGAGAACCAAGCGCTGAAAGAACCCTTCCCCCTCGGTATTGCTTGCGACCGATCTGTAGAGGTCGAAGAGAAGCTCGAAGCGCTGGCCCTCGGAGCATGAAAGCTCCATCCCCTTTCCTGGAACTAAGGCCAGCTCCGCACCATATTCCGCGATCTCCTTATCTAAAACCTCGATATCTGCCACCACTGTGTTCCGTGCTACGCAGAGCTCATTTGCAATGGCTTGCATTGTGCAGTATCCATCTGCTGAAAGCAGGGATGCAACGATGTAGATTCGCCTTTCTTCTGCAGATAGACGGTATGAGTAGGTGTCGAGCGATTTAAGAGATGAGAGCACTGCAGCGGGCGAGATACCGCCCGTCAATCCCAAGCTACCATCGTGATTAGTTAGTATCCTGCCTGCTATCTGCCTAGACTTAAGGAAACTGTTTATCTCCTTGAGATCATTCTTGATGGTCCGCTCTGATACACCGTATTGAGTGGAAAACCTCTCTATGGTTGTCGATGCACTGGGGTGGCAGACAACCTGCTCAAGAATCTCAGTGCTCCTCTTCCTCATCTCGCGCCTCAACACCCCTCTATGCACAGCGCGTCACGCAGGTTGTCCTTTAATCCGCGCAACTCATTCCCACATTAAGCTCCCGTGAAAGCAGTGCTGGTATTTTATCGATCGGAGCTTCACAGAAGCGCTCGAGTGCCGAGCGATCCATAAGCATGGTCATGAGGCGCTGAAGAAATTGCAGGTGGTCATCAGCCTTAAGTGCAAGATTGAACACGTAGCGTGTATTGACCACCTGCTCATCGTCATCCATACGCCTGAAGGACACGGGCTGTTTAAGCTTGAGGAAGCAGATGCAATTCTCTTTGATATGTCGACTCATGCAGTGGGGCATTGCAACAGGAACCTCGCTGGGAAGACCGGTTGGATATTCGATTTCCCGCTTAATGCATTCGTCGATAAATCCAGGCTCTGCATAGCCAGCCTCCACGATGCGACTGCCGCACATTCGAATTGCCTCCTCCCAGTCTTCAGCAGCTCCTTCAGTAGCCAAGCACTCCGTTTTCATTGACATATCTCTACCTCATGCTATCCAATAAGCCTGTGGACCAGAGAAAGCAGGATGTCTGCCAGGTTAAACCCGAAGAATCCATCAGTAGCGGCGCTGCCACCGAGATCGACCCCTGTCACCGAAAGAAATGCGGTCGCCTCAGGAACGAACAGATTGGCAAAAAATGCAATAAGAAACATGCTAACAATCGAGCAGATGAGGCTTCGGACTAAGTTTCCATTGCTCGCCATAACGCAGAATACCGTGGTGTAGCACACGATTGTCAACAAGCCAATCGGAAAATAGGTCATTCCCGGAATAATAAAGGCGAACAGGATTGTGATCGGCAAGCAAATCGCCGTGCAAGTTACGCATGCCGGATCACCAAGGCCGAGGGCGACATCCATTCCGATCCACAGCTCTGCATCCTCACCCACGTGCTTTTTCATGAAGGAACTGGCGGCGTTCCCGATAGGCGTCATGCCCTCCATCATTACGGTGACCATGCGAGGGACCAGGATGAGCACGCTTGCGATCCCCATACCAATAGATAGGGTCGTGGAGACGGTCTGCTGCGTGAGAACACCCAAGATGATGCCGACGAACAGCCCGATAAATGCTGACTCACCAAATGGACCAAGCTTGTTCTCGAGTTGATCCATATTGATATCGAGGTCTTTAAAGCCTGGGATGCGATCAAACACCCTATTGAGGAGCCACGAGAGAGGGTACATGAACGTTATGAACGAGAATGTCGAGCATGTGGTTCCCTCAAGCCCGAAGTACTCCTGCCACTTTGGGGCAATCATCTCTGCAACCAGAAGATCAATAACATAAAGGGAGACTGCGACAAGCAGCCCGATCACAACGTTTCCCCACAGCGCGTATGCAAGGCCAGCTGGGATGAGGAAGTGAATGAAGTTCCACATGTCAACATTGAATACTTTGCGCTTAAATACAAATATCAGTATGAAATTCGCAAGAACAAACAACGGTACGCATAGCGGCGCAAACGGGGTTGTCCAAGAGGCGGCACCTGTTACCGCAAATCCAAGATCTAACGTTGTGAATCCTGAACCCATGGCTGCATAGTAATCGGAAACAGGTTTGATCGTTGTGGTAAGCAAACCAACCACGAGATTCAGTCCATTAAAGCCGATGCCGACCATCAAGCCCGCCTTTAAAGCTTGACCAAACTTCATGCCAAAAACTAGGCCCAGGATAAGAATGAAGATCGGAAGTAGAACTACTGCCCCCATGTTAATAATGGATTGCGTTACCTCTAGCAAAGTGTCCATTATTATCTCCTTTTTTTGTTTGAAAATCAGCTTTCATTCAGAAGACGCGTGCAGGTGTCGACGATCTCTTTTTCGACCGACTCTTGGTTAATCCCAGAGATGAGGCCGAACACCTTTATCAGGGGCTTCGTCACCGGTTTGCGGTAATTCGTTGTGACCATAATCACATCGACAATATCCTGCATGCTCTGGATCTCGTTCATCGTCGATTTGGTAATGCTGATCGGTATTCCAGCTTGTTTGCAGATTCGCTTCACAGCTTCCTGAGCAACCGTTGATGTTGCGACGCCGCTGCCACAGGCAACCAGCACCTTAAGCTCACTTTTTGGCATAGTAATCCCCAATCCTAAAAATCAATTGGAACTAAGAGGGTGCGGTGACTAGGGATGTAGAACGACTTTGATGGCCTTCCCGCTGCGAGTCAGCTCAATCCCTTGATTTACCTCAGACAGAGGGAGGGTGTGGGTGATGAAATCTTCTGCATTAAAACTGTCAGAGATGGCAAGTTCAAACGCACGCTGGACCTGACAACTACTCGCACCATAATGACCATAGATCCACAAGTTCCAATAGTGAATATGGTTGGTATCAATCTCTGTCAGAGATCCCTTGGGCACTCCACCGAAAAACACAACAATGCCGCCCTTTTTCGCCATAAAGATAGATTGAGCCTGTGCTTTCGTTGACGGGTTAGCAGAGATGACTTTATCGGCTCCCTGTCCATCTGTGAGACGCTTGATCTCCTCAATTGGATCGGTTTTCAGGCTGTTGATGGACTCATCAACCCCGAAACGCTTTGCCATTGCAAGACGGTCATCATTGATCTCGACCATGATCACGCGTTTTGCACCACGCAGCTTTGCAAGTTTTGCATGAAAGCACCCGATGGGACCCGCACCGATGATAACAACGGTATCCCCTAGGGTAACGTCTATGTTCTCCTGGCAAGCAAACACTGATGAAAGGGGCTCTCCGAGCGACGCCCGATCAAAACTGACCCCGTCTGGAATTCGGAAGATCGAATCGCGTTCGACCTGTTCCCGCGTAACTGGCACGAACTCTGCAAAGCCGCCCTGTCGGCCGGTATAGTCTCCTCCATTTTCACAGTTCTCGCTGTGCCCTGAGCGACATGGCTCGCATTTCAGGCAATGATCAACAGGATAGATGTAAAGGCGATCGCCAAGCTGATATTCAGTGCAATTAGGAGCTACCTCATCCACAACACCTGTAATCTCATGCCCGTAGATATGGGGGTAGTCGCCTTTTCGCGAATCTGTTGTCAGGTTTCTAATATCTGACCCACACAGACCAATTGCAACGACCTTGAGGATAAATCCTCCATCGGGCACCGCGGGCCTTTCAACTTCTTCGAAGCGAATATCAGATGGGCCGTACATCACTGCTGCCTTCATTTTTCTTCCTCCTGCCTGATTTTGATAACAACGCGCCAATCAGCACAAATTAGTGGTTCTGATTCCGCGCACGGGCCCTGTTTCGCCGGCTACCCGGATGATTCTCATAGAGCGATTCGAGCTTCTCGCTTGTGATGTCATGTACCGGTCCGATTTCTTTGGCGATGTGGTAGATCTTGAGGACTTCCTCCGCCGCTTCGACGATTTTGCACGCGTCCTCAAGGCTTTGCCCAATGGCAATACAGCCATGATTTCCAAGAAGCACGAGGTCATGGTCCTGCATAGCCTCTTCAATTCCATCTGCGATATGTATCGTTCCGGGCTCGCCGTAGGGCAAGCAGGGAATCGATTCGAATACAAGCGAAAACGTCGTTGAGCATTTAATCTCAATCGGTTTATTGCAATATGCATAAGCACTTAGATACGGTGCGTGGATATGTGCAACCGCCGCACAATCAGGACGAGCTGCGAGAGCGGCCTCATGCAGAAGATACTCGCTGGATCGTTTATACTCCCCAGCAATCTGTTTCCCGCCTTCCATGACAGCAATCATATCCTCATCGAGCATGCTTTTTCGAATACCTGAAGGTGTAATATACAAATATCCGGTATCTCTATCCAATACTGATAAGTTTCCTTCGAGAGTATTTACGAGACCTTTCCTATCCATTATTTTCGAATACGTCACGACCTCTTTCTTTAATGCATGAGATTGCGGTTCCATACAACTCATCCCCCTCAGTCAAAAATTCTCCTCACAAGCTTGAATGTGAGGTACTCGTTGATCTGATTCTGTGATTCAAGTTTGTTTCTCTCAATCCAAATCTCATTCCAGTGCATGGAAAGAAACCGTATGAGGAACCCGTATCACACAGTTCAGTCTCATTGGTATTTAGATTCACCCATTCTTTTCGCTCTTTTGATCTGTGCTGTTTTCATCGGCATGTTGCCAGGAACCTGTGATGCCGTTTTTGAATAAGGGCAACATCAACCCGTCTGATCTGCAGGCCTGATGTGCCGATAGATTCAGGGCAACATGAACGCCGGTAGGGCGGCAGCCTCCACATCCCTGGTGTGAGATACGCCGTCATATGCTCGTCTCCCGCAATCGCCGACGGAGGGAGACTCATGGTCTGGAAACGCACAACATTCGCCACCTGCCTGGCCCTTGTCATCCTCATAGGCGCTATCGGGTTGCTGGGGCCTGCGAGGGCGCGCGGTGGGGACGTACAGGAGGCGGCGGTCACCTCAGCTCGCCGATTTGAGGACCAGGGCGATGGCCACGCCAACTCGTTTCGGATGAATGCAGGGACGACTGGCAACATCGCTTTCTGCGCACAGGGATATCTGGTCACCCCACAGGTGGGGCAGAAGCTTACCAGATACGGTGGCCTCTCCATTCCGGAGCTTGATTACGTGCTCTACCATGGCTACGACGGTGAAGTCGTCACCTCCCTCGCAGGGCTCACAGCAGAGAAATCAGAACTTGCAACGGCGGTCGCCGTCTGGCTCGCAATCGCAGAGCAACGCGCCGACCTGTTGACCTTCCAGGGGAACCATGAGTCCTACCACGGCAACAAGCTGTTCCGGGAGCGGTGGGAGTCGCAATCTGACCAGCAGGTCAAGCAGGCCGCTTGGTCGCTCTACCAAGAGGGCCTCGCCTACCGCGATGCGGGCGGTGGCGGCGTCGAAGCCGGCTGCGCCACCCTATGGCTCAACGGGGCGCGAAGGGGATCTGGTGGGTCGGCTGACTTTCAGGCCTTGGTGACGGTGTCCAAACGGGTGAAGGTCACGTTCGAGAAATCGAGCGACGAGCCCGCACGCACCGCAGGCAATCCCAACTACCCGCTGAGCGGGGCGCACTATGACATCTTCAAAAGGTCTGACGGTCAGAAGATCGGATCCTTCGCAACAGATGACGATGGATCGGCGGCTGTCGAGCTCGCCCCGGGCACGGCATATTATGTCGTCGAAACGGACGCGCCGACGGGTTTCCAGCGCGATCCCCAGCGCATCGCGTTTGAGACCGGACCCACCCCCTCCACCGTCAAGCTTGCCGATACACCAGGCACGGTAACGCTGCAAATAGGAAAACGCGATGCGGCGACGAAGGGCGGGGCGCAGCGTGGAGCCACGCTCGGAGGGGCGGAGTTTCGCATCACCTCCCTCTCCACCGCCGATTGGGAGGCAACAGGATCCACCGATGCTCACGGCGCTCTGACAATCCCGGGCGTCCCCCTCGGTTCTTTCCAGGTCGTCGAGACCAAGGCGCCCACTGGATACCGCATAGACCCAGCCGTGCACACCTACACGGTGGGCCCTGATGAACTCACGGAAACCGGAACGGTCGAGCTGGTGCCCGAAGAAGACTATCTCGAGTTCCCGATCGCCTTCGATCTTGAGGTCGCAAAGTTCCTGAACAAGACCGGTGAAAGCGAATCCGGACTCGAGCCTGCCGGATCGGGAATCTCCTTCGACATCGTCTCCAAGAGCACCAACAAGCCTGTGGGCAGGATCGTCACCGGTGAGGACGGATGCGCGAGCACGGCTGGCCTGTGGTTTGGAGAGGGCGAGCGGGTGCCCGGAATCTCCGGAGCCTTGCCGTTCGATGAGAAGGGATACCTTGTCAAAGAAGTTCCTGAAACGGTGCCCCCTGGATTCACGGTGAGTGACGAGTGGGAGGTGACCCCCGATCAGATGGTGGATGGGGCCACACTTCGCTACATCGTGAACAACACGGTCATCACGAGCCGCCTTCAGATCATCAAAACCGACATCGAAACCGAACGCACGATCCCGCTCGCCGGATTCAGTTTTCAACTGCTCGATGAGGACAAACGACCTATCACGCAGGAGAGCTGGTATCCGAGGCACATCGCACTCGACACCTTCACCACCGATGAGACGGGTACGGTTGCCCTGCCCGAGCGACTCAAAGCGGGAACGTACTACATCAGCGAGATACACGCTGCAGCACCATATCTCATCAATGACCAAGAGACGCGCTTCGAGATAACTGAAGGAGGCTCAGGTGCGATCGCGGTGGTCCGCGTCGGAGACGCACCGGCGAAGGGTTCAGCCGAGCTGGTAAAGACCTGCTCGGAGGATGGAAAGCCGCTCTCCGGCGCCGAGTACGATGTGATCGCTCAGAGTGATATCAGCGCCCCTGATGGCGCCCTCATCGCATCAGCAGGTCAGGCGGTGGCACATGTAGAGACCGACCATGACGGAGTGGCCCGCGTCAGCGACCTCCCCCTTGGCACGGGAACGGCTACCTACGCGTTTGTTGAGACAAAGCCCCCATCTGGCCATGCCCGTAACGTGGACCCCCTGCCGTTCACCCTCACGTATCAGGATGATCGCACGCCCACGGTGCACGCTCGCGTGGAAACCTCTGACGTACCGACGCGAATAGAGGTTGGAAAACGCGTCATGGGAACGGACAAACCCCTTTCCGGCGCCTCGTTCCTGCTTTGGAACCAGAACGATGAGGTTGCCCTTGAGCCGGAACGCGGCTTCGGTGCCGTGGCTTTGCGCATGCGAACCGCCGCCGATAACAACGTGCCGATCCACCTGGAACCGCTTCTCGACAACGCCACGGTGATACTCGAGACCGCCGAAGACCTACAGGTAACCGCCAAGGGAGCCGATGGCGCATCCATCCCACTTACCCCTGAGACGTCGCTTGAACCGGGAACGTACACGTTCCAGATCCTGCGCGGCGCCGACGTTGAGGAGCCGCCCTCACTCACGGACGTGCCCTTAGCCGCTGGTGAGGCTTATCGACTCTCCATCTCCCCGGGCATCTTCGGAGAACAGGTCGGCATAGAGACCGGGGACGGGAGCGCTGACTCCTTTGAGCTCACATGGGATGAAAAGCGGTCTGCTTTCACCTCCACACAGCTTCCCGCCGGCGGATACAGCGTGGTTGTCGACGGGAACCGACGCGGCGAGATCCATGTGAGCACTGGCTCGACCTCCTTCGCATGGGTCGAGGAGGAGGATGTGGCCTCCGTCCCTATACTGCTCAAACCGGGTGTCGGCGAGACGGTGGGGACGAGCGATGAGAACGGCCGGATCATCTTTGATCACGTCGACCGCGGACGGCACCGCCTCGCCGAGATAACGGCGCCAGCAGGATATCTTACGGAAGGCCTGGTGCATGAGATCAACGTTGATGAGGACGGGAACGTGGATGGGTCGGCAGAGCACCTGATACAGGTCGAAGACGACTTCACCAAGATCGAAATCTCAAAACGGGATATCACCACGGAAGAGGAGATCGAAGGAGCGGAGCTCACCGTAGAGGATGCCGCGGGCGGGGTCGTCGCGTCTTGGGTCAGCGGCCGCACTCCCCACCGCATCGAGGCCCTACCGCCTGGTGACTATACCCTGACCGAGCAGCTCACGCCGCGCAGTCATGATCTCGCCACCTCGGTGCGGTTCACCGTCCTCGAGTCGGGTGATGTGCAACGGGTAGCGATGTATGACGAACCGATCGAGATCCAAGGGGAGATCGACAAACGTCAGGAGATCGCCGATCCCGTCAATCCCGACACTGAGGCGATGTCACCTGATGAGCGTGGAATAGGGGTCAGCGTGTCCGATCAGGGATATTTCGACTATTCAATTGATTTCAGGAACACAAGCAGCACCTGGACAGATGAGTTCACGGTAGATGACGAGCTTGTCGCAGTTGGTGATGGCCTGGCGCGGCTTCGCGCTGTCACAACCCCACAGGGAGCGAAGGATTTCGATGGGCTCATGAACATCTGGTATCGGACAATCCGTGATAACGGAACGGCAGATGAGGGGTCGCAGGCAAATGCCACACGGGAGGACGGTCATGTGAATCCCTGGCTTGACCACGAGGAGGTCATCCGTACGCTCGGAGACGATGCCCGGTCGGTCGACTACCGAGGCTGGCATCTCTGGGCCGCTAACATCAATACGACGAGAAGCACGACCCTGACCGTCGACGGCCTGAAACTTCAAGAGGACGAGGAGATCGTGGCGGTGCGCTTCGAGTACGGACGCGTCGAACGAGGGTTCACCACGAGACCCGATGGCTGGGATCGAGACAATCTTAAAAACCCTGCCGATAACGTCCCCGATGTGCTTCCCACCCATACCCGCTTGGAGCAGCCTGCGGAAGCTGACGGCGCATCCTTCGCACCGGCGATCATCCATATGCGCGTAACCGACTCCTATACCGAGGGAACGCCGCTTGAGAACAGAGCTGAGGTCCACCTCATGCGCAACGGCGGCGGACCCGGGCTTGAGGATCGTGATGATGATCGGGTTATCCAGCATCCTGTGAGCACTGTGCGGCCACTTCCCCAGACAGGGATCACGTCTCCTCTTCCGGCACTCATCGCCACGGCTGCGACGACCTCGTGCATCTCGGGCTACCTGCTATGGAATCACATGAAGCGTCGGGGGACCGGCCATCTCCGCGCACCGAGACGCCGACCGGTCCCACCTTGGAGAACCTACGGGGTGCGCGGCGACACGCGTCGCCGATGAGTGGCACCGAGAACTAGGACCCCGGGTCAGAACCAAACTCTCCATGCAAAAGGTCACCGCCGCTCTAGGAGGACCATGTGATCGAAGCGACTTATCACATCGACGCCCATGAGATCTGCCCCCTCGAAACCAAACCATCAGATGGACCGGTCGATCTTGTTGGAGGTCACCTGATCACTCGTCGCAACTTCCTTACCGGATTGAGTGTCGGAACCGTATCAGCAGGGGGGTTCATGGCCGCGCTCTCGGCAATGGTGACCGCTCAAGATCGTGCTGCCTGGGGCGCTCGCGTTCAGCTACACCAACAGACCGGAAGGAACCCCATCGATTGGCAGGCCCTGCTCAAGGAGAATCCCGACACCATCGCATGGCTCACCGTCGAGAACACCGGGATTTCCTCCCCCGTGGTACTTCCTTCGGAGGAGGACGGTGGGGATTTCTATTTAACCCATTCGTTCCACCGAAAGCCATCACTGCTGGGAACCCCGTATATCGATAGGCGCAGCGCGGACGGCGCTCCACACGCTCTGGTCTTCGGCCACCATGTGGCCGAAGACCCGAAAGCCCAATTTGGCCCGATCCATGGCGCCAATACACCGCGCGTGTTCAAAACAATTGGCACGGCCACCTGGAGTGTGCCCGCCGGATCGAGCAGGGCGTTTCATCCGATCGCCGCACTGCGTATAAACCATAGGTCGCGGGATATCCAGAGGTTTCGGTTTGCGAGCGATGAGGAGATGCGCACATGGCTCACCAACCTCCTGCAGCAGGCGCAGACAAGATCAGAGCAGGCGACGCATATGATCGAAAAAGCCCGATGCATCCTCTCCCTTTGCACCTGTGCCGGCGACAGGCCGGGAGGACCGGAACGGACGGTGGTGATCTTCGCTTCCCCGGGGCTATGAGCGCAACGTCACCTCAAGATAGATGCAACGGATGCCTATCAGGTTGCGGAGGTGGATCCGCTGTCGACCCCGTCCTCAAAAGCGCTCTGGGATTGCTCGGCCTCGATGCGCTGCTGGCGAACCGACTCCGGCGTCGATGCCTTGATACCGACGACATAGGCCGCAAGCCCACCAACTGCGATGGCGACGACCGCTCCGATGAGGTACGCGAGCCAATGTCTCCTGATGAAGTCCCTCACAATCCCTCCGTCTGCGTTCCGAGTGGCCAAATGCTTCCAACAACCCTGCGTGCTCGCCCCTTGAGGAGCGACGTGATGCGACACACCTCAGAAGATGGCGAGGGAGGTCTCCTCGTAGCGGTCAGATCGAGCTGTAGGAACCTCCTACGAGCGGCGGATGACCTCCGTCACCACATCGGACACGATCTGCACGTTGTCGCTGTCGACGTTGTACGGCTGATCGTCCTCGCTGTGCGAGCACGCGAGACGTGTGGCATCCATACCGGCGATGGTGAGGGAGCGCAGGCTCAACTCCATCGCCGCATGGGCGTCGGTGTTCATGAACGGCAGGCGGGCGCTGGCGAATCCATGATGGAAATCCTGGGAGACGCGGTTTACCAAGCTCGCGATGCGTTTATCGCCCTTGAGAACGCGCCTCTCACCCTCATCGGTCACAACCGAGAGGGAACCCGCGCCGATCGACTCGAGATTGATCAGGAACACGCCGCGGAGCTTATCGCGATGCGCTCCGAGGAAGGCCTTCACACCCGCGTTGTCCAACTCGGAGGCACCGGTTGCAACGAACCAGATGTCATGTCCGAGCAGCTCATCGTCACCGAGGGAGGTGATCGCCTCACGAAGTTCGTCATCGCTGACGCCCTCGGGGCCGGTTGCCCCGCCCTTCCAGCTGTCATCATCGAAGTTGAACTTGTCCCAGCTTCCGATCTCGCCGCCGTTCTTCTTGGCGTCGAAGTCGTCATCGACACCCAGCCAGTCGCTCATACTGTCTTGCTGCTTCTTCTTCCTTCTATTGAAGAAGCGCGCGATCCCGCGAAGCGGGTTCGCAGACTTGGAAGGCTGCTCCTCAACGCGGTCTTCCTCTGCTGCCGTCGGGGTGTTCTCAGCGGAAGGCACCGGATGGGTGGGGACGGGATCGTTCGGTCCGATGACCGTGAAGCCCCGCTGCGCAGCCGTCTCAGAGGGGCGCGGGGCCGTGGGAGCCGCAAAGGGATCCGCCGGGGTGGAAGACGGATCCGGCACATCAAACAGGGAGGAGTGGTTTCCGTAAGCGGCGCGACCCTGGAGCGCCGAGGCGTCGGGAACTACCGGCGGAATCTGTCGGGGCGTGGGATGAGCGGCATCGCGGCTGGAGCCAGAACGGCTCGGCACCTGCGCGTCGATCTGGGCCATCAGAGAGTCAACGGTCTCCACGGGCTGGTAGACCTGCGTCGATCCACTATCAGTGGCATCGGGCATGGTGAAGACCTGCGTGCTTCGATCGGTGGTCGGAACATCCTGAGCCCCGTCTACCTCAGGAGTGCGGGGGCTCGGCGTGGGGGTAGGATCGGTGGGCGCGGCATCGAGCTCGTCCGCATCACCCTGATCCTCGATCTCCTCATCATCGGCCTCGGCGATATCCGATCCATCATCGTCGGCTTCCTCGATTTCAACGAGAGAATCCTCGATACCGTCATCAACCGGCTCAGAGGCGAGCTCCGCAATGGAAGCGGGAACGGAAAGGTCGTCGGACACGATCTCGTCATCCTGCCCGCCCGCCGCGGGAGTGACGTCCGACTCTTCATCCCGGGACGCACGCGGGCCGGCGAAGAGATCGTCTGCGGGCTCCTCCTCATACTCGATCTTGCTGGAGGACGGGATCATGCCGAGGGACCGAATGACGTCGGCCCCGTAGCGAATGTTGCCGGCCGCGTTTACCGGAACCGAGGGCTCCTCCGGTTCCCGCTGCTCGTCAAGAGCCCCGGCCTCCTCATCGGAAGGATCATCTTCGTCGAGCGCCTCGAAGGATCGCGTCGAATTCGTGTCGTCCTCAACGAACTCATCGCCTTCAAATTCAGGGGGAAGATCCATCGGTGTGTCAACGAGCTCCGAAGTCCCATTGACCTCCATGGACTGGGTCTCACCGGGTGCGACGGCATATTCCTCAGAGGAGCCTTCCTGTGGGGCCTCATGTTCAAACTCAGGCGCGTCCCCCTCGCCGAACTCCTCATCATCGGCCGCCTCGTCAGGGACGGGCTGATCGACGGGAACCAGGCGGGCGGCGAGCTCACGCTGGTTGGCGATGTACGCGTCGAATGGAATATCCTGCGGGAACTCATCATCACCCGGGAACGGCGCCACCGTGTCCATGACGCCGAGCAGCGCGGCGACAGAGGACTTGTTGCACACCGACCCCGTGGTGTACGGGAGGACGAACCGGTTGGCGATGATGGCCACGGCCTGCGCCAGCGGGATCAACGCGCAAACGAGTGCCAGCAACCACAGGACGATCTTGAAACCGCCGGGAAAGGGAAGCAGGTTCAACACGGCGATGACCGCCGGCGCGACCGTCGCATACGGGAGGGTTTTGACCAGCAGGGGGCGGTACGGAGCAAACGGCAGCTGCGCGAGGAGGTCAGCGCGAGGCGAATCATAATGGGCGACCACCACAACCGGTCGGTTGCGGGGCGATGCCATAGGGCCCTCCGCCTTGTGGTAGGCGATCACGTTCTGCGACAGGCCGTTCCCACTAAAACGGGAGAGCACGGGCCGACCCAGATACTCAAGCACGAATATGACCGCAGCGGCCACCACAAGCAGGAATCCGACGATGGCAACGGCACCGCTGAAACCCATGAGCAGGGCTCCTATGAAAACCGCGATGCCCAATCCGGCCTGTATGAGCTTGGAGGAGGTGGGGGCGGCGAACTCCTGCATCTGAGGCTCAAAGCCATGGTTTTTGAAGATGGAGGCGATGAGCTCTGCGGCGCTGCGCTCTTCCTCGCTGCAGGCGGGCGTGATACCCACACGCTGCAGGAGGTGGTTGAGATACTTCTGGGTACTGGCCATACGGGCTCCACATCAGATTTTAGGTTCAACGGGCACACCACGTGGGCAGCATGCCTATATATAGCCAAAAGTATACCCTTAGTCCATGGTAGCTGCAGCAATCTGCGTAGGCTGTCGACAACATGGGAGGCAAGCGGCGAGCCCTCATGGACTAAAATGGATACGCGTAGCTTTATTCACCGCACGCTTCCTGCAGAAAGGTCCCTGGTCTATGCCTGTCGAGCCCGTCACCCCCGCGCGAACCCGCAATCGGGACGACAACGCGGCCCACCGGATTCTCAACCTGCTATTCATGCTCAATATCAGCCGCACACCACTCTCCACCGAGCAGATCATCGATGCCGACGAGCTGGGCTACACCTCCTCGAACCGAGATTCGAGTCTCAGGAAGTTCAGGCGTGACCGGGAGAAGCTCGCCGAGCATGGCATCGTGATCCGTGAGATCCGCGAGGATGGCGCACGCGAGACCGAATCAAGTCGGTGGGCTATCGATCGGAAAGCGACCCAGGCGGACCTCGGCCTCATCCTGCAAGAGGATGCGGAGGCGTTGATCGACGCCATCGATGAGCACTTGGAACGATCGGATATCCCCTACCGCGCCGCGCTCGAGCGGATCCGTCGGAAGGTCTCCCAGGGAGCCGGAGTGCTACCCCGCGCGGCGGAGATCCCGTCGGATCGAGGAGGTCAGGGTGCCGCGAATCCTGCACTCAAGGTCATCTGGACCGCTTTCTCCCTACGGCAGAAGCTCCCCCTGGTCTACCGTGACGCCAAGGGACGGGAGAGCAGGCGAACCGTATCCATCTTCGGGATCTTCACCCTTGAGGGAAACTGCTATTTCGTGGGTGACGACGGAACAGGCTCATGCAAGACGTTTCGGGCCGACCGGGTCACCCGGACCTTGTTGCCGCGTGGGACCTATCGCATACCACCTGACTTCGATGTGGGCGACTACCTGTTCCTCCCATTCGATTTCGCACCCGGGGACGGTGTCGTGGCCACCTTCAGGTTTGACCGTCTCGCCACCGATGAGGAGATTCGAATGGTCACCCGAGGCCGTGGAGCGCTGGAGAGGAGTGGGGAGGAGACCCGCTGGCGCGTCCAGGCCAGAAGTCTCACTGCGGCGGCGGCATGGGCCCTCTCCCACCAGACCCCGCTCCGCATCGTGCCAGAGGGTCCGCGGGAGCTCATCGATGCATGGGACGAGCTCATCTCCCAGGCGGTGACAAAACATGAATAGCGGTGGACGATCCAGCAAGGCAAGCGGGGCGAATCTGCGCATCGCCCGCACAATCGACCTGCTCTCCCTGCTCAGCTCCAGCAGGAAAGCGGCCGTCGCGATCGAGGACGCCAAGCGGGCCCTCGAGGTCGATGACGCAGGCCTCGAGGAGGTGCTCGACCTCATTGACGGTCTCTCTGACGAGGAGACGGGGGCGCGCATTGCCATCATGCGCACCGAGGACGATCTCGCCCTCATCGGCGATGCGGGGAAGCTAGGCCCCTATCGCCTCTCCCTAGATGAAGCGGCCGTCCTCACCCATATCCTCGATTCGGTGCGCTTCGACCGTGCCGCCCGCGAGCGCGTTGAACGCGCCCTGCTGCCCCCCGGTGCTGCCACAGCACCAGAAACAGACCAGGGTATCGGCGATGGAGTTCGCTACGGACCGTACTACGGACTTCTCACAGAGGCCGCACGCGTTGGCATCCGCTGCCGCATCCGGTATCGATCGGCGGGCGAGGCCGCCCCCTCTTGGCGCCTCGTCGATCCCGGCCAGATCACGACTGAACAGGGGGTGGCGTACCTCATCGCATGGGATGTTGAGGCCGATGGCGAGCGCCGGTACCGCCTTGACCGCATCGGCGAGGTGACCGAAACCGATGACTCCGTGGTACATCATGCCTGGACCGGTGAGTCGACCGCCGCGAGCTTGCGTGTCAGCGGTAAGGAGGCCGTCCTCGTCTTCCCCTCGCGCGTCGATGCCGAACGCCGCCGCTGGGCCGGCCTCCACGATGTCCAAGAGATCCCGCACGACGAGCCGCGAGTGCGAGCCACGCTCTCCTACACCTCGGAGTCCTGGCTCCTCAACCAGGTCCTCGCAGCGGGTGGAGATATCGAGATCATCGAGCCGGAAGGTCTACGCGACAGGCTGCGCTCCTATGGACAGCGGCTCATCATCGGCTGATCCGGAGCCACGGACCGGTTGTCGGCGTCCATCGGATCCGCAACGACCCATCTCACGCGAGGCGGCGGGGGTGCGCCACCACATGGAGGCGCCGTGCCGCCGCGCATCAAAACGCGGGCACAGCATCGCCATCTCAACCCGCCCACGGTTCTATACCCTTAGGTCTAGTTCGGCCCTAAGAGACCCGACCTTGCCTGGCTGGCATGCCGCCCCTCACTCGTGGGCGCTCCTCCAAAGCTTGAGATAGCGCCCCACCTGCGCGCTCTCGATACGCTGGAACCCCACAGGCAGGGAGGAGAGGAACTTCTTTCCATACCCTTTGCTCACCAGTCGGGAGTCGGCGAGGATGAGGACCCCGGTGTCCGTCGAGGACCGGATGAGGCGGCCAGCGGCCTGCTTGACCTCTAGGACCGCGTCGGGCAGGGCGTAGCGCATCCACGCCCGATCCTCCCGGGCGCTGCGCTCGCAGGCCAACGGGTCCGTCGGGCTCGCGAAGGGGAGCTTCGGGATGACCACGCAGCGAAGCGTCTCCCCTGAGGCGTCGAATCCCTCCCAAAACGCCTTGAGGGCGAAGAGCGAGGAGGACGTGTTCGACACGAAGGAGTCCCTAAGGCGCTTTACACTTGTGCCCTTGAGCTGGCACTCGAGCACCAGTCCAGCACGAGAGAGCTGAGGGCACACGCGCTCGTAGAGGTCCTCCATATCGCGGCGGTTCGTGAACAGGGTGAGCACCGACCCTCCCATGGCCACGTGCACGTCGACGATCATGCGCTCAAGGCCCACGAGGTAGGCGTCCCGGTTCCTGGGGTCGGGCAGGTCACCGGCAACCACCACGGCCATGTTGCGCTCGAAGTCATAGCTTGAATCCAGGTGCAGCGTCTCAACCGATCCGCACGGCAGGCGATCCAAACCGATCGAATGGTTGAAATGGTCGAACGACCCCGACACCGTCATGGTCGCCGAGCTGAAGATCACGCTCTTCATCTCCGGATACCAATCCTCCGCAAGGGCGGCGCCGATATCCATCTGCTCGGCGGTGAGCACCTCACCGCCCGCTTTCACCCGCCGATTCACCTGCAGGGAGTAGACATATCGGTCATCGGTGCCTGCGAGCAGGAGCGCCAGGGTCTCCTTCATCTCGCGCAGCCGGCGCTCAGCGTCGGCGAGCTCAACGACCGACTCCGGCTTCTCCTCCCCTATGGCCGTCACAGAGTCCGCGAGGTTTCGGTCAGCCTGCTCAAGGGCATCGAGAGCTGTCTGCGCCACCGCAGCGAACCCCTCCCATGAGGGCGTGGTGCGCAGCTCCGCTCCGATCCACACGCTCGCGTTGTCGTATCCCCCCGACCGCTGCGTGCGGGAGAGCTCGCGCACGGCCTCAAAGAGCTCGGCCATCGCCAACGAGGCGCGCTGCACCGCGGTGGACGCCTTCACCGTGATCCCCATGAAGAGCGTCATGGCGTCAGAGCCCGTGAGGTCGCTGATCAAGTGGCCGATGGCGCCGCTCTTCTCGCCTCCCAGGTGCTCGAAGAGGGCCCGCGACTCATCGGCGGACACCGTGCGGGCCCACTGCCGCCGCGCCTCGTCCTCAATGGAATGTGCCTCGTCCAGCACCCAATGGCGGATCGGCGGGAGGATCTTCCCCTCAGCCGCCACGTTGCGGAAGAGCAAGGAGTGGTTCGTGACCACCACATCGGCCTGGGCGGCCCGGCGGCGAGCCCCATGCACCAGGCATTTATCGGGGAAGAACGGGCAGAGGCGGCGGGCGCACTCACGGGAGGTGCTGGTGAGGTCGGGACGGTTCACACTGCGCCAGCGGATACCGAGGCTGTCGAGATCGCCGGTGGGAGACTGGCAGACATAGGCGTAGATGACCGCCATGGCCGTCAGGGTGTCCGCCGGGTCCCGTGTGGTGTGAATCTCTCCCCCGCGGGCCAGCCGCTCGAGCTTCCGCAAGCAGGGGTAGTGATCGTAGCCCTTGAGCGCACAGTAGCTGAAATCGCCGTCGAGCTCGCGGGACAGACGGGGAAGCTCATGGTACATAAGCTGGTCGGCGAGGTTGTTCGACTTCGTCGCGATACCCACCGTCACCTTGTTGCGCCGCGCCGCCTCGGCCAGGGGCACGAGGTAGGCGATCGACTTGCCGACGCCCGTCCCCGCCTCGATCACGCGATGCGTCGAGCTGGCGATGGCATCGCGCACCGCCACCGCCATCTCCACCTGCTCGGAACGCGGTTCGAATCCCGGGTACATGCGGCTCACCAGCCCACCGGGGGCGAACGCATCCTCCACCTGGTCAGCGCGGGGCATGTCCATGCCGGCGAGGTTGTCTGCATCGTTCTTGTCCATCCCACCCGCGGCATCGAGCACGGCAGCGCGAGCGGCGGCGAGCGAGAAGGTGGCCGTGGGGTTCTCCCCCGCCAGATACGAGAAGATCGGCCGGTACGACCAGGGCACGTCGGGGTGCATGTCCGCAAGAAGCCTCATCAGCCCTGCCGGGAGATCCGCGAGGGCGGTGAGGAGGATGCGCCAGACCCCCGCCAAGGCGTCGACGTCGTCCCCCGCCCGATGCGAGACCGCAGCGCAGCCGAAGAGCTCGGCCATAGTGGAGAGCTTGTGCGAGGCCAGACGGGGAAGGGCGATGCGAGACAGGGCGAGTGAGTCGATCCAAAGCTCACTCACGTCGGCGCCACCCGGCACCTGCTCGATGAACCCGCGGTCGAAGGCGGCGTTATGTGCGATGACAGGGCTGCCGCCGACGAAGGCCGCGAGCTCCGCCACCGCATCACGAGCCGAGGGGGCATCGATGACATCTGCATTGGTAATGCCGGTGAGCTTGGTGATCTCGGGCGGTATGGGGCCGGTGGGGTGCACGAAGGTGTTGAAGCGGTCCACGACCTCGCGGCCCGAGAGACGGGCGGCGGCGATCTCGATCAGCTCGTTATCGCGGGTCGAGAGGCCGGTGGTCTCGGTGTCGAGGATTACCACATCGTCTTCGATCAGACCGAAGGTGCGGGTGCGGGCCCGTTCCGCCAAGGTTGCATAGGACTCGATGATAGCGACGGGGGTGCCCGGCAGAACCGCAGCCTCAAACGTGGTGTTCAGATTGCTCAAAGGTTCATTCACTCCTGCGTCCGTGCGATGGCCAGATCCACCAAGGTCGCGCAGACCTCGGAGAACACCAGGTCATCGGTGTGGGCGATCTCATCGGGGAACAGGGAGGTGCTCGTCATACCCGGCAGGGTGTTGGTCTCGAGTATGACCGGACCCGCCGCGGTCACGATGAAATCGCTCCGCGAGAGGCCACTGCACCCGAGGGCCCTGTGGGCTGTGCAGGCCATCTCCTGTACGCGTTCGTACATGTCCTCGTCCAACCGGGCGGGAATCTGGTGGATCTTCTCAGGATCGATGTACTTCACGTCGAGGTTGTAGAATTCAGCGCCCTCGTTCTCACAGCAGATTTCCACCACGGGGAGCGCCCGCAGGGTGTCGCCACCGAACACGCCGACGGTCACCTCCGTGCCGACGATCCGCTCCTCAACCAGCACCTTGTCACCAAACTGGAAGGCCCGCTCGATCGCCTCGGGCAGATCAGCGGGGTCTTTGACCAAGCTGATACCGTAGCTCGAACCATTCTCCGCCGGTTTCACAAAAAATTGACGCCCTACGTTCGCCGCTAGCTCCTCAAGGGAGACCTCATCGCCTCGACGCAACGTGAGCCCGCGTGGGACGGGAATCCCCGCGTGCGCATATATGAGCTTTGCGATCTCCTTATCGGATGCGACGGCGCTCGCGCTTACACCGGATCCCGTGTACGGGATGTTGAGGAAGCTCAGAAACCCCTGGATGACCCCGTCTTCGCCGCCCTCGCCGTGGAGGGCGAGGAACGCGACGTCCCACGGCTCATCGACGATACGGCGATAGAAGTCCCCAGCGGCGATGTCCAGCAGCTCGACGGTTCCAAACCCGGCATCGAGGAGCGCCTTTGCGGCGTTCTCCCCAGATGAGAGAGATATCTCCCGTTCGCTCGACGTCCCCCCAGCGAGTACGGCGATGCGCATACCCTGACGATCAGACTGAGCCATGCCCAACCTCCCCAGATGGCGCCCATGCGTTGTGCGTGGCCGCTGTTGATGGATTATGCTGTTTCGGGCTATCCCGTGCGTACACGCGATCTCCACCTGCAGTACCTTATTGTAGAGGGACATGCGCCGTTTTTTCCCGAAAGGAAGCCCATGCAACTTAGCACCACGCGGAGGGATATTCGCTCCCTTTCCGCTGATGATCTCCTCGAGCTGACCGCCAAGCTCGGGCAGCCGAAGTTCCGTGCCAAGCAGCTCGACGAATGGATCCACGCCAAGAATGCCACATCGTTCGACGAGATGACCAACCTCCCCAAGGCGTTTCGCGAGCAGCTTGCGGAACGCTTTGGCTTCGCGGTTCCCGAGGAGCTCACCAAGCAGGTCTCCCGTGATGGATCCCGCAAGTATCTTCTGCAGTTCAAAGACGGCGTCTCGGTAGAGACTGTCGGCATGCCCACCAGGAACAAGCTGGCTGTCTGCATCTCAACGCAGGCGGGATGCGCCATGGGATGCGCCTTCTGCGCCACCGGCATGAACGGTCTCATCAGATCGCTGACCGCGCGTGAGATGGTTGACCAGGTCCTGCATGTCGCCGCCGACTTCAACGAGCGCGTCACGAGCGTCGTGTTCATGGGACAGGGAGAGCCCCTCGCCAATTTCGATGAGACCCTCGCTGCCCTGCGCATGCTGAACGCGCCCGACGGGCTCAACATCGGCGCTCGCCATCTCACGGTCTCAACCTGCGGCATCATCCCGGGCATCAAGCGCTTCGCAGAGCTCGATGAGCAGTTCACCCTCGCTGTCTCGCTCCACTCCGCCGTTCAATCGACGCGCAATCAGCTCATGCCTGGCGTGAAGAAGTTCACGCTCCTCCGCCTCCATGAGGCCTTGCAGGCGTACACCGAGAAGACCGGACGTCGTCCGAGTTACGAGTACGCGATGATCGACGGGGTGAACGACACCAATCCGGAGATGCAGGCCCTCATTGACTTCTGCCAGGGCACGCTGTGCCATGTCAACCTCATTCAACTGAACGATATCCCCGGCAGCCCACTCAAGCCATCTCCACTTGAGAAGGTGGAGGCTCTGCAGCGCCGCCTCACGATGCACGGTGTCGAGGCCACCATTCGCAACTCGCGCGGTGGAGACATTGACGCCGCATGTGGTCAGCTCAAACAGCGGTTCACGGTGCCAAAGGGCGGTGCGGGCGCGTAGGCCCTCATTCAATATCAATATCTCGGTTTCATGTGAAACGGGAGGCTATGTCCTAGCCTCCCGTTTCTTCTCAAGGTATTTAGTTAGGCACCTTACTTATTGAGGGATTCCCACTGATTCTCAACCCAATCTCGGTTGATCTGCGGGTTCCTCGTGAGCTGAGCGCGGCGCATGGCCACGTCTTCGCTCATCCCCTCGAGCTGCTCCTTTGAAGCTGTGAAGAGGTTCGAGACCTTGCTCTGTATCTTCTCGCGAAGTTCAGGGTTGCTTACAAGCTTGTATCCCGCAAACGATCCAGCTGCAACTGCCACCGCTACCACTGCGAACCTGATTGCCTTATTCACTTCAATACCTCCCTTTCTTACATATTGACGATGGTCTCAAGGATTGCATTGAGTTCATCCTCATCTTTGAATTCAATCTCGATCTTGTTCTTTCCTCGCAGAGACTTCACCCTGACATTGGTGTTGAAGACCTGACGCAGTACCCGTGCGGCCTTCTTATAGGACTGTGGTGTCACTGGACGAGGAGCACGGGGTTCATCTCCGACTGAAAACAACGGAGCAAGGTTTTCAGTCGCTCGGACCGAGAGACCTTCTTGAACAACTTTCTCAGCAAGCTTGATTCGTTGATCCTCATATGGCACAGCAAGGATTGCCCGGGCATGCCCCGCCGTGAGCTTCCCATCAAACAAGAGATCCTGTACCTGCTCTGGAAGGTCGAGAAGACGCAGTGAATTTGTGATCGAGGAACGAGACTTCGATACCGCTTTTGAAAGTGCCTCCTGCGTCATGCCGCTTTTTGAGATCAGCTGTCGATAACCACGGGCCTCTTCGATTGGATTGAGATCGGAACGTTGAAGATTCTCAATCAGAGCGAGCTCAAGCATTTTGTTGTCATCAACATCCTTGATGATGACGGGTACTTCTACGAGCCCAGCAAGTTTTGAAGCCTGATACCGACGTTCACCTGCGATGATCTCATACGAGTCACCCTGAGTGCGCACCAACAGCGGTTGCAGGACACCGTTCTCACGGATCGAATCTGTGAGCTCCTTGAGCGGACCTTCCTCAAAGTGCGTACGCGGTTGATTCGGATTTGGATGAACCTTTTCGATTGGTATCATCGTCCCGTTTGCTTCGTTTGAATAGCCTGTCTCGGTTTGAGCTTCACCCATCAGTGATCCCAAACCACGTCCCAATGCAGACTTCTTTTTCGGGCTAGGCACGTTTGATCACCTCTCTTGCAAGGTTCATATACGCTCTTGAACCTTTGTTGTTTGGCGAGTATTTGAGAACAGGCATGCCGTAGGAAGGTGCCTCGGATACCTTCACTGAGCGTGGGATGACCGTTTTAAAGGCTATATTGCCAAAATACGACCGTACTTCATCAACAACCTGTCGCGAAAGCGATGTTCTGCTGTCAAACATCGTCATCAAAACACCGAACGTTCCAAGATTTCTATTGATCCGTCCTTTGACCATGCGCATTGATTCAAGAAGCTTTGTAACGCCCTCTAGGGCGTAATACTCACACTGAATTGGAATGAGAACGCTGTCTGCAGCAGCAAGCGCATTGATCGTCAACAAACCAAGTGAAGGCGGACAATCGATAAGTACGAAGTCAAAGTCCTCAATGACCGGCTCTAGCAGATCTTTAAGGCGAGTTTCGCGTGCCATTGCAGAAACGAGTTCAATCTCTGCGCCTGCGAGCTGAATTGTAGCAGGGATCACGAAGACTTTTTTGCATATTGTGTCCTCGATTAGCTCTTCTGCTGGTACATCATGTAAAAGAGCGTTATACACATCTTGAGTGAGCTCTTCTTTATCGATGCCAAATCCGCTGGTTGTATTTCCCTGCGGATCAAAGTCAACTATGAGCGTTTTCCTGTTCAGCTCACCGAGTGCTGCAGCAAGATTTACCGCAGTTGTTGACTTTCCGACTCCACCCTTTTGATTAATTATCGCAATGACACGGGTTCCTTTTTCGCTTTTTGAGCGTTGAACCTCTTTATAACTCACGAAGCCCCCTTACTCGTAATTATCTTCTGTTTGCATCGTTGCTATTGTTTCACGTGAAACCTTTTCACCGTCGAAACTATTATGTTTCACGTGAAACACTCATGCAAGCGGCTTCTTACGTGCCTGACCGACGGATCGCGGAAGTTTGACCTGCGAAGGACGTGAAACCCGATAACGGAAGAGGGTTCTGTGTCCATATCCATCCGGAAGATCAAATTCAATACGCTCCTCGAGGATATAGCCTAATACGCGGCTTGCATGGCTGGCCTGTTCAAACTCCTCGACAGAAGGAATCCCCTTGGAGACAAGGAGGGAACCGTTTTTAACAAGCAGAGGACGGCTATACTCAAGCAGAGTGGCAAGAGGAGCTACGGCACGTGCAACTACAAGATCAAAGGAGAATTTCTTTGCACGGGCAAACTCCTCAACGCGAGCATGCACTGTCTCAATATTGTTGAGGTTCAGTTCATCCGCAATCTCCTGCACGACAGCAACCTTCTTCTTGACTGAATCAAGCAGGCACCATGAAGCACTTGATGCACAGGCAAGAGGTATACCGGGGAATCCGGCTCCCGTACCCATATCAAGGCATATTTCACTTACTGCTGGAACATAGGGTAAGAGTGTCAATGAATCGAGGATGTGGAGCACGAGAGCACTTTTGATATCAGTGATCCTCGTCAGGTTGATATAGTCATTGACCTGTATCACATAGAGAAGGTGTCTGACACATTGCTCAAGAGCTTCATCAGAAATGATGATCCTAAACTTGGAGCAGTACGTTCTCAGTTGATTCAAAGCCTGCTCGATCAACTCATCATCCTCAAGGGTAGCCAGTTGAATTGATCGCTTATGTTCACTCATTGATATCCCTTCGCCACAGCTGACTGAAGTCAGTGTAACAAGAAGTTGAGACAAAAAAAGAGGGGTGCCGGAGCACCCCTCTGCAATATAGATATGAGCTTCGATCAAAGAACCTCAATCACCACATGGCGATCGAAATCCGAGCCCTCTGAATGAGTCTCAACATCAGCTTGATCGCGCAAGGCGATGTGGACAAGACGACGCTCATAGGCACTCATAGGTGGAAGGGAGACGGATCGATTCTGACGGACAGCACGAGCAGCTGCATTCTCAGCCATGGAGACAACCTTGTCGCGGCGACGATTCTTATATCCCTCGATATCAACGACAACCGGATACCTGAACCCAAGCTTCCTGCTCACCAGGAGAGAGAACAGAGACTGCAGGGATTCCAAGGTGCGTCCATGTCGTCCGATGAGCACCGCAAGGTTCCCCTTGGTCACATCGAGGATGAGCTCGCCCTCGTCGCCCTCGAACTCCTCGATGGGGGAGTCCTCAACGTTAAAGTACCCGAGGAGAGAGCGAAGGATTGAGAGCGAGATATCAGCGATAGTGTCAAGCTCCTCATCGCTCAGCTGTTCACCAGCCTTGTACTTCGCTGCTATCTCTGAATAAGCTCCTATTGTCTGCGGGGCCCCTTCGGTGATCTCGATGACTTCCTCTTCCATGGCTACCTCCATAGTAAGGTACCTAAATAATTAGCGAACTAGACTAACTCTTCTTATGAGGGCGGGCCTGCCGCTCACGGCGGACCACATCAACCTCAATGGGCGCCGAGGCCATACGGGCTTCCTCCTCGGCCTTCGCCTTCTCGGTGACCTTCCTGGTCACCAGCTGCTGCTGGATCACCTGCCAGAGGGAGGACACATCGTAGTAAAGCAGGACGCCGGCCGGCAGACCCCAACCCATCCAGAGCATCATGACGGTCATCACGACGGCCATCACACGCATGCTCTGGGCCTGGCTTCCCGTCTGATTGCGGGACTGCAGCAACGTGGGGATGAGGGTCAGCACCGAGAAGAGCACCAGCGCGACCAGATACGGGATGGCGGTGACGGGATCGTTCGCAAACGCCTGCGAGGGGACCATCGTGAGATCGGGAAGGATGTTGTAGAACGAGAACGCCGAGGTCTCAACACCCGGGAAGTAGGAGGGGAGGTTCCGCAACAGCGTGAAGAGCGCGAAGAGGATCGGCATCTGGATCAGAAGCGGCAGGCAGCCCCCCAGCGGGTTGAACTTGTTCTCGCTATAGAACTTCTGCATCATCTCCTGCTGCTTCTGGGGATCATCAGCGTACTTCTGCTGGATCTCCTGGAGCTTCGGCTGAAGCACCTGCATACGCGCCATGGATCGGGTTGAGCGCAAAAGCAACGGGGTCAGGAGGAGGCGAATGATCAGCACCAAGATGATGATCGAGAGGCCCCAGTCAACAGCGAACCCCTGGATGAGCTTCAAGATCTGAAAGAGGATGTCAACGATCCAGTCCCACATGTGTGTCCTTCCAAACGGTCATCGTGCCGCTAGGGCACGGGGTCGTACCCACCGGGGTGCAAGGGGTTGCACCGAAGGATGCGACGGAGGGCGAGCCAGCCGCCGCGGAGGGCGCCGTATCGCGATATAGCCTCAATAGCATACTGTGAACAGGTGGGGATGTATATACATGCATCCGGCAAAAGGGGTGATATGACCCGCCGGTACCCCCTGATGAGGGTGAGCAGGATGCGAGCGAACGGGCTCGGGGTGCGCTCAGTCATGGAGGTTCGCCCGTCTCACCAAGCTGACGAGGGCGTCGTCCATATCAGCCGGCGACGCGCTCCTCGTCTTGGGTGTCGCGAAGAGGATGATATCGCGGCCCGGGGCGGGGAGCGACGATCTGCGCGCCGCCTCGCGGAGCACGCGTTTCGAGCGATTTCTCACCACCGCGCAACCCAGGCGCTTAGCAGCGACGAAGGCGACCCGACCTGGGTCGCCTTCGTCTGCTGCGTCGCATACAACCATTTTGATGAGCGGATGGTTGTACCGTTTTCCCTGTGTGAACGCGCGCTCGAAATCCTGACGAGACTTGAGGGTCCTCATGCGCAGGACACGATGTTAGTTGTCGCTCACCGTGAGACGCTTGCGACCCTTGGCGCGGCGACGCGCGAGCACGGCGCGGCCACCCTTGGTGGCCATGCGGGCACGGAAGCCGTGGGTCTTGGCACGCTTACGCTTGTTCGGCTGGTACGTACGCTTCATGGGTGAGTCCTCCTGCTGTATGACGACCGCCCACCGGACGAACCGATGGGCCTTTTAGGCACGTGAGCTTATGGATTGTAGGGAAAAGGCCGCGCGCGTGTCAATCTGCACGCGGAATTTGGCCATAAAAACACCTGCACATCCTGCACGTTATTGCTCAAACACATTTAATTTCACGTTCTTTCACGAAGTTTTCAACAGGTAAACGGGAAATAGTTGATAACTTTTCACGACTTTTCTTCACTTTTCAACATGGAGGGAAAAGTTGTTGAAAACCCTGTCGAACCGGAGTGGGAGCGCTATCCTAGACGGGAACCCGCACAGAATGAGAACGCGATGGCAAATGATTTCTACCCGTTCGTCGATTCCGGCGATCCGACACCTGACAACACGCATCTACGTCCCGCAGATGGCGAAGGCGTATCACCCGCTCCGGAGGAGGGCCCTGCATCCACGCTGCCCGACGCCAGCGGGGTAGCGGTGCGCTACGCGACGCGCATCGCCGTCTACGACGACCTGCTCTCCACGCCGCGCATCCTCATCATCAGCCCGCACGACGTCCGCACCTACCTTGAGGAGATCACGAACACGGTATATAGGTGCATGCGGGAGCAGGGGGGGCGCCTCTCACTCATGGTCATCCGCGAGATCGTGGAGAACTTCATCCACGCGCACTTCGTGGAGCCCATCATCTCCATCCTCGATGACGGGAACACGGTGCGCTTCGCCGACCAGGGACCAGGCATCCAGAACAAGGAACGCGCCTTCGAGTTCGGGGTCACCTCCGCCGACCGCGAGCAGAAGCGCTATATCCGCGGCACCGGAGCCGGGTTCCCGATGGTCCAGCAGTACCTCGAGAACGCCGGCGGTGCCATCTCGATCGAGGACAACCTCGGCCAGGGTACGGTTGTGACCGTGACCGTGGACGCCGCACGGGCTGCCGAGGTCGAGGCCGCGGCACGCCGCGGGGCTGCCGT
>NZ_LT838842.1:52828-221018 GCF_900176655.1 Collinsella vaginalis
ATAGGTCTCGAGCATCCGGGAGGCGCAGGTCGTGCGGGTGCCGACCAGGTTCAGGTTGTCCTTCATGGCGAGGGGGACGCCGGCGAGCGGGGGCAGCTCGTCTCCGGCGGCGCGGGCCTCGTCGATGCGGGCTGCGGCGGCGAGGGCAAGGTCAGGGGTGACCTGCAGGTACGCGCCGATGGCGTCATCGCGCGTCTCGATGGCGGCAAGTGCCGCGTTCGCGATCTCGGTAGCAGTGAACGTGCCCGCGCGAACGCCTGCTGCGATGTCAGCTGCGGTCAGGGAATCCAGGTTGAGCGTCATCAGGACTCACCCCCTTCCCCCAGGATGGAGGGAACGCGGAACATGCGGTCTCGAAAGGCGCCGGCATTCTCAAGAGCGTCATCAAGGTCGAGGGCGCGCTCAGCGTCCACAATATCCTCGCGCATCACGTTCGCGAGGGCTCCCGTAGGATGGAACATTGGGGAGATATCCTCATCGAGATATCGCTCAATCGGCTCGATCACCTGGATGGCGTCGTTCAGGTATGCAGTCATCTCGATGAGCTCATCGGGCTCCAAGGCGATATGCGCGTACACCGCGAGGTCGCGGACCTCGTCTTCGCTGAGTGCCATGGCACTCCCTTCCGATTCCATACTGCGATCTATAGGCTCCTCATTATAGGTGGGAGCAGATGACGCACGCACCCGGGGCCGGAGCGGTACGAGGTTTTAACGAGTCGGATGGGGCGAGGGTCTGTCTAGGCCTACGCACGCTGTCGCAAGACATTCGCGCTGCGGGATGTGGGCGCGGGCAGCCCGGATATCCGGGCGCGAGCGCGTGTTGCCGTCATCTCCAAAACCGTGCGGACGATTTTCTCCGGTTTGGTGTGGGTTGTGCATTCGGCTGAAAAAAACTCGTCGGTTTGGTGTGGGTTTTCGACATAACGCAAGGTAGAGCGAATGGCCTTACGCTCTGTACCTGCTATTTCGCAAGTTGAAAAAGGTCTGCTACGTCAGGGGAAGCCAAGAACCCACACTAAACTGACGAGACTATTCCTGGCAATGCGAGAACCCACGCCAAACCGGCTAATATCCACCTCGGTGAGGCGAGATGCGCACACGGCGATCTTCGACAGCGCGGGCGCGCCCACCTCGCAGCAATCGTTGGCGGCGTGATCGTTGACGGCATCAGTTACGTTCGTCTCGAGGCAATCTACGTCAGCATCGCCAGGCGTTCCACACAACAAGCCTCACGCACTCGTTTGTATGGAATGAAAAGGCATTTTGCATTCATCTGATGGCTTACAACTTGCCGCGCTTCCTACGCATCCAAGAAGAATATCTCATCTACATGGAGGTTCAGAAGTTTCGCCATCTTCATTGCGAGCTCAAGCGAGGGATTGTATTTGTCATTCTCAATGGCGATGATCGTCTGTCGGCTTACACCCAGCTCATTCGCCATATCTTCCTGACGCAACCCCGCGTCCTTTCTTAATTGCTTGATCATGTTCCTCATAGAGCATTACCATTTCAGAAAAAGATACATGCCAACGGACAAGATAACCACGATAGATACGACGGCTACGAGGACTGCCTGGGCAAATTGATTTGGCTCTTTGTATTCTTCATCGCCGTCGATCATTTTTGTCTTCATCGCGAGCTGCGAGAACCCCTGCACGCTCACAGCGAGACACAGGATTAAACAAGGAAGTATTTCGAATTGCGCACCGTTCGCACGTGTCTGATACACGTTGAACAGCGCCCATGCGCACAGGGCTATTAGCACGGCTTTATAGCCCAGCTCCTCCGAACGCAGCTGGATGTTCCTATCCATCTCATCCATCTTCTTCATAGCATGTTCCTTCCCGCAGAGATGTAACTGAGATCTTTGATGTCAAGATCTTTTTACATTTTTGATTATACTGGCCGAAACGGGAATGTCAAAAGTTTTTGACATTCTGCCGATAATATTTTTGGACGCTGGGGTGCCAGCCGATCGACCCGTTAGGGCTATGCATCAAGCCTACGCCCACATACCGTCATAGAGCGACGGGCCTCCATCGTTTCCGTGCCCCTCTTTGCTATGTCCAGGCGCGCGGCACAGGTTTCGAAGCCACCCCCTGGATCGCGCAGCTTCGCTTTCTCAACGAGACCCTCGTGATCTTCTTCAGGCCGGGCTCCAATGCCCATACAGCTTGTGCGGAACGCAGCAAACCTCGCGACCTTGGTACGGGTTCTGCACCCGCGGGAACAAACCTCCTCAGTTTGGTACAGGTTTTCGCGGCACAGCAACGTAGCAGGAAACGCAACGGCCCTTTCACCTGCGATTTCCCAGGTGGAAAGACCTCGCCTACTCGGACATCGGGACAAAACCTGTACCAAACTGAGGAGGTTTGCGCGCAGAACGGTAAAACCCGTACCAAGGGCGCGAGGTTCACCAACCGACGCTGTCAGCACCTGGACGGCAATGCGCCCGCTGGGGTATCCACCTAGAGCTGGAATGCCAGGCGAGTCTCGTCACCTGGCAAGGCGAGCGAGCCCCACCTCGGCGCGGCGCGGCGACGCATCTTAATCACAGCCTTCGCGTACAATCGGCATCAACGCGCTTCGTTCCCGCGCCCACATCCGTCGAAAGGCACCCATGCTCATCAGAGAGAAGCTTGCCGCCCGAAAAGACATGTCGGTTGCCGAGGCGAGCATCGCCGACTACCTGCTTGCGCACGGACGCGACCTCGCCCGTTACTCCACGCGCGACCTCTCCGATGCGACATACACCTCCCCTGCCACCGTGGTGCGCCTCTGCAAGAAACTCGGGTTCTCCGGCTTCAACGAGTTCAAGGAGAAGCTTCTCGCTGAGCACCACTACCTTGAGCAGCGCGCCGATGAGGTCGACGCGAACTTCCCCTTCACCAAGGAAGACACCGGGATGCGGACGGCCAATCGGATCGCCCAGCTCCATGCGCAGACCATCGAGGACACCATGTCTCTCCTGCGGTACCGAGACCTGCAGAAGGCAACCCGCCTGCTCGACCGCTGCCATCGCGTGCAGGTGCTCTCCTTCGGAACCGCACTCAACCAAGCGGAGTCCTTCCGCGAGAAGATGCTGAAGATCGGCCGCCGGGTGTCGCTTTCGAGCAACTTGAACTACCAGCTCTATGAGGCAAACTGCCTGACCCCCGATGACCTTGCGATCCTCATCTCCTATTCGGGGGAGACGGAGAAGATCCTCACCGTCGCCGAGATCTGCCGGGGCCGCCATGTCCCGATCCTGGCGCTCACCTCATATGGCGAGAACTCCCTCACCGCGCTCGCCGACTGCAAGCTCACGCTCTCGACCCGCGAGCGGCTCTTCGAGAACACGGCCGACTTCAGTACGCACGTGTCTGTGAACCTGCTACTCGACATCTTGTACTCCTCGGTATTCCTCCTCGACTACGACGGCAACTACCGGCGCAAGCTCGCTTTCACCAGGCAGCTTGAATCCGGTCGACACTCTGATAGCCCCCTCATCATGCCGACCCCCACAGATGTGGATGGTTCCGTGCCGCAAGGGCGCACAGGACCGGAAGCGGCGCGGTAAAAACCGCTCGCCGGCCATTTCAAACCGTCCATCCGATTGGAAACGCGATTTCGCTTCCGGGCTGTCGATGGCCCGGATCTGAGAAACGCCGTTCCCAGCATCCGCCAAGCCCTTCCACCTCGACTGGCCGCCCGGTATATCTGAATGCGGGCACATAACCGAGAACGGGAGGCCGGCATGGCGTTGCCAGATGATTTCCTATGGGGCGGAGCAACCGCCGCGAACCAGATGGAGGGGGCGTACCTCGCCGGGGGCAAAGGTCTCTCCATCGCCGACGTGGAGATGGGGTCGCGCCATGGCGTCCCCCGGGAGATCCATGACGCGGTGCATGCAGGATCCTACTATCCGAGCCACGAGGGCATCGACTTCTACCACCGCTACCGTGAGGACATCGCCCTCATGGCCGAGATGGGGTTCACCTGCTTTCGCCTCTCCATCAACTGGCCGCGGATCTTCCCCAACGGCGATGAGGCCGAACCCAACGAGGAGGGCCTCGCCTTCTACGACCATGTCTTCGATGAGCTGCTGGCGCACGGCATCCAGCCCGTGGTGACGCTTAGTCATTACGAGACCCCGCTGCACCTCGTCCAGGAATACGGGTCCTGGCGCAATCGGGCGCTCATCGACCACTTCGCCCGATTCGCCGAGACGGTCTTCCGTCGGTACCGCGACAAGGTCACCTACTGGATGACGTTCAACGAGATCAACGAGACGATGAACCAGGCGGAACCGTACCACCAAGCGGGTATCCGTCTGCAACCGGGTGAACGGGCCGAGGAGGTTAAGGTCCGCGCCAGCCACCATATGCTCCTGGCGAGCGCCCGGGCAGTCCAGATTGGGCATGAGGTGAACCCGGCTTTCAAGATCGGGTGCATGGTGCAGTACCCGACGACCTACGCGAGGACTTGTGACCCGCGCGACGTCTTGGCCCAGCGGTTCCATATGATGCCGGACTACTACTACACCGATGTCATATGCCGCGGGCGCTACACGAATCTCTGCCGTGCCCAGCTCAAGCGCCTCGGCGTCGCTGGGATTCCCTTCGAGAAAGGGGACTGCGAACTGCTGGCTGCCGGCACGGTCGACTTCATCGCACTCAGCTACTACTTCTCATCCGTGGCCTCAAGCACGGGTGATGACCGCATCGGCGTCAAACGGGACAACCCCTATCTTGAGCGCAGCGCATGGGACTGGCCCATCGACCCGATGGGGCTGCGCATCGGCCTGAACGAACTCTACGACCGCTATCAGATGCCGCTGTTCGTCGTTGAAAATGGCCTCGGGGCCATCGACACCCCCAATCGCGACGGCATCATCGAGGATGATTACCGCATCTCCTACCTCAGCAGCCATATCGAGGCGCTCAAAGCAGCGGTCGAACTCGATTTCGTGGACGTCATCGGCTACACCAGCTGGGGACCGATCGACATCGTGTCCGTTGGGACCGGGGAGATGCGCAAACGTTATGGCTTCATCTATGTTGACAAAGATGACGAGGGGCATGGCACCCTGGCGCGGACGCGGAAGAAGTCATTCTCCTGGTACCGACGCGTCATCGCGACCAACGGAGCGGACATATCGCCGCTGTAGGGAACGACACAGACAGGATCGCACGAGTCGTCTTATATGACAGCATCAAGAAGAAACGAAAGAAGGGAACCGTATGTCTACGCAGGAGATCGCACAGCAGATATTGGACGCCGTGGGCGGACCGGATAACATCGAGGGACTGACGCACTGCGTGACCAGGTTGCGTTTCACCCTGGTTACAAAGGACCGCGTGGACGAGGAGGCCGTCAAGGCCATCCCCGGTGTGCTCGGTGTCGTCGACCAGGGCGGGCAGTTTCAGGTCATCATCGGCCAGACCGTCGGCGCCATGTACGACGCCCTGATCCAGCTCGGCGCGGTGCGCGCCGACGCGGGAAAGGGCATGGTGGCGGAGAGCGGTGAGCGCAAGGGCGTCGTCAACCGCGTGCTCGACACCATCGCGGGCATCTTCTCCCCGATCATGCCCGTCATCGCCGGCGTCGGCATGATCAAGGCCCTGCTTTCCATCTTGAAGCTCTTCGCCCTGATCGACCCCGAGAGCCAGCTCTACTACTTCCTGAGCTTCATCGCCGATGCGGGATATTATTTCCTGCCCATCTACCTCGCGGCCTCAGCGGCGCGCAAATTCCGCTGCAATATGTTTATGTCTATGCTGCTCGGCGCCATGCTGCTGCACCCCCAGTTCTCAGCCCTTGGTGAGAGCGGCGACATCGTGAGCGTCATCGGCCTTCCCGTGCGCATCGTGACCTACTCGTCATCGGTCATCCCGATCCTGTTGATCATCTGGGCGTACTCCTATGTCGAACGGTTTGTGGGGAAGATCGTCCCATCGGTGATCACATTCATCGCGAAGCCGCTGCTCTCGCTGCTCATCATGGCGCCGATCTCCTTCTGCGTCCTCGGGCCCCTCGGCAGCGTCATCGGCGACGGACTCGTCTCGGTACTCCTCAGCATCCAAAACGTCGCGCCCTGGGTCCTGCCCACCGTCATCGGCGCCTTCATGCCCTTCCTTGTCATGACCGGCATGCACTACAGCCTGCTGCCCGCCTATGTGAACTCGCTGTCCGCGCTCGGCTATGAGACGATCATCGGCCCGGGCAACCTGCCGTCCAACATCGCGCAGGGAGCCGCAGCGCTCTGTGTGGCCCTGAAAACACGCAACCGCGATTTCCGCCAGCTTGCCGTTTCGTCTGGTGTCACGGCTCTGCTCGGCGTCACTGAGCCCGCGCTGTTCGGTGTCAACCTGCGCCTTAAGCGACCGCTGATCGCCATGGCGATCGGTGGCGGTCTTGGCGGACTTTACGCAGGCGTCACCGGCGTGCTCCGTTTCGGTGGCGGCGGTGCGGGCCTTGCGGCCATCGGCCTCTACGTGGGCCCCGATCCGATGAACGTCATCAACGCGCTCATCTCCTGCGCGATTTCATTCGTGATCACCTTTGCGGTCATGTGGTTCATCGGGTTCGAAGATATCCCCGCCGAGCAGACCGTCGATGACCCCATGGAAGCGCTTGGGGCGTAAGGAATCCACTGCTACCGGATGGCCCGCGCGTGATTCGCCCCCCCCTGGACCCCTTGGCCCGCATAGGCTGCTCCTTCTCGGCGAATCATGCTCGCGCCCCAAGTCTCTTGGCCCGTGTGAGTTTGTGCAGCGCACTGCAAACCTCGCGCCTTTGGTACGGGTTCTGGACTCGTAGAGATAAACCTCCTCAGTTTGGTACAGGTTTTGCCCTGATGCCCGAGTGGACGAGGCCCTCCCACCTTCGAAATCGCAGGTGGGAGGGCCTCCGCTTTTCCCTCTACTGCACCGTGTCACGAAAACCCGTACCAAACTGAGGAGGTTTGCGCACAGGGCGGTGAAACCTGTACCAAAGGCGCGAGGTTTGCCAACAGGCACTGTCAGATATCCGGCCGACGGGACGCCTACAAGGATTTCCGCCTAGGATTGGGCCTCCGTGTGGATCTCGCCACCTGCACATACGCGTGAGTTCCACCTTGGCAAGGTGCAGCAGCGCATCACGACCACGGCGTTCTCGCACCATCGGCAGCAACGGCGCGGGGTCTGTCACCTAACTCGCGCGCTCAGGCCACACTGCGGTCCGGCCAGCAGGACAGCCCCCTAGGGCTGGTACATCAGGCGGGTCTCGTCGCCAGCCAACGCGAGCGAGAGGTCGCGTTCGAGGTAGCGTTTCGCAAGCCAGCTCGCCATGGGCAGGTTCTGGTCCAGGTAGTTGCCGCATTCGTCTGCCTTCGCCCCGGGGATCTCCCCGGTGAAGTCGCGTACGAACTCGAAGAGCTCGCATACGAGCGGCAAGATCTCCTCGCTCTCCACCTCACCGAACACCACCAGGTAAAACCCGGTTCGACAGCCCATGGGTCCAAAGTACACCACCCGCTTCGACCAGATGGCGTGATTGCGCAGGAACGTCGCCCCCAGATGCTCGATGGTATGGCACTCAGCGGTGTTCATGACCGGCTCCCGATTGGGTGCCGTGAGGCGCAGGTCGAAGGTCGTGACAACCGCGCCCGTCACCGGGTCGGTGTCACGCCGTGACACGTAGACGCCCGGCATGAGCGTCAGGTGGTTCACCGTGAAGCTTGCGATCTTCTCCATATCAGACATGGACGCATCCCCTCTCATATTCATGGTGCAGGCTACCGGCGCCGATCCTCAAGCCAGGCCTCGACCGTATCGGCAACCTGCCGGGCATCGTTGATGTCGAGAACCGGCAGGGCGAGCTGCACCCGCGACGCCATCACGTCGTTGCAGGCGATGGCCACCGTGCCGTCGTCCACAAGGTCAAGCGAGCTCTGGCCGCGCAGGCGATCGACCCCGGAGCGTGCCACCACCACGTTGGGCAGGCCAGCTGCCTTGTAGCCCTCGACAATCACCACATCAACGTCCGTATAGTGGCTCAGCAGCTCCGAGACGGGCACCTCGGCATCCGTGTCTGCGTACTCGGCCACCCGCGTCGCACAGACGAGCCCCACATGCCGGCTGCCCGCCTGGGCATGGCGCCAGGAGTCCTTGCCAGGCACGTCGATGTCGAACCCGTGGTGCCCATGGTGCTTGAGCGATCCCACCCGGAGCCCACGCGCCGTGAGCTCGGCGATGACCTTCTCGACGAGGGTCGTCTTGCCCGAGTTCTGGTAACCGATGAAGGCGAGGGCGGGTGCGGGGTGATGAGACGGTTCGCCCGCGCTGTCCGACACAGACGGCTCACCGGATTCATCGGCACCGTGCCCCCCAGCAAGAGCAGGCACGTCCGCACCCTCCGCGAAACCCACCGCCGCATCCCGCTCCCACAGCCCCGAGTGACCGCCTTCCTTGCGCAGCAGGCGCACATCGACGATCTCCATGCCACGGTCCACAGCCTTGCACATGTCGTAGATCGTGAGGCAGGCCACCGAAGCCCCGGTGAGCGCTTCCATCTCGATCCCGGTCTTGCCGGTGACGCCGCAGGTCACCGTCACATGAAAACCCACGCGGGCGTCAGAACGGGAGCCCTCCCCCGCTGCGGGAATCGGGTCTATCTCGACCTTTGCCTTCGTGATCATAAGCGGATGGCACATCGGGATGAGGTCGCTCGTGCGCTTGCAGGCCATGACACCGGCTACCCGGGCACAGGCGAGAACGTCGCCCTTCTTGGCGCGGTCCTCAAGCACCATGGCCTGGGTCTCCGGGTGCATGAGAATCGTCCCCTCGGCGATGGCGATGCGTCGCGTCTCGTCTTTCTCGGAGACGTCGACCATCCGCACCTCGCCCTTCGCATCAACATGCGTGAGCTCATCGCGGTAGGCGTCGCGCGGGGCCGGGGTGTTCGTATCTGCCATGTGCTCCTCCGATTCAGCTGCCGTCATGGTACCACGCGGCCGATCGGCGGGCCTCAGCCGCCGATCTGCGACATCGCGCGCGCGGTGCCTTCGATGACCTCATGTTCCTCAGGCTTATGGGCGACGGCCGCGCGGTAGGTCTCGAGCACACGGGCATCATCGCCGGCGCGCAGGGCATCGCGGAGCTGGTACTCGGTATCGCTGAACAGGCAGGGCCTGATTGCACCATCGGCGGTCAAGCGCACCCGGTTGCAGGCACTGCAGAAATGGTTCGACATCGCCGAGATGAAGCCCACGGTTCCCGCGGCGCCCGGGAAGCGCCAGTAGCGGGCGGGACCGGCGCCTGAGGGGGCGTCGGTCTCGGCGAGGGGCTCGAGCTCACCGAGACTCGCGGCGCGCGCGGCCGCGTTGATACGGTCCCGCAGCTCCGACGAGGGGACGGTGTCGCTCGCATCCCACTGATCCGGGCGCAGGCCGCCGTCCTCGCCGGAGGCCGCATCAGCCGCATGCAGGTTGCGGGCGCTTTCGTCGCCGATGGGCATGTACTCGATGAAGCGCAGGTGAATGGGGCGGTCGACTGAGAGCCGCGCGAGGCCGAAGACGTCCTGCCCAAGCCGTCTAACCACCACGCAGTTGACCTTCACTGGTGTGAATCCCCAGGTCAGAGCGGCGTCGATACCACGCAGGGTCTGCTCGAGGCGCCCTAGGCGCGTGATCTGGACGAACTGCGCCGCGTCGAGGGTGTCGAGGGAGATGTTCACCCGGTTGAGGCCGGCCTTCTTGAGCTCGGGCGCAAGCTTGGGGAGCAGGGCCCCGTTGGTGGTCAGCGAGATGTCCTCTATCTCGGGAATCGCGCGGATGGCGCGCATGAGGGGGAGCAGACGGTTCGAGACGAGCGGCTCGCCGCCGGTGAGGCGCACCCGGCGGATGCCCTCCCCCGCCGCAAGCGCAACGAAATGGGCCATCTCCTCCACGGTGAGCAGCTCGCCGTGGGCACGCGGGGCCACGCCGTCCTTCGGCATGCAGTACACGCAGCGGAAATTGCATTTGTCGGTGACCGCGATGCGCAGATAGGAGATCTCGCGCCCGAAGGCATCGCGCCGCTGATCACGAGCCATGGCACCCCTTTCGCATGCTGCCGACTATTCTCGTGAGAGCATAGTAACGCTAAACAGCCGGGGCACGCATACGAGATGTCAGCGAGCGCGGTGCCAACGCGCCTGACGTGCAGCGATGCCGGCGACAGTGAAAAACGTATGACAGGGACACGACACCGAGGCGAACGAGACGGAGGCACGGAGCCGGCTTCTACAGCAAGCGTTACCAGGCCTCAGCCTCGCGCGCGCTTCATGCCGCGCAGCACCGCCCGGCGAAGCTCCGGGATGCGCTCTTTGTCCATCGGGGGAACATCAGCGAGCCGGTACGCCAAACCCAGCTGCTCGTATTTGGCCACGCCCATCGTGTGGTACGGCAAGAGCTCCAAGCCGACCACGTTGCGCCAGGGGCCGATCAGGCGGCCGAGCTCCTCGCATTCCTCCACGGTATCAGTGATGCCAGGGACCACCACGTGTCGGATAATCACTTTGATGCCGCGCCGCGCCAGCTCGTCGCCGAACGCGAGAATCCGCTCGAAGGAGCGGCCCGTCAGGCGCCGATGCCCCTCGGGGTCGCTGTGCTTGATGTCGAGCAGTACGAGATCCGTCTCACGCAGGAGGGCGTCGAAGCGCTCGGGGTGGGACGGATCGAACGCGTATCCGCAGCTGTCGAGGCAGGTATGCACCCGCCCCCGCGGCTGCTCGTGCATGGCCTGGAAGAAGTCAGCGAGGAACTCCGGCTGTAGGAGGGGCTCCCCGCCCGAGACCGTCACGCCGCCCGTCTTGTAAAAGGAGCGGTTGCTCTCGAACTGCTCGACCAGGTACTCGACGCTCACCGGTTCGCCCGCGTTGACATCCCAGGTGTCCGGGTTGTGGCAATAGGCGCATCGCATGGGACAGCCCTGCGTGAACGCCACGAACCGGATACCCGGGCCGTCAACGGTGCCCATGGTCTCGACGGAATGGAGCCGGCCGAGCGAGTAGGCGCTCGTCGCCAGATAGGGATCCTCTGTGAACGCCATCTTGGCCATGGCAACCTCCCGCGCCCCACAGCACCCACGAGGCTATGGGCGCCGGTCTTTTCTGTAGGCCCCTACCCTACCCCAGCGACGCCAATCGAGACAGGAGATATGCGACTTGATGGTGTTAATTATCGGGGGCAGTGGTGTGCGGAGTCACAAGCGCACGACGTCGTGCCCATGTTCGTGGCTGCATCCGTAATCACTTGAATCATCGCCGCCGTGCCCGTGCCCGTGCCCGCATGCGCATGCGTCATCGCACCCGTGCTCGCAAATGCCATCGTGCTCGTGCTCGTGTTCACCATGCCCGCTATAATCGTGTCCGCGCACGTCATTACCCTCGTCAAGGGCCGCGCGGGCGTTGCCTGCGGCAACAGCCTCCCGCACAAGCGGCAACAGCGCCTCACGTAGCCACGGTCGATGGATCGTCGGTCCGATGAAGACGCCGACGCCCGCATCGCTCGCAGCAGCTTTGCCCCCGTCGCCCGTGCCCTCGTCGGAAGCCTCCCCTTCAGGGTCCTCGGCCCCGGTGACAGACCACATGCGGTCGACCATATCGAAACGCAGGCGCTGCCCGCCGGCACGGAGCATCCCCTTCGCGCGAACGATCTCCCCGAACACCCCGGCAGAGAGGGCATCCAGAAACCAGATCAAATGGTTCTCCGTCGGCAGCTCGATACCGGAGAGCGACAGGCTCTCGAACGCGTCCTCGGCAGCATCAGCCTCCTCAGCGGGGGCGGCCGCACCCGGATCGAGGGCGTGCGTGAGCAGCTCACTGAACCACGCGTCCTCGAGCTCGTCCCAAGGCCGCGCCTCTATGCGGGCATCGGGGTTCACCGAGCGCACCCAAGCCACAACCTCCTCAAGCTCCCCCACACCGGCCAGCTGCGCCTTCGACACGACCACCACCGGGGCGGTCCGCACCTGATCGAGGTAGATGTCCTGGAAGCGCTCGCGCTGGCGCACCCATGCGGTGGCATCCACGATGGCGAGCGGCTCGAGGAGCGCGATGCGCTCGTAGCTCACCTGGCGCACGTTGTCGAGCACACTCGAGAGCCGCGCCACGCCAGTGGGCTCCACCACCAGATAGGCCGGATCAAGGGTGTTCGAGATCGTCAGCACCGCCGTGGCGAAGTCCTGCTTGCCCGTGCAGCAGATGCAGTTCTCCGTGCTCTCCCAGACGGAGAGCTCGTCGGTCTGAGCGAGCACCTGGGCATCGATATCGGCCTGGCCGTACTCGTTCTCATAGACCACGAAATCGCGACCCGACCGGCGAGCAAGCTCTTGGATGAAGGTCGTCTTCCCCGCCCCGAGAAAGCCCGAGACCACCAGGATGCGCATGTTCGTCCTTCCGCTGTGGGGCATCGCATCGCGCGGGCACAGAGCGCACCCGCCCGTGAGCAGAGGGCTGCGGACGGAACCGAGATCCCGTCCGCAGCCCTGACAATGCGAGCATGGGACCCGCAGGGCCCCGATTCAACCGTGCTAATCGATCACGACGACCGGCTTGATGAGGTCAGCCGGCTTGTCGCGCATGAGGAACAGCGCCTCCTCGAGGTGGTCCCAGCCGTGGAAGACATGGCTGGCCAGCGGGGAGACGTCCAGGCGGCCGGAGGCCACGAGGGCACCGAGCTTCTCCATGCGCAGGCGGCCACCGGGCATGAGGCCGCCACGGATGTCCTTGTGGCCCATGCCGACGCCCCACTCGACGCGCGGGATCGTGACGAACTCGCCGTTGCCGAGGTAGTTGACGTTGCCGATCTTACCACCGGGTTTGAGCGCCTTGACGGCGTCCTCGAAGGTCTCGACGCCGCCGCCGGCCACGATCACGCGGTCGACGCCCTTGCCGTCGGTCATGGCGAGGGCCTGCTCGGCGATGGGGCCGTCCTTGTAGGAGATGAACTCCGTGGCACCGTAGCCGCGCGCGGCCTCGACGCACTTGGGACGGGTGCCCACGGCGATGATGCGGGACGCACCGCGCAGGGCGGCGCCGGCCACGCTCATGAGGCCCACGGGTCCGATGCCGATCACGAGCACGGTGTCACCGAACTGGACGTCGGCGAGCTCGACGCCGTGGAAACCGGTGGGGACCATGTCAGAGAGCATGCAGGCGTCAACCGGGTTGATGTTCTCGGGCAGCAGGGCGAGGTTGCCGTCCGCGTCGTTCACGTGGAAGAACTCGGAGAAGACGCCGTCCTTGAAGTTGGAGAACTTCCAACCGGCGAGCATGCCGCCGGAGTGCATGGAGTACCCGGCCTGGGCCTCGAGGGAGTTCCAGTCGGGGGTAATGGCGGGCACGAGCACGCGATCGCCGGGCTTGAAATCCTTCACGAGCTCGCCGACCTCGACGACCTCGCCGCAGCCCTCGTGGCCGAGGATCATGTTGTGGCGGTCGCCGATGGCGCCCTCCCACAGCGTATGGACATCGGACGTGCAGATCGCAACGGCGAGCGGCTTGACGATGGCATCCATCGGGCCGCAGGCGGGGACCTCCTTCTCGATCCAGCCGGATTCGCCGATCCTGAGCATTGCGTAACCCTTCATAAGGTTCCCTTCTCATCGGGTCGGTGCCCTCGGTTGGCACCACAAGACAGGGCCTCGCTAGGAGGCCTCAACCACATTTTCCCTGAGGACCCCCGTGGGTGACGGAGGGGTTCTGCCGAACGGTGGGCCCAGGGGGATAAACGGCCATAAGTTGACATTTTTTATACAAATAGGGCGGCTTCTTATCCCAATGAGATAAGGAGCCGCCCTTGATGGCGATCTACCTGGTTGTTCGCACTACATGCTGTGGTGGAACGTGCGGGCGATGACCTCGTCCTGCTGCTCGCGGGTGAGGGTGTGGAAGTTCACCGCATAGCCCGACACGCGGATGGTGAGCTGCGGGTACTTCTCGGGATGCTCCTGGGCGTCGAGCAGGGTGTCGCGGTTGAACACGTTGACGTTCAGGTGGTGACCGCCCTTCTCAGCGTACGCGTCGAGCATGCCGACCAGGTTATCAGCCTGGGCCTGGGGTACGTCCTGGACCTTCATGGGTTCCTCCTTGTGGGGATGGGCGCCGGCAGCGGGACGGACTCGCCCCGGGAACTGCCGGCACCGCGTGTGCTGAAACGTGCGCTGCGGCTACTCGCCGTCCACGGCACCCGCAGGCGCCGAGGCGTCGGCTGCGCAGGCGCAGTCGACCGGGTTCTCGATGAGGATGTCATCGAGGTCGATCTCGTTGAACATGACCTCGCCGTCCTTGCCGAGCGCACCCGGCACGATGGAGAAGGTGTTGGAGATGCCGTCCTGCGCGTCGCGGAACGGCAGCTTGGAGACGGAGGACAGCGAGGCGATGGCACCGTGGCTGTCGCGCTTGTGCATGGGGTTCGCACCCGGGGCGAAGGGCACACCGGCGGCGCGGCCGTCGGGGGTGGCGCCGGTCTTCTTGCCGTAGACCACGTTCGAGGTGATCGTCAGCACCGAGGTGGTGGGCACGGAGTTGCGGTAGGTGTCGTTCATGCGGATGAACTCCATGAAACGGTGCACGATGTCGTGCGCGAGGGCGTCTACACGGTCGTCGTCGTTGCCGTACTTCGGGAAGTCGCCCTCGATCTCGAAGTCGACGATGACGCCGTCCTCATCGCGGACGGGGTGCACCTTGGCGTACTTGATCGCCGAGAGCGAGTCCGCCACAACGGAGAGGCCCGCGATGCCCGTGGCGAACCAACGGTGCACGTGCTTGTCGTGGAGCGCCATCTGAATCCGCTCGTAGCAGTACTTGTCGTGCATGTAGTGGATGATGTTCAGCGAGTTCACGTAGACGCCCGCCAGCCACTTCATCATGTCCTCGTACTTCTGCATGACGTCGTCGAAATCGAGGGTGTCGCCCTCGACCACGCGGTACTTCGGACCGACCTGCTTCTTGGAGACCTCGTCGACGCCGCCGTTCAGCGCGTAGAGCAGGCACTTCGCCAGGTTCGCACGGGCGCCGAAGAACTGCATCTCCTTGCCCACGCGCATCGAGGACACGCAGCAGGCGATCGCGTAGTCGTCGCCGTGGTAGACGCGCATGAGATCGTCGTTCTCGTACTGGATCGACGAGCTCGCGATCGAGGTCTTGGCGCAGAACTCCTTGAAGTTCTGAGGCAGGGCCGTGCTCCAGAGCACCGTGAGGTTGGGCTCGGGCGAGGTGCCCATGTTCTCCAAGGTGTGCAGGTAGCGGAAGCTCATCTTGGTGACGAGCGTGCGGCCGTCCACGCCCATGCCGCCGATGGACTCGGTCACCCACTGCGGATCGCCGGTGAAGAGCGCCTGGTACTCAGGAGTACGGGCGAATTTGACCATGCGGAGCTTCATGATGAAGTGGTCGACGAACTCCTGAATCTGCTCCTCGGTGAAGGTGCCGCGGGCGAGGTCGCGCTCGGCGTAGATGTCGATGAAGGTGCTCGTGCGGCCGATGGACATCGCGGCGCCGTTCTGCTCCTTCACGGCGGCCAGGAACGCGAAGTACATCCACTGGATGGCCTCCTGCGTGTTGGTGGCCGGGCCGGAGATGTCGTAACCGTAGAAGTCGGCCATCATCTTGAGCTCGCCGAGGGCGCGGATCTGCTCGGACAGCTCCTCGCGATCGCGGATGTTCTCCTCGGTCATGATGACGGGCGTGGAGGCCTTCTGAGCCTGCTTGTCGCGGATGAGGTAGTCCACGCCGTAGAGGGCGACACGGCGGTAGTCGCCGATGATGCGGCCGCGGCCGTAGCCGTCGGGCAGGCCCGTGATGATATGCGCCGAACGGCAGGCGCGCATCTCATCGGTGTAGGCGTCGAAAACGCCTGCGTTGTGGGTCTTGCGGCGGTAGGTGTAGGTCTCGACGACCTCGTCATCGACCTTGTAGCCGTGCTGCGCAGCCGCCTGCACGGAGATGCGGATGCCGCCGTTAACATGCAGGGCGCGCTTGAGCGGCTTCTCCGTCTGAAGACCGACGATGGTCTCCTTGTCGGGGTGCGCGTTGTCGATGTAGCCCGCCGGATGGCTGCAGATACCGGTGACCGTCTTGGTGTCCATGTCGAGCACGCCACCCTGCTCGCGCTCCTTCAGCAGGAGATCGAGGACCTGGCTCCACAGGTCTTTCGTGCGCTCGGTCGGCCCGGCGAGGAAGGCGTCGTCGCCCTCATACGGGGTGTAGTTCTTTTGGATGAAGTCGCGGACGTCAACCTCCTGCTCCCAGGTGCCGCCCTCGAAACCGTCCCATGCCTGCTGCATTCTGTGACCACGCTCCTTGTCGTCACGTTGTGCGGCCCACGGAACCCGTGCTCCGCCGTTGAGTTGAACCGGCATGGGCGCTGGAAGCGCCGCCGCACCGCCTAGAGTGCGGTCATGCCGACAGAAATCTGCCCGGAAATGATACCACGGGCTAACATTAGGCTCGGCACCGTTCACCGAATAAGCGCGGACGCACGTGCGCGGGGTTCAAAGGAACGAGTGTGCGAGACAGGCTGGCCGGTTTGGCGCGGGTGAGGCCGGGGATGGGGGCCAAAGGCCCCGGCACGCAGGTCAGCTCGGCGCGCAGGTCAGCCCGGCGCGCGCCCCGGCCTTCCAATTCAAATTCTCGCCGGCTTGGTACGGGTTTCAGCTACCTGCTTCTAAACCTCGTCAGTTTGGTACAGGTTTTTATGTTCGGGCGTAGTAGCCCGGTATACTGCATCGCCCTGACCAGCGGATCTAGGAGCACCCAGAGGCCGTATACTCCACGCACGCGTGAAAAGCTGTACCAAACTGACGAGGTTTTCTCCTGAGCGAGCAAAACCTGTACCAAACCGCCGAGCTTTCGCCTTGTGCGTGGCTCAGTCGCTGCACCGGTGCACAGCAGGCCGCCGGCCGCACACGTCTCCGCATGCGACCGACGGCTGGAGCCTGTTATGTCCGCGGATCTGCCCTGCCAGGCAGGTGCGCCCCGCCTACATCCTGCGGCGCGCACGGATCGCGTCGCGCACGATGGCCTTGCTCATGAGGTAGGTGACGAGGAAGTACCCACCGTAGGCCAACACGAAGATCAGCACCGCGAGCCCGATGATCGACCCGATCGACACGCCGCCGAGCAGCTCAACCATCCTCACGACCACCCGTAGGGCGATCATCGAATGGGCGAGGCCGACGATAAGGGGAAAGAGGAAGAAGATCGTCTGCTGGGTGAGGACCGAGTGCATGATCTGCCGTCGCGGGGTGCCGAGCTCAGAGAGCACGCGGCAGCTGGGGCTCGCATCGGACACACCCGAGAGCTGCTGGATCGTGAGGATGGCCGCGCAGGAGATCACAAGCACGAACCCGATGTAGATCGCCAGGTAGCTCACCATGCCGTTCATGCTGTTCGTGGATTCGTAGATCGAGGTGCGCGTGGCGGCCAGGCCCATGAAGGCGACATACCTGCCATCCTCCCGCGGCGTCCACTCAGCGCTGTAGCTGAGATCTTCGACGGCCTTGTCGCCCTCTTCAACCGAAAGGCCCTCGCGGTAGTTGGCGAGCAGGTAGCTCGTCTCCACCGGGAACTGGGACTCGTCGATCACACGGTCGGGCACGACGATGCTGCCGGAGTTGGAGACCTGCGCGTTGGAGAAGGCGATCCGCTCCTCCGCGAGGTTGGAGGTGACCGGGTGCAGGGTGTTCCCGTTCAGCGTGAGAGGGACGCCCTGACCCATTGTCGTGCGGTAGATATCGGCCACTGACGTCCCCATGTCCGAGGTGATCAGGTATCCGTCCTCGCCGAGGTCGATCGCATCCTTGCCGCGAAACGCCAGGTACGCGTTGAAATCGCTCTGACGGACCAGCATGATGCCCTGGGTGACCACGTCGGCGTACTCCATGCCGGCAGGCAGGTCGCGGCCGATCGCCTGAAGCAGGTCAAGCAGGGTCACCTGCGGCGTATCCTCTCCGATGGGGGTCGAGGAGTAGGCGTTCACCTGCGTCGAGCTGCCCACGATCCGGCTCATGTCAACGGATGCGCCGCTCTCGTCCCGCACATTCTTCATGAGGTCCAACGGCTCGGTCACCTGCACCCACTCGGTCTCGGACGTTCCATCGGCGGCCACCACGCGGTTCCCAGCATAGATGGCGTTCATTGAGAAGTCTGCCGGACACGAGCTCTCTGCAGCGGTGTTCATCGCATTCACGATCGACATGCCGCCGGTCACCGAGGTGATGGCGAGGAAGAGGATCATCGCGATCACCGCCATCGAGAGCGATACCGTGTTCACCTTCGCAGCGAGCTGCCGCAGGGTGAACATGTTGAGCCCGCGCCAGTAGAGGCCCCGCATGAAGGCGAGGATCCGGAGCAGGAAGCCCGAGAGGCCGAAGAAGAGCAGCAGGGTGCCGGCGATAACGATGCCGGTTGTGATCAGGAAGGCGTTGAACTGCTCTGTGGTGCCACCGAGTGGCAGGCCGTCTTCCAGAAGACGGGCATAGGCAACGCCGACCAGCGCGATGCCGACCACAAACAGGATGGCCGCGATCCAAGGATTGCGCACCTTGATGGCCTCGTTCACACGGCCCGCGCCCATGAGGTCGGCGATCTTCGCCCGTGCCACCACCCGTAGGTTGAACACGAGCGTGACCAGGAAGATCACGGCCAGGCACGCCACGGTCATGAGGAGGGCGCTGGTGGAGAAGAAGAAGCGGAAATTGGCGATCTGCGTCTTGAACAGCGAGGCGGTGAAGAAGGTCATGACCTGCGACAGGGCGACGCCGAACACGATGCCGAGCACGAGCGCCGTGGCCGAGACGAGCAGCGTCTCGAGGGCCATGATGCGCGCCACCTGGCCGCGCCCCATGCCGAGCACCTGGTAGAGGCCGAATTCCTTCTTGCGGCGCTTCATGATGAAGTTGTTCGCGTACACCATGAGGAAGCCCATCACGAAGGCGAGGAAGATCGTCACCCCTCGGATGAGGCCACCAAGAAACTCCGCCATATCCGCGTTGTCGATACCGGCGTAGTCGATCTGCATCGAGATGGTGTTGAAGGCGTAGAACATGATGACGGCGAACGTGAGCGTGAGCAGGTAGACCAGGTAGTCCCTGCCGGCGCGACGCACGTTGCCCCAAGCGAGTTTACAGAGCATCGGCGTTGTCACCGCCCATCATGGCCACAACCTCCATGATACGGTCGAAGAAGGCGCGGCGCGGCGCGTCGCCGCGGCGGAGCTCGGTGAAGAGGTGGCCGTCGCGGATGAAGAGCACGCGGGAGGTGTAGCTCGCGGCGAAGCTGTCATGCGTGACCATGAGGACGGTCGCGCGGTCGCGCTCGTTCATGGTCTCCATGCTCTCAAGCAGCAGGCGCGCGTTCTTGGAGTCGAGGGCGCCGGTGGGCTCGTCGGCCATGATGACGGCCGGGTTCGTCACGAGGGCGCGGGCGGCGGCCACACGCTGCTGTTGACCGCCTGAGAGCTGATAGGGATAGCGGTCGAGGGCCTCGGCTATGGAGAGGTGCGCGGCCACGGCATCCACGCGCTCGAGCACCTCGCGGGCCGGACGCCGCGCGATCGTGAGCGGCAGGGCGATGTTCTCACGGGCGGTAAGCGTGTCGAGCAGATTGGAGTCCTGGAAGATGAAACCCAGCTGCTCGCGGCGGAAGCGCGTGAGCTTCTCCGATCTGAGCGCGGCGACGTCGACCCCGTTCACAAGGACCTTGCCGCTGGTGACGCTGTCGATGGTGGAGATGCAGTTCAGCAGCGTGGACTTGCCGGAGCCCGACGGCCCCATGATGGCCACGAACTCACCGCGCTCGATGGTGAACGACACATCCGCAAGGGCATGCACGACGTTGCCGCGTGAGCCGAAGACCTTCTCGATATGGCGCACCTCTAGGACTGGGCGCTCCGATGTTGGCATGGGAACCTCCTTGTCGTTGGCCGCGCGAGCCGTTTGGCCGGCACGGCCTGGTTGACTATCCATGATCCCATGGTGGCAGGAGGTACGCAGGGCCGCCATCGATTTGGCTTACAGGCGGCTTGCGCTTTTGTAAGGTTAGTATTGTGCGTTCGAGCACATCTGCTTCCCACAAGTATGCTTCAAGCATGGAAACCAAAGTGTAGATAAAACGAGGCCTGGAATATGGCTGAGATCTTTTCGTCAGTTCAGAATCCACTCCATTAAAAAGGGATGAGTTGAAATACATAGAGGACTATATACATTAAGTTATGATTCTGAAAAGGACTATCCCTGCATGGCAGCATCTCTATATAGCAACTTATTAGAGAAATAAGTACCTATCAGATAAATATTATCTGATAGGTACTATTAAATTGGATTATTAGCTAACTACAACCCCAGCACACGCGCTCGCTCAGATATCGCCGACATTGCCTGCGCGCACAAGTCATCGAACTCCGCGCCGGGATCGGTTTCCGTTTCACGTCCGCGACCCGGGTGCAGGATATCCCACCGGGATATGCGCCCCGCAGCACGGCCCTTACCAGGGGCGTGATTGCCGAAACCCGGAACGATAGAGTTCCAGACTGGCACGTAACGGGCAATGAGCGCGGACTCGGTAAGCGGTACCCACACCGCGTTGAGCACCAGCATCCGGCAGTAAAAGTGAGCCACGTCAAGGTTAACTGCCTGCTCTATTGACTTGCGATGGTCATTTGAGACACGGTCATATAGACGTGATCCAGCAAGAGGTGTGTCAACGGCCCTCGTGTCCAGCTCGGAACCGGTGAGGGTCTTCGGGCCAGCCTTGCCGATGTAGATCGGAAACGCGCCAGGGTTGCACATATTGATGTCGGATAGCTCCGCATACGCCGGAAAGTCACCGGCGTAGAACAGCGCATACACCCCGTCGCCGTAAAACCTCTCAATGTCGGCGAGGGGCATCAGCTCAGAGGTCATCAGCTCGCGGGCAAGGGACTCTGAAAGCGAGGAGTAGTCGAGCGGGTTATACGAGCGCGGTCTCATGCCTCACCACCCCGTCGGTCTCTGCTATAAGCATGGAGTTCATCAGCTTCCGCGCCGTGTCCTCACGCAGGGCGCACGCCACTGAGGCGGCGATAGTACGAGCAAGCTCAACAGGGACAGCGTTGCCGATCTGGCGCAAGGCCTCAGTCCATGACCCACAGAACTCGTAGCCGTCCGGGAACGTCTGAACGCGCGCAGCCTCGCGAGCAGTCATGTAGCGGAGAGATCCATCGGGATAGCGGATCATGTTCTCGCCACCAGGCACCCCATGAACGCCGGCCTTAATTGCTTTGCTCGGTTTGCCAAGCTCTGATCCAGTGTGCCCCGGGTAGGCACGCGCCTCACCGCCACGAGACTCGTTATTGAGAGGTGGGGCGTTCTTTATCGCATCGCCGAGCGTGGACCAAGGGAGAAGCCCGTGCCCATGTGTACGCCGGGGGAACGCCCATAATGCCTCGACGTCTGAGCGAAATCCGACGATGATGACCCTGTGACGGTGCTGTGGCACACCATAGTCGGCCGCGTCTATGACGGTGGGAACGACCTCGTACCGGACCGCTTCGTGGTTTGCACTGGTGTGACTGCGAGAAAGGCGAACTGCATGTTGCTCCCATGTTTCCTCATCGTGTTTTGCGAGCGACGGGTGCTGGAGCCTGAGAAGAATGTACTCGTAGTATTGATGGAAGCTCTCGCGCGTGAGCCCTTTCACGTTCTCGCAGATAAACGCACGTGGTTTGAGCGCGGCAAGGATCGCGGTGTATGCGGGAAACATATCCCGCTTATCCGCCTCGGCACGGGAGAGCCCGCCGAGTGAGAACGGCTGGCACGGTGGCCCGCCTGCCAGGAGGTCAATGCCACGCGGCAGGAACGACCAGTCAACGTCGCGAACGTCTCCCTCGATGATGCGCATGTCCTCGTCAATCAGAGGAAAGCCTTTCGCCTGATTGAGCCTGAGGGTGTCGCAGCAGTTGTGCTCCCACTCAGCGGCCGCAAGGTGTCTGAACCCCGCAAGCGAGGTGCCAAGCAGTAAGCCACCCGCCCCCGCGAACAACTCGACAGCGGTGAGGTCGCCGTTGGAGTCCATTACACACCTTCCGATCAAAACAGTTAGCCTGATAGCATGATAGGGCAAGCCCGTGCACGAGCAACATGATCAAATTATCTCCTACTGTGCGGACAAAAAGCGAACTAATGCTACGGGTGCTACCCCATCGATGCGGAGGGACGACTGCATGCTAAAATGCTTTCTCTCTCGCATGGCTGGATAAGGCTGCAGCCTACGCCCATGAGGCCAAGTGTATGGGCACAGGCAGCGACACCGCCCCTCTCGAAGTCTCGTGCGTATGAACCGCTGACCGTGCAAGATTCGCGCTTTTGACGGAATGAAAGGCAGTATTTTGACCTGTCAGCTCACGGGCGACCGCGAGTGGCGGCGGTGCGGCAGGCGTGTGTCGTAAGCGGTACGATGCCGCACCTGGACAGTACGGGCGTCGCCGCATGCACGGGAACCCGTGCGTCAGCGCACGGACCCCGCCGCGCGGACCCGCTCGACGACGCGGACCATCGTCTCGTCGACGCGGTCCCGCTTGAGCTCGCATTCCCAGATGACGATCGTGGTCCAGCCGAGGTCCTCGAGCTCGGCAAGGGCCCGCGCGTCGCGCTCCTGGTTTCGGGCGAACTTAGCCTCCCAAAACGCGGTGTTGCGCTTGGGCACGCGCGGGCTGCAGCGCGGGCACCGGTGCCAGAAGCAACCGTTCACGAAGATCGCCACGCGCCGACCGGGGAACGCGATGTCCGGCCGACCCGGCGCCTTCTTCCACTGCAGGCGGTAGCCGGTGAGGCCCGCTGCCCGCAAGCGCTGCCGCACCAGCAGCTCGGGCTTGGTGTCCGACCGGGTGTTCCCCTTCATGGAGCGGCGGATGGCGCGCCGGCGGCCAACCAGGTCATCGCCTGCAGCAAGATGCCGCACGAATTCGACGTCCGCGTCCATCCAGGCAAGGTCCATGAGGTCGGCGCGGGCCACCCAGCGGAGATCCTGCTGGCGATCGGCGAGCACCGGCTCTGCCGTGGGGCCCTCGAGTTCGCAGAGGAAGCACTCCATCGAGAGGTGGAAATCCTCGTAGTCGTACTCGACGGTGTAGCAGGACCTGAGGTCGGTGACGCTCACCGAGAGCTCCTCAAGGAGCTCTCGGCGGCAGGCCTCCTCGGCAGTCTCATGCCGCTCGACCTTGCCGCCCGGAAACTCCCAGCGCCCTGTCAGCGGACCGTACCCCCGCCGGGCGCAGAGCACCTCGTCGCCGCGGCAGATGACGCCCGCGGCCACATGCACGACACGCACGGGTCCTAGCGCTCCTCGGGGTAGACGACGCCCCAGTCACCGCGCAGACGATCCATCAGGGCCATGACATCTGTGGCGTAGTCCAGAAGCTCGCGCTTGGAGCTGTCGCCGGCGACGGCTGCCTCGAGATCGGCGAGCTCGTAGCAGAGCGCGTAGGCCTCCTCCCCCACCGTGATCTCCTCGCGGCGGCCGTTGTCGGTCCACACGATCGTGGCGCGGTCGGCGCGCGGGTACTCGTTGACCTCGATGTAGCAGCGCTCGAAGCTGATGACCGCGCGCTTGGGCTGCTTGGAGTGGAGCGAGAGCGAGAAGACGCCGAGCTGGCCCTCGGCGTTGCGCGTGATGAAGCCGCTGGTTTCATCGACACCGGTGCTCGCGAGGTTGGCGAGGGAGACGACCTCATCGGGCTGGCTCGCCATGAAGAGCCGCGCGATGGAGAGCGCGTAGACGCCGATATCGAGCATGGCGCCACCCGCGAGCTTGGGATTGTAGAAGCGGTTTGTGAGGTCGCCATACGGCTTGAAGCTGCCGAAATTCACCTGCGCAAGGTTCATGCAACCGAACTCGCCGGCCTCCGCGCGCCGACACAGCTCGGTGTAGAGCGGCATGTGAAGGATGGTCGTGGCGTCCATGAGGACCACATCGTTGGCCTCGGCGATGTGTCGGGCCTCGGCGAGCTCCTCACCGTTCAGCGTGATGGCCTTCTCGCACAGGACGTGCTTGCCGGCAGCGAGCGCCGGGCGCAGATACGTGATGTGCGTGTTGTGCGGCGTGGTGATGTAGATGGCGTCGATCTCAGGATCGCGATACAGATCCTCGAAGGAGTCGTAGACGCGCCCCACGTTATGAGCCTGCGCGAAAGCCTCGGCCTTCTCCCGTGTGCGGTTCGCCACACCGGCGAGCCTGCGGCCGGCGAGCGCCAGGGACTCGGCCATCTGATTGGCGATGACACCGCAGCCGATCACCGCCCAGCGCAGCTCAGGTGCCGTGAAGATATCTGCTGGGAAAGGCTTGCCCGCAACGGATGCGAACGCGGCCCTGGCCGCAGCCGCCGCGTCGATGGGGCCGCCCGCCGTTGTGGTTGCCTTGTTCTCTCCCATAAGGACCTCCTTTGGTAGGTGAACGCGCCCCGTATTGTCGCATGGCGTGCAGCCTCTGTGGAGCAGCGCGCGTCAAATGTGGAGCGTCGGTTTGGAAAAGGTGGTTCAAAATTAGACGTTTTTTACTATCTACCTGCCTGTTCATCCCCTTTGCAAAGACATATAAGTCTTTCTTTATGGTTAGCTTCCGAGGAGCGGGACATAATGGCATCAGCGCGATGGAGTTGCAGCACCTTCGTCGCGCCCAACAGGTGGACGAGCGAGGAGGCCGCGCATGTATTCTTCCAAAGATGCAACACGCACTTCTTCAGTGCGACCTTCCCAACGTGCGAACCATTTCTCCTTCCCCCCAACGCAGAGATCTGGCCTCCTCGCCTCCCCCACCGCCTCGTCTCGTTCACAGGACCAGTGCCTGAACCTGAAACGGAGCTTCTCCCGACTGCTCGCGTTCTTAGAACCGGCCCCTGCGATCTGAGATTCACCAACCCCCTTGGCGACTCGGCCCGCCTTCCTTCGGGAGGGCGGGTTTTTTCTTTGGATGCACGGTTGAGGCCGTTACGTCCTCTTCGACACCGAGCTGATGGGATGCTGCCCCGAATGCACGGGACAGCATCCCATAGACAAGCTGGGCCCGTCCCTACATAAGCTTCGTCTCCTCGAGCTTCTCGATGATCCAAGCATTCACGCGGATCACGGGACGCCGGAGCGCCAACCCGAGCGCGAGAATCGGCACGAAGTAGAGGGCAAGGGTCCCAAGCTCCCACCAATACTCAGCGCCCCAACCACCGGCCATAGCAGTATGCAGCGCGTTGATGAGGTGAGCGGCCGGCAGGAAAGGATAGATCGCCTGGAAGAAGGGGGCCGTCATCTCGATCGGGAAGGTTCCGCCCGAGCCACCCACCTGCATCACCAGGAGCACCACGGCGAGCGCTTTGCCGATGTCGCCAAACGAGACCGTCAACGTGTAGACGAACAGGCAGAACATGAGCCCGCCTGTCCATCCGGCTAACAGGTACAGGAGCGGTTGCTCGCATTGAATCCCGAAGAACAGGAGCTCTCCGGCGAGCATCAGCGTGCTCTGGCAGAGGGAGAGCGCCCCGAACAGGCAGAACCGTCCCAGGTAGATCTCGTGCAGGCGCACGGGCGCGAGATCGCGTACGAGGTCGTCGGCCACATCCACCCGCATCATGGCCGCAAGAACGATGCCGCCAACCCAGAGCGAGACCGCCGTGTAGAACGGGGCCATCGCGGAACCATAGTTCTCGATATGGTAGACCGCGTGCGTATCGAGGGCGACCGGTGCGGCAAGGGCCTCGGCGAGACCGGCCGGATCAGATCCGATAAGTGCGCGGATCTGCGCGAGGTCGCCGTCTCGCACCGCGCTGTCAAGCCGGTCCTTGAGCTGCTGCAGGCTGTCCGCTGAAGCGGCCAGCGAGGTTCCGGCACCATCCAAGGTCCCGGTCACCCGCTGCAGATCGCGCGAGAGCGAGGAGGTTGCCCCGGAGAGCTTACCTACCGTTTCATCCAGACTGGCGGAGACCTCACCTGCCGAATTCGCGACACCAGAGACCGTCGAGCTGAGCTGATTCGCCTGATCGCGCAGGGTCCCCGCCTCATCGGCCTTGAGCCCGTCCACGCTCGCCTTCGCGCCCGAGATCATCGTGCGCACGGAGGCGAGCGTCTCGTTCGCGTCCGCCGCCCCGGTGGACAGGCTGCTCGCTGCGGACCGCAGACCTGAGGAAAGCGCCCGCTGCCGCGCGATGACACCGGCCTCGAGCGCCTGCAGGTCGCTGAGATCCGGGAAGAGCTCCTTGATGGTCGCAAGGATCCCCTCGTTTTCCTCCACCTCAGCGTCGACCCGGTCGGCGATGGCGTTGAGCTGCGCGGCGGTGTCCTCCGCATGCGTCGTGCCCGCGGCGAACGCATCCTCGACACTCTTTGAGACCGCGTCGAAACCCGCCGCGCCCTCGTCAAGCGACTGCTGCACAGCGGCGCGCCCATCGGCAAGCCCGTCTGCGGTCTTTTTGAGCGCACCCTCGGCATCGGCGAGCGTTCCCTTGGCCGCCTCCGAGGCCGTGCCCGTCTTCGAGAGCAGATCCCCCGTCGAGGTGACCAGGTCTGCAGTTGACCCCAGCAGACGCGCGTATGAGCCCGTGAGGGATGATGCATCGCGCAGACTGACGATCCCCGTCCCGAGCGACCTGCTCAGATTTGCCACATAGGTGCCGACCTGATCTGAATCCATGTATTTAAGCAGGCTCGAGGTGGCGGCCAGGCCCACGTCGCCGATCGTCTCCGTGAAGGTCTCGTCCACCTGCTGTGCGATGGTGCTCGCGCCCTTGTCGGTCACGCGCGGGGCGATCGCGTTCGCCTTCTGGTTCTCGTAGTAGATGAGCTTCGCGTGCTGGGCCTCGGGGGTGAAGAGCGTCATCATGCTCTCGCTGAAATCAGCGGGGATGACCACGGCGGCGTAGTAGGCTCCGGAGCGCACCCCCTCAACCGCCTCGTCCTCGCTGACGAAGACCCAGTCCATCTGATCGTTCGACCTGAGCGAGTTCACCACGGAATCGCCCATGCTGACCTTGATCGGGATGAGGTCGCTCTGGTAGCCCGCGTCGGTGTTGGCGACGGCCACCTTCAGGTTCCCGGTGTTGCCGTACGGATCCCAGCTGCCCGCGATGTTGAACCACGCGTAGAGGCACGGGATGATGACCAGGCCGACGACCACGATAAGGCCGATCACGCTCCGGCGCAGGCGCGCGATATCGTGCCGGAAGATGCGCAGGATGTTTCTCATGCCTCATCACCGCCATTCTGCCGAGGTGCCTGCCCTGAGGGCGCATCAGGCCCCTCGGTCACCACGCCGAACACCTGCGCCGCGGGCGACCCCGCCGCCTGCCTGCGGATCTCGGCGCGCAGCTCCTCATCGGAGAGCGCGGTGACCCGCATTTGCATGTTCAGATCCTGCCGCAGATACTCAACGACGATGAGGTAGGCGTCCGCCAGCACGACCGCCGCGATCCAGACAACGAGCATCGCGATCTTCCCGTCCACCGACAGGTCGAGGGCGGCCGTGAGCACGAACAGGACGATGGGAAGCCCGAAGACCAGGCAGAACCCGATCCGGATCAACAGCGGGTAGCGCGCCTCGAAGCGCGTCGCCCGTGCGACGAGGCCCGTGCGGAACCCGCCCACATCGAGCAGGGCGCGCAGGGCCAGCCGCACCGAGAGCCGCTCGTTGGCGGGGGTGTCGCGCTCGCTGATCATCACGCCGGTGGTTGCCAGCTGCCGGTCGAACAGGAGATTCAGGTTGAGCAGAAGCGGGCGGAGGCCCACGCCGATGACGAGGGCGATGACGAGGAAGATGCCGAGTATCGCGAGATCCCGCACGTACGCCATGCCGTAGAGACCGCCTATGGTCTCGCGCATGGCGTTGATGCCGTAGGTGAAGGGCAGCAGCGGATGGATCGCCTGGAAGAAGCCGGGCATCATCTCGATCGGATACATGCCCGACGACCCGGGGATCTGCACGATCACAAGGATCACGCCGAGGGCCTTGCCGATGTGCTTGAAGGCGATGGAGAGCGCGTAGATGATGTTCACGTACACGAAGCTGATCCAGATACCTGCGAGCACAAAGAGCACCGGATGGCCGCACTGAACGCCAATCACCAGGTCGCCCACGCAGGCTATGACGGCCTGCACGGCGCCGAGCAGCACGAGCAGCAGCCAGCGCCCAAAGTACCGTTCGGTGGCCGTCATCTGTACGAAGCCCTCGCGATCGACCTCCAACTTGAAGATGGCGATCAACACGAAGCCGCCCACCCAGAGCGCGAGGTTGGTGTAGAAGGGTGCCACACCGGAGCCGTAGGTGGCGACGGGATAGACCGCCTGGGTCTCCAAGGTCACCGGTGCGGCCATGAGCGAGGCAACCTGATCCCCGTCGATCCCGAGGAGCTGCTCGAGATCGGCACGGGCCTGTGAGGAGCAGAGCGCCGTGAGATCAGTTGATGCGTTCGCCAGGGCTTCGTCTAGCGCGGCCAAGCTTCCGTCGGTCTCGGAGAGGGCTGCGGACGCCTGGTCGAGCGTGGTGGAGAGCTGATCTAAGATGCCTTCGGCCTGCTCGATCACCGGGCCGAGCGAGGAGACCGCCCCAGCGAGATCGGCCGATGTGTCAGCGAAGGCATCGAGCCCGTTTGAGATCTGCGGGAGCACAGATGTGCTCAAGGTGGCGTTCGCAGCGGAGATGCGATCGAGTCCGCTTGACACGGCAGTGTTGACGGAATCTGAGGCTTGAGCAACCGACGACGCCACCCGCGTGATGTCGGCGCTCTGCGTGGCCGCGGCGTCGTGAACGGACTGCATCTCATCGCGGGCCGCCGTGAGATCGGAGACGAGCCGCTCGACCGCAGGTAGCGAGGCGGCGGGGGACGCCTCGATGCGGGCGATGAGCGCGCTCAGATCGTCCACGGCCCCCTGGGTCTGCTCGAGATGGGCATCGACTGTAGCCCCGGCCTGCATGATGGTGCCGCTGATCTTCCCCACCGCGGTGTTCGTTCGTGCCGAGGCCTGTCCGAGCGCCACGCCGCCGTCGGCAAGGGCGGCCGCGAGCGACGTTGAGAAGGTTCGTGCGCTCGTCCGCGTGCTCGTGAGCAGGGTGTCCCCCTGCGTGAGGGCGTCGCGCAGGCCGGGCAACTGCCCGTTGAGGGAGGTAAGCGTGTCCTTCGCCGAGGAGATGGCCTCCTTCGTGGCCCCCACGGTGCCCTGCATATCGAAGAGCGAGCTCCTGATATCCTGCAGGGATGTGCGCGCTGAGGAGACGCTGTCGGCGAGGCCCGTGACGGCCGCATCACCCGAGGCTTCAGCATCGGCCCCGACCGCCTTCAGGCGCTCGACAACCGTCCCGCTTACCGTAGAGACGAAGGTGGCGTTCACCTGCTCTTGGATGGTGGAGGCGCCCGTGCCCGTCACCTTCGGCGCGATGGCGTTTTTCTTCTCGTTGACGTAGTAGGTGAGTGTGGGCTGCGTGAAGGTACCCGTGAGCATACTCGTCAGGTTCTCGCTGAAATCAGCGGGGATGATCACCGCCGCATAGTAGTCTCCACGCTCCACGCCCGTGCGGGCCTCGTCGGCGTCAACGAAGGTCCAGCCCAGCTGGTGGTTGTCGTGCAGCTCGTCGACCACCTCGGCACCGGCGTTGAGCTCGCCAACGTACTGGTTGGAGACGCCTGCGTCCTCGTTGGCCACGGCGATCTTGATACCCGCCGTGTTCGCATACGGATCCCAGTTTGCCGCGATGTTGTACCACGCGTACAGCGAGGGTATGACGCAGACGCCGATGGTCACGATGAGCGCGACGGGGTTGCGCAGAAGGCGGCCGATATCGCGCTTGAAGATCCTGCCTGCTTTGTTCACGGTCAACCATCCTGATTAGACTCGCTGTGCCGGTGCGTGCGTCCGACGTCGCTTGGGTCGCGCAAGGCCCGTTCGAGCGACGGCGCGATAATGCCAGAATATAGCACCTCCTCATGCTCCTCAAGAAAATGAACAAATGTATTTTTACTCAGAGAAACGCGAGGTGGACGACGTAAGGGCATCCTCGTTATCCGTACGTCCACCTTGAGTTCTGGACTTGAGGTCATGCGAAACAGTGGGTCGCTACCTTGATACCCACAAACAGTGGCGGCAACAGGTGAACCTGTTTTGCATTTTTTGCCGCTATGCATAGATTTGCGGGTGAAACGGGCGAGCTATGAATCCCACGGTGCATAGCTCGAAAAAATGCACCTGTTCTGACCTGCGTATTCCTCGCCGATACTTTAAGGGCGCGCGATCCCCCTAGGCATATCTCTCAAAAATGCAAATCGGGCGACCTCGGCGGCCGCCCGATTCACGCATATCGATTGCTGCACGCGCCTCTCGACGCACGTGGCCCGATCATGCCACCTGCATGATCGGGCCTGCACATGGCACGGAAACAAACACCGTGCGCACCGCCAGGCACCGAGATGCTCGACGCGCAGAAGCCGTTCAGGGCTGCGCTCGCCCAACTCGTCGCCTGGCACGGCGGCTTCGCCCTCGATGGGCGGCGGGGGCTTGGACGCACCTCACGCAAGCCCGCGCCGCATCACATCCCGGCTTACTGCCCCGCCGTCAGCGCCGCGCGGGCATCCTTGAGCGCGGCCACTGCGGCGTCGACCTCATCTTGGCTCGCCCAGCGATCCCCATACACGTTCTTAGCCGCATCGATGGCGGTCTGCAGGGCCGCGTAGGGCTCAGCGGCGAACCCGCGCGGTCCGATGGCCCAGGTCTGGGAGATGAGCGCGTCGAGCACGAGCTTGTCCGCCTCCGCGACCTCGGTTCCGCCGCTCATCGCAGATTCGAGCGCCGTCTTCGCGAGGTCGGCCGCGGCTTGCGAGGCGGCGTCGCCCTGGGCGGTCACGCTCTCCGCGAAGGAGATCGCGGCGCTGAGCGCGTCAGCCGACGCCTTCGTCCAGTGGGAGGAGTCCACCGCCTTCGCGTCGGCGAGAGCGGTCGCGAGCGCTGTGAGGTCAACGGCGGCATGCATGCGGCCCATCGCCGTCTCGATCGCGAGGCGCGCGGCGTCGAGCTCGGAAGCGGCGGGGGCACCCCTTNGGCGAGAGCGGTCGCGAGCGCTGTGAGGTCAACGGCGGCATGCATGCGGCCCATCGCCGTCTCGATCGCGAGGCGCGCGGCGTCGAGCTCGGAAGCGGCGGGGCCATCCTTGGACAGCAGCGCCTCGCCCACGCCGATCGCCGCGTTGAGCCTGCTCACGTCGGCATCAAGGTAGGAGGTGCCGTTCGCAAGCAGGGCGCGGGCACGCGTGAGCACTGAGGTGAGCCGCTCCAAGGCGTCGTTGCGGCCGAAGGCGAACCAGTCCACATTTGCCACGAACCCACCGTTGCCGCCGTCCGTCCGCAGGGTGAAGTACACGGTGTGGGTGCCCGTCACCGTCTCGGGAAGCGCGGCGGTCACCTGCTCGTACGCGTTCCAATTGGTGCCTGTCGCCGGGATCGACACCGTCGTGATCGGATCGCTGTCAAGCAAATCCAGGCGGATCTCGATGCGGCCGTTCTTCCCGCAGCGCGCCGAGTTGTTCACATAGCGCACCGTGAGCGTCGAGGCGCCCTTGGAACCGAAATCGAGACCTGCGTAGCCGAGCCAGGCGCCGTCGTAGGTCGCCCCGACATTGTTGATCGTCGTGTTCGAGGTCGAATCCGTGCTCGTCTCCGTCTTGAGGTTGCCACCACTCCAGGAGTCGCGCTCCTCGGCCTGCAGGGTCTCATAGGCCGAGCGCTGCGCGGTCACACCCGAGGTGGCCCGGGAGATCGCCGTCGCCAGCGCCTCAGCCGCAGCGTCCACCTGGTCTGATGTGGCACCGTCGAAGCTCGCGACCGCTGCGGCCGCGTCCTGGGCGGATGTCAAGGCTGCAGCCTGATCGGCGCCGAGGGTGCCGCCGTCGAGCAGGGACTGGGCCTCGGCGATAAGATCGGCGAGGCGGCTGTCGGTGCGCGCCATCTCAGAGGCGACCTCCTGATCGCTCAGCGCCTTTCCGTAGACGGTGAAGCTCGAGATGGACCCATCGAAATACGGGTCGCCCCAGAAGTCGATGCCGCCGACGCGGAAGAACGAGCTGGGATCCGCCACGGCCCCGGCGAGGCTGCTGTCGGCGGTGCCGGTTGCCGCAAGCTTCCCGTTCAGGTAAAGCTTCGCGACCTGGCCGCTCTGAACGTACGTCACATACGCCCCAAACCCAGCTGAGACGCCGTTCTGCGCTGCCGTGCGGCGTTCACCGGCGCCCGCCAGATTGAGACCGCTGCGCAGCAGGTTGTTCAGGGCCACGACGAAGAAGTTGCTCTTGTCGGACCCGGCCCCGATAAGCATCTGGTTGTTCTCCGTCGAGGCGAGGTTCACCCACGCGGAGATCGTCGCGTCGTCACCGAGGGATCCGAGGACCCCCACCGGCACGTTCAGGTACTGGCTCGCGTCGGCATCAAGCTTGAGGACGCCATTCGAGACCTGAGCCCCGTTGACGAGCGTCGCATCGTAGCCGTTGCCGCTCGTGTCGGACACGCGACCGCCGGCGGAGCTATCAAAGGTGTACGAGGCGACCTCGCCGTTCGCGCCCAAGGTGCCTGAGCTGACGTTGACCTCGAAGCCTGCGCTCACTCCCTGGTAGGAGACGGAGACGGTCCCCTTCCCTGTCTCACGAGGCAGCTGGCCGATCTCGAGCTCGTCGCTCGAGAGGGCAAGCGTCCGCGTGTAGGACGAGGTGCCGTACGCGATGCTCACCGAACCGCCCGTGAGGTCGAGGGTGTCGCCCACGCGGTAGTCGACGGTCGTGGGCGCGGTGACGGTCAGGGACGTCGGCGTCAGGCGGGACACGATCCTGAGGGCGCCGAGCGCGGTGTCGGCGCGGTTCTCGACTTCCGCCGCGGCAGCGCCTGCGAGGGCCTCGTCGGCGAGGGAGATGCGCACGGGGAAGGTCTCGTTCTCAGATGTCATGTCGCGTATCGTCCCTGCGAGGTGTATCGACACCTCAGTGTCGGAGGTGCGGGTGACCGTGGCCTCAACACCCTCGGGCACACCCGAGAGGGTGACGCCTGCAGCCACCGCGTCAGCATCGGCGAAGGCCGCCTCACCGGACAGGGTGGCCTTGACGCTGGCGTCCACCACGCCGTCGGCAGCCTCGATCGTGCTCGCGTCGAGCGAGAGCGACGAGGTGTAGGCGGATACGGTGTCGGAGTTCGAGGCAGAGGGGGCCGCAGCGCCATCGGACGCCCAGTCGCTGGGCTGCTCGCCCATCTGGAGGACCAGCTTGCCGCCACGGGAGATCTCCCCCGTATCCAACCAGGTGCGATCGAACGAGGAGCCGTTCAGCTGCGCCGACTGAATGTACATCGCCGTGGGCGAGGTTCCCTCGGCGCGGATCGTGAAGGTCTTCCCATCACCCACGTCGAGCGTCATGCTCTCGAAGAACGGGGAGCCGATCTGGAAGGTGGTATCGCCGGGCGCAAGCGGGAAGATGCCCATGCCCGCGGCCACGTACATCGCGGCCATCGTGCCCGCGTCGTCGTCCATGGTCTCCAGGAGCCCGTCGGGTGCCAAGCGGTAGACCTGCTCATAGCTTGCGGGGCGGTACTCGCCGGTCCCGCTATAGCGGTTCCAGGTCTTGCCCGTGTAGATCTGGCGCACCCAGTACTGAGTCTCACTGGGCTTGCCGGCGATGTTGAAGTAGTACGGGGTCTGCAGGTCGATCTCGTTGGTGTTCGAGTGCAGCATCCTGCTGCCGTCGGCGTCCTCGCCCTTGGCGCCGTAGAGGGTGGAGAGGGCAGAGAGCATCTGGCTCTGCCCACCCATGAGCTCCATGAGCCCGCCCACATCGTTCGAATCCCACCAGGTGTACTGCCAGATCGTGCCCTGGTAGAGGCCGTTCGCCCTATAGCTCTCGGGATCGGCGTTCATCCAGGCACCCGAGGCGTCCTTCGGCCAGAGCAGGCCGACCGAAGTCCCGTCCGCCGCTGTGACGGCATCGGCGCGGTAGATGTTCTTGTAGCTCATCGCGTACTCGGAGAACTGCGCCGCCTCGTCGGTGTGGCCGAGAGCCGTGGCGATCTTCGCAAGGGCCCAGTAGTCGTAAGCGCACTCGACGGTCTTGTCGACGCGCCCCGGCACGTAACCCAGGGTGTCGGCGACGGAATCGTACGACGAGGCGACGAACGCCTTTGCCGCCTCGTATGCCGCCTCGAGGTTGGGGATGTCCATGTAGCCCTTCGCGATGCCGTCCGCGAGGATGGCGATCGCATGCTCGTTTCGCACCGTGAGCACCGGTTGGGTGTCGTTGCCCCAGGTGCTGATGCCCGTCACGAACATGTCGGCGACGGACCTGATGATATCGGCGTACACGTCCGGGGCGATGAGGCCGATCATCGGGTACTTGCGGAAGTCGTCCCACATGGTCCAGGAGTCGTAATGCGTGTAGCCCGCGGCCGTGTAGACCTTGCCATCCGTGCCGCGGTAGGTTCCGCTCGTGCTCGTGGCGTTCACCGGCGTCGTGAACATGCGGTACAGCTCGGTGTAGAAGAGGCGAAGCCGTGTGCCGTCCGGGTCGCTCGTCTGGCTGCTCTGGATGGAGACCTTGCCGAGCATCTCATTCCACGCGGTGTCGGCCTGCGAGCGCACCTGGTCGAAGTCCCATGAGGAGTCCTCGGTCTTCATATCGATCTTGGCCTGCTCCGCGCTGATCGGCGAGATGGCGGTCTTCACCTGGACCTGCTGGCCCTTGGAGACCGCAAGCTCGAGCACGGCACCGAGATCGTTGCCGGTGAGCTCGCGACTGTCCGTCAGCGTGTTGCCGTTCCAGGTGCGCACGCTGGTGACGGGCGTGTCGATCACCGTGTAGAAGTACATGGTGTACTTTCCATGGCCGCTTACGTTGCGGCCGGAGAACCGACCGGAGAGGGCCACCGTCCCGTCATCGAGCGTCTCGACGTTCAGGATGGCGTCGCGCACGTCGGTGCCGTGGTAGGTGTAGTTGAGGTCGAGGACGATCGAGGCCGTTCCCGCTGAGGGGAAGGTGTAGCGCTGGAAGCCCGTTCGCGTCGTCGTGGTCATCTCAGCTTTGATCGATCCCATCGAGGACTGTGCGGTGCCCTCGTCTTGGCCCGTGTTGGGCGTGAGGTCCACCGCATAGTATCCGGGCGACGCCTCCTCCTGATCGTGACTGAACGACTGGGCGCGGCTCTCGAGTGTCGGCTTCCCGGTGTAGGTGACGTAGGTGGGCGTGATCAGCACGTCGCCGCCGGCACCCTGGCCGCCCACGCCCTCGATGCGCGTGTGCGAGAAACCCGAGATCTTGTCCTTGCTGTAATCGTAACCGGCATGATCGTCGGTCGCATGCGGGTAGGTGTCGGGGCTCAGCTTCACAATACCGTACGGTGAGATCGCCGCCGGCGTCTGCTGCCCGTTGTCCACCTCGGTGCCCATGAAGGGGTCGACGAGCGAGGTGAGGCTCACCGGCTGGGCCCAGGTGCGGACCGCGGTGCCGGCAAGGGCGACAAGTGCGAGGACGATGGCAACCGGCAGGATGCGGCGCTTGAACGTCCTGGATGAAAGCGTCATGGAGGTTCCTTTCGCTTCGTTAGCGGCGCACGGCGCGGCGCCGGGAGCCGAGGGCGATGAAGATGATCGCCGTGGCGAGGGTGGCGAGAACGACGATCGGGGTTGCATCGGCCGTCTTCGGCAGATCGCGCTTGGTGGTCTTCTGCGCGGAGCTCGTGGAAGACGCGGTGTCAGACCCCGTGTCGGCGGAACCGGAGTCCGCGTTGCCGGCGCCTGCATCCGATGAGCCCGTGCCATCATCCGTGCCGTTACCGGTGTTGCCGCCGTTATCCGTACCGCTATCGGTGCTGCCGTTGGTGCCGGTGCCATCGTCCGTACCACCGGTGTTGCCGCCGGTGTCGCCGCCGTTATCCGTGCCATTGCCGTTGTCGGTGTCACCACCCGTGCCCGAGCCGTCGCTCGCGGCGGGAACGGTCACCGTGCGAGTCGCGGTCTGGGTCTGCCCCTCGAAGGTGACCGTGTAGGTGATGGTGTAGACACCCGGCTCATCGGTGTCGACATAACGAATCTCGGATCCGTCCTAATCGGTCACGCTCACATGCACGAGGTCGGTAAGATCATCCCCCTCGGCGCTCGCCGCGCTCACGCCCTCCATGGGGTCGAAGGTTGAGGACGCCTCAAGCGTACCGTCGGCGGGCGCGGTGATCGCCGGGGCATCGGTCCGCTTGATCGTGAAGCTGTCCATCTTCGTGAGCTCGCCGTTGTCTGCGTAGTACGTGTCAAGCGAGAGCGATTGCGCGCTGACGATGACGCTTGTGATGCTCTTACGGCTTGACTGGTCCTGCGCGGCCACATACCCGGGAAGCGCCGAAGTGGAGAGATTCTCGTTCATCGGGTAGTACTTGGAGCCTGAGGACGAGTTCGCGGTGAGGTAGAGCACCTCGCCAGCCGCCGGGTTGCGAACCTCGGTCGGGACGGGCTCACCGGCGGAGACGTCGTTGCCCTCGGGGACGACCGGCGTCGTGCCGTTCATCATGTAGGTCCGCGTGAAATAGTGGTCGTGGCCCATGAGGACCGCGTCGATACCCAGCTCGGAGAAGATCTGGGGAAGTGTGTTGCGGAGATCCACGACGTCCTTGTCCCCGTAATGCCGCGCAAGACTGAACACCGAGTGGTGGAAGGCGACGATCTTCCACGTGGCGTCGGGATTCTGGGCGATCGCCTCCTGCATGAACTGGCGGTGCATCGCCACGCCCTCGTTGTTGGAGTTCAGCACCATAAACAGGACCCCGTTGTAGGTGAACCAGTAGTCACCGGACATCGAGCCCGTGTCCGTCCGAGCGCCAAGGCTCGAGACGTTCGGCAGGTTGAAGTAGTCGGAGTAGCGGGTGTTGCCGACGTCGTGGTTTCCCACGCTCACCGCCTGGGCGAGTGAGGTGAGGCCCGCCGCTGAGAAGTAGTTGTCGTACTGATCGTCGCTTTGTTTATCGTTCACCTGATCGCCGACGGAGATCATGAACGCGGGATTGAGCGCGTCGGCAAGGCTGAGCGTGTCGGACCAGCCAGCGGTATCGCTGCTGGTCGAGTTCGCACCGATCTGCGGGTCGCCGGCGAGCAGGAAGGTGAACGTGGACGAGGCCCCTTGGGCGCTGCTCGTGAACTCCGCGATCGGCGACCACGCCGCATCATTACCGACGCGGTAGAGGTAGGTGGTGTTCTCCTGGATATCGGTGATGGTCGCCTTGTAGGCGGTGTACCCGGTCCGCTGCGCCTCCGTGCCCGTGGCCGCAACGCGCACGGCCCCTTCCTCGGGGAACGAGCTTCCGTCCTCATAGGCCGCCGGCTTAGCGACGAACTCGACATAGGAGGTCTCGCTTGAGGTGCTCAACCAGGAAAGGTTCCGCGAGGTCTCGGTGGCGCCCACCTCAAGGGAGACGTCGCGAACATTCGGGGCATCGATAGACGGGTTGGACTCTTCGGTTGCGGAGGTTGCGGCGATGTCTGCTCCAGCCCGCTCAGGACCGAGCAATGACCCAGCACCCACGGCGGTGAGCGCAAGCGCCAGAATGACCAGGACGCCGATCCAGACCCTCGTGGATCCAGCACGCCGTCCTCTTGCAACCTCATATGACCCCCTTACTGCGGCACGCGGACATCGCGATATCGACCACGCGCCTCAACTGAACATGTGCGTGCTCAAGTCTGGTGACCAGACGTAAGGGAATCATCAGCGATACTTCAGCGTTTCTGCAGATGGAGGCTACCTTGCCCTGAAATAGTTCGTGTTTATTTATTTGTTGCGCAACCGTATTGAGATCATGTACACGGCATAGACCACGTGAAATACGGGCTATGCCGCATCGATATTCCGGGATAATTTATCGGACATCCATACGGTTCGGCGCATGGCTGTTCTTTAGGAAGTCATAAGTTTCCATTCCGGTGCCGAGCGGCGATTCGACGCCGGATCCTCGGCCCAGCAGCCAACCCCGCGCACGACGGATGGTTTAAGACCGCTCAGATCCGGCCTCCGCCCCACCCTCCGCGCCGCGCCGCGGCAACGTATCCGCATGCGCCGGGTGCATCGCCGCGAGCGGGATCGAGCGTATTCAGGTTGGCAGCACGCGCCTTCAAAAGATGCGGCGCCAGGGTGTTGTCCCCGGCGCCGCACAGACGGGTTTTGCGCACAGACGTCCCTACAGCAGACGCAGCGAGACCTCCTTGAGCTGGCGCGCCGAGACCTCGCTCGGAGCGTCGCTCATCAGGTCGGAGCCTGAGCTCGTCTTGGGGAAGGCCATGACCTCGCGGATGGAGTCCGCGCCGGCGAGCAACATGCAGACGCGGTCGAGGCCGAGGGCGAAGCCGCCCATCGGGGGAGCGCCGAACTCGAGGGCGTCCATCAGGAAGCCAAACTGCTCGCGGGCGCCCTCAGGGGTGAAGCCGAGTTTCTCGAGGATGCGCTCCTGGAGCGCGGCGTCGTGGATACGCATGCCGCCGCCGCCCGCCTCGAATCCGTCCATCACGAAGTCGTACGTGCGAGACCCCACGGAGAGCGGATCGGTGTCCAGACGGTCGATATCGTCCTCGACAGGCTGCGTGAAGGGCTGGTGCTCGGCCGCATAGGCGCCGCGGTCCTCGTCCCAGTGGAAGAGCGGGAAGTCCACGACCCAGAGGAAATCGTGGCCCTCGCGCGGGATGTCGAGGGCATCCGCCATATGGCAGCGCATGCCGCCCAGGATCTCGCAGCTCTCGAGGCGCGGACCGGCGGCGAACATCACAAGGTCGCCGGGCTCCACCTCAGCGCGCTCGCGCAGGGCAGCCATCTCCTCCTCGGAGAAGAACTTGACGATGGGGCTGTTGATGCTGCCGTCCTCGCGGAAGGCGATCCAAGCGAGGCCGCGGGCGCCGAGCTCGCGGGCAACGGGCTCGAGCTTGTCGATCTTGGCACGGGCCCAGGTGCCGGCACCCTTGGCGTTGATGCACTTGACAACCGAACCCTCGGTGTTCGCCGCGCTCGCGAAGACCTTGAACGACGAGCCCTTGAAGATATCGGTGACGTCGACCAGGTGCATACCGTAGCGGGTGTCGGGCTTGTCGATACCGTAGGTCTCCATCGCGTCCCAGTAGCTCAGGCGGCGCAGCGGCGTGGGCATCTCGACGCCCATCGCGGCGAAGGCGTCCGAGAGGACATCCTCGAGCTCCGCCATGACGTCATCCTGGTTGACGAAGCTCATCTCGATGTCCACCTGCGTGAACTCGGGCTGGCGGTCGGCACGGAGATCCTCATCGCGGAAGCACTTCGCCACCTGGTAGTAGCGCTCGACGCCGCCCACCATGAGGAGCTGCTTCAGGAGCTGGGGGCTCTGGGGCAGGGCGTAGAAGTGACCAGGCTGGATACGACTGGGTACGAGGAAGTCGCGGGCACCCTCGGGCGTTGACTTGAAGAGGCTCGGGGTCTCGACCTCCATGAAGGCACGACGGTGCAGGGCCTCGCGGATGGCGAAGATGAAATCGGAGCGCAGCTTCAGGTTGGCCATCATCTTTGGACGACGGATATCGAGGTAGCGGTAGCGCAGGCGAATGTCCTCACCGGCCTCGATGTGGTCCTCGATCTGGAACGGAGGGGTCTTGGAGCGGTTTAGGATCTCGATCTCGGAGATGAGGACCTCGATGTCCCCCGTGGCGAGCTTCGCATTCTCCATGCCCTCGGGTCGGCGGCGCACGGTACCCCGGACCTTGACGGGCCACTCGGAGCGGATGGTCTCGGCGGTGTGGAACGCGGTGCCGCCGGAGTGCTCGGGATCGAAGGAGATCTGCGTGACGCCCGCGCGGTCACGCAGGTCGACGAAGATGAGGCCGCCGTGATCGCGGCGACGCCACACCCAACCGGTGAGTGTGACCGTGCTCCCGATGTGCTCGGCCGTGAGCTCGCCGCAGGTGTGCGTGTGCATTGCATGGGTGTCCGCCATGGATACCTCCGAAGTCCGTGCCGCCCCGTGCCGGTGCGGGCGACGATGTTACAGACCGCGCGGCTGCGTAGACAGCGGAGCCGCACATGACCGCCTATGATAGCGCGGGCGGCCTGTGAGCGACACCCCCGCCGGACCCACGGCCCAGTTTTAACATTGCGGCGGGCGCAATGAGAGCACCGTGCGAATCGCGCTCGACGCCCGCCTCCTTGCGCCCGCCGGGCCTAACGCACCGTGCCGTCAGCGAAAACGAGTTCGCGCTCCGGCCCGGTGAGCTGGGATCTTGCCTGGTCACGCAGCTCATTCAATCCGGAGAGGAACTGGCGCTGCATGACGAGGGCGTAGTAGCGGCCGCGGCGCGTGAGCGTCAGCTCGCGGTCGTTGTTCGTTTGGAACGCGCCGTTCGCCTGCATGAAGGCCATCTCCATCGGCAGGCCACGCTCCACGCTCACCCCGAAATCACGCTTGAACCGCTCCTTGTCCAGGCGCAGGGCGTAGAGGTCCTGCATGAACCGGTAGCGCATGAGATCACGGCGGCTCATCTTCGTCTTGCCCATGAGCGACATCCGGCCTGACTCGATGGCCTCGTTGTACTCCTTGATCGAGAAGGTGTTCACGTAGATGGTTCCATCGAGGTGCGTGACCGACCCCGAACCGATCGCCGGGTACTCCTCGTAGGAGACACCGAACTCATCGACAGACGCCGCGCTCTCACCGCATGCATGGAGGTTCCGCCCCGTACGGTTGAACGTCCAGACCGTACGCCGCTCAAAGGCGGGATCAGATCCGCCGGCGAGCTCCTCGTCGAGGATCTTGTAGTACTCGTACTCCCGCTCGTAGTTGGGGTGACCGAGCGTATCCAGCATGTGCCTGGTGGTGGCGTTCGAGAAATACAGGGGGCTGAAGGTGGTCTGCTGGCATCCGCTCTCCCGAATCCGCTCGATATCGCGGCGAAGAACCTCCTCCGTCTGCGATGGAAAGTTGAAGATCATGTCCACGTTCAAGATGTCGAAGTGCTCCCGCGCCTCTTGGATGCGCTCGAAGATCTCCTCGCCGCTCCCGTACTTCTCATAGCGGTCCATCTGCTTGAGCAGGGTGTCATCGAAACTCTGCACGCCGACGGAGAGCCGTTGGATGCGGCCCTCCATCTTCTCCAGGTAGGGTCCCGTCAGATGGTTGGGGTTCGTCTCAGAGCAGACCTCTTTGATAGAGAAGGTGTCGCGAGCGAGGTCGAGGGTCTCGCAGAGCTCGTCGATCATGATGGTCGGCGTGCCACCGCCGCAGTAGATGCTCTCGAAGTCGTAACCGAGATCCTTGAGCATGAGCATCTCGCGGCGGAGGTTCTTGAAGTACGGCCGTGCCACCTCCTCGCGGAAGGGGTAGCGGTTGAAGCTGCAGTAGGGGCAGAGCCGTTGGCAAAACGGGATGTGCATGTAGAGCATGTAGCGCAGGCCGGGCTTCGGGCCCGGAAGCGTGCGCTCGGTCGCAGGCTCGAGCCTCAGCTCGCGTTTGGCCATCGTCTTGATCACCCGTGTCAGCATGCGCTCGGAAATCACATCTGCTCCATTCAGCATCTCATTCGCAACGCTTGGTATGGTACCTCTTCCACCACGGCATGCCGCAAGGCTCTCCTCAGCGGGACATCATACGAACGCCTTCAGACCCGATGTGTTGATGATCTCCTCGTAGAGCCGCTGCGTCTCCTGCTCAGGTTCGCCGGCGCGGTCCTCGCGCAGATAGTACAGGTGGGACGAGTACAGATCAACGACCTCGCGGCGGCGTCCCGTCTTATCGAGGACCTGCATCGAACGGCGCAGGACGTCTTCGCGTCCCGGGCACTGGCCGAGGGCGGCATCCGCGAGCCACGACGCGACGGCCGTGTCCCCCTCCCCCATCGCGGCGTCGATACCCTGGATCAAGCAGTCGATGTACTTCGACTCATAGACCCTCCGCATGCGCGTGAAAAACGCGATCTCCCCAAACCCGGGCGTGTACAGGGGACCGAGGTAGAGCTTCTCCAGCTTCAAGCAAGCATCGATGACCACCTGCGGGGATGTGCCCGCCCGCTGCAGCAGGATGCTCCGCACGAGGAGGTCGAACTCGGCGACGTCCGATGCGATGTACTCGGTGTTGAGACCGATGCCGTCACCTTGCGAGAGGATGTACTGCGGACCTCCTTTCGCCTGGCCGAACGCTGATCGCAGCGCCGAGGTCGCGGTGTAGAGGTTCTGAAGCGCCCGGCGCTGCTCGGTTGAAGGCCACAGCTCGTCTGCCAGGACATGCCTGCCGACGAAGGCGCCGAGCGCAAGGGTGAGGCGCGCGGCCAGGACGCCGGAGCGCTTCCTCCCCCATAACCGCTCTGTCAGATGGTGGCCGTTCTTGCTCACCTGGAATCCGCCGAGCAGCCTGATGCTCACCTGACCGAGGTCTGCCAGGCCCTCAACCACGGTGAGCCGTGCGGGCGATGCCGGGAGCCCTCCCCCTTCCGCACGCTCATGCGCGAATAGGTACTGGGCCGCTATCGCGCTCGGCAGCAGGCGGCGCATAGGGTCGGCACGCTTACCCATGACGCTCAGGGCGAGGCGCGCGAGCGGCCTGAAGCCGGCTTCGAGCAGCACCTCCCGATGCACCGAGTACCAGACCGAGAGATCAGAATCGTAATCCGCCGCGGACAGCATCAGCGCGATGGACCACGCCTCAGCCGGGTCATCCGTCGTCCTCGAAAGATCCAGGACATCAGCCTCCTCGCGGATCATCACGCGGGAGCTGTTGAGCAAGGTGGCGACCTGCTCGAGCAGGCTCGCCCACCCTCTCAGGAAACCCTGGTGCGGCTCAGCGAATTTCAGCACCTGCTGCCCTCTGAACCGCGCGTTCACCAACTGCCCCAACACGGCGCACTGCCAGCCCTCTGCGATCATGTACAGCAGCTGCGTGCTCACATCGGATTCCCGAACCGCCACGGTGACCATGTCGCTGAACGCGCGCTCATCGACCACGGGAAGGCCGGCAAGCAAGCGTTTGAGCGAGGCGGCCGCACGAACGCGGGTCGCAAGCGGTATGAGCCTCCGCTCGGTCAGCATGCTGACCATGTGCTCAAGACTACGATTCTCGATACGGCCGTCTGGCGGATCCTGGCTGAGAGCACCGATGAGCACGGCGTCGATCTCACGAAGGAGCTGCGGGACGTCCACGGAGCCCGTCTGCCCGCCTGAAGACCCTGTCGCCACGATAGGCGCCTCGAGAGACCGGCCGCCTAGCCCCTCCAAGAAGCCACGATAGGTGCGGACGTGTTCCAGCAGCTGCTGCTCAACTTTGCCGTGAGCCTGCCGCAGATAGTCCTCGCCAAGCTGCGGCAGGTCGATACGCGCGCAGGACCCCCATACCTTCCGAAAGGCGAGCGCGATTCCCCAGTCGGCAGCTGGAACCTGTTCCTCGATCTCATGGGCCCGACGGCTGAGCTCCCGGCAGGTCGAACGGGCCATGCGGTACTCACCCACCAAAAGCGATGAGAGGTGAAGGGCGAGCACCGTGCCGACATCGACGCTCGCCGCGCGCTCAGCGCTGATACCGCCTATCACCATGCGAACGAAGTCGGCGCGCCCGGCGCAGGCGAACGCGGCCGGCGAGCCCCCGATGACCTCGAGCGCCTGCTCGAGGTCGAATGCCATCTCCATGAGCGCGATCGCGCGATCGACCCGTCGCGCTTTAATCTCGATGCGCACCGCCTTGAGCAGCATGTCGGGATGGGATTTCGCCAGATCCCGCCGCAGGGCCCTCAGGGCGGGGCCGCTCCCCTTGCCCAAACACGAGAAGGTGCGCTCCTCGGAACCAACCAAGAACACCGGGTACTCGCGCTGCAGCCTGCTGAGCACGCCGCCGTGCACCCGCATGCCGCACCGCTCGAGGTCGGCGAAGGACCCATCGCCGATCAGCAGCAGCAAGGTGATGAGTCTGCTCAGCGCCCCGCGGCTACGGTCCGCCTCCTCAACGACCGCGCGGTACAGCGTGGCCGTGCGTTCATCTAACGGAGCTTCCCCGCCCTCTCCGCGGGACAGCGCCGCAAGGGCAGGCATCAACAGGGGGATCCCGCGAGTGAGCCCGTAGCCATCGATCGCGCCGGATATGGAGAACGCCTTCGCCCATCGAGCATACTCACCCGGCTTCACGAGAAGTGCGGCGCTGCCGGCCTTATGGGAATCCCCCAAGGCATTCACAAGGGCCCGATTGGCAGGGGTGCACGACACCACAGCGATGACCCCGCCTTCGCGAAGATCGCGAAGCTCCGCTACGAAGGCCTTGATTTCCGCACCGGAAAGCGGGGGAACTTCATCCACCAGGAGAAACGGCTCACGGGCGCCGGAAAGCTCCTGCCCGAGGGACTTGAGCTCGCAGATGAGATCAGCCGTCTCCTTGCGGGCCCCGCTGATGAGCCGGACCGTGCCGCGCGTGAGGTCCGCGCGCACCGCATCGGCCACCTGCAACAGCAACGAGGTCTTCCCAAACCCCTCTGGCGCGCAGATGAATGCGATACCGGCCGCAGCGGACTGGCGAATGACATCTCCCACCAGCTCCTCGCGTGCAACGGAAACAGGAGCGCCCTGAAACGGAGGCGGCAGCGCGTTCTCGCTCCCCGCTTCCCGAACAGTTTCCCGACGCTGCGCGCCAGTCCCTTTTGACTGACACCGCGTGTTCGCACCCTTGCCCATCGAGACCTCCTCCGTGTGACGTGTACAGAACGCTACGGCACGCACACGAGATCTGAGGGAAGAAGTTCTCTCCTGAAGGTGGCTTTGTCAGGTCTGAGCCAGATCAATCGCAATCTAAGCGCAAAGGGCAAGATTGGCTTTTCATCACACGGCTGATTCCCCTTTTCGGTCTTCGTGTATGCGCACTGTTGCGCAACACCACTCTACCTGATGCTTTGCCAACCCCTCCTGAGGGAACCGGTGGCAGGACGGTTTTGAGCGATGAATGGGAGCATCTGTGTTGCTAATTATATACGTACTACAAAATAGAAGAAAATGAACGACTATCTGTTAGATATAGCCCAGTTTCTCGGAATCCTGTTGACAACAGATAGCCATATGTGCTGTCCGGAGCAAGCCGATGGCATGCGCACCGGCACCGCTCGATCTGCACCGCCAAGAAAAAACGGTCCGGCAGCTGCTCTGCCAGACCGTATACAAACAATGGTCGGGTTGACTGGATTTGAACCAGCGACCCCCGCGTCCCGAACGCGGTGCTCTACCAAACTGAGCCACAACCCGAAAGCCCGAATATAGTAGCAGAAGACGCCTGGCGATGCTAGCCGACGGCAATATACGGACCGGATTTCTCCATCTTCGCCGCTTGGCCCCACCAGCCCATCTCATCGAGGGCCGCGATCGCGATGCGCTCGGCGTCCATCTGCGTCTCGCAGACGGCGAAGCTCATCGAACCGGAACCGCAGACATCCGCGACGCGGACCCCCGGCTGCTCGCGCAGCCAGGTGAGGACCTCACCCACCTCGGGTGAAACGCGCACCGCGGCCGGTCCCAGGTTGTTCGCGACATGCTCGAAAATAGCCGTCTCATCGTGCTCGCGCATGGCGGTGAGCAGCGGCTCCAGAGGCGATGGTTCCGCAGGGTCCTCATCGAAGGCGCGGTATGCCGCGACGGCGGTGACGCCGCTGCCGTCGGCGCTCGGCTTCACAAGCGCCACCGGCGTGCCTGTGAGCGGGCGGAAGAGCTCCCGTAGGGTGTCTCCCCGCCCGTCTAGATACGCCGGGGGGCCATAGAGGAAGAACGGCACGTCAGCGCCGATGGCGCGGGCAACCTCCTCGATGCGAGGATCGGCGGGGTCGATATCCCAAAGCTGGCAGATGCCGAGGATCACGGCGGCCGCATCGGTGGATGGTCCGCCGAGGCCCGCACGGATGGGAATGTGCTTGTCGATGAGGATCGTGAACGAGGCCTCGCGCTCGAAGGCCTCCCCCATCGCCCGCGCCGCACGATACGCCGTGTTGGACTCCATGGGGAAATCCGCCGGCGGAACCGTATGCACAGCAAGCTCATGGGAAGGGGAGATCGCCACGGTATCCGCAAGGTCGATCGCCGTCATGACGGTATCGACCCGGTGGTAACCGTCCTCCTCGCACCCCGGATGCACGCCGAGGTACAGGTTGATCTTCGCGGGCGCGGTGATCAGGAGGAATTTTCGGGGCATCGGCTTAGTGCTCCTCGAGCTGGTTGCCCAGCGGGGTGAACAGGTGCTCGCCGCTCTCGGGATCAAACAGCTCAACCGTACCCGTGAGAATATCCACGTACTGGTAGGACTGGCGAGATTTGCGACCACGGCGCTCGTCGACCTCGACGATGAACACCGCAGGGTGCACGTTCTTGATGACGCCCATGCGCTCGATCACACGGGTGCGCCCCATGTTGGCCTTCACGCGCACGCGATCGCCGACCATCTCAGCCAAGCGCTCGTGGATGTCTTCAACGTGGTTTACTTCCTGCTCCTCCATAGACAAGCCTCCATACAGGCAGAATACGCCTTACTATAGTTTTGGTAGCTAATCAGTATAACAGGGCTGTATATGGATGTGGTCAACTGCACGTCAAGATCATAGGGGCCGGTTGCCGCTGAATGCACGGGGGTTCATGTCTACGGCCTCCTGCATCATCTGCTCGTCGACGGTTGCCGCTGAATGCGCGGGGCGCCTCTCAGAGACAGGACCGCGCGCGTACCTGCCGCTCAAAGCTCGGCGGTATCGAGCAAGACCGTGAACGGGCCATCGTTCACAAGGCTCACCTGCATATTCGCTCCGAAACGCCCTGTCTCAACCGTCCCCAGGTCCGCCCGCACCAGTGAGACGAAGTGCTCGTACAAACGCTCGGCCTCAGCAGGCGGAGCGGCTGCGGTGAAGGAGGGGCGGCGACCACGCCGGCAGTCCGCATACAGCGTGAACTGCGACACCACGAGGACCTCCCCCGCCGCCTCCGCCAGGGAGCGGTTGGTCTTCCCCTCATCATCCTCGTTGATGCGCAGGTCTCGGAGCTTTGACCAGAGCTTGTCCGCTGCGGCCTCGGTGTCCCCGGCGCCCACGCCGAGCAGAACCAGGTAGCCGCGGCCGATGGAGCCGACCGTCTCTCCTGCGATCTCAACAGATGCGCTTCTCACACGCTGGACGTGGGCCCTCATGCCGTCGGTCCCACCGCGCCACCTGGCGCGAGCCTGGCCGCAAGGTCTGTGAGCGCGTGGAAACGATGGCTGATGGCGTTCTTCTCCGCAGGCTCCAGCTCGGCCATCGTCCGTCCCGGTGTCTCATCCGGCAGGAACAGGGGATCATAGCCGAAACCGTTCTCGCCCTGCGGCACATAGCCGATCCTTCCCTCGCATGAGCCCGTTCCCGTGAGCACCATGCCATCGGAGCTGATGAGGGCGATCACGCTCATGAAGCGCGCGGTCCGCTCGGAATCAGCGACATCCGCCAGGTTCCACAGGAGCTTCTCGTTGTTCGCGGCGTCATCGCCGTGGACGCCGGCATAGCGCGCCGAGTACACACCGGGCGCTCCGTCAAGGGCGTCCACCACAAGACCGGAGTCGTCGGCGATAGCCGTGAGGCCCGTCTCGGCAACAGCCGACTCAGCCTTGATCAGCGCGTTCTCGAGGAAGGTCTCCCCCGTCTCCTCCGGATCGGGAAAGTCCCCGAGCTGCCCTAAGGCGACGAAGCGCACATCCGGGAGGACCTGCGCGAGGATGGATTCGATCTCAACAAGCTTATGGGCGTTGCCGGTGGCGACCACGACCGTGCGGGCCGGGTCGAGGGTGCTCATGTCAACAGCCTCCACAGCTGACTCCTTCTTAGGTGGCCCATTGCGCGGGCGGTCGGGTGCGATCGGCGCATCCTGATACTGTTACTCCTGGAAAGCGGTGACCTCGTTCTGCAGGGCGATGAGCTTCCTGATCCCCGCATCGCCGAGGTCGAGCAGGGTGCCCAGACGGGCGCGGTCGAAGGTGATGCGCTCGCCGGTGCCTTGGAGCTCAACCATCTCGCCGGTATCGGTCGCGACGACGTTCATATCCACCTCAGCGCGCGAGTCCTCGGCGTAGTCGAGGTCGAGCAGGCACGCGCCGTCGACCACACCCACGGAGACGGCGGCGACCTGGCCGATGAGCGGGAGGCGCGCGATCTTGCCCGCCTCGACCCAGGCCATGAGGGCGTCGTGGAGGGCCACCCAGGCACCGGTCACACTCGCCGTGCGCGTGCCGCCATCGGCCTGGAGCACATCGCAGTCGACTGTGACCGTGTGCTCGCCGAGGGCCTTGAGGTTCACCACCGCGCGCAGGCTTCGCCCGATCAACCGCTCGATCTCCATGGACCGTCCCTTGCGCGATCCCGTCTCACGGCGGGTGCGGCGGTTCGTCGATGCGGGCAGCATGGCGTACTCGGCCGTGACCCATCCGGCATGGCTCGCACGGCGCCAAGCCGGCAAGCCCTCCTCAACTGTGGCGGCGCAGAGCACGCGCGTGTCGCCGAACTCCACGAGGCACGAACCGAGCGCGTGCTTCATGACGTCGCGGGTGAGCGTGACCTTCCTCATCTCGTCAACCGCGCGACCGTCCGCGCGGGGCACCTCGATCCTCTCCATGCATCTTCCTTCCTATGTGCGGCCGGAACGCCGGCCGGCTGATGATCTCGTTGCACTCGGGCCTTCTGGCGCAAGCCCGCCGGCACTGTGCCGCTCTGGCCGCGAACTCACCGGAGCTCCTCAAGCTCGGTGATACCCACCTGCTCGACACTCTTCAACGGCTTGCCGAAGATGAAGCTCCCCGCTGCGGCGAAAGCGGCGATGTTGTCTGCCGTGGTGGCGAACCGGTGCTCCGGCGCGGCGTCCGCCGGCGCGAGCTGATCACGGCGGGCGAGGATATCCTCGAGCTCGACGGTGGTCTCCTCCGCCGAGCTCACCACGCGCACCCCCGGGCCAAGGGCCCGACCGATGGGACCGGCGAGCAGCGGGAAATGCGTGCAGCCAAGCACGACGGTGTCCACCCCCGCCTCGCGAAGCGGAGCGACGGTGCGTGCCACCTCATCGTGCACGGAGGGGACATCGAAAATGTCGCGGCCCTCGAGCCACCGCTCCTGCACATGGGCGCCGGTCGCGAGCTCGCGCTCGACGATGTCGACGAAACTCGAGGCGGCGCAGCTCGAGACCGTGACGCCTGCATCGCGCTCCTGAATAGCGCAGGCGTATGCCCCGCTCGCAACCGTGAGCTCGGTCGCGAGGACTCCCACGCGGCGCGTCCGCGTGCTGTTGATGGCCGCCCGCGCGCCCGGCGCGATGACGCCGATGACCGGTACGGGCAGCAGGCGCTGGAGCGTGCTCAAGGCCGCGGCTGTGGCCGTGTTGCAGGCGATGACGATGATCTTCACGTCGCGGGTCTCGAGCCACCGAGCAGCCTCGAGGGCGAAGGTGCGAACCTCGTCCGCAGAGCGGATGCCGTATGGGCAACGCGCGGTGTCACCGAAGTAGCGGATGGACTCCCGTGGCAGGCCCGTCGCGATGGACCGTGCCACCGTGAGGCCGCCGAGGCCCGAATCGAAGACGCCGATGGGCCGGGAATCACCGGCTGCGGCTGTGTTCATGCTCGCTCCTTTCCAGACAGGGGGCGGAGGCGCGATACGGCCACGTAACCGCATATCGCCCCGGCCGGCCCTACGCCTGGGCCTCGAGGATGGTCCGCATCGCGCTCACCCAACCGTCGACGATGCGGCCGCGGGTCACGTAGGCGTTCTTGCGCTCCGCCATGAACTCCGCGGCGCCAGGATTCTTGAGGCCATTTTCCACCAGGAGGAACGTCCCCACAGCATCTGCCATGGCGAAATCGGAGCGGGCATCTCCCAGGGCGACGGCCGTCTCGGGATCGATGCCGCGCAGCTCGCAGAAGCGTTCTATGCCGCGACCCTTGGTGAGGCCCGCGGGAGAGATATTGAAGGCGCGCCCGCGGACGCCTGCGGGCAGCCGGAGCGTGGTGGGGGCCGAGATGTAGTTCAGAAAACCGTTGTCCCCCCAATCGAGGCCGACCCCGGCCTCGGCTAGAACGGCCTCAGCCTCCTCATCGGGGATCTCGCCGCGCAGCCCGACGGTGACCTCGCGGTGCTTGTAGCCGTTTGACATGTCGTTGTGGTATTCGAGCAGGCCGGGCCAGCGAGTGGCGAAGACCTCGCAGATCCCGGTTCGCTCGATGACCTCGTGCGGGGAAAGCCCGCACGAAGGGTCGTACGCCATGTCGGCGGTGAAATAGCGCCAGTCGTTCTTCTTATGGTCGATCATGAGGAGGCCGCCCATCTCCCCGATGTAGGCGTTGAGCCCAAGGATGCGGACGTCCTCGTGGAGCATCGACCGGTTACGGCCTGAACAGGGGATGACCTCGATCCCAGCGCGCTTGAGATCGACGAGCACCTGGACGAGCGCGAGGCTCGGTTGGCCATCGGCATCGGCGAGAGCGGTCGAGCCGGGTGCGAGCATGGTGCCGTCCATATCGGTGAAGACATAGCGGACTTTTGACAGGCGCGCACGGAGCTCACCGTCGGCGCGCTCTGGCAAGACGGAATACGGCATGGATCCTCCTTTTGGGTTCGGCCCACCATCATACCCGGATTGCACGGGACACGCGCTTTATAGACGGTCGATCCATCCGGGCAGCGAAACAACCGACTGAACAGGAGGTGCCTTCGACTTGCACGGGTTGGGCAATCTAAGTGATGGCCCTCGGAGGCGGAAGGCGGAATGGAATGGTTATGACACCACCAGCTTGAACTACCAAAGACTACCAAAGGTAGTCGCATCGGTTCGGTTTGGACCACTATAGACAGGTCATTGGTTTGGGCTATTGCCGGTGGCGCTGCGCTTGCGTATGCCACCGGCATCGGGTTCCTAGAACAAATAGTCATATCTAATTGAATGGTTTATTATTCAAATTTATAAGTTTTTAATTCATAATATTTTGTTCTATAATTCTCGATTTTTACAGGCACGAGTTTAGTAGTAGAAAATGTCAGATCTGCGTCATCCCAGAGACCGGGGCGGGGAAAGTTTGGCTTCCAGTCACTGAACCGCGCGTCGCAAAGAAATAACTATAAGCATATGTCTCTCATTTTGATCTTCCTTCTAGGGCCAGACACGCGAATGTACGCCATCTCAGCCGAACCATGCCTTGCATAGACTCAGATCTGACATTTTCTACTAGACGACCCTCCCGCAGCTTCGAATCCAGCTTGATTCGGTGCTTCTTCAGGCATCCACACGTATAGGTGATTGCAGATACCTCTGTGCATCTGAGGACATACCAACGCGAGGGCAATCTGTGTGACGCCCCCTGCATCTAGGATATGGACCCGGCACCAGCAAGCAGGCTGCGCCCGCGCCGTGCCGGCCCATCCGGCCCTCGATGTGGTGCCTGCCCGAGCCCGTACAACGCGTTGTGACAAGCCCGGAGAAAACGTAGCGATGAAACTGGGGTCAAGGGGGGCGAGGCCCCACCGCCAACCGTATGGCCATCCACCTGCTCATCCGGTTCAGGTATACTGTCGGGGCCCGGGCGATTGGCGCAACGGTTAGCGCAGGTGCTTTACACGCACAAGGCTGGGGGTTCGAATCCCTCATCGCCCACCCTCTGAAGAACACGGCCCCCACACGGGGGCCTTTCTCATGCCTTCGCACCAATATCCGGCGCAACAGCCACTCGGCCCACGTGCGCGGGCCATCCCGGTCACCAGGTCGTGCAGACCGACGCAGGCCGCCGACGCAGGCCAATGCCCCCTGCCTCCACGCGCGCGGGCCGTCCCGTCATGGATCGCCGATGGCGGGAATCGGATGATGCCGCATCTTGAAATCGCACGCGGTATCCTTGAAGGATCGCAACCGCTTCCCCTGAAGGAGGGCCTATGCCCGCAGCCACGCAGATCCCCCGAAGCCTCGCCTCATATGTGCGGCTGCTGGATACTGAAGGCATCCTTGCGGACATCTCGCTCCCCGCACACCCAGAAAGCGGAATCTGCGGCGCGGCGGGAAAAGACGGCGCCGTCGGCGACACCATAGGCAACGGACGCGGTGCATCCCCCTCGGATACCGCTCATGCCGGCGCCCCCGATGCGCACGAGAGCGACAAGGCACGCCGCGCCAACGTGGAGGGGCTTCAAGACCTGCTCATCGACTTCGCTACCGACGACTCGCGCGAGGTGTGTCCGCACACCCTCTTCGTGTGCAAGGGGGCGACCTTCAAACGCGCCTACCTGCTCTCCGCCATCGAGGCCGGGGCGGTGGCCTACGTGTCTGAGGTTGACTACCACGTCGGCATCCCTCTCGTGCGCGTCACCGATATCCGCATCACCCTGGGCCTCCTCGCCGACGCCGCCTACGACCATCCCTCCGGCGACCTCTCGGTCTGCGCATTCACCGGAACCAAGGGTAAGACCACCTGCGCCTACTACCTGAAGCACCTCCTGGACGCCCGGGCACGCCGCATCCACGCGACGCCCGCCGGCCTCTTCTCAACCGTTGACTACTTCGATGGCGTGGGCTCGGGGTCGTCCTCGCTCACCACACCCGAATCGTTCCAGCTCGAGCGCCAGCTCGCGAATGCCCGCACGGCCGGCCTCGATTACGTGGTCATGGAAGCCTCGAGCCAGGCCCTCAAATACGAACGCACCCGTGGTGTCGATTTCGCCGTAGGAGCCTTCATCAACATCGGCGAGGACCACATCTCCCCCATTGAGCACCCTGACTTCGAGGACTATTTCACAAGCAAGCTCAAGCTCTTCAAACAGGCACGCACGGCCGTGGTGAACCTCGATATGGACCATGTCGACCGCGTGCTCGGCGCTGCCCGCGCCTGCCCCGATCTGATCACCTACGCGCTCAAAGATCCCCGCGCCGACGTCTTCGCCGAAGCGCTCTCCGCAACGGAGCGGGGAATCGTGGCGCGCGTCCGCACCCCGTCGTTCACCCGCGAGATCGAGATTGCCACACCCGTTGCCTTCAACGTCTCAAACGCCCTCGCGGTGATCGCTTGTGCCCTCGCGCTGGGCGTCGAGGAGGAGGACATCGTTCATGGCTTCCAGGATGTCCGCGTACCCGGCCGCATGGAGCTCTACCCCATCGCCTCAGGGCGCATCCTCGGTGTGGTCGATTACGCGCATAACGGCATGAGCCTCGAGACCCTCCTCACCGACCTGCACAAGACCTTCCCCGATCGCGAGCTCGCCGTGGTCTTCGGAGCGACGGGCGGCAAGGGCGTAGATCGACGCGAGACCATGGGCGAAGCCGCCGGCCGGTTGGCCGACCGCATCGTGATCACCGAGGACGACCCTGGCCCAGAGGACCCCGCTGCCATCGCAGACGCCATCGCCGCTGCCGTGCACCGCCAAGGGAAGGTGCCCTGCCAGATTATCCTTGACCGCGTCGAGGCCATCCGCACCTGCGTGCGCGAGACGGCCCGACCGGCCCTCGTGATCGTGACCGGCAAGGGCAGCGATCCCTATATGCTCAGGAACGGCGTGCACGAGCCCTATGTTCCCGACGGCATCACGCTCGCGCAGGCGCTTGAGGAGTTCGAGGCCTAGCCGGAACCGACCAACGGCGCTGAACTGCCACCGGGATCCAGCCGGCCGCCGACGTTCGATACCGCTCGGTCTTCAATACAGCGTCGGTCAACGCACGGTCACACGTCGCTGGGCCCGATACGCCCTCAAACGGTTAACGACGTGCGGCATGCTCCACGTAGCCGGCCGTGAGGTCGCACGTCCAGATCGTCGTCTCGGCCTCTCCGGCCCCGAGGTCGATCGAGATCACGATCTCCCCCGCCTCGAAACGACGCGCCGCCTCATCGGCATCGATGGCGAGCGCCACGCCCGCGCGGCAGGCGGGAATCCCCATGAGGTCGACGTCCACATCCTCCTGCTCGAATGTGGCCCCGCTGCGCCCAAGCGCTGCCAACACGGGCCCCACAGCGCAGACGCGCCCGGCGATCTGTGCCTTCACCAGCGGCGAGGTGGCGACCGCGCGGGCCGTGGCGTCGGCGTCGTCGGCGTTCACCGCGCCGGACACCCGGACGGTCACAAGCTTGGACGCCCCCGTGCCGTCGGCTGCGATCTGGCGGGCCAGGGTCTCGCAAACCTGGAGCGCGACATAGGAGAGCTCCTCGAAGGCCTCCGTGCCCGGCTCGATCGTCGGCGCGTCCGCTCCGGCCGCGCCGCTCGACAGCATGATGCAGGTGTCGTTCGTGGAGCTATCGGAGTCCACCGTCACCTTGTTGAACGTCCGCGCGACGCACTCCTTCAGGATCCGCTGCAGGGAGGACTGCGAGACCGGGGCATCCGTGGTGATGACGGCGATCAGAGTCGCCATATTCGGCATGACCATGCCCGAGCCCTTGCACATGCCACCAACCGTGAAGGTGCGGTCCGCATAGGCGAGGACCTTGCTCGCGTAGCTGATCGCGCACTCCTTGGGGTGCGTGTCCGTGGTCATGATGGCCCGCGCGGCGTCCGCTCCGCCCTGAGGGCCGGCTGCGTCGATGACCTCGGGCAGCATCGTGTCGAACGGCTCGATGCCAAGCGGAACGCCGATGGGGCCGGTTGAGGCCACGAGCACCTGACTGGGATCGCAGCCGAGGATCTGCGCGGCGATCTCACAGGTCTCGCGGGCGCAGGCAAGGCCCGCCTCCCCCGTGGCGGCGTTCGCGTTACCGGCGTTCAGGACCACGGCCTGCACCAGACCCGCTCCCCCGCCATGTGCAAGGTTGGCGCGGCTCACGCGCACCGGTGCGGCGGCGAAGGAGCTCGTGGTGAAGACCGCCGAGGCGGGCACCGGCTCCTCGGTCAGGAGCACCGCGAGATCGGGCGCGGACGATCCCGCGCGGATCCCCGCCGCCACCGCACCGACCCGGAACCCCGCCGGCGAGGTGACGCCGCCATCGGTGACGGGCCTGAGCGCGTTGTCGAACTGTTCAAGATCCATATGTCGGAACTCCTTCATCGGTGCGGGCCGGTTGGCTCTCATCTTCCAGTGTAGCGAGACGCGCGCACAGAAATATGTAGACGAAAAAACTCACGCACGAACACCCCTCAGCCGAGGGAGGCCGCTTGCGCGGCGACCGGGCTTGCCACGAGGCCATCAGCGCTGATCAGGTGCGCTGCGGTAAGAAAGCGCCCCGGCTGCAAGCAGTCGGGGCGCAAGGAGGGCATCGACACCCAATCAGGGGAGGTTCCTCTTTGGAGGGTTCCTTAGAAGTCCACGTCCTGATCGTTGTAGACGCACTCGAGGAGCTGCTCCATCTCCTCCTGCGTGGGCGTGCGCGGGTTGCTGAGCGTGCAGGCGTCCGCGATGGCGAGTTCGGCGATCTCGGCCTTCTTCGACACGAACTCCTCGTAGTCGATGACGGACGTCTCGGCCTTGACGCCGCTGGCGCCGTAATTCTTGATGCCCTGCGGGATGTTCAGGGCGTCGTTCAGCTCGCGGATCTTCTGCACGAGGGCGGCCACGAGCTCATCCTCGGTCTCACCGGCAAGGTGCAGGACCTCGCGGGCGATGTAGGCGTAGCGGGTGCGGGCGCGGTCGTCCTTGGCATTGAACTGGATGACCTTGCCGAGGTACATGGCGTTCGCGCAGCCATGGATGATGTGGTCGCCCGAGAAGGCGGCGCCGGTCTTGTGCGCCATGGAGTGCACGATGCCGAGCAGGCCCGAGGAGAAGGCGATACCGGCGATGCACTGGGCCTCGTGCATGTGGGCACGGGCCTCATGGTCGCCCTGATAGGACTTCGGCAGCCACTCGACGATCTCACGGATGGCATGGAGCGCGTTGGCATCGGTGAACATCGAGGCGGCGGTGGAGACGTAGGCCTCGATGGCGTGGGTCAGGGCGTCCATGCCGGTGTGGGCGCAGAGCTTCTGCGGCATGGTGTAGGTGAGCTCGGGGTCGACGATGGCGACGTCGGGCGTGATGTTGAAGTCGGCCAGCGGGTACTTGATGCCGCGCTCGTAGTCGGTGATCACGGAGAAGGCCGTGACCTCGGTGGCCGTGCCGGAGGTGGAGGCGACGGCACAGAACTTCGCCTTCTGGCGCAGCTCAGGGAAGCTGAACGGGACGACGGCCTGCTCGAAGGTCTCCTCCGGGTACTCGTAGAAGAGCCACATGGCCTTGGCCGCATCGATGGGCGAACCGCCGCCGAGGCCGATGATCCAGTCGGGCTGGAAGGCCTCCATGGCCTTGGCGCCCTTCATGACCGTCTCGACTGAAGGGTCGGACTCGACGCCCTCGAAGATCTCGACCGCGAAACCGGCCTCCTTGAGATCGGCCTCAATGTCCTGCAGGAACCCGCCGCGGCGCATGGAGCCGCCGCCGGTGACGATCATGGCGCGCTCGCCCTTGAGCTTCTTGACCTCGTGACGCGCCCCCTCGCCGAAATACAGGTCGCGCGGGTTGGTGAACTGTCCCATATGGATCCCCTCCACTCCAGGGGCGAAACCCCTGAGAAACGGGGCACCGATGCGGCCCCGTAATGACCAAATGCGGTGCGGCGGAAACGGCTCCGCCCCCACGATGTGTGTAGAAATTGTATCACCATAGTTGTTTAGGGGCGCTACAAATAGCTACTCCGTGGGCATATTTGCCTGCAAAGTACGGTTAGGTGCCCACACTTTTGCCGGATAGGCGTATGCCCGGATCCGAGCTGGGCCATCGGCCCATCGACTCCCGGTGTTGTTTCATACGATGCGCGGCCCTCGTCCTTGGCTGCGAAGCCTAGCAACCGATGGCCAGCTGCTAGTATCTTGGGTCATCGGCACACAAGGGCCCCAGGGAGCGGAGGCGAGATGAAGATCGGAGACCGGGTGCTCATCGTGGTGGTCAGCGTGGTCCTCGCAGGCGCTGCCCTGTGGTTCGCCCTAGGCGGCAACACGGCCGCGAGCCCCTCTCCGCTCGTTGTGGTCACCCAATCGAAAAGCGGGTTCTACCAGGTGAACCAGATCACGGATGATATTGAGTTCACGGTCGAGACCCCCGGCACCGGCGAGGGTGCGGACGCCGATCATGGCGAGAACGTGGTGCGCATTCATGACGGCCACGTTGAGGTCGTCGAGGCGGACTGCGAGAACCAGCTCTGCGTGCAGCATGCGCCCATCAGTAAGGCCGGCGAGCAGATCGTTTGCCTGCCGCACGGCGTGGTCGTGCAGGTCGCCGAACGCGCCGATGACATCGCGCGCCTGAGCTGAGCATTCATCGGAAAGTCGCGGCCCTGCGGCGCGGTGCGCGTCCGCATGACGGGGTATAGTAAACGAACTTAACCGGCGGGGATGTCGACTCCGCCGTCGCGACGGAAGGGAGGCGTCGTGGCCTTCGACCCCATCCAGGAGGACTGCCTGCGCCTCGTACTCGAGAACATGCGCCGTGAGCGCGTGCTGCCTCTTGAGAACCCCTTCTACATCGAGCGCGCGATGACGGTCTTCCAAGAGGACACGGCCCGGCTCATACGCACGGATCGGGACCGTTCCTTCCACCTCACCGCCCGTGCCGCCGAGGTCATCGACTACCGGGCTCCATTCGCCGCCACCGAGGAGGAGATCACCCATCAGGAGGACCTCGCCCAAGGCTACCTCGCTGAGGCCGTGAACCTCGACAGCTCCAACTGGGATGCCCGGCGTATGCTCGCTGAGCTCGAATCAGAGTCGAACGACGACTTCCTCGCCTTCCTCATCGAGCACCGCCCCGAGGTCGAACGGGACCTCAAGACACGCATCGAGGGGGCGGACAACCCCTATGATCGCGAGTTCGTCCGCGATCTCGCACATCGACCCCACCTGCGCTGGCTCGCGACAACGGCCTCTCGCTCGCTCATCGCTGGCAGGTATCGCCAGGCGCTGCGCATAGCCGAGGAGAGTCTCACCGTCGCACCTGACGATCCCGCCGGCGTGCGCCACACCGCCATGCTCACCTTGGCGAAACTCGAGAGCAGCGCGGAGGAGCTCAAGCGGTTCCGTCGGCGCCATGCCCTCGCCTACCGCGTCGAGCGGCCGCGCCGCCGCCATCACCTGGCGGAGCGCGACCTCGATCCTTGGTCCCTCATCGCTCAGATGAGCACCGGTTGGCGGTCCTTCGACCTCGACACCGCCAACCGCGCCCTCGCCACCCTGCTCAAACGCGGGAGCCATGCGGCCGAGGCCCTCTACCACCAGGCGGAGTTTCCCGAGGGCATATTCTCCCGCGTGAGCGTCGAACCCGGCAGCGAGGATGAGCTGATCCTCGCGCTCTCCGAGGCCACCCCGCTGCTCCAGGAGGGACTGGGTGCCCCCGAGGGAGCCTCGTTCTCCACGTGGGTGGCCGAGAACGAGCTGGTGCAGCGCGGCCTTGATTCATCTGGCGGCCGCGCCCTCGAGCGCCTGGGCACCCGCGGGCGCGAAGGGGGCAACTGATGGAGCCAGCCTCCTATATCCCGCGCTACCTCGAGTGCGAGTACCTCCGCACCCATCCTGATCTCACGCCGGCAGCTCAGCGCTTGGTGCGCGAGGAGATCACCGCGCATCCGGAGCGCTTCGCCACCGGCGAGCACGCCCGCTCGCTGGTCGCCTACGCCCGCGTCCACAACCGACTCCTTCGGGAGCTCGCCCGCATGGACAACCTCCCCGATGAAGAGTTCGAGCAACGCAGAAACGCCTTGTTCGATAGCGCCCGCGCCGAGCTCCGCGGCATCGGCGAGGCTGATCGCCTCTGCGTGGACGCCCGCCTGACCGACATCATGCTCGCCGATGTCCCCCTCGACGCCCTGATCAACGACCTGCTGTCGCTTGAGCGCAGTGTGGCCGAGTACCTGACCGGCGGGGTCCTGGGCTTCTCGGCCGACGCGCCGCATTTCTGGGACGAGACCGCCCTGCAAGACGACGGGGTCGACGCGGCCGAGCGCACATCGTCGGAACCCGAGGTCATCGGCTGGCTGCACACCCTTGAGGCGATCGCCGAGCTCTGCCTCGCAAGCGCGCGGTACCGTGCGGCGGCGCAGTACGCGCGCCGCGTCATGCAAGCGCGCGGGTACCCCAACAACGCCCGCGGGACGTTGCTCCTAGCCCTTGCCCGTTTGGAGCTCGAAGACGAATTCTTCGCCCTCGTCGAATCAGAGGGGGAGGAGGACGAGCATGGCTGGGGGCCCATTGCAGGCTCCCCCTGGTACCTGCTGAGCCGTGTGATCCTCCTGTACAAGACGGGTCGCGAGCGCGCCGCCCGCCGCGCCCTCAAGGAGTTCGCGCAGCGGTGCGACGGCGGTGCCTTCTTCCTGCTGAATCCCGTCTACCTGACCCCGTACCTCCCCGTGCGCCCGCCCACGGAGCACGCCTGGGAGCAGTCGCACCAAGCCGTCTGGGAGGCGGACGGCATCATCGCCGACTGCCCCGACTTCGGCACCTGGGCGGCCGATGTCCCCGGCATCGGGGAGATATCCGAGTCGTTCGCTCGCAAGAACGGGTTCTAACCGCAGACCGGGGCGAAGGCGCCGAAACGCGGCGCGGCAGGCGCGGGCGGCGCGTGCTACAGTTGATCGGCCAGCCCTATCGAGAGGTCGCCATGTCGCAGTTTCCCTTGAATTCCATCGTCGCGGTCCACTACACCGGTCGCTTCGACGACGGGTCGATCTTCGACACCACGGAGGGGCGCAAACCGCTCACCTACAGGGAGGACGCCCACGAGGTGGTCCCTGGCTTCGAGGCCGCCGTACGGGGCATGGAACCCGGGGAGCGGCGCCACGTGCAGCTCGCGCCCGAGGAGGCCTACGGCCCCCATCGCCCCGAACTCGTCTACCACATGCCGACGATCGAGATCCCCAACTACGACGACCTCGTGGTCGGCCAGATGATCTACCTCATGAACCACGAGGGGTATCAGCAGCTCGCGCGCGTGCTGCGTGTCGAGGACGACGGTGAGACATATTTCGATTTCAACCACCCCATGGCCGGATGCACCTTGACCTTCGATCTCGAGCTTGTGAGCCGTGAGTACGGGACGGGCACCGGGGCCTGAGGCACGGCGTGACGTGACGGGCTTTGACGCGGTGGCTTGGCGCGGGCATCACCGCGCCGCACACCGCGCTGTGATGCCCTGCGTCCATCGGCGGCGAGAGACCTAGGGAAAGGGGCGTAGCTTTGGATATGAGACGGCCACAGCGGGGTGTGATCTGCCCCGGTTGTCCGCATCGAGCCGCCTACGTGGTGGTGAAGGACGCCGTGGGGCGCGGCCGGGGGCGCGTGACCTGCGGAGACGCCGGCTGCTCGGCTGTCGGCGCCGTCCACCCTGCGGCGAGCGCCTGTGCGGGCGGGCAGGATGTCCTGCTCCCCCGGTACAACCAGCCGATCCCCACAGGCTTTGCGGAGGAGCCGGGAGCGCTGCGCTGCGCCCATTTCGTCAACGCAACCGCTGTCGGCACGGACGGCGGCGCGCCCTCGGCCGGGCAGCTCGCCATGGAGGGCTCAAGCGCCCTGCTCTGCGTCATGGCCTCCGATGCGCGGTTCCTGACGGAGCCGGGAGTCACTGGGCTCGCGCACGAGCTCGAATCCCTCGGGTACGAGCGGACGTCGGTCCTCGACCCCTTCGACACAAGCGCCTCGGGAGAGGCGATCGCCGCCCTGATCGATACGGGTGGGGCGCATGCCGTGACCTTCTCATCCCCCTGCGCGCAGCTCCTGCGCCGCAGGCCGGGGCTCGGTGGGCCTGCCGAGGTGGACCGTCTCTCATGCGTGGGCTGCCAACGCTGCGTGCAGATCACCGGCTGCCCAGCCCTCAGCTTCGCCCCACCGTCAGCCCAGATCGACCCTGTGTCCTGCACCGGTTGCGACCTCTGCGCCGATTACTGCCGCACGCGCGTGATCTTCTCACCTCGCACCGGTGAATCCCCGGCCGCCCGTCAGCGGAGACGCTTCGAGGCTGCGGGGATCGTCGAGTAAGTGGATCTTGTTACATCCGCGCGGTGGATCCGCCCGGAGCATCCGACCTCCCCGCACCGGCTACCTTTTCGCGGTGACACCCATCCCATCTGCTATACTGCTGCACGCTGTCCCCATCGTCTAGCGGCCTAGGACGTCGCCCTTTCAAGGCGAAGATCACGGGTTCGAATCCCGTTGGGGGCACCATCGATATCGCGAGCGCGGACCTTGGCTGGTTCGCGCTTTTTCATGCCTCTCGATCCACCTCACCTCGTGCGCCGTGGCACAACTCCGACCTGCCCCAACGCGAGTATCATGGGTTCAAATACTGCGGAGACCGCGGGGCCCATCGAGATGGAGGCGGGCCATATGCATCTGTTACGGGAGTTCTGCGCTGAGAACATGGAGCACCTGCCCGCCGCGATCTCCACCGGCGCCGGGCGCATCGAACTCTGCGACAACCTCGCGGTTGGCGGGACGACGCCAAGCTTCGGAGTCATCCGTGCCGCCGTCGCCCTCGGACGCACCTGCAGCGTTCCCATCATGGCCATGATCCGACCGCGCGGTGGGGATTTCCTCTACACGCCCGCCGAGGGCCAGATCATGTGCGACGACCTCCTGATGGCGCGCCGCCTCGGCGTCCATGGGGTCGTGTTCGGCTGCCTCACCACCACTCCCGATGGGAACCCCATCCTCGACCGGAGCCTGACTGAGCAGCTTGTCGGCATCGCCCGTGAACCGGTCTTCGACGAGCAGGGCCATGCGCTCGCGGATGCGCGCATCACCTTCCACATGGCCTTCGATGCCTTGGACGAGGGTCGCCAGCGGGAGGCGATCGACATCCTCGCCGACCTGGGCGTCGAGCGCGTCCTCACGCACGGCGGGCCCCTAGCCTCCCCTATCGAGGACCATCTCGGCCATCTGCGGGAATTGATCGCATACGCCGACGGGCGCATCCGGATCCTGCCCGGCGGGGGGATCACCTGCCTGAGCGCCCCCGTGATCGCCCGCGCCCTCGGCGTCGACGAAGTCCACGGCACCAAGGTCGTCCTGGCCTCGAGCGATGGGATGATGCGCCCCGAGGAGTCTTCTCAGGTGTTAAACCAGACCCCTGAGCCCGTCGCAGATGACGCTGTGCTCGTGGGGGCGACCGCGTAAAACGCAGCGGGGCGAGCGCCCACCGGCACCCGCCCCGCACAAGCCCATCGCGACGTGTGTTACACGTAGAAGAGGATGTCGTCGTAAGTGGGCACCGGCCAGTAGTCGGCCGCCACGATCTCCTCCATGGCGTCCACGGTCGCCCGCAGGGTCGCCATGGCAGGGGCCACCTCATGGGCGTAGCAGTTCGCCTGCTCCTGGTTGTCCACCGTGGCCTCCGCCTTCTGGTGCACCTCGTCCAGGGCCTCGATGGCCTCGTTGATGTCCGTGATGCCGCGGCAGAGCTGGTTGAGCGTGTTCTGCTCCCACTGCATGGCCTCCTCGGCCCCCGCCGCGCGGATCGTCTCCAAGCCCTTCGCCACCTTCGTGGCGTACGCCGTGATCACCGGGCGGTACGTGCGGCGCGCCTCGCGCACCATTGTCGTGGCCTCGATGTTCATGAGCTTGTTGTACTTGTCAAGTTTGCTGTCGTAGCGGCAGATCACCTCGGAGCGCGTGAGGACGCCCATCTCCTCGAAGAGCTCGATGTTCTTCTCCGCGACCAGGCAGGGCAGGGCGTCGGCCGTCGTGCGGTTGTTCACGAGACCGCGGCGCTCAGCCTCCTCGTACCAGTTGTCGGAGTATCCGTCGCCGGAGAAGAGCACGCGCCGGTGCGCGATGAGCGACTGCTTGCAGTACTCGAGCGCCGCCTCCTGGAAGGACTCAGCGGGCACCTGCTCGAGCGCGTCTGCCATGGACTTCAGCGACTTGGCCACCGCGGTGTCGAGGACCATGTTGGCATCGGAGACATTTGCCTCGGAGCCCACGGCGCGGAACTCGAACTTGTTGCCCGTGAAGGCGAAGGGGCTCGTGCGGTTGCGATCGGTGTTGTCGCGCTCGAGCTTGGGTAGGGTGTCGGCGCCGAGGTCGAGCACGCCGTGTATGGCATGGACCGAGGCCTTGCCGTCCATGATCGTCTGGACGACCTCGGTGAGCTGGTCGCCGAGAAAGATGGAGATGATAGCCGGCGGCGCCTCGTTCGCACCGAGGCGGTGATCGTTGCCGCAGCTCGCGGCCGACATGCGCAGCAGATCCTGGTAGTTGTCGACCGCCTCGATGACGGCGGTCAGGAAGACCACGAACTGCAGGTTCTCAAGCGGGGTCTCACCGGGATCGAGCAGGTTCTCATCCTCGGTGCCGAGCGACCAGTTGTTGTGCTTGCCGGAGCCGTTGACCCCGTCGAAGGGCTTCTCGTGCAGCAGGCAGACGAGGTCGTGCCGGGAGGCGATGAGCTTCATCTTCTCCATGATGAGCAGGTTGTTGTCGACCGCCTCGTTAACCTCGCTGTATACGGGCGCGAGCTCGTGCTGGCAAGGCGCGACCTCGTTGTGCTTCGTCTTCGAGGGGATGCCGAGGGCCCAGAGCTCGTTGTCGAGGTCCTTCATATAGGCGGACACCGTGGGCCGGATGGCGCCGAAGTAGTGCTCCTCGAGCTCCTGCCCCTTGCAGGGGGTCGCGCCGAAGAGGGTGCGGCCGCAGATCACGAGGTCGCGGCGGCGGCGGTAGGCGTCCTTGCGGATCAGGAAGTACTCCTGCTCATCGCCGACGGAGGGGACCACGCGCTTGGGCTTCTTGCCGAAGAGCGCGAGGATGCGCTTGGCTTGGACATCGAGCGTGGTCATCGAGCGCAGCAGCGGGGTCTTCTTGTCGAGGGCCTCGCCGTTGTAGCTGCAGAAGGCCGTGGGGATGCAGAGCACCTCGTCCTTCACGAAAGCCGGGCTCGTGGGATCCCAGATGGTGTAACCACGGGCCTCGAAGGTTGCGCGGAGCCCGCCGTTGGGGAAGCTCGAGGCATCCGGCTCGCCCTTGACCAGGGCCTTGCCGGAGAACTTAGTGATGGCCGTGCCGTCCCCAACCGGGTCGAGGAAGCTGTCGTGCTTCTCGGAGGTGATACCCGACAGCGGTTGGAACCAATGGGCGTAGTGCGTGGCGCCGCGCTGGATCGCCCACTCCTTCATGGCGTACGCGACCGCGTTGGCGACATCGAGATCGAGGGGCTGGCCCTCCTCGATGGTGGCGGCGAGCTTCTTGTACACGTCTTTCGGCAGCCATTTCCTCATCACGGCGTCCGAGAAGACCTCGGTTCCATAGCGATCGGTCAGATCGGCCATCGACAGCTCCCTTTCTCCGCATGCCACCGCAGATGGCGGTGTCCGCAGGGGTGTCCTCATCCCTGTGGATGAGGGTAGGTTACGGGCCCTGTGTTTCCCGACCGTTACCAAAGCGGCTGGGCGCAAAACACCTCACAGAGAGTACCCCAGCTGACGCTTGGGCGCTGAGCGCGCATATCCCCTGCATAAAATCACTCGCCGCCGATATTGCGCGCATGTTTCCGCTGCTCCCAATAGATCTTGGAAACTCACCCTGCTGCCATATAATCGGGCGCACACGACGGAGGGTGGCGCGGCGCGCAGAGGCGAACGGCCCCCGGACAAGGAGGGGCAATGCCACGAGGTGGGGAGCACGCCGAAACGCCGAGGGTCGACCCCGGGCAAGGAGGAGCCATGCGCATCGACGAGGTGTTTGAGCGAGCTGGGGCAGCGCGGAAGCTCCCCGTCTCATTCGAGATCTTCCCGCCCAAGGGCGAGCTCACCCTCGAGCGGGGGCGCGAGGTCGGCTCTGAGCTTGCGGCCTTCGACCCCTCGTTCATCAGCGTCACCTACTCAGCGGGCGGCAGCGGCAACAAGGGCGCCACGACCAAGATCGCCGAGGCCATCACCGCAGAAAGCGGCATCCCCACCGTCGCGCACCTCACCTGCATCTCGCTCTTCCGCGATGAGGCCGCACGCAAGATCGAGAAGCTGCGCGCACATGGAATCGAGAACGTGCTCGCCCTGCGCGGCGACATCCCAGCCGACGACGACCGGTCGAATCCCCATCCCGCCGACTTCCGGTACGCGAAGGATCTGATCCCCCTGCTCGTGGATGCCGGATTCTGCGTGGGAGCGGCCGCCTACCCCGAGGGCCATATTGACTGCGACGACCTCGACCGCTCCGTGCGCCACCTGCGCGAGAAGCAGGATGCGGGCGCGAGTTTCCTCGTGACCCAGCTCTTCTTTGACAACGAGTACTTCTATCGCTTCCGGGAACGAGCCGATCGCGCGGGCATCACCGTGCCGATCAGCGCCGGGGTCATGCCGTTCATGAGCAAGCAGCAGATCAGCCGCATGGTCTTCATGTGCGGCGCCTCGCTCCCCTCTCCGGTGATCAAGCTTCTCGCGCGCTTTGAGGACGACCCAGTGGCCCTGCGACAGGCGGGCATCGACTACGCCTGTCGCCAGCTTGAGGACCTTGCGGAGCACGGGGTGGACGGCCTGCATGTCTACACCATGAACCGCGCGGATGTGGCGAGCGCCTGCATGAGCGCCGTGCGGGTGTAGCACCATGGCGATGATCGTCCCCGAGGGACTTGCCGCGCCGGTACTCTACCGGCCACATGGCGGTGAGCTGCCCCGGCTCGATCGGGCTGAGATGCTCCGCTATCTCGGGTTCTCCGGCCAGGAGATGGAGTCCGAGCTCAAACGGCGCATTGACGCCGTGGCCGATGACGTTGAACGGAACTTCACGCCAGCGGGCGTGCGCAGGGTCTTCGCCGTCGACGCGATAGGGGTCGATGATGAGGGCGCACCCGCCATCAAGCTCGTCGGCACCTCCGTGGTGCTCCAGGGCCTTGACATCTACCGCCATTTGAAGGACGCCCGGCTCTGCGTGCTTATGGCTTGCACGCTCGGGATGGAGAGCGAGCGGCGCCTGCGGGCGGGCACGGCCTCGTCGGTTGAGACGACAGTGCTCGACGCAGCCTGCTCGGCCTATATCGAGGCGGCTGTGGAGGCGATGGACCAAGAGGCCAGGGCCGACGCGGCAACCCTCGGGCTCTCCGCGAACTGGCGCTTCTCCTGTGGATACGGGGACTGCCCGCTTACGGCTCAGCCTCGGATTGTGAGCGCTTTAAATGCGGGGAGGTTGATCGGGCTCACCGTCACACCAACCAATCTGCTGCTGCCGAGCAAGAGCGTGACGGCAATGATCGGGCTGTTCGATGGCCCGGTGCACGACGCGAACACGCGGCCCACTTGCGGCATCTGCAGGCTGCGCGAGGGCTGCTCCTTCCGTGCACGGGGGACCACCTGCTACGGGGGCTGAGACGGAGGCCATCACCGCATGAAAGCGCGAACCCAGCCCCCTGCCCGACCGGGCCTAGTAGAAAATGTCAGATCTGCGTCATTTTGCCAGACACGCGATCCTGCATCTCGGGTTTTGAACATATTCCCATGTGCAATTTATGGGAACATCCATGTGGCCCAGGGCGTTTCGACATCTTTGGCACCCTTCTGAGGTTCCCTCGGCGGTCGGGGCGACGCAGATCTGACATTTTCTACTAGCATCCTCTGGCAAAATGGAGTGTTATTAAAATCTGCTCGTCAGAAGAAACATATATTTAGATATTTATATCGATTTATTTATATTCTCGGCGATAAGTGATACGTGCTGGACGTTGGCGTCGGGTCATACCACCGTTGGCCCGGATGCGGCGCCCAAACCGCGCCCGAAACCGCATCGGTGATCAAGAGCCTGAGCCTCGTCAGCACGGTTACAGCCCTCTGATCGCTCCCCGCACCTGACGCCGCCGCCAGCGCCAGACTGTATGCACGGAAGGACAGGAGAACGTCATCTCGGGGCACTCCCACGGGCGATCTGCATGAAGGTGCAGTCGAAAGGAGGTTTTTGGGCCTATTGGTGCGAACGACACGGAGCACCAAGCGCGAGGGCGTGGGCGCCGGCACAAAAGCTCGGCGCGCGATCTCTATGCGCAGCCTGGAGAGCGCTGCGCCCAGGCCCACAACGCGATCCGCCCGCCGGGTTCACCCGCCAAAGACCTCCTCGGCGATGCGCGCACTCTCCGCCGCGTCCTTGGCGTAGAAATCCGCTCCGATAGCCCGGGCGTACTCGGGTGTGAGCACAGCCCCGCCAACGATAACCTGCACACCCGGCGCCTCCGCATGAAGCAGCTGAATCGTCTCCTCCATGCTTGCCACCGTCGTGGTCATGAGCGCCGAGAGCCCCACGAGCCTGACATCGCGGTCGCGAACCACATCGAGCACCGTCTGCGGATCGACATCACGCCCCAGGTCGATGACCGTATAGCCATAGTTCTCGAGCAGCATCTTCACGATGTTCTTGCCAATATCGTGGATGTCGCCTTTCACCGTGGCAAGCGCGATCGTGCCCTTATCCGTCAGATCTCCTGCCGGCATCAGACGTTTGATCGCATCGAACCCCGCGCGCGCCGCCTCGGCGGAGGCCATGAGCTGCGGGAGGAAGAACGCCCCGCTGTCGAATCGGCGGCCCACCTCATCTAAGGCGGGGATGAGGCGCTCGTTGATGAGATCCATGGGATCGCAGGATTGCAGCAGCTCCTCGGTGAGCGCCGCCACCTCGCCCTTGCGGCCGGAGATGATCAGCCAGCGCATGGGATCCCCCTCGTCATCCGATGCGTTGCCCGGCGCGCCGGGATCTGCCGCGGACGAGACGCCCGTCGACGGGGCGCCCGTCGCCACCGGCACCTTATACGGATCATCCCACGACCCAAATCGCTCGATATAAGCCTCCGACCCCGCGTCCTCACCGCAGATCACCCGATAGGCGCGGACGGTGTCCATGTAGCGAGCGCTCCCGGGGTTCATGATCGGCGCGTCGAGCCCCGCGCCCAGGGCGGCCGAGAGGAAGGTGGCGTTCATGAGCTCGCGCGCCGGCAGGCCGAAACTCACGTTCGAGACGCCGAGTGCGCACTTCACACCCAGGCGCCCCTTGCACATCGTCACGGCGCGGAGGATCTCCTCGGCCTGCTCCTGGTTGGTGGAGGCCGTCATGACCAGGCAATCCACGAGGATGCGTGAACGGTCTATCCCCCACCGCTCGGCCTCGGAGACGATCCGCTCGGCCACGGCGAAGCGGCCCTCCGCCGTCTCGGGGATCCCGTCATCGTCCAGGGCGAGGGCGATGAGGTTCGCGCCGTAGTGGGCCGCGATGGGAAAGATCTCGTCCATGACATGGCGCTTGCCGCTCACCGAGTTGATGATCGGCACACCGGGGCAGCGTCGCACGGCCGCCTCAACGGCGCGTGCGTCCGTTGAATCGATCTGCAGAGGCAGGGTGGTCGCGGCGGTGAGCCGCTCGACGGCCTGCGGGAGCACAGCCGCCTCATCGAGCTCAGGTAGGCCCACGTTCACGTCGAGGATGTCCGCGCCCTGCTCCTGCTGGCTGATGCCCTGGCTCACCAGATAGTCGAGGTTTCCCTGGCGCAGCGACTCCTTGAGGAGCCGTTTTCCCGTGGGGTTGATGCGCTCCCCGATGACGGCGATCTTGTGGCGATCTGCGGGTAGGCTCACGATGGCCTGGGCCGAGGTGACCGTGAGTGCAGGGGCGATGGCGCGCACCGACGGCGTCCGGTCGTCAATGAGGCCCTTGAGCAGGCGAATATACTCGGGATCGGTGCCACAGCACCCCCCGATCACCGAGACGCCCGCCTCGATCATGGCCGTGACCGCCTCCGCGTACTCAGGCGCGTGGATGTCGTAGACCGTATGGCCGCACTCCACATGCGGCAGGCCCGCGTTCGCCTGCACCATGATGGGCCGCTCGGTGACGGCGAGCATCCTCTTCGCCAGCGAGGCGAGCTCCGCAGGGCCGAGCGAGCAGTTGATGCCGACGACGTCCGCGCCGAGGGCGCTCAAGGTGACCGCTGCGATCTCGGGACTCGTGCCGAGGAAGGTGCGGCCATCGGCCTCGAAGGTCATCGTGGCGAAGATCGGCAGATCGCTGTTCTCCTTGGCCGCGAGAACCGCCGCCTTGGCCTCGAGCAGATCGGTCATGGTCTCGATCACGAACAGGTCGGCCCCGGCCGCCGCCGCAGCGCGAACCTCCTCCGCGAAAAGGCTATATGCCTCATCGAAGGACATCGTGCCGAGCGGGCGGAGCAGAGAGCCAAGCGGGCCGATGTCGGCCGCCACATACCGTGCCCCGGCCGCACGAGCGCAAGCCACGGCCGCACGGAAAACCTCGTCCAAGCGCTCGCCCGCCCCTTCGGTCGCGAGCTTAAGCCGGTTGGCTCCGAAGGTGTTGGTGGTGACGACCTCGGACCCCGCCTCCACATACGCGCGGTGAACGGCCGTGACCGCTGCGGGGTCCGTGAGGCAGAGCAGCTCAGGCAAGGCCCCGGCCTCGAGGCCCGCGGCCTGGAGCATCGTCCCCATGGCGCCGTCGAAGAGCAGGTGCCGGCGACCCTCGAGAACCGCACGGAGGTCATCGTCGACGATGCGCAGAGCGTCGAGGCTGCGCGGGGCGTACGCGGACGCGGCGGCCCCGCCCTCGGTCACGCGGGCGATGTAGTCGGGCTCGATCTGCGGCATCGGTGCTCCTCACGGTGGCGGTAGCGATGAACCTCCAGTATAGATGCGGAAAACTTCACAGGGGTAATCGGGGCGGGGCGTAATACAGGCGAAAAGAGGGATACGGCGTACGCGGGGCAGCGCGCGACCTGTGCGAAATCCAGCGGCGATGGAAGCGCACGCTCGGGCTCGGGACGATGCCCTCTGGATCCAGGCGGTCCCGAAGGGCCCCTCACTGAACCGGCGGGGCGGGTGCATCCATGTGAGCTCCGCGATCGGCAGGCAACGCGCACCAGCAGATCAGCCCGCCATGTTACGACCTCGCCGCCCCGGCGCCGTACCCTCCCCGCCCCTGCACAGGCGCGGTAGAATCGACGTACCAGAACCCGACACGAGAGGGCACGCATGTCGATCACGCCGCAGGAAATCGCCGAGACCCGAGGCATGGTCTCCGAACAGCACCTGGACATCCGCACCATCACCATGGGCATCTCGCTCATGGGCTGCGCCGACGAGAGCCTCCCGCGCATGTGCACGAAGGTGTACGACTACGTCACGCGCACCGCGGAGCACCTGGTCGAGACAGCGGAGAGCCTCGAGCGCGAGTACGGGATCCCCATCGTCAACAAGCGCGTCTCCGTCACCCCGGTGGCGCAGATCGCCGCCGCCTGCCCCGACGCCGACCTCGTGCCCCTCGCCCATGCGCTCGACCGCGCGGCCGAGACCCTCGGCATCGACTACCTCGGCGGCTACTCCGCCCTCGTGCACAAGGGCACGGGAGACGCCGACCGCCGCCTCATCGCCTGCATCCCCGAGGCGCTGGCGGCCACGAGCCGTGTCTGCTCGAGCCTGAACGTCGCGAGCCTGCGCGCGGGCATCAACATGGACGCCGTCCTCCTCGCCGCCGAGACAATCCGCCGCGCCGCCGAGCTCACCGCCGGTCAGGAGAGCGTCGGCGCGTCCAAATTCGTCGTCTTCGCCAACATGGTCGAGGATTCGCCCTTCATGGCCGGCGCGGTCCACGGCTCAGGCGAGGCGGATGCCGTCATCAACGTGGGCGTCTCCGGCCCCGGCGTGATGGCCGCGGCGCTCGAGCAGCTGCCCGAGACCGCCGACATGATGGACGTCGCCGAGCGCATCAAGCAGACGGCCTTCAAGATCACCCGCGCCGGCGAGCTCATGAGCCGCGAGGCCGCGCGCCGCCTCGGCGTCGAGAAGGGCATCGTGGACCTCTCCCTCGCGCCCACGCCCGCCGTAGGCGACTCCGTGGCCCGGATCCTCGAGATCATCGGCGTCGGCCAGTGCGGCGGCCCCGGCACCACCGCGGCCCTGGCCCTCCTCAACGACTGCGTGAAGAAGGGCGGCGTCATGGCGAGCTCGAGCGTGGGCGGGCTCTCGGGCGCCTTCATCCCCGTGTCGGAGGATGCCGGCATGATCGCGGCCGCCAAGGCGGGCGCCCTGAGCCTCGAGAAGCTCGAAGCCATGACCTGCGTCTGCTCGGTGGGCCTCGATATGATCGCCATCCCCGGCGACACGAACGTGGAGACCATCGCTGGTATCATCGCCGACGAGATGGCCATCGGCGTCATCAACAACAAGACCACGGCCGTGCGCATCATCCCCGCGATCGGCAAGGGCGTGGGCGACGCCGTTGAGTACGGCGGCCTCTTCGGGAAGGCACCGGTCATGCCCGTGAACAGCTACGCGGGCACCGTCTTCGCGCACCGGGGCGGCCGCTTCCCGGCGCCGCTGAACTCGCTCAAGAACTAAGCGACAGAGCGGCGCGCAGTGGAGCCGGCGAAGACCGGGTTGAGGGTTTCAAGCTGGATGTACGCGCGCGACAAACGGCCGATAGGAGATGTGCGATGGAATCGGTGCTTCTCGAGACCGACTGGAACGACGAGTGGATGCGCCTGCAGCGATCACGTCGCCGGGCTGACCTGCCCTCCTGGTGGGACGAGCGCGCGAAGCACTTTCGCCCCCGTGAGACCGCGCCCTACGCCCGGGAGTTCATCCGCCTCATGGAGCTCGAGCCCGGCGCATCCGTCCTCGATATGGGGTGCGGCGGCGGGTCCCTCGCCATCCCGCTCGCCCGCGCCGGCCATCCCGTCATCGCGGCCGACTTCTCCCCCGCCATGCTGAACGCGGTGCGCGAGGGAATCGCTCATTACGGCCTCCAGGGGCTGCTGCAGGCACGTGAGCTTGCTTGGGCGGATGACTGGGAGGCCGCCGGCGTGATGCCAAAATCCGTGGACGCCGCCATCGCGAGCCGGTCGATCGCCACCGAGAACCTGGCCGACGCCCTCCTGAAGCTCGACCACACGGCACGCCGACGCTGCTGCATCACGCTGGTGACCGGCGCGAGCCCGCGCATCGATACGGCGGTGATGGACGCGATCGGGGCCGTGTACACGAACGGCTGCGATTACGTGTACGCCTTCAACATCCTCGTCGGCCTCGGTGCCGCACCTGAGGTGCGCTACATCGACTCACCCAGGCGCGACACTTTCGATTCCCTCGAGGCCGGAGTGGAGGATTTCAGTCGCATGCTCGAAGGCGGCAACGAGGGGAGGCTGGACGAGCTCCGCAGCTACCTCGCAGCGCACATGGTTGAGAACCCCCATGCCGGTGAGCCCGGGTCCAAAGGGGTCCCACAGGGTCGCTACATGCTCGATCACGAGCGCATCGTCCGCTGGGCCTTCCTCTCGTGGCAGCCGCGGAATCTGGGCTGACGCCATCTTCTTGCCCAATGCGCATACCCGCGTTGTGTTTTTGAGGGCAATGCACAGCTTGCCGGCCGACGAAAGGGCTGTGCCAGGTATCTCAAATGCAATTTTGGGCGTTGTGCATAGATCGGAACCTGCGGATACAACGAGGGGTGCTCTCCTGTTGCATTTTTGGCCGCTGCATGCAGGTTATCGGCGATGAGCGTGGCAGAGCTCGTTTCCCTACTGCGTTTTTAGGCGCTGTGCATAGATCGGCACCTGTGGATGCGACGGATAGTATGCTCCTGTTGCATTTTTGGACGTTATGCATATAGGTTTACGCTAACAAGAGGCGAGCTATGAACCGACCTATGCAAAGTTCGCGTTTTGTACCATCTCTGAACTGGGGTTTTCATTTCACTAGTTGAACTGCCCTCATCCGCCTATGCATAGATCAAAATATTGCAAATCCTGCGCGAATAGATTTGCAACTGATGGACGGAGGCGAAACCAAAAGCCTACTTCGAAAGGCCGCGGGCCGAGAGAGTCTCCATCGGAAGACCGAACACGGGATCGCGGCGGCGACGCCTCCATATCGCGGTGGCCACTGCCGAGACCGCCATCCCACCATGCACAGCGCAGCCCAGGTCGCCTCAACGCACGCGGCCCGTTCAGTCCGCCGTTCCACCACACGCGGTCCACTCCAGCCTCGTGGTCGAGTGCAGTGGCAAGAACGGCCGCCGTCTCAAGCGCCATGCGACCCGTTCAGACCGCCTTGCGCATTGCCATCACCTATGCCGCGCTGGCACGGCCGTCGCCGTCCGGTTTCGCGCTCTCTTGAGGGACGGCGACTAGCGCGCAGATGACGGCCACGATCGGCACGCAAAGCACCACGGCGATCCCGCCCACGAAACTGTGCAGGAGCTCGATCGCCATGTAATCGGAGGAGATAAGCTGCGTGAACTCCACACCATAGGCCACGAGCACGAGCAGCGAGGTCAGACTCGAGCCCGTGAAGGCGAGGATCAGCGTCTGGCTCATCGTGCCGATCATGTCGCGGCCCACGTTGAAGGCCGATACCATGATCTGCCGGCGCGAGATCCCCGGATCCTGCTCGCGCAGCTCGAAGAGGGACGCGGCAATGGACATGCACATGTCCATGACGGCGCCGAGCGAGGCCACGAGCACGCCCACGAAGAGGGTCTGCTGCACGTCGAGGCCTGTGACCCGGGAGATGATGATCAGCTCCTCCGCGCTCCCCTGATTGAAGCCGCTCACGCGCAGCAGCGCGGAGAACGCGAGGTAGACCGCCATAGCGGCAAGAAGCCCCAGCACCGTCGAGGCGATAGCCGCATAGGTCTTCTCACTCCAACCGTTCAGCAGCAGCATGGAGAACACCGTGATGACCACCATCGTGATGAGCCCCATCGGGATGGCCGGCAGGCCGCTGAAGATGGCGGGCAAGAGGAAGCAGACCACCATGTAGAGGGCGAAGGCGAGCCCGATCATGCTGCGTGCGCCCTTCAAGCCGCCCACGACGACCATGCAGACGGCGAAGGCGATGAGGATGCCCGCGCTCGGCAGGATGCGATCGTAGTTGAAGACCGAGTAGTACGGGGTGACGCCCTCCTGCCGCTCCGCCTTGATGATCACGCGCTCGCCCACGCGACCGAGGACGTTATGATCAGCTGAGATGCTGTTCGCGGCCTCGACCGTCTCGCCGGCGAACTCCCCGCTCTCGATCCGTACCTCAAGTGTCTGGTATCCGAGATAGCGCCCCGTCCCCTCCTCCGGGGTCAGGTCCTCAGAGACCACCCGCGTCACCGTGGCCGAAGGGTAGCTCACGCCGTTGGCCGTGAGCAGTTGAAACGAGGTGTCGCGGCTCTGAGCGAAGAAGAACACGGCGACAACCACGGCGAGCATGGCGGCAACCGTTGCGAGATCACGGAGACGGTCGATGGAGAGGCGTTTGATCACGGGATTCCTTTCGGATTTATGTACGGCGTAGGCCGCCGACCCATGCTAGCGGTCGGCGGCCTCACGTCAAGCGAACGAGGGCGTGTTGTAGCGCGCTGCTTAACCCTGCTTGCGCATGCGCATGACGCCCACAGCAACCAGAGAGGCAGCCAGGGCAGCGGTCCCGATGAGGACCGCGGGCAGGATGACGTCGCCGGTCTTCGGCAGGGTCTTCTTACCGCCCTTCTTCACCGCGGGCTTCTTAGATACATCGGGCGTGGCGGAGTCAGACGGCGTCTCGGTAGACGGCGTGCCCGGGGTGGTCGGCGTCTCCGGGGTCGAAGGCGTGGTCGGAGTTTCCGGCGTCGTCGGAGTCTCAGGCTCAACCGGGGTCTCAGGCTCGACCACGTTCACCGTGAGCGTGGCGGATGCCGTGGAGCCGTAGGCGTCGGCGACCGCGTACTCGATCGTGAAGGTGCCGGCCGCAGCCGTGTTCACCGCCTCGACCGTGGATCCGCTGGCATCGCGAACCGTATAGGTCAGTGCGCTGGTCAGATCATTGCCCAGGGCGTCGACAGCACTGACGCCGGCAAGCGGGTCGAAGGCGGCACCCGTCTCGACGGTCGCGGCACCATCGGTCCCCGGCAGGGTGATCGTCGGCGCGGCGACGCGTTTGATCGTGAAGGTGTCGAGACGCTTCAGCTCCGAGCCTTCGGAATAGTAGGTGTCGAGCGTCACGGCGTCGGCGGACACGGAGACGTTCGTGATGGTGCGCCGGCGGCTCTGATCCTGGGCGGCGGAGTAGCTGGGAAGCCCCGTGGCGAACTCGCTGTTCAGGGCGTAGTACTTGGAGCCGGAGGCGGAGTTGGCCGTCAGATAGAGCACCTGGTTCGCCGCCGGGTTCACAACCTCGGTGGGCGCGGGCTCCTTTTTGCTCACATCATGCCCCGCAGGCACAACCGGGTTCGCGCCCTCCATCATGTAGGTGCGCGTGAAGTAGTGGTCGTGTCCCATGAGCACGACATCGATCCCGAGCTCGGAGAAGATCGGGGAGAGCTCGGCGCGGCGCTGGTTGATCTTGGGTTCTACAGCATGGTCGGCAAGCGAGTATATGGAGTGGTGGAAGGTCACGAACTTCCAGGTGGCTTCCGGGTTCGCCGCGATTGCCTGCTCCATAAACTGCTTGTGCTTGGCCGTTTCCGTACTGTTCGAGTTCAGGTCCATGAAGAGGACGCCGTTGTAGGTGAACCAGTAGTCGCCGGACTGGGCACCCGCCCCGGTTGCACCGAGGGCGCCGACGTTCGGCATGTTGTTATAGTCGGTGTAACGGGAGCTGTTATCGTGGTTGCCCACGGTCACGGCCTGCGGCGTGGACTTCAAAAGCATGGGTGCGAGATAGGAGTCGTACTCGCTATCCCTACCCGAGTAGTTGTTCACCTGGTCGCCTGCGGAGACGAGGAAATCGGCGTTGAGCGTGCTGGCAAGGTTGAGGGTCCCCGTCCAACCCTGCTCGTCATTCGCCGCGTTGCCACTCGCCCCGATCTGGGGGTCGCCGGCGAACAGGAAGTTGAAGGACTGGTTCACGCCCTGGGCCTCGGTGGTGAACTCAACGGGATCGGCCCACTTCTCGTCGTTGCCCACACGGTAAAGATAGGTGGTGTTTGCGGCGATGCCGTCAACGGTCACCTTGAAGGAACGGTAGCCCGCCCGCTGCGCCGCGGCCGCCGTGGCGGTCACCTTGGTCGCGGAGGCCTCGGGGAAGGCGTCGCCCGTCTGGTAGCCGGCCGGTTTGACGGCGAGCTCGACGTAGGCGTCCGCCGCCGTGGTGCCGATCCAGTTGAAGTTGCGCTGGCTCTCCGTGGCGCCGACCGCGAACTCGACGTTCTTGATATCCGCCTCTGCAGCAGGCTCCTCCTCCGCGGAACCGGTGGTGAGCGTGAGCTTCTGGAGGTCGAAGTAGATGTCCGAACTCGAGGCGCGGCCGTTGTGCAGCTCGACCGCGACCACGTTACCGGTCGACTTGAGATTCAGCGACTTGATGTCTTTGAATGCAATAGTGGCCACGATCGGGTCACCGGCGTTTGACCCGCCATAGCCCTGCGCATCGAAGCTCTCATCATGACCGCCGGCGATGCGGACGCCGTTCACATAGATCGTCGCCGCATCATCATAGACAAAGCTGCCTTCGATCCCGGTGACCGCAGCGGGGTCGTCCACGTCGAACGCATAGTGGAAGTAGTACACGGGGATATCGTCCTTGGTACCCGCAATATACTGATTGAGCAGGACCGCGGGTGTATATCCGCCACCCAAGCCTGCGATGGCACCTCTTTTGGCCCCAAAGCTGCCGGAACCGAGTTTCCAACCGACGACAGCAGCCGAGGTCTTCCAACCGCCTGCGGGCTTCTGGTTGTCATCCCTGTAATCCCACACGGTTTTGCCTGAGACCACGATGTCCGTGGACGTGCCGGCGGCAGTGGCCTTCACAGGCGTGGCCGCACTCCAGGCGAAACCGGCGACAACCAGCGCCACAACCGCGAATACCGCAAGGCAGGCGCGCCATCCGGCCTTTCGTGTCGCGGCGAACCGCTCAAAAACCTGTTTCATCTCTTCTCTCCTCCATCGCATAAGCCGTCGTATTCGCGAGACCGCCCCCCAAGGCAAGCGGACATGCCCGTCTGATGATATGAAAGGGGTATCAGGTCAAAATAAGTTGCGTACTAGGTTGTTGCGCAACTCATGTCTGCTCTCAGTAAGCCCGCAGCGTAAGCGGCTGGATAACCCAAAGGGACACGGACGGACCCTGGTACTTACCGTCCTCGCATACCGACTGGAGGAACAACCCATGTGGGCACGGACGGACCTCTTGTTGGTGCATCCTCCCCCGCGGGGCTTCCCAGCGTCCGCGGACATCTCCATACCCTTCGAGTCACCTGCTACAATAGCCTGCGAAAAACCAGTGGAAAGAAGGTCCCCATGGCACTCAACGGAAAGCAGATCCGTCATCTTCGCAGCCTCGCCCATCACCTGAACCCGGTCGTCTTCGTCGGCAAGGCCGATATCACCGACGCCCTCGTGGACCAGGCAAACCAGGCCCTCGAGGCGCATGAGCTCATCAAGTGCGGCGTGCAAGACGGCAGCGACCTCTCTGCTCAGGAAGCGGCCGCGGAGCTCGCGGAGCGCACCGGGTCCGACGTGGTCCAGGTGATCGGACACCGCTTCTCCCTCTATCGTCTGAGCGATAAAAAGGGCATCGAGCACATCCAGCTGCCGTAACGAGCTGAAGCCCCCAAGCTGAAACTTCTCAGACGTACATGACCTATTTGCGTCCGCATGAATGGCGGTGCCGGGCCGCAGCTCGCTTCGGCCCGATCACGGCACCCAGGCTGCGGTGCGCGTCGTGAGCCGAGGCACGACCGGATGCACAAGATGGGAGCAGAACGTCATCTCAAAGCGGTCACGCAGGCAATCTGCCTGAAAGCGCGGTCGAACGTAGGTTTCGGGCCCGTATAACCGCATCTCATCGCACGATCAATGTCTCAGGAGTTTGATCGGTGCACAGGTGGATCCTCGGCCCTCGGGCTGTTGTCGAGCGGCCTCCTGGCCAAAAAAGGCGTCGAGGATGTAGTTTCCGAGATGCACGGCGTACCTAAAAGACGCCGGTTAGGTTTAAACGCATAGCCATATATGTTCAAACCTGTATTCCAAGGCAAAAGCAGCCACCTGAACACCTGAGATAGGAGTCGCGAAATACAGCCTCAACGCCCTTTTTGGCCAGCCGCCCGCTGAGGCGCCGCACGAACATGCGTGATGAAGCTACCGCCACCAACCTCCACTGACCCGCTTGAGCTTCATCACGCCGATAACATGCTTCGACACACGGAAAACCCGGCACCCCATGGGGCACCGGGTTTTCGACGAGCGAGATGATGCGTAGAGCTGGCCTGTGCGAACGGCGTGGGGCCGTGCTACCCTACCCTGTGTTCTGGAGACCCGCCGAGACACCGGTGACGGTTGCCAGGATCAAGCTCAGATACTCGGCCTTCGCCTCTTCGGAAAGCTCATCCTGCTGCATGCGGACGGTGCGCAGGGCGCGAACCTGGGCGATGGACAGTGCATCCACATAGGGGTTGCGCACGCGGACCGCGCGGCCGAGGACCCGGCGATGCTGCAGCGGCCAGTCATCGCCCACGATGGCGAGGGTCCAGCGGCGCGTGAGGAGCATCTCGCGATAGACCTTCTCGGAGAGATCAGGTCGATCTCCCAAGGCCAGATAGAGCTTGGCGATGCGCAGGTCGGTCTTGGCGATCGACATCTCGATGTTGTCGATGAAGGTGGTGAAGAGCGGCCACTCCTTGTACGCGCGGCGCAGGAGGTCGAGGTCGCCGAGCTTCTCGCAGGCGGAACCGAGGCCGTACCAGGCAGCAAGGTTGATGCGCGCCTGGCTCCAGCTGAACACCCAGGGGATGGTTCGCAGGTCGTCGAGGGACTTGGCGCCGAGACCGCGCTTGGCCGGACGGCTGCCGATGGGCAAGAGACCGATCTCGGTGAGCGGCGTCACCGTGCTGAACCACGGCGTGAAATCGTCGGTGTGCAGCAGATCGAGGAAGGCGTCGTGCGAGGCGCGCGAGAGCGTCGACGCCATCGCGGCGTACTTCTCCGTCATCTCAGTGTTCGTGCGCTCCACCGACGGGGCGCTCGTGAGCAGCGTGGCCGCAGCAACGCTCTCCACATGACGTTCGGCGAGAGCCTGGTTGCCGTAGCGCGCGAAGATGACCTCACCCTGCTCGGTGAGCTTGAAGCAGCTGTTCACCGACCCACGGGGTTGGGCGAGCACCGCGCGGTTGGCCGGGCCGCCGCCACGGCCCACGGCCCCGCCGCGGCCGTGCATGAGCGTGAGGTCGATGTCGTTGCGCTCGGCCCAGGCCACGATCCGCTCCTCGGCGGCGTGCAGGGCGAGCGTGGCCGTGGTGGGGCCGGCGTCCTTCGAGGAATCCGAGTACCCGAGCATGATCTCGAGCTTGCGGCCGGTCTCGGCGAGGCGCTTCTGCACGCCGGGCACCTCGAGCATCCCATCGAGGACGTCGACGCAGTTCTCCAGATCCTCAAGCTGCTCGAACAGCGGGACCACATCGATCACCGGCACGTCCTCAACGTGCGCGAAGGCGAGGTTCGCGAGCTCGTAGACGTCCGCCACATTCTGGGCGCTCTTGGTGAAGGAGATGATGTAGCGGCGGGCCGCCTTCAAACCAAACCGGCGCTGGATCATGCCGAGGGCGCGGAAGGTGTCGAGCACCTCGCGGGTCATCGGGTCAAGCTTGCCCTGGCGGCCATGCTCGCGGATATCGGCCAGCGCGCGGCTGTGCACGACGGAGTGCTGACGGAACTCGGTCTCGACCATATGGAAGCCGAAGGTCTCCACCTGCCAGATGATCGTCTGAACCGGGCCGTAGGCGGCGCGGACGGCACCCGCCTCGGCGAGTGACCGCTGCACGACGCGCAGATCTTCGAGGAACTCATCGGCATTGCGGTACATGGTGTCGGCCACGCGGCGGACCGTCGCATTCAGACGCTCGGCCATGACGATCATGACGGCGCGGTGCATCTCGGAGGCGGAGATCCCCATGGCGCGCTCGGTCAGGATCTCGCTGAGCTCGACCTGATGGTTCCACAGGTTGATGAGCTCCTCTGAAGGCGGCGTGTAGCGGGCCTCGAGCGTGAGGTTGCGGCCCACGCGGCGGCACTTGTCCTCGAGCTTGCCGATCATGTGCGTCGCGTACTTGTGGGCCACCTCGCGGCTGACCTTGGCCGTCACGTTGGGGTTGCCGTCGCGGTCCGTGCCGATCCAGCTGCCGGGATGGAAGAACGCCGGGCAGAGCGGAGGCACGGTGCCCGCGCGCTCGCCGAGCATCCAGTCGTCGAAACGGCGGTAGACCTCGGGAATGGTGTCGAAAAGCGTGTTGTCGAAGATATCGATGATCGTGTCGGCTTCCTCGACGGGCGTAGGCTTCTTGAGCGCCACGGGCGAGGTGCGCACGAGGGCGTCGATCTCCTGGAGCATGTGGCGCTCGTTCTCCATGAGGTCGGTGCCGCCGAGAAGGGGCCGCTCCTCCAGAAGGCGGGCGATGCGGCGGATCTTGCCCTCAACGGCCTTGCGGCGCGCCTCGGTGGGGTGCGCGGTGAAGACCGGGTGGAACTCGAGGCGGTTCAGCAGCTCGACGGCATGCTCGCGGCCCACCTCGTCCACCAGCTGGTGGAAGGCAACCGTGAGCTCGTTTGCCGGATCGGCCGGCGTGCCCGCAACAGCGTCGAGCACGACGCCGCCCTCGCGCTCGCGGAGCGATTGGACGCGGTAGTTCTCCTCAGAGAGGTTCGCCAGGTGGAAGAAGGAGGTGAAGGCGCGAACCAGGACCTGCGCGTGGTCGATATCGAGGCGGTCGATGAGGGCCACGGCATCGCGGAAGGCGGCGGCGCCCGCTCCGCTCTCGGACGGGATGCCCTCGGCGTCGATGGCCTCGCTCACGGCGTCGGTGCCGGGGTTGCCCTCGTTGGCCGTGACCACGCAGGCCAGGAGCTCGTCGAAAAGGCTCCGCACCTGTGGGTCGTACTCGTCGAGGACCTTGCGCTCCAGGCGCAGGAACAGCGCCAGATGGTCGCGTAGGCTCTCAGGGATATCGATCTCGGTGATCTCGGACAAAACGCGTCCCCCTCCGTTTTTGGCCAGTGCCTGCCCATTATAGGACGAACGCATTTAGCGCTTTATTACGCAAAAGTAAATCATGCGTTTCCATAAAATCGGCGAACGGGGGTTTCAAGACTGTGAACAGCAGCGGCGAGGGTTGCGGACGGGTGGGTGAGTTGGGGTGGCGTGCGCACGCTCGCAAGCGGCTGCACGGGCATGATGGCGCGCAAAGCGCGGGCGACCCAGGTGACGGCGGTCCCAAAGAGAACTAGGATCGGTCTCGACCCGAAAACCTGGTGTGGCTGCCCGTCATGCGCGCAAAACGTACTTTCCCGGTCGTCTCCGAGCAGGCATCGCTCGGTGCGTCCCAATTCGCTTGTAAAACGTACTTTCCTGACCGCCTCCAGGCAAATTGCTTGGCAGGGCGCCTCGAAAAGACGTTTTCGGGATGAGATCGGCAGCCCGGCGGCTCAGAGACACGACGCCAACGTTCGACACGCAACCCAACACCGCTGCGGCGAACCCACTTCTGCTCGTAAACGTGCTTTCAAGCCGCATCCGGGTAACGCGCCCCGCCACGGATCCGGGCTCACGAGCAAAACGTCATCTCGAAGCTGTTCCCAGGCAAATCGCCGAGAAAACGACATCGAGATGACGTTTTCCCGGGCAGAATCGACAGCAACTAGCCGGTTCAGAAAACCCTCTTCTGGGCCCTATCCCCACCACCCGTCATGCAGAGGGACTAAAGCATACTTTCAGACCCATCTCTTAGGCATTCTGCCTGGAGACGGGCTCGAGATGACGTTTTCCACTTTAAGCGTGTCGATCCGCCTCCTACGCACCGCAAGCTCCAGCAGCCCGCGGCGCGCACTCCACGCTGAAGCAGCCTCACGCGGTGGCCGCACACGCGGCAAGCCCCAGGGACCCGGCCACTTGCCCTCACCCCAGGTGCGTCGACACCCACGCCGCCACCTCGGCACGCGGCACGAGCTCCTCCTCGTGCGTGCCCAGGTCGCGCACCTTGACAGCGCCGGCGGCGAGCTCGTCCTCCCCTATGATGACAATCAGGCGAGACCCGAGCTTGTCGGCCTGCTTGAACTGGCTCTTGAGCGATCGGCCCTGGTAATCGGCCTCGGTGCGAACGCCCGCACCCCGCAGGGCGCGGCAGACGGCGAACGCCTCACCGCGGAGCTCCGCCCCGGCATTCGCCACGTACACGCTGGGCTCCTCATCGCTTCCCAGATCGCCGCCGAAGGCCTCGAGCGCGAGCAGGGCGCGCTCGAAACCCACGGCGAACCCGACGCCCGCCGTGGGCTTGCCGCCCTCGAGCTCCACGAGACCGTCGTAGCGCCCTCCGCCGCCGATGGAGCCCACGCCCGCACCGGGCGCCTCGACCTCGAACACCGTGCGCGTGTAGTAATCGAGGCCGCGGACGAGGGTCGGGTCCTCCACGTAGGCCACGCCCGCCTCGTCGAGATAGCGCTTGACCTGGTCATAGTGAGTCGCGCACTCATCGCAGAGGTGGTCGGGGGCGAGCGGGGCGCTCGCCATGACCGCACGGCACGACTCGTTCTTGCAGTCGAAGGCGCGCAGCGGGTTGATCTCAGCGCGCTCGAGGCATTCATCGCACATCTCGTCTGCGTGAGCGAGGATGAAATCGCGGACGAGATCGCGGTATGCCGGACGGCACGTGGGGTCGCCCATGGAGTTGATGAGCAGCCGGAGCTTTGAGACGTCGAAGCCCAGGCGCCGGTAGAAGTCCATGAGCATGATGATGCACTCGGCGTCGGCTGCCGGGTCGGGAGCCCCGAGCCACTCGATCCCCACCTGGTGGAACTGGCGCAGACGGCCCTTCTGTGGGCGCTCACCGCGGAACATCGCCTCGGCGTAGTAGCCCTTGAACGGGGCGGCGCCCTGCGGCACCAGGTTGTTCTCGACCACAGCGCGCACCACGCCCGCCGTGCCCTCGGGGCGGAGCGCCAGGCGCTGCTTGGGCTTCAGGGCCGCGTCGCTCCCCTCCTCGAGCACGCGCGCGAAGTTGGCGCCCGAGAACACGCGGAACATCTCCTTGCGCACCACGTCCGTGGACTGGCCGATGCCGTGCACGAAGACATCGAGCTGCTCGATAGCCGGCGTCTCAACGGGCGAGAAGCCGTATGGGCCGAACGTCTCGGCGGCGATCTCCTGCATCCGCTGCCACGCGCGCATCTCGCGCCCCATGAGGTCCTTGGTTCCCTCTGCCTTCTGTGCCTGCATGTCGTTCCTCTCCACAGCCGTTTTCCGTGCCCCATTATACGTGGCTCCCAAGCGCGCGCGGAGGAGGGCAGAATGACGGAGCATAGGGAGGATCGAAAGGGGCTACCCCGGGTGTGCGCGCAGGAGGGCGCGGGCAGCATCGATGATCAGCGACTTCGTGTCTGCCCCGATGGCGCGCGGAGGAGGGATAAGGCGACGCGGCGCCATGAAGATAGGGTGGCGGCCGCGGCCGTGCGATCCGATACGACATCCGAACGTCTGAAACAGGGCCATCGGGGAAAGATAGGTCATAGGTCATTGCATCCCCATTTCAACCGGTGCCTTTTGACACCCGAAAGGAGCACCCATGTCCACCATCAAGAACGTAACGATCGCAGGCGGCGGCGTCCTCGGAAGCCAAATCGCCTTCCAGGCGGCCTACAGCGGCTTCAACGTCAAGATCTGGTTGCGCAGCGCCGCCTCCATTGAGCGTGCGCGCCCCAAGATCGACCGTCTGCTCGACATCTACCTCAAGACCCTCGAGGCGTGGAAGACCAACCCCGCCGCCTACGCCCGCGGCTTCGCCGACTCCAAGGACCTCTCCGCCGCCGAGATCGACGAGCTCAAGGCCCGCGCCCAAGCCGCGCACGACAGCATCGTGCTCACGGACAGCTACGAGGAGGCCGCCCGCGACGCCGACCTCGTGATCGAGGCCATCGCCGAGGACCCCGAGCAGAAGATCGCCTTCTACACCGAGCTCGCCAAGCACCTCCCCGAGAAAACGATCATCGCAACCAACTCCTCCACCATGCTCCCCAGCACCTTCGCCGAGCACACCGGCCGTCCCGAGAAGTACCTCGCGCTCCACTTCGCCAATGAGATCTGGCGCAACAACACCGCCGAGGTCATGGGACACGACGGCACCTCGAAGGAGGCCTACGACGCCGTGGCCCAGTTCGCGGCCGACATCCACATGGTCCCGCTGCTGCTGCACAAGGAGCAGCCCGGCTACATCCTGAACACCATGCTCGTGCCGTTCCTGAATGCCGCCGAGGTCCTGTACGCCAAGGGCGTGGCCGACCCCGAGACGATCGACAAGACCTGGCAGCTCGGCACCGGTGCTCCGGCCGGCCCCTTCCGCATCCTCGACGTCATCGGCCTCACCACGGCCTACAACGTGGTCATGCTCGATCCGCAGGCCAAGGACCCCGAGACGATCCAGGGCAAGATCGCCGCGCTCCTGAAGGAGAAGATCGACGCGGGCAAGACCGGCGTCAACGCGGGTGAGGGCTTCTACAAGTACACCAAGTAAGGCGCATGGCCACATAGGCTCCGCAGCGCGAAACGCGGCGATGGGACGTGCTCCCGTCGCCGCGTTTTTTCAATATCCGTCGCGATCGGCGCGCGGGGCGCCGGGGCGGTGCCGCCAAAGCCACGCATAGGCTCGGTCGCGCGGCGCTGGCACCACACACGCGAGCCGCCAGAGGCGCGTACCCCACCCGCCCAACATCACGCCTTTGAGCTGGAGGCTGCTGCAGACCGACGCCGGGGGACCTTCAGAAACGAGAGCTGCGTCTCCGACAACACAATGGATGAGAAGATCAGCGCGAAGCCGAACAGGAGGCGCGCGGTGACGACCTCCCCGGTCATCAGCACCGAGAACAGGACGCCTGAGGGAGACTCGAGGGAGAGCAGGAGCGACCCCGTTGAGGCGGGAACGTGCGCGAGGGCGAGGTTCTGGATGAGGAGGCCCACGCAGGTCCCGATCACCGACAGGAAGGCGAGGACGCCAATGAACTCAGGGGTCACCGCGGCGAGCGGCAGCGGAGGCTCCAGGATGATCGCGGGCGGCAGGCTCATGACGCCGACGGTCAGGAACATCCAGAACGTGATGACGTTGACGTCGAGGTCCCGACCGAACTTGGCCACGGACGCGATCTGCACGGCAAAGAAGACGGCGCCGATAAGTGAGAGAACGTCCCCTGCGCCAGCCGATAGGCTGTCGAGGGCGACGAGACCGATGCCAGCCAGGCAAAGCACGGCAGCGCCCACGTTGTAGCGCGTGAGCTTCTCACGGCTGATGAGATAGCTGATGAAGGGGACGAGCACGCAGTAGGTGCCTGTGAGGAAGGCGTTCTTGCCGGCGGTTGTCAAGCCGAGCCCCGTGGTCTGGAATGTGTACGCAACCCAGGTGACGAGGCCGACGCCGATGCCGACGACGAGGTTGCGCCGGTTCAGGTGCGCCTGGATGCGACGGCGGAACAGGATGAGCATGATGATGGCCGAGACCAGGAAGCGCACGACGAGCAGCTGGTAGGTGGGGATGACGTTCAGGGCGTCCTTCATGACGAAGAACGAAAAGCCCCAGATCAAGGCCATGCCGAGGAGCAGGAGCTTCCAGAAGAGCGGCGAGCGGGCACCGGCACCGCGAAGCTCGCCGGGCACACGGTCCTCGGGTGCGACAGGGGTATCGCTCTGAGAGGCGGCGTCGGCACGGACGGCCGCGCGCTTCTCGCGAAGCTGGGAGAAGAGCTGCTGGACGGCGGCCCCGGCGCGCTCATCGCGCATGCCGGCACGGCAGGAGCCGCGGCGGGATCGAGTTTTAGATGAAGGATGGACGGTCATGGTCGGGCATCCGCTTCTCGCATGGGAAGGCGTGGTGTCCGCGCCGGCGCAGCGCCGGTCGCCGCCTCAGATGATGGCAGGGGCGCACCGGACCCCCGGTGCGCCCCTGCAATGTACCACGCTGATCAGGGCGTTCTCAATCCATCGAGATAAAGCGGGCGGAATGGGCACGGACACAGCGCGCAGCTAGAGGCCGCGCACCGCATCCCCCATCGTCCTAGGCGCCGCCCCCTCAAACGTTAATTGGAGGAACGGGACGTGAGGACCATCGCGATGGCGAACGACGACGCCACGGCGATCACGATGCCGAGCAGGGCAAAGGGGAAGTACGGTCCGATGTAGGCAACCAGGCTGAAGATGCTTGACAGGATGTACCCGTAGATGCGGACGCCGAAGGCGCAGATCACCGCGCTGGCGATGCCGGCACCCAGGCAGGCGGCGGCGAACGCCTTGCGATACTTCGAGAGCACACCGAACAGCGCCGGCTCGGTGATCCCGAGGAACGCGGAGACCACGGCACCCGCGATGACGCCCTTCTCACGCTCGTCATCCGTCTTGAGGTACATGGCCGCAGTCGCACCCGCCATGGCGAGGTTCGCCATGAACATGGTGGGCATGAGCATGTCCCAACCCTGGTTGGCGAAGTTCTGGAGCGCAACCGGGGTCATGGCGTGGTGCAGGCCCAGGAAGACCAGAATGGGACGGGTCACGCCCATGATGAACCCGGCCAGCACCGGCGAGAAGGTGAACAGGGCGCTCACGCCAGCGGCAAGGGCGTCACCGAAGTAGATGCCGATGGGGCCGATGACCGTGAAGGCCACGATACCGGTGACGAACAAGGAGATCAGCGGCGTGAAGACCGTGCGCATGATCTTGGGCAGGTGGCTGTCCACGAAGCGCCACACATAGCTCAGGGCCAGTGTCGCGAAGATGATGGGGATGACCGTGCCCGCATAGCTGAACACGGGAACCGGCAGCACACCGAAGAGCATGAACCGCTCGATCTCACCCGCAGCCACCGCGGCGGTCATGGCCGGGTACTGCATAGCGGCCGCGATGGCGACGGCAACGTACTGGTTCGTCTTGAAGATCTTCGCGGCGCTCGCGGCGACGAAGAACGGCAGGAAGGTGAAGACGCCGCTCGCCAGCATGTCGAGCACGATGTAGGTGTCGGTCTGGTTGGAGATGACCCCGATGGCCGCCAGGCCCGCCAGGAGGCCCTTGATCATGCCGGCGCCGGCGATGGCGGGCACGATGGGCCCGAAGGTGCCGGACACGACGTCCATGAAGCGGATCAGGAGGTTCTTCTTGTCGGAGCCGTCCGCATCGAGGTTCTCGTCGATCGCGTCCTGCTGCGCCATGCCGAGCTGATCCATCAGCGGCTTGTAGTAGTCCTCGACGTCGGTGCCGATGACGATCTGCAGCTGCCCGCTGTTGAACTGCGCGCCGACTACCGGGTCGATGGCGTTGAGCGTCTCGAGATCGACCGCCGCCTCGTCCTTCAGCGCGAACCGCAGCCGCGTCATGCAGTGCCAGGCGTTCGACACGTTCTGCTTGCCGCCCACCGCCTCGATGATCTGCGCCGCCGCATCAGAGTGCGTCATGTGTTCCTCCTTGTAGTAGCGTGCCGACGCCGTGTCGGCACCGGACTCCATTGGTCCGCGTGGCTCGGATCTTCCTGGTGGACAGGCACCCGCTCCGTTCCCACGCGGCCGATGCACCGAATACTACCAATCCAATCTTCTGTTCGATATGGGGGTCACATTCGGTCAAATTCATATATAGGCAGTTGAATGCTTCAATTCGGATCCCTTCCAAGAGAAATTGGACTGGAATATTGCCCGATTTAACCTGTTTCCCAATCCACGTTGACCGCGCTTTCCCCACTTTGGTTCAATGCCGACAGGATAAGCACGCGAGACAGGGAACGAGGACCGCATGTCGCCCACCGTCATCACCGACGTCAAAAGCTACGTCTTGAAACCCGATAAGCACAACCTCATCGTGGTACGCGTCGAGACCGACGCGGGAGTGGTCGGCGTTGGTTGCGCAACCTTCCAGTTCCGCCCCACTGCCGTGCAGGCTGCCGTCGACGAGTACCTGAGGCCGTTCCTCCTGGGCAAGGACGCCAACCAGATCGAGGACCTGTGGAGCGCCATGTTCTACAACTCGTATTGGCGCAACGGGCCGGTGCTCAACAACGCCATCTCCGGCGTGGACATGGCCCTGTGGGATATCAAGGGAAAACTCGCGCACATGCCCCTCTACCAGCTATGGGGAGGCAGGTCGCGCACGGCCATCCCCGCCTACACGCACGCGGTCGCCGACACCTTCGCCGACCTGTGCGACCAGATCAACGGCTACCTCGTCGAAGGCTACCGTTTCATCAGGGTCCAACTGGGATTCTACGGCGGTACGGCGGCTGACCTGCCCCTGCCCGACCAGCCGCTCGAGGGCTCGTACTTCGACCCCGAGCGCTACCTCTCCGCTCATCTCGCGCTCTTCCGCGATGTGTACGGGCGGTACGGCGATCGCTTCCAGATGCTGCACGACGTGCACGAGCGCCTGACGCCCAGCCAGGCGCTGCGCCTCGCCAAAGGAGCCGAGCCGTACAACCTCTTCTTCCTCGAGGACCCCGTGCCCCTTGAACAGAACGAGTGGCTGGGCAGGATACGGGCGCAGACGGCCACACCGATCGCCACCGGAGAGCTGTTCAACAACCCACGGGAGTGGATCGACCTGCTCCGCAACCGCGATATCGACTTCCTGAGGATCCACGTGTCCCAGGTGGGCGGCATCACCCCCGCGCTCAAGATCGCCCACGTCGCCGAGGCCATGGGCGTGCGCATCGCCTGGCACACCCCCTCGGACATCTCCCCCATCGGTCTTGCGGTGAACGCGCACCTGAACGTCCACCTGCGCAACGCCGCCATCCAGGAGCACATCGAGGTGCCGCAGAACACGCGCGAGGTCTTTGAGGGCGCGCCTGAGGTGCGCGGCGGGTTCATCTACGCGCCTGAGGAGGACGGTATCGGCGTATCCTTCGATCCTGCTGCGGCGCTGCGGTTCCCCGGGCAGTTCAAGGAGCACCCTTGGACGCAGAGCCGCGTCATCGACGGCACGGTCGTAGCCCCGTAACGGGCCCTCGACACACGGCTACGCATCCACCGAGACGAGCCGCGCGCGATGGATCTCCCGATCGAAGGGGCGGATGTAGGACACCGCGTATTCGATGGCCGTGACCTCGCTGATCTCGAAGACCCGACCCGTTGAGAGCACCGCGCGGTTCTGGATGTGCATCGCGGGCTCGCTCTTTCTGCACCCGAGGAGCTGAGCCTCGCCCCGCGTGAGGTTCTTCGGCGCATAGGTGCTCATATAGTGCGAGATACGGTATCCCTTCGCCTCGACATACGCTTGGATCGAGCTCTCCACTACGGCAGGCGTGAGGTCGGGGAAGAGCGATGCCGGCAGACTCGAGGTCTCGATCTGCTCGATGACCCCGTTCACGATACGGAGCCTGAGGAAGCGCCACACGAGCTCCGTCTCGGGAACCTGAAAGATCTGCATCTCCTCAGCTGTCGCCGGCCCCCTGCCGAACTCCAGGCACTTCGAGACGATCTTCGCATACGGCGCCCGGGTCAGGGAGTTGAAGACGAGTGGATTGATGCGGAACTGGTCGCGCACGTAGATCCCCGACCCCTGGACGAGCTCCACGACCCCAATGTCCGCGAGGTTGCGGACCGCCGCCTGGACGGTGTACCGCGAGACCCCGTACGCCTGGGCGAGCTCGCGTTGCGTGGGGAGCTTCCCGCCGGGGTACTGGCGCTGGTAGATCTTGCTCAGCAGATCCTGGACGATGAACTCCGATTTCTTCATGGTGCGCTCCCGCCCCGTTCGATGCATGTTGCCAACGCCATGGTGTCATGTCGGCCCGGCAGCGCGCAAGGGATCTCGGCCCGCGTGTATCCCAGACTTCCGCCTTGTCTGCGCTGCATGGATGCAGACGCGCAACACCTGGAAGCCCGTGCGCCGCCCACCCTGACCTAGGCAGGCGCCACGCACCGGACCTGCCGGTACGGGAAAAGGGGCCCGCCCGGAAGCAAGCCCCTTCATGTGCGCCGGATCGCGCGGGTGGCGCCGTGCCCTGTTATCGCTTCTCGTTGCGCGCGCGACGGCGCAGCGCCAGGCTGCCGAGACCCGCTGCCGCGCCGGTTGCCGCAGCGGCAGCGGCGACGATCATCGCGTCCCCTGTGGCAGGGAGCTTGGCTGAGGACTTCTTCACCGCGGGCGTCTTCTTCCCCGGCTTCTTGCCCGTGTCGGTGCCGGGATCCGCCGGGCCGGGCTTCACCGGATCGGCGACGAACTCCCAGAGGCCCACGAGGGAGATGTCCTCGGTCAGCGCGATGGAGCTTTCGGTGAACTCGTTGCCCGGAGCGACGCTGTCCCGATACCAACCCTTGAACACCCAGGTGCCGCCATCAACCTTATGGTCGGACGGCGTGGGCACGGTCGCTGGGGTTCCGTGCTCGGCCTCGACCTCCGCAGGGGCAGTGAGGTTCCCCGGCAGATCTTTACCCGGAGTGCCGGAAACATAGGAGAACGTGACCCGGTGCACGGCGGGGCGGAACTCCCAGGCACCCACGAGCGCCAGATCCTCATCGCCCATGGTGATCGAAGCGCCCGAAACCTCATTGCCCTCGGCGATGGCACCCTTGTACCAGCCTTTGAACTCCCAGCTGCCACCTTCCACCGGCACGGAGCCAGGCGCGGGCAGGGTGAGCTCTTCGCCTGCGCGCGCCATGCCCGCCGGAGGCGCCACGATGCCGTCGGGCAGGGCTCGTCCCTCGGAGACGGACTCATAGGAGTACGTCACGTTGTGCATGGCCGGCCGCCAATAGCCCAGAGAGACGGTGTTTGACCGGCTCGTCCCCATCGAGATCGAGGTCGAGAGGGCCGTCTGCCCGAGGATCGGAAGGTTCAAGAACCCGGCGTGGGGCACCACATTGCCGGTGACGGTGCCTTGGACGTTAATGAGCTGCATCCCCTGGGTCTCGGCGAGCTCGGCGGCTTTCTCATCGGAGATCGTCAGCGTCCGCGAGGCGGGATCCGGGGAACCCGCGGCAGCGTGCTCGGCCAGGGGCACTGCACGGAGCTTCATGTTCGAGACGATGGTCTCGCCCTTGCTCTTCCCCGGCGCAGCCACCACGTTGGCCTCGCGGATCTTCTCGGCGTCGCCGTGGCGCAGGATCGTGCGGATGGTGAGTGTGTGGCTGCCTCCGGTCTTCACATCGAAGCGCGTCTTGGGGCTGGCGTTGCTCACAAGCGAGGAGAAGCTCGCCTTGGTGTTCCCGAGATCTGCGCCCGTGTTGGGATCGACGATGTTGAGACGCTCGCGGGCGGCGTTCAGCACGTACAGGGGACGCCATGAGTAGCTCTCGAACTCAAGGGACAGGGTCTCCGGAACGGAGATGCCCTCGCCGAGCTCGATATTGAGGTCGACATACGTATAGGACCTGTCGTTCGCCGCAGTCGGCAACTCGTTGTTGCCGGAGAGCAGCTCACTGTAGTTGCGGCTCAGCACCGGAAGCCACTGGTTCGAGGCAGCGGGGTTCTTGTAGACGACCATCGCGGTAGAGTTGTCCATGGAGAACTCGGAGCCTAGGACGACCTCGTTCACGGACGTGCGGTCGTCTTTCTTGACATAGGTGTCAACGACGGTGACGTCGCCGGTCGCATCGTCCCGGGTGGTGCTGTGCAGCGGGCTGTTGGGGAGGAAGTCCTCGGCGGGGGTGTTCCCGTTCACCCGGATCGAGACGGAACCGGGCGCAAATCGCCTGAGACCGCCGGTCAGCGCCTGGAACAGGCCGAAGTTGCTGTCGGGCAGTGGTGAGTCGGGCTCGGTAAGGCTGAAGTAGATGCCGTACAGACGGGCATCTGCAGGGATGCCGTTGGGGAAAGCCGTTGAGATGAGGTCCTCCGAGGAGAAGAAGCGGGCGCCCGGGGCGACCTTCCCGTTCACCGGCGGTTGATCTGACCATCCGAGGAAGACCTTGCCCAGGCCGCGCAGGGAACCCTGGTTCACGATCGGCGCGCCGATCTTGTCAGTCGGCTGGGTGAAATCGCGCACGGTGTCCTGCTTGGTGCGGGACTCGTTCGTCCACTGGCCCACGAGGCTCACGGAGCCGGCGTACGTGCCCTGGGCTTCCGGTGCCGCAGCACGCAGCGCCTCTCCGACGGGGGTGGACTCCTGCGCCGTGGGGGTAACGTCGTCGACGGGCGATGATGAGGTGGAGGGGTCTCCTCGGAACCGGACGCGCTCTCTTGCGAGGTGGCGTCGCTCCCAGCTGCAGCCTCGTCAGCAGACCTCTGCTCTGTATTGACGACAGCAGGTGCCCCGGTTTCGGAGACGGTCTCAGCGTATGCGTTCGTGGCAGGGACTCCTCCGCCAACGAGCGCGATCTTCGGAATGGTCTGCTTTCTCATGGTGCCTCCTGGTTCGAGCCCGTCTGTTGCAACTGCGCTGATGGGCTTGGCGGGGGTGTCTTCTGCAGTTGCGCAACCAACGTGATAGTATCGAATACTATAGAAATGTGTACACTATATGGATAATCTAACAGTTCACCATAAACAATACAAAACACCAGGTAATTTGATTGCTTCATATTGTTCAAGAGGTTTTTTAAACCCTTTTTTATTATCATTTTCTAATATATGACATTTATAATATATATTTACAAAGACATTATATGCAATATTAATAATGTATTATCCATTTCAATGCCATATAAAAGACCCCAAGCCCGTTTCGACCAATGGATATGTCCATGATCAAAACGAGCTCGGGGTCACATGCTTGAGCGCTAGAATTTCGGCACATTTGGATAATGAGCCAATGCTACAAGCACTATTCCGACGGGGCTATCAGGCAGTCATGAGCATGCCAAGATCGTATCGCGCCTTTACGCCCGACCGACGGAGCCCAGGTTCTCCATGCGGGTCTTCACGATCTTCGTGATCTCCGCCATGCCCTGCTTGGCAGGCTTCTTCGGATCAAAGTTGTCCGGGTTCTCGGCCATGTAGGCCATGAATCCCTTGGTGTATGCCTGGCGCAGCTCGGTCGCGTAATTCACCTTGGAGATGCCGTTCTTGATAGCCTCGGCGACCTGCTCGTCAGGCACGCCCGAGGTGCCGTGCAGCACGAGCGGGATGTCGATCTTGGCCGCGATGGCGCGCACGACGTCCTGCTGCACGTGCGGGGTGCCGTGATAGATTCCGTGAGCGGTACCCACACCGATCGCGAGACTCGTGCAGCCCGTGCGCTCCACGAACTCAAGCGCCTCATCGGGATCGGTGTAAGGGTTCTCCCCCTCAACCAGCGGACCGTCGTCCTCTTTGCCGCCGACCTTGCCAAGCTCGGCCTCGACCGGAATCCCCAGGGCGCGGCCCACGCGGGCGACCGGGGCGGTGACGGCGATGTTCTCCTCAAACGGCACGTGGCTGCCGTCGATCATCACGGAGGTGTAGCCCGTCTTCATGGCCTGCATGCAGCGGTCGAAACCGTCGCCGTGATCGAGGTGGAGGGCCACCGGAACCGAAGCGCGAGCCGCGGCGGCGGAGACGATACCATAGAAATAATCGAGACCCGCCGACTTGATGGTGCCCGGGGTGGTCTGCATGATCACCGGGGACTTCGTCTCCTCGGCAGCCGCAAGAATCGCCATGACAAACTCGAGGTTCTCCACGTTGAAGGCGCCGACACCGTAGTGGTTCTTGCGCGCTTCCTTGAGCATCTCCATGGTGGTGACCAGCATGTTCGAGCTCCCTTCTGCCCGTCCGCTGCCGGGCGATCATCCGCCGCGCCCCTCTGGCCGACGCCGATGCCTCCACTATACGAGATGTGCCGCCCTCGCCTGCGCCGTCTTTCGGGGTGTCAGTGGCTAAAAATCCGATCACACGCAAACGAAGGAAAGGAAAGTGTGCTCCCATTTCTCTTAAAGCCTGTTATATCGTCCATTTTGTTTCCTCATTTCCATCGTATCGTGTAAAAGATGGGGAACTGATTTTCTTTTTTCTTCTTTAAAAGAAAGTTGAGAAAATAACCCGAGACCGACGATAAGGGGCTGCCATGGCACGCCGACCGAAACGCACAACCCGCACGTTCGCTGAAGAGCGACAGACAGCCATCCTCGATATGCTCGAGCATGAGACGACCGTGCAGGTCGCCGATCTAGCCCGGATCTTCGGCGTGTCCTCCGTCACCGCGCGCGCCGACCTCGACGCGCTCGCCTCCGCCGGCAAACTGCGACGCACCCATGGCGGTGCGATCTCCCTGCAGCGAACTCTCACGGTGTCGGTGCAGGACCGTCGCGTGAATGTGAACGCCGATGCCAAACGTGCCATCGCCGCCGTAGCGCTCGAGTTGGTGCACGACGGCGACACCCTGATCGTGGATTCCGGCACCACAGCCCTCGAGTTCGTGCGCGCCCTTGACGTCAGATCGGGCATCACCGTGATCACCGCCGACATGACCATTGCGGACTACATAGATGAGAGCCTGCCCTCCATCAGCGCCGTCGTCCTCGGTGGCTCGCTGAGAAAGGGGCATCGCTACCTATACGGACCCCTCACCCAGGCGGCGCTCGCAGAGCTCCATGCCGATCTCGCAGTCATCTGCCCTGGCGGTTTCGTCACCTCGCGCGGTTTCATGACCGACTTCCCGCAGATGGCCGAGGTGAAGAAGGGAATGTTGGACGCCGCTGCACGCCGTGTCGCCTTGATGGATGCAAGCAAGATATCAGCTCGCAGCATGCTGCGTTTCGCGGATATAGACGACCTCGACGACATCGTGATGGACCGCGACCCCGCCGGTATCATCGCCGCTACCATCGCTGAGTTGCCCGAAGACCGCCGTCCCTGGCTCCATCTCGCGGCGAGATAGACGCACATCACCTCTTACGGATCGTCTCCGCAACATTGGCACAGCGAGAACTTCATAGCCACGGCGGAAGGCGCGCGTCACTCAGGAGCCCCGCCTCATCTTTTTAGCCCCGAAGCCATCCGCGCAGTGCTTCATGCTGCACGATTCTGCTCGCCTGGCCAAAAACATGGTTGAGGCTGTATTTATGAGATGGCGTTTGAACTTTGGAAGCCCAGATCTCCGGCAGCACGTCCTCAGATTATAGAAATAAAATACATATATCTATAAATGTAAATGATATTTAGCAGACTGATACGCGGGCTGATTCCAAAAATACATCCTCGATGCACTTTTTGGCCAAGCGCACGAATTCTCACATGTCATCAAGACTACTCAAGGATAGAGACGGCAGAATCCTCGAGCGTAACAGTGTCCTCTTTTGAGAAAAGTTCTTCGTTCTTTCAGGACGCAAGCGAACACCAAGGGCACAGGCCACATCGCGGGCAAGTTGCTCAAAGAGATGGAGATCGGCCAGGTCCTCATACCAAACATTGACGGTCGTTAGCCCTGCACCGATCAGCCGAGCTTGTCGCCGAGCATCCCGCCCAACCCGCTCTTGAGAATGATAGCGTCGCCCCTGGTATTCAAGGCCAAAGCCATTGGTGGGAAATGCCGCATCCACCCAACGAGATCCCTCAGCCGTCTCAACCTTATAGTTCAGAACGGCACCTTTGAATCCCATCCCGCCATATCGATGTGGCAGGCAAAACAACATGGCCATAACGGTCTCCATGGGTGAGTGCGAGTTATCAATGACGAGGCGTGCGGCGCGGGCGGCGAGCTTCACACCTCGGTGGTGGGCTGACCGGTTAATCATGCTCATCAGCCGATGCCGCGTAGCCACAGGTCGCGATGTATTGGTAAACCCGTCCCATGATTCATCGAGAACATACGTGCCGCAAAGTTCAAATCCTATGAGGGCAAGATCGATCTCATCGTATTCCCCCGTGGCGGCTAATTCTAAAAAGAGCAACTCGGGTGAGACGATCAGCATTGACTTTGAAAGCCTAATCAACGAACGCGATTGTAGGAGATCCTCCCGATGTCGATGGCAACGGACATCCCCACGGATATGGCATTCGGATCGGCTTGGGAGTAGCAGATGGAAAGGGCCTGCTTCAAGCCCGAGCCGAGCCATATCGTCCGCAAGGTGCGCCCGCGACGGCATCGAGCACCCCGCGAGCTTAGCCGTGCGCGGGAGAGTGAGGAGGTCCGGAAGACGCTGGCCCATCTTCCGATACACCTCAAGTGCCGTGTTGCCGCAAATACAATACATAGTGGGCCAACGATATCGTTTCGGGAGGAATACGGGCGCGGCTTTTCGCCCTGTGGTCCCAAATTACTCCCTCGGCGGAGAAGCGCTCGAATACATGAGATTTCGCCCGTGTGGCCAAAAATCACTTTGAGGCTGTATCCGGATCTCAGATACTCAGCGTTGCTTGAAATGAAAATGTACGATTTCATCTATTCGTATCTAAATTAAGCTGCACCCCAACTCTCAAAAGCGCTTGAGGACAGTTTCTACCGGCGAACCGTTTTTGAAAGGAGGCAGAATTACATCCTCGATGCACTTTTTGGCCACCGCAAGAGTTTTCTGCGTCTGCGGGGCTCAACGACGTCTGCGAATGTGCCCATCGCTTTTCGAACCAACCGCACTCAATGATGGCAGCCTCTTGATATCCGAGAAACGGACGCCCGGCCCATGCGGGAACCGCATGGGCCGGGCGGATTGAATTCTATGTTTCATGTGGCTCTGGCAGCCGCCATCAATGCAAAGCGCCTACGCGTTCAGCAGGGCCTCGGCGCTGTCGAGAATGGCACCGACGTCGGCGCGCGCGTACACATCGGGCTCGATGACCGCCAACGGCACATCCGAGACCTCCTGGATGCTCCCCTGGGCGAACCCGATCTGCGGGCTCAACAGGACAGCATCCGCCCCGGCGAGAAGCCCCACGGCATCGGCAAGCGGCTTGGCCTCGATGTCGACATCAAGACCGCGGTCCTCCGCCTCCTGCTTCATCTTCGCAACCAAGAGGCTCGTCGAGACGCCGGAGTTGCAGCAGACGAGAATCTTCTTCACGGCAATTCCTCCTCGCAGGATCCCAACTCTGAACAAGCGGAAGACCGGTCACCGGACATAGGGCCTCCCCCACACCCGCCGACCGGCCTCCCGGGGGCAGCGCTACTTCTTGCGGACGTACTTCAGGCAGTCGAGCGTGACGGCGATGAGGATGATGACGCCGGAGAACACGAACTGCAGGTTGGTGTCGATACCAAGGATCGTCAGCGAGTACGTAAGCGCGGTGAAGATCAGCACACCGACCGTGACACCGGAGATCTTACCGATACCGCCGGTGAACGAGATGCCGCCAACCACGCATGCCGCGATGGCATCCATCTCCCAGCCCTGGCCGTAGGCCGCAGAACCGGAGCCCACCATGCGGATGCACTCGAGCCAGGAGCCGAACCCGTACAGGATGCCAGCGAGCAGGAAGGCACCGACGGAAACCGCGAAGACATTGATGCCGGACACCGACGCGGCCTCGGGGTTACCGCCCACCGCATACATGTTCTTACCGAAGGTGGTCTTGTTCCAGATGAACCAGACAATGGCGATAGCCGCGATAGCCCAAAGGATGATCGTCGGGAACCCGTTCACGCGCGGGGTGACGAGGTCGGGAATGGTGGACTCGATGGCGCCGAAGGACACACCCTTGGTCGCGTAGGTCACGATACCGAAGATGATAAGCATGTTGGCCATCGTGGACACGAACCAGTGCATCTTGAACCGCGCGGTGAAGAACCCCGCGATCGCGGAGAACGCCGTGCAGAGGAAGACGCAGACAACAAGGGCGAGCACGATGCGGCCGACGACGGGCACACCCGAGAAGTCGAACGCGATACCGAAGAAGGTGCCGGTGTTGGGCCCCTGGTGCATGATGATCGTTGAGGCGACCATGCTCATACCGACCATGCGGCCGATGGACAGGTCGGTACCCGTCTGCAGGATCAGGCCGGCGACACCGAGCGCCAGGAACATGCGCGGCGAGGCCTGCTGCAGGATGTTCAGGATGTTCTGCATCGTGAGGAGCTGCGTGCCCTTCACGGCCGGGGTGACGGCGCAGAGCATCGCGAACACGAGCAGGATCGCGATGTAGAGGCCGTTGTTCAGCAGGAAGTCACGCAGGTTGAAGGTGTAGCGGTAGCTCTCCCAGCGCTGGGCCATCTTCTCGGCGAAGGTGAAGCGCGACATGCGGAGCAGGTCGATGAGGTGGTAGCGGTAGGTGAACGCCTCGTGCTCGCGATCCTTGATGCGCTGGAGCTCCTGCTGGTAGGAGACCTTCGCATCGAACTGCTTGTTCTTGTGGACGTACTTCTCCTCTTTGATCTCCTGCTGATCGGTGAGACCGCTGACGAGCTTCTTGTGCTCGCTTTCAACCTCGGCGAGGCGCTTCTGGTAGTCGACCTTGGCCTGCTCGCGCTCAGCCGCGCAGCTCGCCTTCACCGGGTTCAGGTACTCGGCGTCGAAGTGCTGCTTGAGGTACCCCTCGGCATCGGCGATCAGCTTGGCGATCTCGTCCTTGTTGGCGGCCTCCACCTTCTTGGCCACGGCCATCTCAGCCTGGTAGCCCGCCACCTGCTGATCGCGCTCCTCGCGGGTGAGCACGCGATCGCCCTTGGCGGCGTCGATGCTCGACTGCAGGGAGACGATCTTGGTCGTGCCCTCGGCGCGCAGGGCGTCGATCTTCTGCTGGATGCCGCTGACGTAGGCGTCAATCGGCTGGAGGAGGGCTGTCTCCTCCTCGACGGTGAGAATTTTCGTTGAAGCCATAGTTCCTCTCCTCGCTTACAGGTGCATGGCGCTCAGGCGCAGGAGCTCTTCCTGGTTGGTCGCCTTGGTCTCGACAATGCCCGACAGATGCCCGTTCGACATGACGCCGATCCGGTTCGTGATGCCCAGGATCTCAGGCATCTCCGAGGAGACGACGATGATCGTCGTGCCCTGCTTGGCCATATCGATGATGAGCTCGTAGATCTCGTACTTCGCGCCCACGTCGATACCGCGGGTGGGCTCGTCCATGAGGAAGACCTGCGGGAAGCGCTCGAGCCACTTGCCGAAGATGACCTTCTGCTGGTTGCCGCCCGACAGGCTCGAGATCAGGTCGTCGGGGCCCATGGCCTTCGTCCTCATGCGCTTGATCTCGCGGTTCGTGGCGCGCACCATCTTGTCCTGCGAGAGCGCGACGCCGCTCTTGTACTGATCGAGGTTGGCGATCGTCGTGTTGAAGGTCAGATCGCCCTTCAGGAACAGTCCGTTGGCCTTGCGCTCTTCTGTGATGAGGGCGAAGCCGTGGTCCATGGCGTCGCGAGCTGAGCTGAAGTTCATCAGGCGGTCGCGGAAGTACACGCGACCCGCCGCACGGGTGCGGATGCCGAAGATCGTCTCGAGCAGCTCGGTGCGACCGGCGCCCACGAGCCCGTAGAGGCCGAAGATCTCGCCCCGGCGGACATCGAAGGAGATGTCCTGCAGATGCGGCTCGAACTTGGTGGAGAGGTGCTGGATCTTGAGGATCGGCTCGCCGGGCTCGTTGTCAACCGGCGGGAAGCGCTGGGCGAGCGAGCGGCCCACCATGGCGGAGATGAGCTCGTTCATATTCGTCTCATCGGTGCGCTTGGTCATGACCAGGTTGCCATCGCGCAGCACCGAGACCTCGTCGCAGATCTCGAAGATCTCATCCATCTTGTGCGAGATGTAGATCAGGGCGATCCCCTGCTCGCGCAGCATGCGCATCATCTGGAAGAGCTTGTCGACCTCCTGCGCCATGAGCGAGGAGGTGGGCTCGTCGAGAACGATGACCTTGGCGTTGTAGGAGATGGCCTTGGCGATCTCGCACATCTGACGCTGCGAGACCGACATGGTGCGCATTGGCTGCGAGAGATTCACCGTCATGCCGAGACGACGGAAGAGCTCGTTGGCCTCCTTGCGCATGCGGCCCTCGTCCACGATGCCCATCGCGTTCACCGGATAGCGGCCGAGGAAGAGGTTGTCCACCACGTTGCGCTCCAGGCACTGGTTCAGCTCCTGGTGCACCATGGCGATGCCGTTCTCGAGGGCGTCCTTCGGGCCGGAGAAGCTGATCTCCTTGCCGTCGAGCATGATGGAGCCCTCGTCCTTCTGATAGGTGCCGAAGAGGCACTTCATCATCGTGGACTTGCCGGCTCCGTTCTCACCCATGAGGCCCATCACGCTGCCGCGGCGCACGTCGAGGCTGATGTGGTCCAGCACGCGGTTGCGTCCGAAGGTCTTGCTCATCCCCTTGATGGACAGGACGATGTCCGATGTCGAATCTGTCATGTTCTCACCCCTAGTTTTCTCCGAAGTTCCCGCCTTGGCTGCAACCGGGGTCGCGCCCGCGGTCGGCTTCGGCACAGAAAACTGTCCGACACTGCATATCCAAAACCAAGGGGGAGAAAGACCCTTCTCCCCCTTGGACCGTCACATTAGCTTGCCCGCATCAGGCCGCGCACACGTCCCTACTTAAGCAGGGAGGTGTAGGAGGCGCCGTTGTCGGTCTTCACCATATTGATGGCGAAGGCGTCGAACTCGCCCGGGTTGGCGAGGCGGTTGGTGATGCTGGACTCGCTCTGGCCGTCGCCGCCGATGTACTCGACCTCGAGGTTGAGCAGGTCGTCGTACTCCTGGAGCAGCGGCTGATAGGTCGAGGACAGGAAGTTGTCCGCGGAGTTGTAGATGGAGAGCCAGACCTTCTTCTTGGGGCTCTTGGACTCGTCGAGCTGCGATTTGGCCGTGTCGTAGAGGGCCGTGGCGTCGGCGAACTTGTCGGCGTTGTCGGAGGTCACCGTCAGGTTCATCGCGTAGAAGGAGCGATCCTCCTCGCTGTACTTGAAGTCGTCCTCGGAGATGACGTTGCCCGCGTCGTCCTTGGTGCCGATACCGGTCTCGATGTCGACGCCGTCAAGGGAGTTGCGGAGCAGGCGCAGGGTGAGGTAGGCCTGGACGGCGGGGTTCTGGGAGATGGTGCCCGCGTAGCCGTCGGCGATGGCGGCGACGGCGTCGGAGTTAGCGTCGTAGCCGAAGGTCGGGACCTTGTTCTCCTTGGACCAGGCGTTGAACATGGCCATGCCCATGCCGTCGTTGTTGGAGACGACGATGTCGATCTGCTCGCCGAAGGAGGCGGACCAGGTGCCGATGGCGTTGCCGGCCGTGGGCGCGTCCCAGGTGGAGCCGGCGGTGGTCTTCATCTCCTGCGAGGCGAGCTCGCGAACGGTGTACTTCTTGCCGTTGACCTCGATCTCGCCGTCCTGGACGACCGTGGCGGAACCGTCAGTGTTGGTGCCGGCGGCCTCGGAGACGACGTTGCCGTCCTTCTCGATAGCCGTGCCGAGGGCCTTGCGGCAGCCGCGGGTGCGGGCGATGGAGTCGTTGTGTCCCACGTCACCGATGGCGAGGACGTAGCCGATGACGCCGTCACCGTTGCGGTCGATGGTGTCGATGTTTGCCTTGATGTAGTCGACGATCATCTGGCCCTGCAGCTCGCCGCCCTGGTTGGCGTCGAAGCCGACGTAGTAGGTCTTGTCGTTGAACTTCAGGGTCGTCATATCGAGCTCGCCCGTGGAGCTGTTGGACGGCTGGCGGTTGTAGAAGACAACCGGCTTATCAGCGTTCGCGGTGCTCGATGCGGCAGAGCTGCTGCCGGCCTCGGTGGAGCTACCGGAGCCGCCGCAGCCCACGAGGGCGCCGGCACCGATGACGCCCGCGGCGCCCAGACCGCAGACCTGCAGAAATTGACGACGTGACATTCCCATGAGAACTGCCCCTTTCTGTGGTGCACCGCGTGCACCTCTGCTGATAGAGACGGCGCTTGCGCACCGCCATATCCGCTCGGACCGGGGGTCCAAAGAACGCTCCCACACGCCTTGCGACCCCGTCGCCGACCTGATGATGGTAACGTTAACACCCAACGAAGGGATGCGTGCCTGACGGCCGCCCCGCCATCGCCAAACGGTCAGGTTTTTGACGCGGGCGGTCATCACCCCAGCTAGTAGATGGTGCTAACTCAGAGAATGGGCGCACGGCAACAATCCCATAGGTCCGCGAAAACAAACACATAGGGATCTCGTGTCTCAGAGGCCCTCAGTCCCTGATCGAACCTCGCGCAAGATGCTGCGATCTGCGCGCGCCGATCAAGCGCGGTCGGCCACCGTCCGGCGCCTGATGAGGGTGCCCGGGATGCGCACCGTATAGGGCTGACGCTCCGGCTCGTGCATAGCGTGCTCGAAGACGGCCTGCCCCCGTTCGCGCAGGTCGAACCTGACTGTGGTGAGCTCCACGTTGGGGATCGTGTCCACCAGCGAGTCATCGATCCCGACGACGCTCACGTCCTCGGGGACGCGTCGGCCCGCCTCACGCAGGGCCGCGATGACGCCCAGGGCCATCTGATCGTTCGCGACGTAGATCGCCGTCGCCGCGCGATCACGGGCGAGTTTCACCCCGGCCTCGTAGCCGCTGTTCGCCGTCCAGTCCCCGCGCAGGGGCTCCACGGGCTCAATCCCTCGGCTGGCGAGGGCGTCGCGCCACCCCGCCTCGCGGAACTGCGAGTCGATGGAGAAATCAGGTCCACCCACGAACCGAATCTGCTCATGGCCGTGCTCGAAGAGGTGCTCCATGACCAAGTGCGAGCAGCCGTAATGGTCGGAGTCCACCGTGGTGCAACGCGGATGGGCGTACATGGTGACGATGACCGTGCTCATGCCCGGCTGGGGCATGAACGTCTCGAAATCAGGGGCCATGCGGCTCATGCCGATGATCATGCCGTCCACGGGCAGGGCCGCCATGCGGTGGGACGCCTCAGCGAGCGAGAAGGCCTCGTCCTCGCGCATCTCGATCATCGTGATGGCGCGGCCCCGCTTGCGGGCGGCGGCGAGGATGCCGTCGAGCATGGTGAGGTTGCCGATCTTCGTGATGTCGTACACGCAGAGCCCGATGGCGCGGTACCGGCCCCCACGTAGGGATCGGCCCGCGTAGTTGGGGCGGAACCCCAGCTCCTGCATGGCAGCGAGCACCCGCTCGCGGGTCTTCTCGCTCACATTGGGCATGCCGTTGGCGACTCGGGAGACCGTCTGCTGGGAGACGCCCGCCGCCGCCGCGACATCGGACATGGAGACGGCGCCGCTGCCCCGCGGACCGTGCCCGGGGGTGTGCCCCTGATCCGTCCGATCCATTGCTCCTCCTCCCGCCGGCGTTACCACGCCCTGTGCCGATCGACCGTCTGCCGCCTGATTTCGACCAGTCGCAAGAAAGTGGGAAAGCCCATGACAGCTTCTTTTGAGTACGTTAACATTCCAAGGGTGGGTTCGCAAGGACCGCATTCCCCAGCCGGTAAAACCCATGGGAGGAACGGGTATGATCGATCAGGCACTGTTCGGATGCACCTCAGACGGCCGCACCGTCACGCTCTTCACGCTTTCCGCGGGGTCCGTGCGCATCCAGGTGATGGACTTCGGCGCCACCCTCGTGCGCGTCCTCTCCCCTGACGCGGCAGGAACCGTGGCCGACATCGCGCTCGGCTTCGATCGGCTCGAGGGCTACCTCGATAACCCGGCCTGTTACGGCGGGACCATCGGCCCGTCCGCAAACCGCATCGACCGAGCCGAGGTGCCCATGGGAGACCGCATCTTTCACCTCCCGAAAAACGACGGGCCGGACGTCGCTAACAACCTCCACACCGACCTTGAGTGCGGCCTGCACAAGCGCATCTGGAACGCTGACGTTGACGAGGCGGCCAACACGGTGCGCTTCACCTGCCGCCTCACCGACGGCGAGCTGGGGCTCCCCGGAAACCGCACCTTCACGGCGACCTACACGCTCAGCGAGATCGCAGGCGGCGCGGCGCTCACCCTCACGCACGGCTGCGAGACCGATGCGCCCACCTATGTGAACATGACGAACCACAGCTACTTCAACCTCGGCGGCATCGGCTCGGGCTCGGCGCTCAACGCGGCCGTCACCATCCCCGCCGCAAGCTACCTTCCCGTGCGCGAGGACAGCGTCTCCCCCCGCGAGGTGCAGCCCGTCGCGGGTACACCCTTCGACTTCCGCGCTCCCAAGCGTCTCGGTGCCGATATCGAGACGGCCGATGAGCAGCTTCGCCGGGGGCGAGGCTACGACCACTGTCTGTGCGTTGACGGCTACGCGCTGGGATCAGCACCGCGTCCGGCGCTGACCGCGCACGATGACCGTTCCGGCCGCACGCTCGAAATCGACATCACCGCCCCCGGCGCCCACCTCTACACGGGCAACTGGCTCGACGATCGGAACGCCAAGGACGGCATCAGCTTCGGACCGCGTGACGGCTTCGCCTTCGAGCCCGAGTTCTACCCCGACAACGTGCACCACGCGGATTGGGCCCACCCGGTCTGCACCCCGAATGCTCCCTATCTCCAACGCATCATCTACCGCTTCACCACGTGCCCCTAGCGGCGGGAAGTCTCCACCCGGTTTCATTGCGCCCCGTCCTCGGGGCAACGAGAAAGGATCCCCATGACCGACACCATCCCAGCAGCCGCCGAGCGCGCCCTCGCCTTCTTCACGCAGGAATTCGGCGAGCCCGCCCCCGGGGCGCGCCCGCTCTACGTGCATGCGCCGGGCCGCTCCGAGATCTCCGGCAACCACACCGACCACGAGGGCGGGCATGTCATCGCCGGCTCGCTCGACGTCGCAGTCGAGGGCATCGCGGTGGCGAACGGCACTGACACGATCCGCGTGGCCGACGAGGGCTTCCCCACCTTCGAGATCACCCTCGACAGCCTGGAGGCCCGCGATGACGAGCGCGAGACCTCTGCGGCCCTGCTGCGTGGCATGGCGAACCAGCTCGCCGCGACCGGGCGCACGCCCACCGGCTTCGATTTTGCCTTCATCTGCACCGTTCCCGCAGGTGGCGGTCTGTCCAGCTCAGCTGCAGTCGAGGCCGCCTACGGCCGCGCGATGGAGGCGCTCTGGGAGGGCCCGGAGATCGCCCCCATCGAACTCGCCAAGATGAGCCAGTTCGCTGAGAACTGCTTCTTCGGCAAGCCCTGCGGCCTCATGGACCAGGCCGCCGTCTGCCTGGGCGGCCTCGCCTACATGGATTTCGCCGATGCGGCCGAGCCCAAGACCGCCAAGCTCGACCTCGATTTCGAGACCGCCGGCTACGCGCTCTGCCTCGTGAAGGTGGGCAGCGACCACGCCGACCTCACCGACGAGTACGCCGCGATCCCCCAGGAGATGCAGGCAGTAGCAGCCGCGTTCGGCAAGTCCCGCCTCAGCGAGGTCGACCCTGCGGCGTTTGACGACCGCGTGGACGAGCTCCGCGAGAAACTCGGTGACCGCGCCGTGCTGCGCGCGATCCACTACTGGTATGAGAACGGCCTCGTCGACCAGCGCTGGGAGGCGCTCAACGCCGGCGACATCGAGCGCTTCCTCGCGCTCACACGCGCCTCGGGCGCAAGCTCCGCAATGTTCCTGCAGAACGTCTCGGTCCCCGGGCACGACGTGCGCGAGCAGCACGCCATGGTGGCCCTCGGCCTCGCCGAGCACATGCTCGCCGGTCGCGGTGCCGCGCGCATCCATGGCGGCGGCTTCGGAGGCTCCATCCAGTGCTTCGTCCCGACCGATCTGGTTGATGAGTTCATCGCGCGCATGGACGGCTGGCTCGGAGCGGGCTCCTGCCGTCGCTATGCCATCACCGAAAAGGGGGCGTATGCCGCATGGCTGTAACCGATGGTCAGCAGGGCACCGCTGAGGAGACAACGCAGGGCCGCGAGGTCATCGAAGGGCTCGTGGACTATGCGGTGCGCGTCGGCATGGTCGAGACCGCCGATAGGCGCTGGGCCTACAACGCCGTGCTCTCCGCGGTGGGCGCCGCAGGTCCCGGGCCACATGAAAGCTGGGAGGCTCATGCCGGCTCCACCGCCTCCTTTGACCTAGAGGAGGCCCTCGCGGTCCTCGCTGAGGTCGCAGTCGGCTCCGGCAGCGTGGAGGATACCGCCGGCGGGCGTGACCGCGCGTCGATGGCCGCCATGGGCGCCCTCATGCCCCGCCCGTCCGTGGTTGCCGACGGCTTCGTCTACCGCCACGGTGCCGAGGGGCCCCAAGCCGCCACGGACTGGTTCTACCAGCTCTGCTGCGATGCCGGCTACGTGCGCCGCGCCGCCATCGCACGGAATGTGGCCTGGGCTGTGGCCACGCGGTGGGGCGAGCTCGAGATCACCATCAACCTCTCCAAACCCGAGAAGGACCCGCGCGATATCGCCGCCGCCGGGGCAACGCCCGCGCAGGGGGCGGCCTATCCGGCCTGCCAGCTCTGCATGACGAACGAGGGCTACCCGGGACGCGCCGCCGCCGACGCGGGCGGAGCGCATCCGGCCCGTCAGAACCTGCGGATCGTACCCATCGACCTAGGAGGCGAGGTGTGGGGTCTCCAATACAGCCCTTACGCCTACTTCGATGAGCACTGCATCGCCATGAGCCCCGCGCATCGGCCCATGCATGTGGACCGCGAGAACATCGCCCGCCTGCTCGATTTCGTCGACTACCTCCCCCACTACTTTGTGGGCTCGAACGCCGACCTGCCGATCGTGGGCGGATCGATCCTCTCGCACGACCACTTCCAGGGCGGGCTGCACACCTTCCCGATGATGCGCGCCAAAGCGGCCGAGACATTCGAGCTGCCGGGTCATGCGAATGTAACCGGCGAGGTGCTCACATGGCCCTTGAGCGTGCTCAGGCTGCGCTCGCGGGACCGCAGCGCCCTGCTCGACGCGAGCGATCGCGTGCTCGCCGTCTGGCGCGACTGGACCGACGAGGGCGCAGGGGTCATCGCGCACGGCGCGGACGGGACACCGCACAACACGATCACGCCGGTTGTCAGGATGGAGCACGGCCTCTACACCGCCTACTTGGCGCTCCGCTGCAACATCACGAGCCCTGAGCACCCGCTCGGGGTCTTCCACCCGCATGCGGGCCTGCATCACATCAAGAAGGAGAACATCGGCCTCATCGAGGTCATGGGCCTCGCCATCCTGCCGCCGCGACTGGTGGACGAGCTCGACGCCGTGCGCAAGCGGCTGCTCGCCGCGCAGGCGGGTGGCAGCTCGAGCGAGGACCTCGCTCAGGCGCTTGAGGACGACCCGCTGACCGCGCCGCACGCGGCCTGGGCGCTCGAGGTGGCCCGCCGTCATCCGCAGCTCGCCTCCGAGGACGCCGACGCCGTCATCAAGGATGAGGTTGGGCTCGTGTTCTCCCAGGTGCTTGAGGACGCCGGCGTCTTCAAGTGGGATGAGGGAGGACGAGCCGCGCTGCATCGGCTCCTCGCAGCTCTGTAACGGGCGACCTGCAACCTCCTCCAAAGCACGGCGGGGCCCTCGCGGGCCCCGTCTTCTTTTCCACTAACTGTTCTGCACCGTCTACAGAGGTTTGACCTCCACAGCGCTGTACACCTCGTCCCAGCGCTCCATCACCAGATGGCCGGTCTGGGGGTCCATCGCGTTCAGCTTGCCGCAGGTGCTCCCCATGCGCAGAACCTCCTCGTCCTCGGCACCACGGGCGATCGCATGGGCGAAGCCCGCGATCGTGGAGTCACCCGAGCCGGTCGCGTTCACGGCCGGGATGCTCGGCATCACCACACGATACGCGTGCTCCCCGTGCCGCGCCACGGCACCGGCCCCGCCCATCGTGATGACGACCCACGGTATCCCGTCGAAGCGCTCGTCGTCCTCGAGGGCGGTGAGCAGCTGATCGAGGTCATCGGGGGTGAAGGAGGTTTCCAACAAGCCGTTCACTTCCGAGAGGTTCGGCTTGATGAGCGTTGGCTTCGCCGGCGCGACGAGAGCGGCCTCAAGGGCGGCTCCCGAGGTGTCGAGCAGGGCGGGCCTGCCGACCTCGGCCGCCCGGGCCACCATACCCGCGTAGACGTCGGCGGGCACGCCTGCCGGGAGGGACCCCGAGAGCGTCACCGCACCGCAGTCCTCGGTGGCGGCGAGATCAGCGAAGTGGTTGAGGAAGGACTCCAACTCGTTAGCGCTGATCTCCGGGCCGTGCTCGAGGAACTCGGTCTGGTTCCCCTCATGCAGCACGGCGATGCAGATACGGGTCTCGCCTGCGATCGGCGTGAAGCTGTGCGGGATGCCGTCGGCATCCATGAGGTCCGCGAGCGCCTCACCCAGATGCCCGCCAATGAAACCGGTGGCGAGCACCTCGTCATCCAGCTGGGTGAGGACGCGGCTGACATTCAGCCCCTTTCCCCCGGCGGTCCGATGCGGCATGACGCGGTTCACGTCATCGATATGCAGGTGATCGATCTGGTACGACGTGTCGATCGAGGGGTTCAAGGTCACCGTGAGGATCATGGGGTTCCTTTCACATAGGATCGGACGCTGTCACGCCTGATAGAAGCTCTGGCCGCCGAGATAGGTCTCTTTGAGCTCCATATCAGGCGCGAGGACGACGAAATCGGCGGCGCGACCCCGGCGGATCGAGCCGCAGGTGTCGGCGATGCCCGCGCTCTCGGCGGCGGCCTGCGTCGCCATGTACACGGCCTCGGACGCGCTCACAATGCCCCAGTCGACGACGTTCTTGACAGCGTCCTTCATGCGCAGGATCGAGCCGGCGAGCGAGCCGCCGTCCTTCAGGCGCGCGGTGCCGCCCTCGACGATCACCGGAAGCTCGCCGAGCTTGTAGTCGCCATCGGGCATGCCGCCGGCGCGCATGCAATCGGTGATGAGCGCGACGTGGTCGTATCCCTTGGCGTCCACGACGAGCTTGGCTGCGATGGGGTTCACGTGGTGGCCGTCGCAGATCAGCTCGGAGTAAGCGTCGCGGCTCACGAGGGCCGCGCCCACCATGCCCGGCTCGCGGTGGTGCAGCGGGCTCATGCCGTTGTAGGTGTGGACGAAGACGGAGGCCCCAGCCGCGAGGCATCGGAAAGCATCGATCACGGTCGCATCGGAGTGGCCGAGCGCCACGACGACGCCCGAGGCCGTGGCCGCGGCGGTGAACGCAGGGCTCTCCTCATACTCCGGGGCGATGGCGATCTTCTTCACCATGCCGCGCGCGGCCTTCTGCCAGCGCTCGAGCTTCTCGATCGAGGGCGGGCAGAGGTAGTCGGGGTTCTGGGCGCCCTTGTGCTTCTCGGTGAAGAACGGCCCCTCGAGGAAGATGCCCTGAATGCGGGCGCCCTCCTCGGAACCGGCGTGCTCCCCCACCACGCGACAGGCCTCCTCAAGCTGCTCGGTCGTGGCGGTGAGCGTGGTTGCCAGCCAGGACGTCACGCCGTTGCGCAGGATGCCGCGGGAGATGGCGTCAACGCTCTCCCAGGTGCAGTCCATGACGTCGTGGTCGTCGAATCCGTGGATATGCGTGTCGACATAGCCCGGGGCGATGCGGTAGCCGGTGTAGTCGAGGACCTCGCACTCCACGACCGCGTCCGGGCCCAGGTGCTCGCCGAAGACGCCGTCCTCGACCATGAGGTACCCACCACGCACGGCTCCGGTGGGCAGGTAGAAGATATCGGCTTTTATCGCATAGGTGCTCATGGGAACATCCTCCTTGCGTCTGATGGGACATACTCCGCCCCATTGCCTCACGAAATACGGGCCCACCCCGTCCGGAGACAGAGGGCGGGCCCGTGACGTTAGCTTACCCCGCAGCCTACGCGGTGAACGGGTGAATCGTCACACCGCGGACGACGCGGTTGACCTGACCGGTCGGGCTCGGCGTGTCGGGCGTGTTGCCGACGCGCACGGAGTTGAGCAGGGAGATTGACTGGCCCACCATGATAAACGGCAGGGCGAGGTAGGCCTCGGGCAGGGTGTCGAAACCCGCGAAGGTGAAGGACTCGCCGTCGAAGAGCTCGCCGGCGTCCTGCTGGATTGCCACGACCTTGCTGCAGATGCCGTCGGCCTTGACCTCGTTCAGCAGGTCGAGATCGTACTGGCGGGTGTAGGGGTCGTTGCTCACGAAGACGAAGACGAGGGTGCAGTCGTCCACGAAGGACTTGGGCCCGTGGCGGTAGCTCATCGTGGTGTCATAGGAGGTGGCGATGAGGCCGTGCGCGAGCTCGAGGATCTTGAGCTGGGCCTCCTGCGCGAGGCCGCCGAAGGAGCCCGAGCCGAGGTAGGTCACGCGATCGTAATCGGTGAGCAGGAACTGCATGGCCTCGGCCTCGCGGGCGACGACCTGCTCGCCCATGGCGGCCGCCGTCTCGACCCAAGCGTCTTTCTGCTCGTCTGAGGCAGTGTCGAAGATGAGGGTCGTGAGCAGGGTCATGCAGGTGTAGCTGCCGGTCATGGCGAAGCCGCGGTCGTTGGCGCGGGGGATGAGCAGGGTCAGGGCGTCCGGATCGCCCTTGCTCTCCTGGGCGAGCTTGCCCTCGGGCGCGCAGGTGATGTTCAGGAACTTGACGTTCTTGATGTAGGTGCGGGCGACCTCGACGGCAGCCAGGCTCTCGGGGCTGTTGCCGGAGCGCGCGAAAGATACGAGCAGCGTGGGGTCGTCGGGGTTCAGGAAGTCGCGGGGGGCGGAGACGATATCCGTGGTGGCGATGGCCTTGAACTCGTAGAGCGAGCGGTCTCCGGCGTGACGGAGATAGGGAGCCGCGGTGTCGCCCACGTAATCGGAGGTGCCGGCACCTGCGAAGACGACGGTGAGGCGGCCGTCGCCCATGGCGCGGGCCTCGGCGAGGAAGGCCTCGATGGCGTCCTTGTTCTCACGGTAGATGTTGACGCAGTCACGCCACAGCTCTGGCTGCTGTTTGATCTCCCCCGTGGTGATGTCGGCTCCCCAGCTCTTCAGCTCTTCGATCGACTTCTCAAACATCTCATACCTTTCTCTCGAGAAACTTCGTCCACCTCGTAGTATAGGAGAAAATTGGTAATCTGGTAGTAACCAGTTTGAAACGGCCATACAAATCAGTGAACGGCATGTCACGACCACTGAGCGGTCAGACGACAGACCGTGGGACCGGCCCACCGGGACGCACCCCATCGCGGGCCGAGGATCGACGGGTTACGACGCGTTCCGTTGGTGGAGGACCTTGTACTTGAACTTATCCGCACGTGCGACTGAGAGCGTGTACTCCACGACCTCGTTGCTCATGGTGTAGGTGACGCGGACGAGGTCGAGCACCGGAGCCCCCTCGGCGATACCGAGCAGATGGGCATCGGCAGGTCGGGCGATGCTCGCGAAGAACTCCTCCTCCGCCACGCGAATCTCCTCGCGGAAATCGTGCTCGATGATGTCGTAGAGGGATTTCTGCTCGATCATGGGCCGTTTGAGCGTCAGGAACTTCCGCACCGGCAGATAGGTGCGTTCCACCATCATCGGCATGCCGTCGGCAGAGCGAAGGCGCTTGAGCTTGAAGATGCGATCCCCGATGCGCAGACCCATGCGCTCAGCCTGGTTCTTGTCGGCTTCGATCTCTGAGAACTCGAGGATCGTGGTCTCAGGAACACGTCCGAGGCTCCGCATCTGCTCGCTGAAGCTGTACGCCTGCGTGAGGTTGGTCTGAGCCGAACGGTCGGCGACGAAGGTGCCGCGGCCGTGCTGGCGGACCACGAGGCCCAAACGCTCGAGCTCCTGCAGGGCGAGGCGCACCGTGGTGCGGGAGAGGCCGTAGCGGTCTGAGAGCTCGCGCTCGGAGGGCAGGAGGTCACCTGCCTGGAACTCGTGCTCGATCTTCTCGGTGAGGATGTCGACCAGCTGGTCGTAAAGCGGCTGACGCCGTGCACCCATCGCCATGACCATTCTCCTCCGTGTACCTCGTCGTTGGATAAAAGCGGCCACGCACCCGGTCAACCGGGCACGCGGCCGCGTATGCAAGCAGTGACCCGGATGCGCGCGACCGCGCGGGGCGCGCACCCGGATGCGAGTCTAACTTACCAGATGCTGGGCCAGATCCCCAGGCCGGAGCCGAGGATGCCGATGGCGAGCATCAGGCCGATGCCCATGATGGGCGTGAAGTTGTGCTTCGCGAACAGGAAGTACAGCAGCAGCACGAGGCACAGCGGGACGAGCTTGGGCAGCACCGTGTCCAGGGTGTCCGCCACGGAGAACTCGACCGGGCTCTCGGTGACCTCAGCGTAGGTGACGGAGCTCATGCCGTTGCCCAGGTCTACCACGCCGGTCTCGACCGGGTTGCCCTCGGCGTCAGCGGCTGTGAGGGCCTTGTCGCTGGTGTCGGTCATGGCGATGGCGCCGGCCTCAGCGGACTCGGTGTCGATGCCCTCGAGGTCGGTGAAGTTCTTGGCATCCGCGTTGGAGACGACGACCGTGTGCGCAGCGAGGCTGCGGGTGGTGCCGTTCGGGATCGTGAGGTTGATCTGTGTGCCGCCCATGGTGACGGTCAGGCAGCCCACGATGAAGACGCCCATGATGGAGGCGGCGCGGGTGAAGGACTGCATGTTGGCCGTGAGCGAGTCGATAGCCGTGGTGCCGAGCTTGTAGGCCCAGTTCATGAGGCCGAAGCGCAGCGCGAACTGAGCGATGTTGAAGACCACCAGGAAGATGATCGGCGCAGCCGCGTTGCACTGGATCGCCATGTTCGAGGTGATGCCGGCCGTGATGGGCACGAGCGTCAGCCAGAACAGGGCGTCGCCGATACCGCCGAGCGGCGAGGCCGCGGAGATGCGGACGGCGCGGATGGTCTGGGTGTCGACCTTGTTCTGCTCAAGGGAGAGCACGATGCCCATGACGAAGGTCACGAGGAACGGGTGCGTGTTGATGAAGTCCAGGTTGTGGTACATCGACGCCGCGAGGTCCCGCTTGTTCGTGTGGACCTTCTCAAGGCCGGGAAGCATGGCGAAGAGCCAGCCGCCGGACTGCATGGTCTCGTAGTTGAACGAGGACTGCAGGAAGCAGGAGCGGAGCGCCATGCGGTTGAGCGTGGCCTGATCAACCTGCGGGGCAGGGGTCAGATCCTCGTAACGCTCGGGTACGACGAATTCATTAGATGCCATCTTCCATGTCACCTCCGTCAGCAAGAGCGCCCTTCAGCTCGGTCTGCTGCTGGAAATCCCAGAAGGCGATACCGAAGCCGATGAAGGCAAGGATGAGCAGGGCAGGCGTTGCGAGCGCCGGAATGGCCGAGATGATGCAGGCGAGGCCGAAGCCCATGAAGAAGAAGGCCCACATATCGCGGTTCATCATGATCTTCAGCAGGATGGCGAAGCCGACGAAGCGCATCATGCCACCGGACGCGGAGAGGCCGATGTTCAGCCACTCGGGGATCGCGTCGACGATCTGCTGGCCGAAGGCCTGGCCGCCGATGAAGAAGAGGGTCACGATGACGGCGAAGATCAGGCCGAGAACGATCTCGGAGATGACCGTCCACAGGGTGACCTGCTTGGGATCGGCGCTCACCGCCGCGGAGCGGAACTGCTCGAGGAGCGGGGCGCGCAGGGTGAAGAACAGGGTCACGCCGTACTGGCCGAGCAGAGCAAACGGGATGGCAGCGGCCACGGCAACGTTGGGCTCCATGTTGAGCGAGCAGGCGAAGATCGCCGCCATGATGCCACCGATGACCGCGTTGGGGGGCTGGGCACCGCCAATCGGCATGTTACCGATCGTCATGAGCTGATAGGTGCCGCCGACAACGAGGCCGGTCTGGAGATCGCCCAGGATCATGCCGATCACAGCACCGGTAACGATGGGCTGGTACAGCGACTCGAGGAAGTCGAACTGATCGATGGCCGCGATGAACGTGACGATGAAGATCAGTGCGATCTGGAGAATCGAGGCTTCCATCTTGCTCCTCCTTTCAATGTGTTTCCTTGAAACGAAACGGATCTACTGTGCGGCCGGCGTTCGCCGAACCGCGAGAACACTGTGCCTCACGCGAAGAGCTTGTCCGTATCCTCCACCGGCGTGCTCGGAACACGCCTGATCTCCAGCTCCACCCCCATTTCCTGCAGCTCGCGGAAAGCGGCGACATCGGCGTCGTCGACCGCCACGGTGGTGGCGACCTGCCGCTTACCATCTGACATGTGCATGTTGCCGATGTTCACCTTTTTTATAGGCACGCCGCCCTTGACGAGCGTGAGCACGTCCTGGGGGGTTTCGGCCACGATGAAGATCTTCTGCTTCGGGGAGGCCTTACCGATGATGTCGATGGTCTTCTGAAGCGAGAAGAAGCGGGTGGCGACGCCGGCGGGCGCGGCCATCTTCATGAGGTTCTGACGCATGGTGTTCTCAGAGACCTCGTCGTTGGCGACGAGGATGAGGTTCGCCCCGATGGTGGAGTTCCACTGGGTTGCGACCTGGCCATGGATCAGGCGGTTGTCGATGCGGGTGAGGAGGATGTTGGGCTCTGCCATTTCGATACGTCCTTTCTTGTTTGTGGACACCGTAAAACTGGCTGATAAACGTTGGGGAATGTGAAGCTATCGGTCGATCTGCTGGATGGCGTACCGCGATACCTCGATCTCGGCGCCGGAGCGGACTGCGACGATGACCCGGTCTTCGAGGACCGTCTTCACCGTGCCGTAGATGCCGCCGCCGAACATGACCTCCTGGCCGGGGGCGAGCTTGGTGTGCAGCTCCTTGAAGTAGGTGCGCTTCTTGCGCATCGTGATCTGCGACCAGATGGTGTAGGCAACGCCCAACAAGACGAGCAGGGCGAGCAGGACGATGGAGGAGGCGAGGATGTTGGGACCGAGCTCGGCCATTAGATGCCGTCCTCGTCGAAGTCATCCTCGGCGTCGTCTGCGAGCGAGGCGAGGCTCTTGTGCGTGACCCCCGCCTGGCCGACGCCGACAGCCTGTTCGGCGAGGTCGGCGAGACCCGAGGCACCGGAGCGCGTGAGCAGGAGCTCGATGAGCATGGGGAGGTTGGTTCCCGTGACGATCTCGACGTTGTCGATATCGCCGGCGATCATCATGGACTGGTTGAACGGCGTTCCGCCCAGGAGGTCGACGAAGACGATGACGCCCTCGCACTCGGCGCGCATGGCGGTGATGGCCGCGCGGAGGTCGTCGCCGTAGCTGGCCGCCGCCGACCCCTCGAAGGGAACGATCTCGAACGCAGGCTGATCGCCCGCAACCATATCGATGGCGCTTTTCAGACCGTTTGCAAACTGGCCGTGACCGGTGAGGATGAATCCGATCATTCCCGTCACCCCTTCCTTTGGCGCTGCGGTTTTTCCCGCAACTGGTAGTAACCACGTGATCAGTTTTATCAGATGGTAGCAGAAGCGCCCCTTGGGTCAATTCACAGATACCAAGAGATGTTTGCGTTACCATTTATCGGGGAAATCCGACCGTTCACGACAGCACTATAGCATGTACCTGTTATTTCGTGATATTCAGACGCGCACAACTTGATTATTGCGCCTCAATATTTCGATGATCGACAAAGGGCTGCTGTCAGTTTTCAGTCAGATCTTTCGTTTGAACTCTGTGAAGTGGTCTATATGCATCCTCGGTGGTCTGCTCAATGCGCAACTCCTTGTCCGTGTGGGAGACAAGCCGTGGTCCGCAGACCCGGGTCCCGCGTCAGGACCCCCCTGCCCAAGTGGCAGGCAACCGCCCAGAGCATGTGGCCTACCCGCGCGCCCCGATACCGGGTGCAGCCCTGCACCCCCATACAGTGGCGCTCGTTTTTGCATTTTGTTGAGCTATGCATAGATTTCACCAGAAAAAGGTCGAGATATGAACCCCGTTGTGCATATCTCGCAAAAATGCACCATGATTGAACAGGCGTTTTTGCATTCCTACTCTGCGTGCCGCCAGCAGTCTATTCATAGCTCGCAATAATGCAATTCGAGCGGTCGAAGGACCTCCGACTTCGCTGACGCCGTAAGCCTGCAGGGAAGACGGGATACCCTATGGAGAGCGTCCTAACGCGGATCCGCTGCCCTGCTCATTCTTGAGAGATTGGATATGAAAAGAATCAGGGGGCGGAAGCCCCCTGACCTGCGATCTTATGGAGCCAGCAATCGGACTCGAACCGATGACCCCCGCTTTACGAGAGCGGTGCTCTACCAACTGAGCTATGCTGGCGCATCTCCGGTGCGAACACCGGCGGCTGTTAATAGTACGTGGAAACCGCCACCGACGCAAGATGTCTTTCGCGCAATTCGCCGCACCGGCGCCGCTCTGACTCGACAGGCGCCCCCTCTAGCACATCGCGGGCACACGAGCGCTTTTCATATGGCCGCGCGCAGGACGGGTTTCGCCGACATGCGCAGGGCACCTCCTCAAAGCCGTGAAACGCACAGGCGCTGCAATGGCTTCTCCACCAGCGCGCGCGGGCACCTCCTCAAGCTGCTTGCCTGCGCATGGGTACGCAGGCAGGTGCACCTCACGGGCAACATCGGGCGCCCCACGAGCGCCCGCGCGCATCAAGCATGCGGCGCGCAAGACCTCGGTCCGCGCGCCGCAGAACTCAAACTCACATGTACAGTCCGTAGAGATCCACGGAAGCCTTCGCATAGAGACCGTTCACGAACGTGCGCCAGGTGCTCTGGCCGCTCTGCACCTGCTGAGAGTACTGCTGATAGGCCACGTAGTATGCAGCCTGCGCCTGGGCGTACGTAGCGGAATCGGCCGTGAACTGCTCATCCTTCAGGGCGCTGTAATACGGGCCGTCTTCACGCGCCCAAGTGCCCTTGGAAGAATCCCACTCATCGCCGGCGAGCTTGATGATGTAGTCGGCGTAATCCTTGGAAGCGGTCGAGGTGTCCCCGTTCTCGGGCTCGGCCGGGGCCGTAGGCGCCGTGGTGCTCGTAGAGCTATCGGGCACGACCTCGGCATAGAGCTTGGAGATGAGCGCATTCTCCTTCACGATGCGCTTCGCCTGGTCCTCGGTGATACAGTACTGCGTGGCGAGCGTTGAGTAGTCGGAGGTGCCGATGTGGTCCTCGGCGTACTGCGTGGCCTCGTCATCGGAAACGGTGAGGTTGCGGGCCTCCGCCTCGGACACCAGGATCCGGTTGCGGGCGTACGCGAGGACGGTCTCTGCAGAGGGGACCCGGTAGTTTCCGTCGCTGTCTTTGGCGCTGTCGAGCGAGGACTGGTCTTCGATGGCATCGCGGACGGTGAGCTTGTGGTCCTGGCCGTTGTACGACCAGCTGGCGATCACCGTGTCAAGCTGGTCCTCGGAGACGGTGGCGCCACTCGCGCCCTGGACCCCGAAGCCCCCGCGGCCGATGAAGTAGCCGCAGAGTGCCACGATGATGATGACGGCAGCGGCAAGGGCGCCAAAGAGCAGACGACGGTTGCGCCCAGGCTGCAGGGCATCGAAGTTGGCTCCGCCATGCGGGGGCTCGACGTCGATGGGGCCTCCGGGGGTCGTCGGATCATCTGCGACAGGGTCATCCTCGTCGTCTTCGTCCTCATCATCGTCGTCCGCGTCGGCCGACTGAATCCCCTCCATCAGAGAGGCGTCGGCGGCGTCCTCGAGCGCCTGGGCCTCAGCGTCCGCGGCGGCGGCCTCGGCGGTGGTACCGGCCGCGATGTCCTCCGCAGACTCACCGGGAACGATGACGACCGGGTTCTCGTCGACACCGTTGGGGCCCTCGCCGCGTCCGATGATCTCGACGCCCTCTATGACGTCTTTCTCCTCATCCTTCTTTTGAATGAAACCCATGCTCGTAGCTCCTTGATTCATGGCGAATAAGCGCATCTAGCATACGACGTTCGATGGTATGCATCCCATTAGGTCTTTCTTATTCTCAAGAAACCCGTCATGGAGCAGGGAGGGACGCGCAAGCAGATGCACCGCACGCGGCGGCACCCGAATGGGTCGGCGCGAGCGGCGCATCCTCAATGCGATCTCAAGCGTTTGTTAGGCCAGGTGGCTGATCACCGCGTCTGCGAACGCCTGCGTGCCGACAGCCCCCTCGGTGGAGCCCGTGAGGGCGCGGCGCACATCGCCGGTCACCTGCTCGCCCGCGGCGAGGACGCTGCGCACCGCAGCGCGCATGCGGTCCGCGGCGCTGGTCTCCCCCAGGTGGTCGAGCATCATGGCCGCCGAGAGGATCTCGGCCGTGGGGTTCGCGATATCGCGGCCGGCGATATCCGGGGCCGATCCGTGCGTTGCCTCGAAGATCGCGGCGTGCCGGCCGATGTTCGCACCCGGCGCCATGCCGAGGCCGCCCACCAGGCCCGCCCCCAGGTCGGAGACGATGTCGCCGTAGAGGTTCGGCAGCACCAGCACGTCGAATTGATGCGGGTCCTGCACGAGACCCATGCAGGCGGCGTCGACGATCTTGTCGTCGAAGGCGATGTCGGGATGGCTCGCGGCCACCTCGCGGGCGACCCGCAGGAAGAGGCCGTCCGTCTCCTTCATGATATTCGCCTTATGGACCGCGGTGACCTTGCGGCGCCCGCAGCGACGGGCGTAATCGAAGGCGTACTCGACGATACGGCGGGNTCGCGACGAATGGCAGCCTCGAGCCAGTCGGCATCCTTCTCGGCGTCGGCGGAGAAGACGCCGATGGGCATGCTCGGGTCGATGACGTAGTTGTCCTTGAAGGATTTGACGAGGCCCTTCAGTGCTTTCTTCCTTCCGCGGCAGACTCCCGTCAGGGTCAGGGAGCCCGAGAGGTCGAAGGAGAGGGCAGGCTTGATATCGAGCTTGCTTGAAAGCTGGGCCGCCGCGGGGGGGATGCGGCCGCCGGCGGCGAGGGCGTCGAGGCTGTCCAGGGTGAAGTAGCCGTGGATGTAGGTCTTCGCCTCATCGGCCCAAGCCGCGAGCTGGCGCGCGGTGAGGCCCGCCGCCCGCTGGCGCACGGCCTCGATCGCAAGCAGCATGCCGCAGGCGCAGGGCAGCGCGTTGTCGACCACGTAGATCTCGAAATCGGGATGCGTGCGACGGACCTCTGCCGCGGCCTGGCACGCCGAGTCATAGCTCGACGACAGGGCGCTCGTGAAGCAGAGGTAGATGGTGGGCGTCCCCTCCTCGGCGCACTGCGTGAAGAACTCGAGGTAGCGACCGAGGGAGACGGCCGAGGTGGACGCCCGGGAACCGGCGCGCAGCTGATCGTAGAAGGCCTTGGGCGTGATGGAGGTCCAGATGTCGTCGGTGTGCTCGACGCCATCCACGATGTATGGGAAGCCGAGTATGTCGACATCCAGGGTGGCGGCGATCTCAGGTGTCAGGTCCGCGCAGGTGTCGACCACGATGCGGCACCGATCGTGGTGCCCGGTGCTGGGGGTTGCTGTACTCATGCCCGCCTCTCGATATGAAGGATGGCGGCGGCCACCCCGCATGGGATGGCCGCCACCCGATTCATGCCTATGGGTTCATGTTACTCGTCAAGCGTCTCGATCTTGGGCTTGATGATGCCGTATCCACCATTCTTACGGTGATAGACCACATTGATCAACCCGGTGGTGGCGTTCTCGAAGACGTAGAAGTCGTGGCCGAGCAGATCGGTTTGGACAAGGGCCTGTTCCTCGGTCATCGGCGTGATGTCGATGACCTTCTCGCGAACGAGCTGATCGTCCTCCTCCTCGGGGATCAGCAGATCTGCGAGGTCTTCGACGCGGGGCACGGGTGCCACCTCAGCCGCAGACGCCCCGCCCTGACGGTTATCGACGACCTTGGTCTTGAACTTGCGCAGCTGTCTCGTGACCTTCTCAGCGGCCGCGTCGATGGCGGCATACATATCAGAGCCGTGCTCTGCGACGCGAATCACCGAACCGCGGGCGCGCACGGTCGCCTCAACGATAGCCGGCTCGGGATTCGAGGGGTTCTTCTCATAGCGGAGCACCACGTCGACGGTCATAGGTTCGATGTCGAATACCTTGCAGGCCTCGCCGATCTTATCCTCGACGTGAACGCGCAGCGCATCAGTGACGGTGGTCTTGCGACCCGAAACCTTGATATCCATGACCGACTCCAATCTATCCGGGTACAGAGACGGACACCAGCGCAAACGGTGACCGGTACGTTTGTTGTACCCTAACCGGCCATCGATCGGGCCCAGGTCCGCCCACACCACGGAACGAACCGGATGCCGATGGGGTGTTGACAGGAGCCGAACGCATGAGGTGGGTTCATGGGTGTCGCGAACAGCACGCGTTCACAGGGCTGCGCAGGTTGCAAACAGGCCTGCTACTGAGCCGACGATGCAGAGGTCCGGGCGGCGGCGCGCTCGGACGAGGTCGTGGCGCCCGTGAGGAGCGACCCGCTGAGCGAGACCGGAAGTCCGCCGTACCAGGCCCGATGAATGGCTTCAAGGCTGCCGTCGCCCTCAAGGGCGGAGAGCGCGCTCTCAACCTCACGGGCGAGCGTGTCGTTGCTCGTTTTCACCGCGACGCCGTACGATGCGGCCTCGTCGAGCGTGCACACGAACGACATACCCGGATAGGCTCGGGAGAGGTAGCCGCCGGAGGTGGCGTCGCAGGCAGCGAAGTCGGCCTCGCCCCGCGCGACGGCGGCGAGCGACTCGTTCACGTTGGCATAGGTCTTCTGCGTGGCCTCTATGCCGGCCTTCGCCAAGACGTCCTGGGCGGTGGAGCCAACCTGAACTGCGATGGTCGCCGCCGAGAGATCCTGCAGGGAGGGCACCTCGGTGCTCGTGCGGTCCTGCGCGAACAGGGCCGGCGCATCCTCAAGGAACACTCCTTTGAGGCTGAGCCCGCTCGAAAGGCCGCGCTTCTCAGCCCCCAGGTAGATATCGGGAGCGCCTGCCGTTCCAATTTTCGAGGGATCGGCACCGGTCAGAAACACCGGTGTGAGACCGAGCTTCTGCGCGAGGGCACGGCCCACGTCCACGGTGTAGCCGGTGAGGGTGCCCGTATCATCGGTGATGATCTGAGGGGCGTCCGATGAGGCGATGCCGATGAGCAGCTCGCCGTCGGATGAGACGGCGGGCGCGGAAACCTTCGGGCGCGCGGTCGTCGGGGTGACCTCGGCGAGCGTCGGGGTGATCAACGAGCAGCCACCCAGGGTGAAGATGGATGCGAGGGCGAGCACCGCCACCGCGATGCGACCGATACTGCGTCCGTGCGACCGTGCCATGACTATCCTTCGCCTCACCCGTGCGTGCCCCTATGCGTTCCCCAGCTGACCTGGTTTTTGACCCCACACCTGCACACGGGGGCGTTTGCTCTGCCAACCGCAGCCGGCATCACGACTAGCCCGCTCGCCCGCGGGGCATGGATTGCCCCTGTGTAGAACGGACGGTGCGACTTACCTCTAGGACGCGCCATGATCGCCGCCGCGCGCACGCGGCAGCTTACGTGGATCCTTTTGACCGCGTCTGCCTTGGACTAGGACGGGCGGACCCGTCCGCAACCACAGCCTGGAAGGAACGGGGATCAGTATAGCAGCCAGAACGCGCCGGCAGGGCGCGAATACCCCAGCATCAGGCCTCAAGGCGCTTTATCACCCGGGCGGGCACGCCGGCGACCACACAGTTGTTGGGGACGTCGCGGGTCACCACGGCCCCAGCGCCCACCACCACGTTCGATCCGATCGTGACACCGCCGGTAACCACGCAGTTCCCGCCGATCCATACGTCGTCGCCGATGGTGATGGGCTTCGAGATCGCCAGGCGCTGCCGGCGGTCGCGGCCGTCAAGCGGATGCCCCGTCGTGGCGATGATGGTTCCCGGCCCGATCATGNCGTGCGTTGCCTCGAAGATCGCGGCGTGCCGGCCGATGTTCGCACCCGGCGCCATGCCGAGGCCGCCCACCAGGCCCGCCCCCAGGTCGGAGACGATGTCGCCGTAGAGGTTCGGCAGCACCAGCACGTCGAATTGATGCGGGTCCTGCACGAGACCCATGCAGGCGGCGTCGACGATCTTGTCGTCGAAGGCGATGTCGGGATGGCTCGCGGCCACCTCGCGGGCGACCCGCAGGAAGAGGCCGTCCGTCTCCTTCATGATATTCGCCTTATGGACCGCGGTGACCTTGCGGCGCCCGCAGCGACGGGCGTAATCGAAGGCGTACTCGACGATACGGCGGGAGCCCTCCTCTGAGATGGGCTTGATGCTGATGGCCGAGCCTTCGCGGAACGGAGCCTGGCCTGAGCGCTCCACCAGGGATGCAAGCTCTGCCACCTCGGGAGCGCCCGGGGCGAACTCGATGCCCGCATAGAGGTCCTCGGTGTTCTCCCGCACGATGACGAGGTCGATGTCACGATAGCGCGAGCCGTCGCCCGGTTGCGAGAGGCAGGGGCGCACGCAGGCGTAGAGGTCGAAGTGACGGCGCAAGGCGACGTTCACGCTGCGGAAACCTGTCCCCACCGGCGTTGTGATGGGGCCCTTGATGGCGATGCCGGTGCGCTCGACGGCGTCGAGCACGTGCTCGGGCAGGGGCGTGCCGAACTCGTCCATCACGCAGGATCCAGCCTGCTGGACGTCCCATGCGATGTCGACGCCGGTGGCCTCCACGACGCGCCGCATGGCCTCCGTGATCTCCGGGCCGATACCGTCACCCGGAATGAGCACAACCTGATGGGACATGGCCCCTCCTACTCCTCGTCATCCTCGATGTCGTCGTCGCTCTTCTGCACCGTGCTGGCCCGCTTCTGGGGGTTGTCGAGCTTGAAGCGCTTGACGAGCAGCTCGTAGATCTCGGAGGAACGGGTGCGCAGATAGGCGCCCTTTCCGTGCTCTGCGTCGAAGTGCAGGCGGCCTGCGAGCTCGCCGGCCACATGGCCGTCGATCTTGCCGGTGGCGAAATCGTAAAGCGATGCGAGCATGTCGCGGTACTCGAGGTCGCCGTGGTAGCACTGGATGGCCTCGTCGAGGATGGGCCAGACCTTCTCGGAGCGGCGGCGCTCGGTGGCGCCCCAGGCCGAGAGCATGCGGAAGGCCGCGAGCCTGAGCGTCGCAGAATCCTCGTCGAACAGGGCCTCCTCGGCGGCGGGGAATGCAGCGCCGATCTCCTTGGCGTGCTCACCCACGAGCAGGGTGCAGGCGTCGAGGATCTCCCAGCGCGTCTGGGCCTCGGGACGCTCGAGGGCGTCGATCAGCTGCGTCATATGCGGCGCGAGCAGATCGGGCTCGCGCTCGGCGAGGAGGGCGACGACGTGGGCCGCAAGCTGACGCTTGCGGCGACTAGCACCGGAGAGGTCCTCGATCAGGGCTGTGAGCGCGTCTTTGTTGTCCTCGATGCGCTTCAGCTGCTCGACCTCCTCGGCAGTGAGATCATGTTCTATACGGTCTGCCATATGTTCTACCTCGCGTTTCCATTCGCATCACACTTCTTCTCCGTGACTGAGATCACATCGGGGGCCGCATCGCCTGTGAGTCGGCGGGCACGGCGCTCGTCCCCTCCGCCCCGCTCGGCGGTCTCGCGGTGAGATCGGTTCACGTTGAAGGCGCGGTCGTGCACCTTCCAAGGGCCCGAGGATTCGCCGAAGGTCATCTTGAGGCCGACGATGAACCCCGCGAGCAGGCCGATAACAACCGAGTATAGCAGCGGGAGCGATGCCACGATCGCCGCGGCGACCACAGCGGCCACGATCGCCGCGGCGTTCATCTTCCAGTAATCGGCCGTCGTCACCGCGTGCTTGCCCACCGACGAGGCGATGAGGAAGCCGACGTACACGCTGAAGACGAAGAGCAGGACGGACAGGACGATGAAGGGTATCTGCACGGGCGCTACTCCTTGTGACCGTGATCGTGGTGGTGATGGTGGTGGTGCTCGCACTCATGGTGATGCCGGTGCCCATGGCCCTCGTGGCCATGCTCACAAGAGCAGGAATGGCCATCGTGGTGGTGCTCATGCCCATGGTGGTGGTGCGCGTGATCATGCCCCTCGTGATCGTGGTCATGGTCGCAGACGCAGGCGTGGCCCTCATGATCGTGGTGGTGGCCGTGCTCGCAGGAGCATGATTCGCCATGCTCGTGGCCCTCATGCTCGTGGCCGCAGGCGCAGCCCTCCTCATCAGCATCCTCTGCACGGTAGAGCGACCAGTCCAGCCCGGCGGCCGTGGCATCGGCCTCCTCCTGGTACAGCAGGGTGATGGCCTGGGTGCCGAGCTCACCGCCCCCGATCGCCTCGAGCATGTCGAACAGGGTGAAAGCGGTGTCGGCCGCAGGCAGGGCGATTTCCTTCTCCTCGGCGACGGTGAGGGCGAGGCCGAGGTCCTTCAAGAAGTGCTTGACCTTGAAACCCGGCTTGTAGTCTCCGGCGAGGGCGGCCGGCGCGAGGGAGTCCATCGCGCCCGAGCGGCCGGTGCCGGCGTTGATCAGCTCACGGGTCTGCTCAAGATCGAGCCCGCTCTGCTGCGCGAGAGAGAGGGCGTCCGCCATGCCCACCATGGCCGCGGAGAGCGCTACTTGGTTGGCGAGCTTGGCGGTCTGGCCGGCTCCGGCGCCGCCGAAACAGAAGATCGTGCCGCCGAAGGTCTCGAGCACGGGACGGACCGACTCGAGATCGCGCTCTGTGGCACCGGCGATGAGGGTCAGCGTGCCGGCCACGGCACCCTGCTCGCCCCCGGTGACCGGACAGTCGAAGGCGTGCAACCCCGAGACCTCCGCGGCCTCGGCGATATCACGGGCGAGATCGGGGGAGCTCGTGGTGAGGTCGATGAGGGTCGCCCCCTGCTTCGCCGAGGCGAGGATGCCGTCGCCGGCGAGGTAGACCTCCTCGACATCGGTGGGGAACCCGAGCATCGTGAAGACGATGTCGGCATCGGCGACAGCGGCCGCAGGGGTGTCTGCCCAGGCGGCGCCGCGCTCGATCAGGCCCTCGGCCTTAGCGCGCGTGCGGTTGTAGACGGTGAGCGGGTAGCCGGCGTCCAGGATGTGCCCGGCGATGGGTGCGCCCATGATGCCGGTTCCGATGAAGGCGACGGACGGTTTGGTCTTGGCCATGCGTTCTCCTTTGCACGCGCCCGTCGGTGCGGGCACGGATCGACTGGTGTTATTCATACCCAAAACGGATCGCACCGTGGGATGCCGACAGATAGGGTCAAGAGGGCGGCTCCATGGGAGCGTCCGCGCCGTCCTATGACGCTCCGCTGCCCGGCGAGCCCCTCAGCGAACTCCCCGCACGCGCTTCGCGATGCGGTCTGAGAGCGATATCTTCTCAGCGCGGTCCTTCCCCCAGAACATGACGGCGACCATACCCGGACCCACATGGGCACCGATGGTCGGCCCCACCGAACCGCGCAGGATGGTGGCCTCGGCACAGCCCTCCTCGCGACGAATGGCAGCCTCGAGCCAGTCGGCATCCTTCTCGGCGTCGGCGGAGAAGACGCCGATGGGCATGCTCGGGTCGATGACGTAGTTGTCCTTGAAGGATTTGACGAGGCCCTTCAGTGCTTTCTTCCTTCCGCGGCAGACTCCCGTCAGGGTCAGGGAGCCCGAGAGGTCGAAGGAGAGGGCAGGCTTGATATCGAGCTTGCTTGAAAGCTGGGCCGCCGCGGGGGGGATGCGGCCGCCGGCGGCGAGGGCGTCGAGGCTGTCCAGGGTGAAGTAGCCGTGGATGTAGGTCTTCGCCTCATCGGCCCAAGCCGCGAGCTGGCGCGCGGTGAGGCCCGCCGCCCGCTGGCGCACGGCCTCGATCGCAAGCAGCATGCCGCAGGCGCAGGGCAGCGCGTTGTCGACCACGTAGATCTCGAAATCGGGATGCGTGCGACGGACCTCTGCCGCGGCCTGGCACGCCGAGTCATAGCTCGACGACAGGGCGCTCGTGAAGCAGAGGTAGATGGTGGGCGTCCCCTCCTCGGCGCACTGCGTGAAGAACTCGAGGTAGCGACCGAGGGAGACGGCCGAGGTGGACGCCCGGGAACCGGCGCGCAGCTGATCGTAGAAGGCCTTGGGCGTGATGGAGGTCCAGATGTCGTCGGTGTGCTCGACGCCATCCACGATGTATGGGAAGCCGAGTATGTCGACATCCAGGGTGGCGGCGATCTCAGGTGTCAGGTCCGCGCAGGTGTCGACCACGATGCGGCACCGATCGTGGTGCCCGGTGCTGGGGGTTGCTGTACTCATGCCCGCCTCTCGATATGAAGGATGGCGGCGGCCACCCCGCATGGGATGGCCGCCACCCGATTCATGCCTATGGGTTCATGTTACTCGTCAAGCGTCTCGATCTTGGGCTTGATGATGCCGTATCCACCATTCTTNATGGTGACCGGTGCGCCGTCGAGCACCGTAACGTTGTAATTCGCGGTGAAGCTCTTTCCTACGTGGATGTTCTGACCGTTGTCGCAATGGAACCCGGGCTGGATATCGAGCCCCTCGCCGGCGCTCCCGAGCAGCGCTCGGGCGGCTGCCTCACGGGCAGCGGAATCGAGCGGATCGACCGCGCTGAGGGCAGCGCAGCGCTGGCTGGCCGTATCCTTCATCCGCGCGAGCTCGGGGTCGTCGTAGCGGTACGCGAGCCCCGCCTCGAGCTTCTCCATCTCCGTCATCTCAGTGGAATCCATATGTGCCTCCCAGCTGTGTCCGCCTGGCCCGTGGGGCCGTCTTCTCTCCCGCTATGGTACCTTTATTCTTATAGTCTTATCGCTTTATTTTCTTTAAGCACGGGGGACGGATGGGGACTCACCTGAAGAACAAGGATATCGCCCGGATCCTCGGCATCTCGGCGACGGCGGTGTCGCTCGCTGTAAACGGGCGGCCCGGCGTGTCAAACGAGACCCGCCGCCGCGTCTTGGAGCTGGTGAACGAGAGGAATCGGCAGTCCCTCGGCGAGGCCCTGGCGAGCACGCGCGCGAACGGGAGCCTGTTGCTCGTGATCCACAAGACCACCGGCGAGGTCATCAACAATCTGCCCTTCTTCTCCGCCCTCATCGAAACCGTGCAGGCGGAGGCCTACCGCCTCGGATACCCCATCACCATCGCGCACCACCTTCCGGGCCAGGACTTCGAGGAGCACCTGGAGTACCTCGCGGGCCTCGACGCAAACGGCATGGTGCTCGAGGCCACCGAGCTCGATGAGCCCCACCTGCGGCGCTACCTCGAACTGGATCTGCCGACCGTCCTGCTCGACGGGTACTTCGACCTCGTCCCGGTGAGCGCGGTCACCCTGGATGACCAGACGTCCATGCTCCGCGCGTTCGCTTACGCGGCTGACTGCGGCCACCGGGCCATCGGCTTCCTCGCCGGAACCCCTCGCATCAACAACTTCATCCATCACCTCGATGGCTTCCGCAAGGGGATCGCCGAGTTTGGCGACAAGCGGGCCGCCCATCCCGTTATCGAGCTCCCCTGCCAGATCGATGCCGCGTATCGGGCCATGGCCGCGTACCTCGCTCGCCCACCTCGCGGTTTCACGATGCCCACCTGCTTCATCGCCGACCTCGACAACATCGCTGTCGGCGCGATGCGAGCGCTCGCCGAAGCGGGGGTCCGCATCCCCGAGGATGTCTCGATGATCGGCTACGGGGACACGGTCGCCGCGAAGGTCTGCCGCCCGCAGCTCACCACCACGCGGATCAACCTGTACGACTCCGGGCGGCTGGCCGTGCAGCGCCTTGCCGACCTGCTCGCCCACCCAGAGCGACAGAGCGCCACGACGACCTTCGTCTCCTCCGAGCTCATCGAGCGCGACAGCGTGCGGTGCCTGGCAAAGCAGGCGGGCAGTCGGACGAGGAACGGGACCCCGGCGATGGAGATCTCATCGGCGGGAGGTGGGTCCGCTGATTGACGGTGAGCGACCCCCGCATGCAGGCGGGCCGTGGCCGCGAGATCTCGTTGGCGGCAATGCTGGACTGCCGTCTCACAACACCGCTGGCCAGGCGCTTGCCCGGGCGATGGCGTGGGCGCACCACCAGGCACTTGAGACGCTCTCCCCCACACGGTGCGCCGGATGTGAGCGCGTGGGCGAGCTCATCTGCGATCGATGCCTGGAGGAGCTTGTCGTGATTGATCCTGCGCAAGCGTGCACGGTATGCGGGGCGCCATTTGGGGCGATGCTCTGCACCGAGTGCCGCGGCGAGGCGGGCAGCTGCGACCGTGTGCTGGCGGGCACCGTGTTCGAAGGACCGGCGCCGCGCATCATCCGCGCCTACAAGGATGCGGGGGAGCGACGGCTGGCGGCAGCGCTCGCGGACATCCTGGTTGATACCGCTGAGCACGCCGAGGCGACGGCCGATGCGCGATATGGCGGGATACTCCGCCGCGCCGACGCCCTCACCTTTGTTCCTGCGACGGCCACGGCTTTTCGGCGGCGCGGCTTCGACCATATGGAGGCCATCGCCCGGGAGATGGCATCGATAACCGGAATTCCGCTCCTCGATGCCCTCGTGAAGCATGGCTATGCAGACCAGCGAGAGCTGGGACGCGCCGACCGCCTTGAGGCCGCCTGCGGCCAGTACGAGGTGGTGGCCGATGTCTCCGAACTGAGAATCCTGCTGATCGATGACGTCATCACCACCGGTGCGACCCTGAACAGCGCTGCCGACACCCTCAGGCGATCAGGGGCGGCATCCGTGGACGGGCTCGCCATCTCACGCGTGTGGTGAGCGCGCGCCCGCTGCGCCCGGGAGCCACTGACTCCCGGGCGCAGCGGTGCAGTTGAACGGGGTGCCGACCAGACTGCCGCAGGCCTACTCTCCTGCCTGCTCCCCACCCTCGCGACGGGGCTTGCGCGGGCGGCGACGGCGCGGGCGCAGGGTCTGGGTCTGCTCCCCCTCCTGACGCGTGCCGCGCCTCTCGTCCTCGGCGGCAGCNTCGGGCCGGCATGAGGAGCAGCCCTGGGACTCAGCCCGTTTCTTGCATCCGTCCGAGCAGCTCATGTCAGCGAGGTCAACCCGGAACACGCGACCCCCTTCAAGGCGCAGCACCAACTGCTCGCGCGGGGTGTTGTACTCCTGGATGCGCGCCTTCCCCAGCGGGGTCTCGATCAGCGTCTTCTTCTTGGGAGCCCGGCTCTTGAAATCCTTGTACGCCTCGAACTCATAGCGCAGGCAGCACATGAGGCGGCCGCACATACCGGAGATCTTCGAGGAGTTGAGGGGCAGGTCCTGCTCCTTAGCCATCCGGATGGAGACGGGCTCGAACTGACCGCCAAACCGCGCGCAGCAGAGCTCCTGACCGCAGGTGGCATAGCCGCCGGCAAGGCGGGTCTCGTCGCGGACGCCGATCTGGCGCATGTCAACCCGGATGCGAAAACGCTGCGAAAGGTCGCGCACGAGCTGGCGGAAATCGACCCGTTCCTCAGCCGAGAAGTAGAACACGGCCGCCTCTCCACCGAAGAGGAACTCCACGCCCACGGGCTTCATGTCCAGCTTGTTCTTGGTCACGAGCTCGCGGAAGTCGGCCATGGCCGCATCCCCGCGCTCGCCCAGCTCGTCTGCACGGTCGAGATCGATGTCGTCGGCGATGCGAATCACGGACTTCAAAGGGGCTGCCAGCTCAGAGGCGGGAACCTCGAACGGATCCGCCGTGACAAGGCCGATCTCGGTGCCGCGCTCGGTGTCGCAGACGGCGTAATCCGCCTGGACGATATCGAGGCCCTCGGGATCGAACCACAGGTCGCGCGAGGCGAAGGGAAACTTAACGGGAACGACTACGGGCATGTGAGCCCCTTCCTGATATCGAAGAGCATGACCTCGACGGCCAGCTGGGGGGTTACATTGCGCGCGATGCGCGACTCGGCCAGGGAGACGGCGTCGAGGGCGGCGAGCACGCCGGTGACGTGTGCGCGCGCGGCGAGGCGATCGACGATGTCGGCGACGTCCGCGTTGACGATCTCACCGGGCACCCCTTCAAGGCGCGTGAGCACGTCGCGCAGAAGCGAGCGGACGCTGGCCAGCACCTCCATGATACCTGAACGCCTGCGTGCGGTGAGCTCGCGCTTGTTGCGCTCCTCGAGCTGCTTCAAGGCGCCGCGGGAGAGGTAGTCGGCATTCTGCTCGAGGATCGCCTTCTGCGTCGATTCAACCTCGGCGAGCGGCGCGTCGGCCGCCAGGATGACCTCCTTGGCCGAGGACAGGATATCGGCCTCATCGGCATGGAGCAGGGCGTCGACCGCTCGAAGGACGGTGCGCCGTGCCGCTTGGCGGTCGGCCGACTTCAGGAACTCGATGGCGCGCGCAGGGCTCCCGGCGGCAGCGAGGGCCATACGGCAGCGCTCACGCGCGACCCCCGTCGCACGCTCCACGGCCGCGGCCGCGCGCTCAGGGGCGACCATGCGGAAGGGAACGCATTGGCAGCGCGAGACGATCGTGGAGAGGATGGCCTCGGCTGAGGTGCCAAGCAGGATGAAGGTGACACCCGCGGGCGGCTCCTCCAAGGTCTTGAGCAGTGCGTTGGCCGTGTTGGCGCGAAGTTGCTCGGCGCGGTCGATGATGTAGACCTTGGCGGTGCCGCGGATGGGCGCGAGCGCCACCTCCTCGAGCAGCGCACGGGTCTGGGCGATCACGTAGCCGGTGGCGCTCTCCGGCTGGTACAGATGGACATCCGGGTGCGTCCGCCGGGCCACGCGGACGCAGGCGTCGCAGGCCCCGCAGCCGCGCTCCCCCTCCCGCTCGCAGAGCAGGGCCTGGGCCAGGGCCCAAGCGGCATCGAGCTTGCCGGAACCAGGAGCGCCGAGGAAAAGGTAGGCGTGGCTCGTGCGCCCCGCCTCAGCGGCGCGGGCGAGGAAGTCGCGGACGCGCGGCTGGGTGTCGAGCTGGGAGAGGAGGCCGGGCATCAGAGGCTCACCGCCTCGCGCACGATAGCGAGGGCGCGCGCGTGGACCTCGGAGGGCGTGCCGGAGGCGTCGACGAGGCGGACCCGCGCGGGCTCCTCAGCCGCAAGGGCGTGAAAGCCCTCGGCCACCCGCCGCTGGTACGCGATACCCTTGGCCTCCATGCGGTCGGCGGCGCCACGTCCAGCGGCGCGATGAGCGGCAGCCTCCACGGGGAGATCGAAGACGAGGGTGAGCGTCGGGTGGACGCCGTCGACGGCGAGCTCGTTGGCCAGGCGCACGCGGTCGCGATCAAGTCCGCCGGCGAAAGCCTGGTACGCGGTGGTGGAATCGTAGAAGCGATCGCAGATGACCGTCTTGCCGGCTGCGAGCGCGGGCGCGATCACCTCGTGCACGAGTTGGGCGCGAGCGGCCTCATACAGCAGAAGCTCACAGGTGGTGCCCATCTTCGTGTTGTCGGGATCGAGCAGCAGGGCGCGGATGTTCTCTGAAATGGTCGTGCCGCCGGGCTCGCGCAGATGGCAGACGCTCGCACCCGCGTGTTCGAGCGCGGCGGCGAGCAGGGCGGCCTGGGTCGACTTGCCGCTACCGTCGATGCCTTCGAGGGTGATGAATGCCGGGGACATGGAGCTCCTTGCGAATGCGGGGGCGGCGCCGACATGAGGGCACGCCCGCCCGGTTTGCTTCGCCCCATCATAACGCGATACCCGGACACAGGCCCCTTGCGGTGGAGACGGCTACATCACCCAGATGTCTGCCCTCTCCGCTGTCGGCGCGTGCCAACGTCTCATTGCCTCTCGAAGACGACGCTGCCGTCTGCGCCAAGCGCATCGGAGCGGATCAGCTGGTCGCCAACCTGGACGCTGTCCGTCAGCGCCTTGATGACGAACTCGGCCCCCGGCTGGAAGGGATCCTCCCGGAAACTCGCCACCACCGCATCGTCAGTGCGGTAGACAAACGTCGCATCGGTGGCAAACAGGTGCCATTCGGCGCTCTTCGCGTCCCAATCCCTCAGCTCCCTGCCCGCTTTCCTCGCCCAGGCGACCGCCCCGTCAACGGTGAGTTGAATGAGTTCCTCCCTGCTCAGCCCCAGGGCGTCTGTCGCGGGGATCTCCTTGCCGGTCCTCAGGTTGTAGTAGCGGCCGTAAACATAGGTGGGGGCCGTGCTGCCACCGTAGCTGCTGCGATGCTCGATGCGGACGTAGGCAACATCCCCTGAGATGGAAACGGTCCTGTCGAAACGGTGCACCGTCTGCTCGATCGAGCCGTCACTTGGGTGGGCCGTGTCGTAGGTCATGCCCTCCTGGCACTCGAGAGCCTGCTCATAGTCGCTCTTGATCTGGGCATTCAAGCTCTCAAGTTCCGGAGATGTCGAGCCGCCTACAACCTCGAACTGCGGATACGCCCAGTCTGTCTCGAACTGGGCCGTATCATTTGGGCCACCGTTGCCATATACCGTGACGGCATGGCGCTCGACCACGTCTGCAGCCTGATAGGCGGCCGCCGAGGTTTGATCCGAACCTCCTTGAGCCCGCTCTTTGATCGTGGCGATCGTCTCCTGGGTCATGGCCACGGTCTCCTCAACCGAGTAGTCCCGACCATCGGCGGTGTTGGCGATGGACTCGTACCAACGCCCCATATCCTTCGGGCCGGCAATCGAGTAGAACGCCGACACCTGCGGCTCGTCGAGCGCCCGCATGTACTCCTCGGACGTTGCCTCCGCGCCGTTCACGGTCTGGCTCGACGTCCCCTTGATCATGTTGTTCCTGCTCTCGATCGACCAGATGGGGGCGAAGGCGCCGTCTTTATAGCGGTAGCAGGTGTTCCAGCTCACCTCATCACCGGCCTCCTCGCCTCCCCCGTATACCGTCGTCATCATGACGGGCTGGTCATCCAGGGAGACCACCTCGAACCCCGTCAAGATATCCTGACCGTGGTAGAACGACTGATCTTCGTTGTAGACCAACTTGAGCTCATCATCTTGAACAGCCCAGACCTCAAACGCGTACGAGTTGACGTCGAGCGGCAGGACCTTGCCATCTGTGCGGTAGCCGAGGATCAGCTCTTCAAGACCGTCTCCGTCGAAATCCCTCAGGTACGCGAAGATGAGTCCGGTTCCGATCTGCTCATCTTGGGTATTGCCCTGCCCGAAGCCCGGCTCACCGTACCGCGCAATATACTCATTTACTTTATCGAGGTAGAGTTTGTATGCCTCCTGTCTGGGATCAGCGGTCTTCACCGGAGCGGCCACGCTCACCTGGCCGCTCTCAGGCTCATTCATCGTGACGCTCTCCGGGGCCTCCCGGTTGTCTTCACCGTAGTCCACGGCAAACGAGGGCGTGTCCTTGGTCAGCGTGACGACGCTGTCGCCCTCGCCCACCTGAATGGTGCCCTCGTCTTCGGTGGCATCTTCCTGCGCCCCTGCGGAGGTGTCCGCGATGTAGCAGATATGGCGCCCGTTGGGAATAGCCGCGTTGATCTGCTCGAACGAGAAGCCCTCGGTTGTGGAGACAGGCATGTGGTACGGCGTGGTATCCACCGCGTAAGCCCGCGTATCATCACCGGCAGACGGCTCGCCCACGCGCACCACTATGACGGTGTATGAGCTGAGGGGCTCGTTCTGTTTATTCCTGGGAATGATGCGCGTGGCTTTGGATAGAGGCACGTCTGCTTCCTGACCGAACGCAGCGGTCACATTCCGCATGCCAGTGAACCAAATAACGCCGACGATGGCCGCCGTGACGACGGCGACAGCCGCCAGGGCGCCTGCCGCAATGAGAACGTGCTTCTTTTTGAGCTTCGAACCACCCGCCGACGGAGACGGGGCCGACGTGGCGGGAGGCGCTGGCCAGGACGACGTGCCTGATGGAGCGGCCGCCCAACCTTTTGCCACGGTCCCCTCCACGGGGAGCGTCGACGGTGCGTCATCGGTCTTACTTGACCCGCCTGACGATTCGGCTCCCGTTTGGGCCCCCGCAGCAGGGCCGTCCACCGGCGCGCCGCACGTGACGCAGAATTTTGCATCTTCAGGCAGCTTGCTGCCACACGTCGTGCAATACATCACAGCCCCCCACCTGCCTCAAGACGGGACATATGCCCCCCTTGAGGCCGCTCTCCTCCAACAAATTGAAACAACATGTAGAGTTTCGCATACTGCTGCAACAGGAGGGTTGATCAATTGTCAGGGATCTGATGGACGATGGCCGGCCGATGCATTCGGCGGGACATTCGCCCCGCACTGCCAGCGCACTGAGCTACATCTCACTCCTTGATGCGCACCTGAATGCAGCAAAAGTCTTCTTGATGCTCTTCGTCATACGAGCAGGTGTCGAGCAAGCAGAAGTCAAAGAGATCGCCTTCGGGTTCGAACCGATGCTCTGAGAGCCACGACATCAACTTTTGGCTCCCCATACCATCATAGGGCATCCCGCGATAGCTCAGACATACGTAGATACCAGCCGGCAACTCCACGACATCATCGAGCTCTTCTTCGTTCACCTCGTCAGGCACCACCACAAAGGTCCGGCCCCCGCTGAGAGGCTTGCCCGAACGCACTCCCTCCAACGTGAGCATCGTGCCGAACCCTGAGACAGGGGCGATTCGCTCTCCTCCCCGCAGTTTTCTCATACTTCTCACAAGGGTTGGATGCAATACGGAGCGATCGACCACCTCGCGCTCCCCAAACGGCTCGGTCACCACGCGCCTCCGCTCATACGTTCGAAGCGTCGGCCTCCCCTCGCTTGCCAGCCAGTCATCAATTTTTTGCTGAAACGAAATTCGCTGGTCAATGAGGGCGCGTCGCTTTGTGAGCTCCTCGATCTGTATATCCACCTGCTGACGCTGCTCGCTGAGGTAATAAACTAGCTGGTCGGTCCGCTTGAGGTCGATGATCTCCGCGATCCTCTTCAGCTCGATTCCCAAGTCTTTGAGCAGGCAGATCAAGCGGAGCGTTGGAATCTGCGTAGGGAGATATAGACGGGCTCCCGACTCGCTCACGCGGGCTGGACGAAAGAGCCCCATGTTGTCGTAATAGATAAGCGTTGGGCGGGAAAGGCCAAAGAGGCTCGCCATCTTACCGACAGAATAGTACGCAGACATCGCGTCCCCCTCAGGTGCGTCCTCCATGTGCGAACCTCCCCTGTGAACGCATGCCCATGCGGCTACCTGGGCCCGTTGAAACATGCAGCGGACCCAGGTGTAAGTGTAGCGCTAGCCGAGCAGCGGCAGGATAAAGGAGGTGAACAGCCAGCTCAACGGCATGATGATGACCATCGCGGGCAACATGTTTGCGATAGGGAAGCTCTTGATCCCACAGATGCGCAAGTCCGTGCACAGCATGAGAATGCCACCGCAGGCACGGAGATCCCCCATCATGGTCTCATTCGTGAGCGGCAGGATATAGCCCGCGAGCAGGAAAAGCGCCATCAAGACCACAAGCTGCGGCACGCCAATAAGCGGCGTCATGAATCCAAGGTCTGCGGCGAATATAGCCGCCGTGAAGAAGTCCAGGATCGCCTTGGAGACCAGAATTGACTGGTCTCCCGTAAGACCGGATTGCAGGGCACCGAAGATGCCCGTACCAAATGCGCAGAACAGCACCACTGCTGCGATATAGCGATCCATCCATTCATCCTCGGAAAGGTCACCCGAAGGATCGGACTTCACAAGCGCGGCGACAGGCCCCTGCAGTTTGCGCGCCACCCCTGAGATGCCAGACTCAAGATGCACGAGATGGCCGACGGCCGTTCCAACGATCGCCGCAAGCATGAGCGCAGGGAGGGTCTGGAGCTTGACGATGTAGGAGATGCCCATCGTCATGGAGCAGGCTCCGAAAATGAGGTTGAGCGTGGCACGCAGATCACGCGGAAGCTTCGGTCCGAGAAGGCCGCCGAAATACCACCGAGTACGACGGCTGAGACGTTGATGATCACACCAGAAGGAGAAAGGCCATAGATGGTTCGCCCTCTCATTCAATGATTCGTTCAATATAGGCCGTGCCCGCACGCCCTACGCGGACACGGCCTGAAGCAGGATCTAGTCCGTGAACCCAGGGACCCAGCGCGCAGCATCAACATCCATGAACTTGCAGCGCTGGAAGCGATCTTTCTGATCAAAGGGCACGGTGCAGTCAAAGATGGTCTTGCACGCGATGCCGTGGTCCCGGATGGACGGATCACAGGTGGGGTCGTTCGACGGATCGAGAGGGTGGCAGCGCACCCCAGGAATCGTGATGACGTCCGCATCACCCTGGAAACGGGTGTTCATGGCCCAGATCACATCGTTGAGATCGAACGGGTCAACATCCTCATCAACGAGGAATACGTGCTTGAGCTCGGGAAACGCCGAGAATGCAAGGAGCGCGGCCTGGCGCTGGCGGCCTTCATCGGAGGGGATGCTCTTCTTAAACTGGAGCACGGCCATGTACTTTCCGCCACCGGGCGTCGCGGCGTAGACATTGAGCAGTCGACCGGGCATCGCGCGCTCGACCATGGAGATGATGGAAGCCTCGGTGGGGATGCCCGCCATGGAGACATGCTCCTCGGAGGGGCCGATCACGGTCTGCATGATCGGATTCTTGCGCGTAGTGACAGCCTTGACCTTGATGATGGGGACCTCAGGCTTGGCGGCGCCAGTGTAACCGGGGAACTCGGGCATGGCCTTGCCCGTATTCGTGTTGATATCCTCACGGATACGCTTACCGGGCAGCAGCTCGCCCTCAATCACGTACTCGGCGTTTGCAATGCAATGCTCATCGATGGTGAGGCATGGAGCAAGCTTGACCGCCTCTCCGCGAATAGCGCCAGCGACCTGCAGCTCATCGTAGCCCAGCGGCGTGGTGGGCGGCTCGAAGCAAGCGCCGATCTCGATGGCCGGATCGACACCGATGGAAATCGAGATGGGAAGGGGCTTGCCGGCCTTCTCCGCCTTCTCGCGGAACACGTTGAGGTGACGCGCGCCAGGAACGAAATACATCGAGATCTCGTCGGCGCTCTGCAGGCAGAGACGATGGATCGTCACATCGTGCTCGCCGGTCTCAGGGTCGTGCGCATAGCACATGCCCATGGTGATGTAGGGGCCGGCATCCTCCTCCGTGTTCGTCGGAGCGGGAACGAGTTTACGGATATCGAAGCCCGGCTCGTCGGAGCGGTGCACAACCTCCTGGCAGGGAACCTGCTCGCCTTCGGCAACGAGCTCAGCGGGAAGCGGGTGCTCCACCGCCTCATTCAGCAGGAAACCAAGGCGACGGGGGCTGCAGCCGAGCAGATGGCCCACGCGCTCACGACTCGCGAGGAGCCCAATGATGACGCGAGCGTCCTCGTGGCCGGCAACGTTGTTGAAGATCATCGCCGGCCCCTCTTTGGTGGGACGGGCAACGGTTCCACCGGCGCCGATATGCCGATAGACGCCGGAGAGCTCCGCGTGGGGATTCACCTCAACATCCGTCTCGATGAGCTGACCCGGCAGGGTCTTCAGAAGCTCGATGGCGCTCCGAAGATCGCGCACGCTGTTTGGCATGGTTCCTCCAATCGCACTGGCCGGTTCTGGATGAGCCGAACCTTGCATTTGAGTGTGAGACGTGAAGTCGCTGCACGTTCAAGAGGAAGCTTGCGGAGAACCGTTCGCCGACGGCGAGCGGTTGCAGCGCCGCTCGAAAGATGGTGGGCGCACGCTACACCGCCTCGCACGCAACCGACTCGATTGCGGCGCGGATCCCAGGATCTCGCAGTGCGGCCGCCGTCCAAGGAGCCAGGGGTTCAGGCACACCCTGCAGGTAAGCGTCAACCTCCGTCAGGCGAATGCGGCGCAGCTCCGACACCTCTTCAGAATTCACGTCGAGCGACGCCCCACTGCGAATGCGACCCACAAGGGCCGCGCACCACTCGTGCTCAGCATGGCCGTCCCCATGGTCCTCGCGGTACACGATATGCCCGGCTGCCTTGAGAGAAACGTCGGCAGCCGCAAGCCCGGTCTCCTCGGTAAGCCGACGCACGGCTGTCGTCTCGATACCCTCCCCCGGGCGGGGATGCCCGGAACATGAGTCGGCAAGAACCCCTCCCCACAGGCGCTTAGCCGTGCTGCGCCTGCAAAGAAGCAGGTGCGCATCCTCACCAGCGCCCTCTACAAGGAAAACCATAAATGCCTGATGCAGTATGCCAAGACCCGTGTGCGCACTATCACGGGAGAGAGTGCCTGTCTCCACTCCATCCTTTGTGACCGCGACGACCTCCTCGTCATCCTCCCAAGTCGCGCGCCGTATCTGCTCCACGTGCGCGATAAGGGCATCGATGAGCTCGTTTGTCGTCTCCATGAATGTCTGTATATCGGCATCCGTGGCCGAATCCACATGAAACCCCGTACTCACGGCGGCTGGCATCTTAAACCGGGTGGCCAGGGCGGCGGCGATGTCGTGCGCCGGGATCTCGTCGCGATGGCACGGGACCGCGAGGATGCTCACGGTCGCCGTGCGCCCTGGCTCGGGCCGTGGGATGGCCTGCGCCGTAGCCCCTAAGTGCGCGTGATCAGGGGAGCACGCTGTCACCGTAATACCGCGCGGAGTCACGGTGAGCACCGCCTCGAGCCTGAAACGGCCTGATCCCGCCGTCACCGTCGCTGTATGCATCTTCGACATGCCCTACCGCCCTTCCACTCAGACCACACTGCGTAGCCCGGGAGACCGCGCGCCCTATTCCGCGCCCTCCCAGGCTCTAAAATGCCGGGGCTCGAGGCCAAACTGGCGGAGGATCTTGCCGACCACATGCCAGATCTGGTCCTCGATGGTAACGGGGCCGTTATAAAACGTCAGCATCGGCGGCATTATGATGCAACCATATTCAGCAGCACTGTTCAGATTTCGCAGGTGCACGCGGCCGAGCGGCATCTCACGTGGGGAGAGTACCACGCGACGACCTTCCTTGAGGCAGACGTCGGCAGCGCGGGCGATAAGGTTGTCCGTGTACCCAGTGGCGATCGCAGAGAGGGTCTTCATCGAGCATGGGAAAACGATCATGCCGTCTGTCTGGTATGAACCGCTCGAGACATCCGCCGCAAGGTTGTGGGAATCGTACACCACGTCCGCGCAGTCGAGGAGCTCTTGGAATGGAATATCGCACTCAAGCTCCCATGTGCGCCGCGCCCCATCGCTCACAATTAGATGGGTCTCAACGTCATCGTACTCGGCGAGGGCCCGCAAGAGGTACAGCGCCATCTGCACGCCCGTCGCCCCGGTCACCCCGACGATGATGCGACGCGTATCCATATCCGTCCTCCTTTGAAAGGTGGTACTACACGTAACCTTTCACGTAAGTGTGAAGCGTATAGTCGCTGTACGAGCAAGTCCTGAAAACCCGCCGTCCGGCCAAGAGGCAAACTGCCGGCGTCAACCTACCTGCATCGTATCTATAGCAAACCGATGAGCATCCAATAGGGGACCATAACGCCAACTGTGATCACGAATACGATCAGCGTCAATGGTATTCCGAAGCGCACGGTCTCCTTTTGCGTGTAACCCCCTGTGTCTTCACTGGCGCCAACGAGGATGTTCAGATGCTGGAAGGGGAACAGGTAGTGCACGGCGATCGCCATGTAGCAGATAAATGTCGGCACGATGGGCGGCAGTCCCATCGGAGCTGTGAAGGCCAGAATCGCCGGCACGGCAACACCCATGACCGCGATTACGCTTCCGAGCACCATATGAAGCACAATCGAGATCACCGTGATGAACGCTGCGAGCACAAAGATGTTATCCGGGGCCACGGGAGGAAACAGCGTTTCCGAGATCCAAGCATTCATACCCGTCGCTCCCCCAACAACACCGATTGCAATGGCAGCGGTCAGGAAGATCAGCACCTGCATGGGCACTGCAGACCAATCGGGGGCACGCACGACCTCCCCGATGAGGGGCATGGCCATGAGCATACCGATGATCAATGTGATCCAACCTATATCGATCCCATGAATAGAGTCAGTAAGCCACAGCACGATAGCGAGAGCGATCCAAAACACTGTTCGACGTTCTACACCGCTCATGCGCCCGAGCCCCTCGAGTTTTGAACTGATCTCGTCCTTGTTAATCGATATCTCTTGCTGCGGGCGGAAAAGGACCAAGAATAGCCCGCAGGTTAAAATGCCCGATATAAGCGCAGGTGGGCCCATGTACACGAACCAGTCAAGGAAAGAGACCTCGGCCCCAGAGTTGGCCACAGCAAGAGGGTTGATCACAGAGTCGCCGGTCAGGAAGACGAGCGAAAGAGGCACAGAGGCAGCAAACACCGCGAAGCCAATTTTGACCGCGTCGGAAGTCTCCACACCTGAACTTTTTATGATGATCGACATGATTGACATGATCAAAAACGCCCGAGGCCACGGATGAGGAATCAAGAGCGACATGATGAGCGTCAGGACGAAGATGCCAACGACAACGCTTCGATAATCACGTACAAATCTGAGCATATAGGTATAGGCAATTCGTTCGCCCAAGCCCGAGGTCTTCACTGCGTTTGCTATCAGATATGCTCCCACCACGAGCCACATGGTCGATCCAGTCCAAGACTTGAAAACCACTGCGGGCTCGGCGACATTCCAAATCACCATCAGGGCGAGCATCACCCCTGAGATAAAACCGGCCTGTGCAACCTGGCAGGCCCAGAAGATGACCGTCATAACCGTCAATGCCAGGCACTTCCTACCCTCGATGCTCAGGCCATCTAGGGGTAAAAACCAGATTAGAGCAGCCGCAGCGATTCCCACCACAAGACCGACAACGCGTTTGTTAAGAAGAGCTTTCGCATTCTCCATGGTTCTCCTTCCCAAAAAGATGGCGGGCCCGCTGCCGCAAAGCGCAGAGGCCCGCCTACCGTCAGCTAGGACTCAAGCGGTGGTACAGGTGGAATGACCTGCAGCCGCTCGATATTTTCGGCTGTGAGCTTAAAGACCTCGTCAATATGAGGCTGCTCGGTCGAACGCCAGGAATAGAAGCAGCGATCGCATTGATAAACCTCCCAAGCGCCCTCGATCGGCGAGGTGGCGATGGTTTCTATCTGATCGTGATCACAACGCGGGCATTTCATATGTACTCCCCTCGGGTTCAGGCCATCAGACCTGCGATGATCTTTGTGTATTCCTCAGTCTTCACTGGGTCTCGCAGCAGCTCAACGGAACGTGTATTCGGCTCTGGATCAACTGGGGTGGTGGCGTCGATGATGAGCTTCGCGGTCATGCCGGGCACCTCTTCAGAAGGATTGAGCGGCATGCCAGCACAGTTAGGAACCACCTTGACGTCTTTATCGGGCCGAACCCGTGTAGAAAGCGCCCACATAACTTGGTTGAGGTCAAAGGGGTCGACCACGTCATCAACGAGAATCACATTGTGGCAATAGGGCATGCCATGCGGGGTCGAGAGCAAGCGGAACGCTGCGCCTGTTGCCTGGCCGCCGTAGCGCGGCTTAATTGAAATGATCTCAGTGAAGCCATGCGTATACATCGCATTCACGGCGACTATCTCAGGAAAATCGGGCTGGAGCTGCTTGAAGATCGGCACCGAGGTGTTCAAGGCCATAAGGTAGTCGATCTCCGACCAAGGCATACCGAGATAAAGGTTTTCAAAGATCGGGTTCGTGCGGTAGGTGACATGTGTGATCTTGGCCTCGCACTGCGATCGGGCGCCGGAATATGAGCCGGGGAATTCCCCAAAGGGACCTTCGCAGGTGCGAACGCGCGGCATGATATAGCCCTCAAGCACAACCTCGGCACCTGCAGGGACATAAAGATGGTCATAGAGGTCGGACTTGACGATCTCGGTGGGCACCCCATCGTTAAGGGCGCCTACGAATTCGTACTCGTTCTGCGCGTACCCAATGGGAGTCGAGGCCATGAAGGTTACCAACGGAGCATTTCCAAGCGTGACGCAGATGGGGAACGGCTCGTTATGCTTCTCCGCCTCTGCAAGCTGCTTGGCGATGTCGTGCATAGCCAAGCACTGCATCCCAATACGATCGCGACCCTTAACTTGGATGCGGTAGGTGCCGACATTCAGTTTGTCAAAGTTCCCTGGATCGGACGGATCCCCGGTGATGATAGAGGCCTTCGAAAGGAACATGCCGCCGTCTTGGTCGTTGATACGATAAAGAGGCAGGAGATCAAAAAGGTTCACATCTCCATCGATCACGTTCTCCTTGCATGGCGCCTCAGTGCGATCGAGCACACGCGGTTTTACGGGGAACTTGTCCCAACGTCGGTTCAATTCAAAAAACTGCTCTTTCGTGCTTGCAGTCTTTGGCATTCCCATCATAAGCGCATGGTTTGCCCAGGAACCGTGAACGTTCGTCACAACTCTCTGACCCGCGGGATATCCCAAAATGTGATCGAACATAACTGCGGGCCCATTTGGCATGCGGCTCGCTGCGCGACCTGCGGAGCCGATATCAGGCTCAGGCATCACCTCGTCGGTAATATGAACCAGCTGCCCCTCCTCCTCTAGCACCTCGAGAAATGTTCGGAGATCTTGATAGACCCTGGTCATGAAAGCTCCTTTCCCCAGGACTGCCCTATTGGCTATTCAAATATCTAGGTAAAAACACAATGATGAAACGCGTTCTTGGAACAACGTTTTGCCGAATTGGAATAAGCACATGGCTTAGATGATGATTATTCCAAAATGGAAAGATACGGCTCTCAAATTGATATGCGATACCAGATCTTACTGGTAGCGTCTTATATTGGCATCATGCCAAGGCAGGAGGTGCGCATTGGATATTAGAAAGCTCGAGGCCTTCCTCACCGTCGTTGCAACGGGAAAGATCATCGATGCAGCGGAGAAGCTCTTCATCTCCCAGTCATCACTATCAAAGCAGATGTCTCAACTTGAGCGTGAGCTCGACACGAAACTGTTCAAGAAGACGCGCAACGGCGTCGAACTCACCCAGGCGGGTTTTGACTTCTACACGTATGCCAGCCGCGCAGTCTCTGACTACCGCACCGCCACCGCCCGACTTCAGATGTATCGGGAGGAGGATAAGTACCCTCTTATTGTGGGGTCATTGCCGCTTACCGATGAATACGGGCTCTCTGATTCCTTCAGCTCGTTTTGGGCGCGCAATCCATCTGTGCAAATCGAGTACATCGAGCGGAGTCAGGAAAACCTCGAGGATAAGCTCAGACGCCACCGGATCGATCTCGCTCTCTTGCGCCTTGATCTGATAGGGAGTGAGTTCCTCACCGCTCCGATCGTGACCGATGAATTAATCGTAATCTGTTCCGGACGCAACCCGCTGAGCATCGAGCGTACGATTGATCTAAAGTCTTTGCGAAATGAACAGTTCATCATGCTTGAGGAAAAATCAGATGTAACGCAGATTTTTCGGCGTGCCTGCGAGGCGGAAGGGTTTTTCCCGAACACCCCCCTACACCACTCCCGTCATCGAATGCTCCTCAAAGCGGTGCGAAACAATATGGGAGTGACTGTTTTGCCTCGGCGCCTCCTGGCGTCCGCACCTACCGGCGATCTCATCGGAATCCCCTTTAAGCATCCTTTGCGCTCTACCTTAGGCCTTGCCTGGCTTGCGGAAAAACCAATAACCGCAGTTGAGCGCACATTCATTGATTTCGTTATAGAGGACTCTCGCGCCCACGGACTGAGAGCCGATGGGCCCCCGTCGTCATAATTGATACGATCAAACGCTCACTGGAGCCCGTTGGGCGTCACGCTTGGGTGTCCCCGCTCGCCCAGCTGCGATCTTGCTGCGATGGATAAGGATGAAGCAGGAAGCGGCTCGGTTAGACCGTGAGAGAAGCGTCCTTCTTTACAACGATGGGCCGGCATCACAGGGCACCAGCCCACCAAATCTGCATGTAAATCCCCTTGTTATTTCGCTGTGCCGCGCCCAGACTTCTTCGCCGTCGTCTTCTTCGTCGCGCCTTTCTTCGCCGCCGTCTTGCGGGCACCCGGCTTCCGAGCCGCGCCTCGACCGCGGGCCGGCTTCTTCTCCTTGCCCGGGCAGTCCATATTCACGCAGATCCGCCAGGGACCGCGCGCGGTCTCGACGATCACCTCGGGCGAGCCGCAGTGCTCGCAGACCTCCCCGGTTGCGGAGAGCTTCCCGCGCGCCGGCAGCGGATAGCTCACGCCGCACTCGTCATAGTTCGTGCAGCGGATGAACCGCTTGCCCGAGCGCTCGGACTTGTGCGCGATCAGATCGCCATGGCGGCCGGCCTCGGCGCAGACACGGCACTCCCCCACCTTGAGATCGGGCTCGTAGTTGGTGGGGCACTTCGGGTTCACGCACTGCTCGTAGGCCTTCTGGCGGAACGGCTGGCACTTGATACGGGGCGCGCCGCACTCCGGGCACACGCCAGCCTCGCCCTCAAGCGGGCTCACCTTCACACCCGACGGCACCGGATAGGTCACGTCGCAGTCCGGCCAGCCCATGCAGCCGATGAAGCTCCCGCGCGTCTTCGCGCTCGTCTTCATGACCAGGTCCCGGCCGCACTTGGGGCAGGTGCCCACCTTGGCATCGGCCGTCACCGCATCGGAGATGGCCTCGCCGAGATCGTCCTTATGCTCGATGAGCTCGTCGAGCATCCCGGCGAGCAGGGCCCGGGAGTGGTCCACCACATGGGTTTGGGTGTCGTGGCCCTCGGCCACCGACGTCATGTCGCGATCGAGCTCGGCGGTCATCTCGGGCGTGGTCACGCGCGGTGCGTACTCGGAGAGGGCGTCCACGATCGCCATGCCGAGCTGACTCGGCTCAATGGGGTCGTTCTTCAGGTAGCGCACTTGGTAGAGCCGCTCAATGATGCTCGCACGCGTCGACTTCGTGCCGAGGCCGCGCTTCTCCATCTCCTGCACAAGGCGGCCCTGGGAGTAGCGCGCCGGCGGTTCGGTCTGCTTCGCTTCGAGCGCGATATCGCGCACGGAGACGGCATCGCCCTCAGAGAGCGCCGGCAGCTGCTCGTCGCGCTTGAGCCCGTACGGGTAGGCCTCGCGGAAGCCGGCCTCTTTGAGCACGTCTCCTGAAGCGGCGAAGGGCTCACCCGCAACGTCGAGCGTCACCTTGGTGTTCTCGATGGTCGCAGGCCCCATGAGGGTGGCGAGGAAGCGGCGCGCGATGAGGTTGTAGAGCTTCCGCTGCCCGCCGTCGAGGCTCTCGGGGTTGCCCTGGCCCGTAGGGTGGATCGGCGGGTGGTCGGTGGTCTCGGTCTTGCCGCGCGTGGGCTTGAGCGGCCCGGCGAGCACCTTCTTGCAGACGGGAGCGAGCGCGGGATTCGCTGCGGCGAGGCCGCTCACGATACCGGCGATGTCGAGGGAGCGCGGATAGACGGTGTTGTCGACGCGCGGATATGAGATGAGGCCGCTCATGTAGAGGCTCTCAGCGATGCGCATCGTGCGCGCCGGGCTGATGCCCTCGGCCGCGGCGGCCGCCTGCAGCGAGGTCGTGTTGAACGGCGTCGGCGGCGCCTGTTTGCGCGAACGCTTGGCAACTGTCGTCACCGTCGCGCTCGTGGCGCCGTCAACGTGGGAGAAAGCGGTCTCGGCTGCCGTCTTGTCCGTGAACCGGGCCGTGGCGTGCGCGATCTTGAACTCCTGACCACTGTGCTCGGCCATGCCGCGGATCTGCCAATAGTCCTCGGGGACGAAGGCCATACGCTCGCGCTCGCGCTCCACCACCAGGGCGAGTGTAGGCGTCTGCACGCGCCCGGCGGAACGCACGTTGCCGAAGCCGCCGAATTTGGCGAGCGTGAGGTAGCGTGTGAGCACTGCACCCCAGATGAGGTCAATGTACTGGCGGCTCTCACCGGCATCGGCGAGGTCTTGGTCGAGTTCGACAAGGTTCGCGAAGGCCTCCGTGACCTCGCCCTTGATGAGTGCGGAGTACCGGGCGCGCGAGACCGGCACACTCGGCGCCACCTCGCGGATCTGGGAGAGCGCATCGGAGCCGATGAGCTCGCCTTCACGGTCGAAGTCCGTGGCGATGATGACCGAATCGGCCTTCTTCGCCAGGTTCTTGAGGACGCGGATGATCTCCTTCTCCGCCGGGTTCTTCACAATCGGCGCCCAGGTGAGGTATGGAAGGCTCTCGACCTTCCACCCCTTGATGTTGATGCCGTCCGCGAGGAAGGGGCGGCGCTTGGTGTCGTATGGCGGGCGGGCGAGGCCGTCAGGCACATCGGCCGGGAGGATCTCGCCGTCCTCGGTGACGCCGTACCAGCCGTTCTTCTTGTCGAAATGGATCTCATCAGGGAAATCGGGGGCCAGGATGTGACCGGCGAGCCCCATCGAGACCCACTCCTCTCCTGCCACCTTGAACCGGTAGACCTGCGTGTTGTAAACCTTATCGGTCTTGGGCGCACCCGCCTCGGCGAGCAGCTGCGCGATCTTCTGGGCCGCTATGTTCTTCTCTGCGACGACGAGCTTCAAAGGGAGGCTCCTTACCTGCGTGTACGGAGGGGCGACGCTCTGGCACCGGGGCAACAGTGGAGCCGCCGGCAAGAAAGCGTCACTGAAACACCAAGTATACACGGCGCGTCAAGCCCCGAAATTGTATGCCCCGTATATGCCCCGATTTCCGACCGCCGCGCACCCGAGTTTTACCGATGTGGCGATTCTGAGGCCTCAGGGCCACAAAACCCGACGCTCCGCTCGACCTACGAACTCAGCGCTGGGGAGGTGACTCGTTGCTACATGCCTCACGCGCGACGCTCAGCGATACGCGCCGCAAGCCAAGCCACCCAGTCGTCCATGCCAGTCCCGCGCGTGGCGCTCACCTGAAAACGCGGGGCCTCGGGGTTCAGGTCATCAAGCGTGGCCGAGAAGCCCTCGAGATCGAAATCGAAGGCGGGGGCCACGTCGATCTTGTTGAGCAGGATGGCACCCGCATGCTGGAAGATCCCCGGGTATTTGAGAGGCTTATCGTCCCCCTCGGGCACGGACAGGATCATCACGGACAGGTCCTCGCCCAGGTCGAAGTCGACCGGGCAGACAAGGTTGCCCACGTTCTCAATGAAGATGACGTCGATGGTGTCGAGGCCCACACCCGCATCGAGCGCGTCAACGGCCTCGCGGATCATGTTCCCCTCGAGATGGCAGAGGCCGCCGGTGTTGATCTGGATAGCCGGCATCCCGGCCTCCTTCATGGTGATTGCATCGACGTCGGACGCGATGTCCCCCTCGATGACAGCGCACGACAGGCCATGCACGTCCCGCAAGCGTTCATTGATCGCGAGGATCGTGGAGGTCTTCCCTGACCCCGGGCTCGACAGCACGTTCACGACGAACGTGCCCGAGCTGGCGAACCGCTCACGCAGCTCCTGTGCAAGGCGCTCGTTGCGCGAGAGGATCGGACTCGCGATATCGATCTTCTTCTCCGCCATGATGTGACTCCTCACTCCCCCGTCGACCCGATGGGCCTACGACCCGGTCTAGGGGGTCTCGATCTCCATGGAGACGATGTCCAGCTCGCGACCGCTGAGGGTGAGCGTCTGCCCGCTGCCGCAAACGGGGCAGCGCAGGTGAAACCGGTCGTGATCGAACTCATTCCCGCAGCTCACACAGGCGCTCCGCGGATGGACCTCCTCGACGATGAGCTCGGCCTCAGCGGTGAGCGGATCATCCTCGCGCAGGGCCTCCCATGCGAAGTCGAGCGATTCACGCACGACCTCGCGCATGTCTCCGATGCGCAGCGTCACAGACACGATCTTGGTCGCGCCCGAGGCGCGCGCCGTCTCACTCGCGGTGCGGAGCACCCCGTCCACGATGCCTACCTCGTGCACGCCTTACGCATCCCCTTCGTCTTCGTCGTCATCGGAGAGGAAGGTGAGGCGGCTCTTGGTGAGCCCGGCCTTTCCCTCGCGGGCGACGACCACGAAGCGCGTGACCGCAAGCGAGATCTCGTAAAGCGAGAGCATGGCCGCGTACATGAAGATCAAGGTGACCGGGCTCGCATCAGGGGTGATGGACGCCGAGACCACGAGCATGATCACGTAGATGTAGCGCCATGCCGCGCGGAAGCTCGCATACGGAACGATATGGAAGACCGCAAGGTAGAACACGATCAGTGGCAGCTCGAAGGCAACGCCGAAGCCGATCATCAGCAGAATCTCAATGTTGATGTAATCCTGCAGCTCGGGCAGGGCCGCGGCGATGCTCTCCGTCTCTGAGATGAGCCATTCGAAGCCGGCCGGCACGATGATGAAGTAGCAGAAGACCATGCCGAGGAAGAAGAGGCCCGTGGCGGCGAGCACCGTGGGAACCACCCATTTGCGCTCGTTGGGCTTCAGAGCCGGCAGGAAGAACGCGAGGATCTGCCAGATGATCATCGGCGTGCTCATGACGATCGCGACCTTGAGCGCGATGCCGAACTTGATGGCGAAGCCGCCGAGCGAGGTCGTGATCACGAAGTCGCGCCCCTTCAGGAAGGGCTCGATGGGATCGGTGAGCACATCCACGATGGTGGGTGCGGCGAAGTACATGACGATGGTGGCGGCGAGCACCGACACCACGACGATCGTGAGGCGACGGCGAAGTTCTCCGAGATGGTCGAAGAGCGGCATGCGCGCGGGTCCGATGGGCATCAACGCTCACCCCCTTCCGCGGGAGCGTCTTCCGAGGCAGGCGCCTCCGGAGTCGCGACAGGCTCAACGGAGCCGGAGTCCTCCTCGCTGGCGCCCCCCGACGGGGCGGCTGACGCATCGGTCGCGGTCGGCGAGACGGGGGTCTCAGAACCGGACGCCGCCGGGCGCTTGCGGGGACGGCGTGCATAGAGATCGGCGGTCGTGCGCACCGCGGGCTCGGTTTCAGGCTCGGGTTCAACCTGCTCGGCAGCGGGCTCGGGCGTGTCGGCGCCCTCAGGGGCCGGCGTTCCCTCAGCTGCAGCGCCCTCCCCTGCGGCAGCCTCGCGCTCGGCCTTCTCAGCGGCCAGGCGCGCACGGCGCTCGGCGAAGGTCTCCTTGCGCTGCGGCCCTTGCGTGTCTTCGGCGTCGGCATCCTCGTCGGTTTCCTTCGAGGCCGCCTTCTTGGGCTTCGACGGATTCTCAACCGCTGCGGCCATGGGGTCTATGACCTCCGACTGGACCATCGAGGTCATCCGCTCCTGCGTCTCCCTGAACTGACGGAGCGCCCGGCCGATAGTGCGCCCCATCTGGGGCAGCTTATCGGGCCCAAACAGGAGGAAGCCGAAGACCAGGATGATCATCAGCTCCGTGGAACCTATACCAAACACATGGACCTCCACGAGCCATTGTATGCGGGCCCGCACGAGCGAGCCCGGGAGTGTGTACGCATTCGATCGAGTATAACCCCGATGCGACGCGTCCCGGCACTCCGGAACGAAGAGCTTATGCGGCGCTGATGCCAATCTCCTGGTCAACACCGAGCAGCTGCGCGACACGCAGGACGTTGGGCTGGGCGTTCGTCACGCCGAAAGCCTTCTTGTGGTCGGCCGCGTGGTGGGCGGCTCCCACCAGGACGCCGATACCAGTGGAATCAATGTAGCTCACCTGGGAGAAGTCGAACTCGACCCGGTCGGTCGGCTGCTCCAGGGCGAGGTCAATGGCGTCGCGGACCTTTCCGGCGTTGGAGATGTCGATCTCCCCCGAGATCGCGATGACATAGGTCTCGGGAGAGGGGTTCGTGGTGATGCTCAGCTCCATGCTCTGCTCCTTCAGAATCGGTGCCTCTATTAGCTTCCCAATGCGTCAAGACGCTGCTGTGCGTAGGTCTTGACCTGGTAGGTGTTGTCAGGGTCGGCCTCTATGGCGCGCTCGTAGGCAGCCCGGGCGTCATCGGTGCGCCCCGCCCCCTCGTAGAACATGCCCAGATTGGCCCACGCGGGGCCAAAGGAGCCATCCTCCTGGGTGAAGGTCTCGAGCTCCTGGATCGCGCGGGTGACGTCCCCGGTGTAATAGATCGAGATCGCCCGGTCGACGATCACCGACTTGGACGAGGGGTTCTTGTCGAGATACTCATTATACGAGTCGATCGCCTTGCTGAAGAGCTCGCGCGCATGTGCCCGCTGCTCATCGGTGGTTGCCGCGCCCATGGCGGCGGCCCCCCAGTCGAAGTAGCCGTTCGCCAGGTTCAGAAGGGCGGCGGGGTTGGACGGGTCTGCCTCGTACTGTGCCTTGAGCTGCTGCTCGGTAACGGAGAAGGAGGCGTCCACATCGGTGGAGGACTCGCTCCCGCTCGCCGTTCCCGAGGTGGCGCCGGCTGCCGTGGTGGCGGAGGCGGCAGATGAGCTGCCCGATGGCATTGCGGCGCGGGGCGTGAGCGCCCCGGAGAGAACGACGATGAGGAGAACCACGGCGACGGCGAGCACGCCCAGGACGAGCGCCACCTGCATGCGCCTGGTCTGATTGCGATTGAACGCCATCTGCCCTCCTACTGCGCGGAGGAGCCGGAGCCCGCCACGCTGGCGGTCCCGTCCTCGTTGACGTTCAGCTCGGGGTGGCCCTCGGGAAGCTGGGTTGACGACGTGGTGCTCGTAGCGGTCTGCGCGCCCTGGCTCAACTCGGCGAGCGTGGCCGAGGTGCCTAGAAGGTAGCCGATGACGATGCCGAGGATGAGGGCGATGGCCGCGATGGCGAGAACCATCCAGAACGGCGGCGCCTGACGGACCGGGCGGTCCGAGGGCTCCGGAGCGGCCTTGGGTGCGTCGGCCGAGGGCCCCTCACCTTTGCCGCGACGGCGGCCACGGGCGGCAGCCTGCTCGGCGGGGGGCTCCTCCCGACCGGCGGCGGCCTCCATCAGCTCCTGCTCGTCATCGAAGAACTCGTCGGACATGCCCAGCTTCCCATCATCATCTCGTGTATGCGCGCTATTGTAACGTCCCATGCGGACACGCGTCACCCGAGGCCCTCGTTTGCATGAAAGGGACAACGCCGGCGCGACGCGGGCGCTGGGTGAATCCGCGGGCGGGTGTCCGGACTGTCGGCGCGGCCGCATCGTCTGCACCGCATCGCGGCGCGCTGCTACGAGCGCGAGCGCAGCGCCCCGGTCACCTGCGCGGCAGGAGCCTCTCCTCCTGCTGAGGACTTACTTCACCGCCCGGTAGATCGCCACGATGCCGCCGGTCCGCTGCTCGTAGGTCACCTCGGAGAACCCCGCCTCCTCGAGCTCGCGTACGATCTCGCCCTGCCCTGGGAAGCCGATGATCGAATCGCGCAGGTACACGAAGCCCGCCCGGTCCCCTGTGACGAGCCCTCCGATCAGCGGAATCATATGCGTGAGATAGAAGCGGTACAAGGCGCGCCAGAGGCGGTTCGGCGGCGTGGCGAACTCGAGCGCCACGTACCGTCCGCCGGGTGCGAGCACACGGACGGCCTCGGCCATGGCCCGACGCCGGTCGCTGAAGTTGCGCAGGCCGTAAGCGCAGGTCACCATCGTGAAGGATCCGTCCTTAAACGGCAGGCTGTGAGCATCGGCCTCCCGGAGGACAACGGGGACGCCTCGTGCCGCCCCCGCCTCGATGCGAGCTCGCGCCACCTCGAGCATCGCGGGTGTGAAGTCCGTGAGCTCAATCCGTGCCGGCGGGCAGGCAGCACAGAGCTCGAAGGCCACGTCCCCGGTGCCGCCCGCGACGTCGAGCACCACATCCGCAGGGCCGGCGTCGGCGATACGGGCCATACGCGTGAGCCAGCTGCGGTAGATACCGAAGCTCGACAGGGCGTTGAACAAGGTGTAACGGCGGGCGATCCCTGAGAAAATCCCCTTGACCCGGGCCGCATGGGCCCCCGCAGCATCTCCGCCGCCAGGATCCGCGAAGAGCGGCGGGCGCTCATCCGCCCCCTGCTCAGCCTTGAACTCGCTCACGCGCGCTCCTGCCACGCCAACTCCGCCGCGGCGAGACGCGTCGCGAGCACCAGCACTTCCAGGGCAGCCGCAAGGTCGTCCTCATCCGGGTAGCTCGGGGCGATGCGGATATTGGTGTCGGCGGGATCATGCCCACCGGGGAAGGTCGCACCGGCCGGCGTGAGGGTGACCCCCATCCCGGCACAGAGGGCGCCGATGCGCTTTGCCGAGCCGGCGGGACCATCGAAGCTCACGAAGTAGCCGCCTCGCGGATGCGACCAGGTTGCGCAACCGGTGCCGGACAGCCCCGCGCTGAGCGTGCGCTCCACGAGCTCGAATCGGGGCCGGAGATGGGCTGCATGCCGCCGCATGTGGGCCCGAACGGCGTCCATATCGGGCAGGAAGCGCGCGTGACGGAGCTGATTGATCTTATCGGCGCTGATGAGCCCCGCTTTCATATGACCGGAGAGTTCGGCGATGACCCGGGGCGAGGCGCCCAGGAAGGCGATGCCCGCTCCCGGGAAGGTGATCTTGGAAGTGGATGCGAAGGCCACCATGCGGTCCTCGGTCCCCGCCTCACGAGCGATCTCGAAGATGTTCGCGAGCTCGTCGCCCTCGTCATAGAGGTCGTGCACGCAGTAGGCGTTGTCCCAGAGGATACGGAAGTCCGCCGCGGCCGTCGGCATCGTGGCGAGCCTCCTCACGACCTCCTCGGTGTAGGTGACGCCCGTGGGGTTCGAGTACTTCGGCACGCACCAGATGCCCTTGATCGCGTCGTCGGAGGCTGCCAGGCGCTCGATCTCATCCATGTCGGGGCCCTCGGCGGTCATGGGCACGGGGACGTTCTCGATGCCCAGATCGTCTGAGATCCCGAAGTGACGATCGTACCCGGGGACAGGGCAGAGGATCTTCACCGGGCGGCCCTCATGGGCCGTGGAGTACGCGGACCACGGCGCGTTGCCGCAGGTGCCCGCGCGCCAGAAGATGCTGAGCGCCTCGTATTCTATGAGCAGGGATGACGAGCCCAGGGCAAGGGTCTGATCAGCCGGGCAGCCGAGGAAGCCAGCTGCGAGCGCCCGGGCACTCGGTATTCCCTCGAAGCAGCCGTAGTTGCCGCAATCGACCGACCCATCGTGCAGATCGGATGCCGCATCCACCAGGCTGAGCATCGGTCGGGAGATATCCACCTGAGCCGGGGATGGCTTGCCCCGCGCCATATCGAGCTTGAGCCCGCGCGCGCGGACGGCGTCCACCTGGGCGCGGAGATCGGCCAGGGCGGCGGCGAGGTCGTCGCTGCTCATCTGCTGGTATACGGTTGGCATGGCAGGCCTCCTGATCACAACGGCGGTGCCCATACGGGCATGCTTGGATGAGTATAGCCCTCGCGCATGACGGGGAAGCGGGACGGACCCAGGGTCGCGGCGTCTTGATCTCGACCACACGGGAGGGGCCGCGCGATCTCGCCGACACAAAGGCGCCGCAGCCCAACGCTTCAGAAACACGGGGCCTGTGCTTTTCAAGGGGCCGCAGGAACCGGCGAGACGCCCTGACACGCCGCCCGGGCGGTCATGGTAGATTAGGGCGAAAACCGTACGAAAGGGGACGCCGTGCGCATGGAGGCGTTTCAATCGGAGGATTTCGGCGAGCTGCAGAAGCTGGTTGACTCCCTGTTCATCGGACGCAAGACGGTGGATCGTCTAAATGTGGTCGTGCAGGCGGAGACCCTCGATTTCCCCAGTGACCTCCTGGAGATCGTGAACCTACTGCCTCCCGGCGCCTACAGCCGACCGCGGCTGTGCGATCAGATCAACTCGGCGCTCGCAGCCCACGGCTGGGGCGGGCTGTATGGGACGGTGGAGTAGATGGCGGTGAACCGACGGCAGGAGGAGCCCGGCGATACCGAAAGCTCCCAGATCCGTGAGCGGGCCGAGGCCATCCACGCGGCGGACATCGCCATTGAGCACATGGAACGCGCGCTCGAGAAGCTCAACTCGGCGAGCAACTGGGGGCTGTTCGATATGTTCGCCGGAGGCATGATCACCTCGATGATCAAGCATCGACGCATCGACGATGCCGAAGACGAGTTCAACGCGGCCCGCGATGCAGTGAGGGCCTTCGCCCGCGAGCTCTCCGACGTGAACGATCCCGAGCTACTGCGCTTCGACATCGGCGGGTTCGCCTCGGGCATGGATATCTTCTTCGACAACGTGTTCGCCGACATCTACGTGCAGCACAAGATCGAGCGTGCCCGCGACCGCGTCCGTGCGGCGATCGAGCAGGTGGGGGCCATCCGCGCGCAGCTGATGCGGTTCTAAGCGGGCATCGGAGGACGTTGCCAGGTCAGCCGCCGGTCTCGACGGGATGCGTTGTCGGGTGTGTCGCCGTGACAGAGATGGCAAGCGGTACGTGCCGGCTGCGTCGACATGACGGCGCAAACAGGCCGATGATGGCCGCAGCGAGCCAGTTCTGCCGTCGGGGTGTGAAACGTCGTGCAGGATGGCCGTCCGCTGCTGACGCCCTCCGTCCTCGCAGGCGAACGTGCTATATTGCAGCTGATCTGAGAATCCGAGCGATGGGAGCGTCCATGTGCAATCTTCCTGGCCTCTATTTCGGTGTCGGCGCGTGCCTCAGCGCTTGGGAAGGCGGTATGCGCTCGATGGGGTCGACGATGTCCGCCGTCTTCGGGAGGGTCTTGCCGAACGCCTACGACACCTTCTCGCCTGAGCTGGTCATCGGGCTCATCGGCGTCGCCGTGCTCGTGATCATCATCGCCATCGTCCTGCGTCTGCGGAAGAAGGACTGACCTGCAGGTTTGCGGGTTTCCGGCACAGTGTCCGTAGGCCCTGCGCACATTGAAGCCACCTACCGTGATGCATCTCACGGTGTGACCTGCTAATTTAAGCGGGAAAACATACTTTAGACGTCATTTTTAGGCAATTATGCCTGGATCAGCGGTCCAAAGTACGTTTTTGAGGACTTCTATGCACGCGGAGGTTCCCGCACCGGGTGAACGGGGGCGCGAGCACACCCCCGGCGGATTCCGCACAGGACACGGCCACGCCGATTGGCATGGAGAACGATGTCCCGCTGGGCGGTATGCCCGACGCAACTCTGAGCGAGAGAACTGAGCAAGAAAACGTACTTTGGATGCCGTTCAAAGGCCGTTTTGCCTGAATATGGGGTTCAATATAGGTTTTCGAGGGCCTTCCCACATGAAGACCCCGGCGCTCGGCACAGGGGACCGTACGTACGTTTTCGAGGACCTTCTTCACTGGGAGGTTTTCTCCACCGGACGAGCGGGGCCCGAAGTGCGCCTCCGAGAGACTCCGGTGTGGGAGCACCCGCTGAGGAGGACCCCGCTCGGCAGGCCCACCTCGCATTCCCGCGCATGCCCACGCCCGCGACGCCCCAACACCCGGCGTCACCGCAGGCGCGCGGCGAATCGTGTCTCAGTGGCCTCCACAGCCTCGGCGAAGGTGGTATCGAAGAACTCGTCGGTGAGCAGCCGGTAGGGCGCATGCCCCTCCTCGCCGCCATTGGTGCGGACGATCTCATGCGCCACGCCCACGGCCTCATAGGTGAAGCGCCGCTCAAGCGAGTACTGGGGAAACGCCTCGGCGGCGGCGAGCAAGCGCTCGGTCGCATGGGGCACCGAGCTTATGCGATGTGTACGCCCGAACACATCGAAATCCGACTGCTTTTTGATGCGAAACTGCTCACTCGGCTTCCCGCCGTGCGCATCGAGGTACTCGTTGACGCGCGTGTTCCACAGGTTGTCGGCGAGCAGGTGGGCCCAGGCGCCGATCACGAGATCGAGCACGGACTGCTCGAGCTGCTCTCGCGTCGGCGGGAGGTCGCGCAGCGCGACCGGCTCTTCGGATACAGGGGTCCCCGCTGCCGCGAAACGCTTGGCGTAGTGAACGCGGTCGAGCGCGGCCCGCTCCCCTCCCAGCGAGAACACGGGGACTTCGAGATCACGCCCGTCGGCGACACGGCGAGCGAGCAAGGGCTCAACATAGGTTTCCCAGAACTCCCACTCACGCGGTTTCGGGATGGGCTCCTCCGCCGCACAGTGCGTGATACGGTACGGAATCGGCTCGCTGACGCCAGGGACCATGTATCCCACCATGATGTCGGGAACGATGTTGCCGAACAGGAAGGCGTTGCGGTCGCGCACCGTGGCGGCGAGGGTTCCCCCGCGACTGAGCAGCTCTTCCGTCTGAGCGATATGGATATTCCAGCTTGGCATCCTGACCTCTCAACTGACGCCCCGCGAGCAGCGTACACGGAGGCGAACCGGCAGGGCCGCGCGCATCCCGGAAATCACAACCACCCGACAAGCGCTGCGACGCCGGTCACAGATCCCGTAAGACCGGCGGCTCCCGATCCGTGAAACCGGGAGCCGCGTACTCGGCAACGCTACGCCCGGACCTCGCCCTTCACCGCGCGGAGCACCTTGGCCACAAGTTTCTCATGTGCCCGCTCGACCTCCTCACCCGTGAGCGTGTGATCTGTCGCCTGGTAGGTGAGGGAGAACGCCATCGACTTCTTACCCGGCCCCACGCGCACCGGATCACGATACACATCGAAGAGTCTCACGCCGGCGAGCAGGCGGCCGCCCGCGCTCTCGATGCGTCGCACGAGGTCCTGGTAGCTCACCTCTTCACCCACGACGATCGCCACGTCGACATCGACGCTCGGGAAGCTTGAGAACACCTGGTAGCGCTCCTGACCGCGCGCCGCGCGCAGCAGCTGCTCGAGGTTGAGCTCGAAGGCGGCCACCGGCAGGCTGATGTCGAGGGACGCGAGCGCATCGGGATGCACCTCACCCACCCAGCCGAGCACCGACCCGCCGGAGAGCACCTCGGCGGCGCGACCCGGCTGCAGGAAGGCGTAGGCGTCCCCCTCGGCGGGCCTCATCTGGACCTTCTCGACGCGAAGCTGGGAAAGGAGCTCTTCCACCACGCCCTTCGCATCGAAGAACCGCAGAGGCTTGTGTTTCTGATTCCACGTGTCCTCGGCTGCGACGCCGGAGAGCACGCCCGCCACCGACCGGACCTCGCGCGGAAGGCTCGCGTGCTCCCGTCCATGGAACAGCGTCCCCACCTCGTAGAGCAGGATGTTCGGCGTGCCATGCGCCTCGTTGTAGGCCACGGACCTGAGCAGGCCCGGCAGCAGGGAGCGGCGCATCTCGGTCTGCTCGGCCACCAGCGGGTTCATGAGGACGACGGGCGCCCCCAGGCCCTCATCACCCATGTGCAGGCGCGAGAGGTCATCCGGAGCGGCGAAGCTGAAGCTCGTCGCCTCGCTGAGGCCGCAGGCACGCAGGATCCCGCCGATGCGGCGCACCTGGTGCTGCTCACGCGTGAGCCCACCGATGTGGTTGCGCGCCGCCGGCAGCGTCGCCTCAACGCGGTCCATGCCCCAGAGGCGCAGGACCTCCTCGATGAGGTCGATCTCGCGCGGCAGATCAGGGCGGAAGCTCGGCGGCGTCACGAGGAAGCCCTCGTCTGCGACTTCGACCGTGCAGCCGAGGCGCGTGAGGGCGCGCTCGATGAACGCGGGCTCGATATCGGCGCCGGTGAGGGCGTGCACGCGGGCGAGGCGCAGCGACACGGGCTCGATCGCGCGCGGCGACGGATACACGTCGACCCGATCCGGGGCCACCGCGCCCGCAGCCACCTCCTCGATGAGGGCGCAAGCCAGATCGGCCACGTCGGCGCAGCCCGTCTCGTCGACCTGGCGCTCAAAACGGATGCTCGCATCGGAGATCAACGAGAGGTCGCGGCTCGTGTGGCTCGTGCGCCCCGCGTTGAAGCAGGCGCTCTCGACGAGAACGTCAACCGTGTGATCCTCGATCTCCGAGTCCATGCCGCCCATCACGCCCGCGAGCGCCACCGGGCGCTCGCCGTCGGTGATGAGGCCCATACCGGCCGCGAGCTCGCGCTCGACACCGTCCAGAGTCGTGAATCGCTCCCCCTCGACAGCCGCCCGCACCACCACGGAACGACGGCCCCCGCGCTCCGCGAAGGTGGCGAGGTCGAAGGCGTGCAAGGGCTGACCGGTGAGCATCATCACATAGTTGGTGACGTCCACGATGTTGTTATGCGACCGGATGTTCAGGGCCGCGAGACGCCGCACGAGCCAATCGGGCGAGGGCCCGACCTGCACGCCGCGCACGATGCGCGCCACATACCGGCTGCAGAGCTCAGGATCGTCGACGCGCACCGAGAGCGCCTCAGGGGCAGGGGTCCCCGTCTCGGCTTTGATGGAGGGCAGATCGACGGTGATATCGCGGTCGTAGATGGCACCGACCTCACGCGCGATGCCGATCATGGAGAGGCAGTCCGGGCGGTTCGGCGTGATCTCGCAGTCGAGCACCGTGTCGGCGGTCCCCAGGTACTCCGCCAGGGGCACGCCCACCGGCGCGTCCTCGGGCAGGATCCAGATACCGGCATGGTCAGAGGAGAGCCCCAGCTCGCGCTCGGAGCAGTTCATGCCCGCGGACACCTGGCCGCGAAGCTTGCCCTTCTTGATCTCGACGCCGCCAGGGAGCTTCGCGCCGACGAGCGCCGTCACGATGTGGTCGCCCGCCTCGAAGTTCTGGGCCCCGCAGACGATCTGCAGCGGCGCGGGCTCTCCGTCCTCACCGAGGTTGAACCGGCCCACATCGACCTGGCAGACCCAGAGGTGATCTGAATCAGGGTGGGCCGTCTTGGTGACGACCTGCGCCGTCACCACGCGGTCGAAGCTCTCGCCGACAGTGTCCACGGCCTCGACCTCGGTGCCCGTGCGCACGAACTCGCGGACGAGCTCCGCGGGGTCGTCCGGCACCTGGACCATGGTTTTCAGCCAATCATATGAAACGCGCATGAAAAGCGCTCCTTCCGTTGTGTTCGTCCCCGATTAGAACTGCGCGAGGAAGCGCATGTCGCCCGTCATGAGGGCACGGAGATCGGGCAGGTCGTAACGGAGCGCCGCGATGCGCTCGACGCCGGCGCCAAACGCGAAGCCGGAGTACTCCTCGGGATCGATCCCGCAGTTCACAAGCACGTTGGGGTCGACCATGCCGGCGCCCAGGATCTCGATCCATCCGGAGTGCTTGCAGAAGCTGCACCCCTCGCCGTGGCAGACCCCGCAGGAGACGTCGATCTCGCAGGAGGGCTCGGTGAACGGGAAGAAGTGCGGGCGGTAGCGCGTGCGACGGTCCTCGCCGAACATGGCGCGCACGAAGTGGTCGAGGGTCCCCTTGAGGTCGCCGAAGGTGATGCCGTGGTCAACGACCAGGCCCTCGACCTGGTTGAACTGGGGCAGATGGCTCGCATCGGCCGTGTCGGGCCGGAAGACGCGGCCGGGGGCGACCATGTAGATGGGCGGGCGCTGGGAGAGCATGGTGCGGATCTGGACACCCGAGGTCTGGGTGCGCAGAAGCAAATCGGACTCGCCGTGGGCGTGGGCCTCGGGATGGTCGACCGTGCCGGGGGCGTTGTCCACCACGTAGAAGGTGTCCCGCGCGGAGCGGCTCGGATGGTCCATGGGCGCGTTCAGGGCCGTGAAGTTGTTGTAGCTCGTCTCCACCTGGGGACCCGACTCCACGGTGTAGCCGATGCCGCAGAACACGTCCTCGATCTCCTCGATGATCTGGCTGATCAGGTGCTGGTGCCCGATCAGGGGACGGACGCCGGGCAGGGTGACGTCGATGGCCTCGGCGGCGAGGCGGTGCTTCTGGGCCTCGCGGCGCATCTCGTCGATCCGCTCGCCGAGCAGACTCTCCACGGCGGCGCGGACCTCGTTGGCCCGACGGCCCACCTGAGGACGCTCCTCAGGTGCGATCTTGCCCATCATGCGCATGAGACCCGTGAGCTCGCCCTTGCGGCCCAGCAGGGCCACGCGCGCCTCCTCGAGCTTGTCCTGCGTCGCAGCGCTGGCGATGCGCTCGCGCGCCCGCACCTCGAGCTGCTCCAGATCCTCGATCAGACTCATATGTATCCTTCCCATGAAAAACCGCCCTTGCCTGCCCCCATGAAGAGAGCAGGCAAGGGCGGAAAGGTCCGCGGTACCACCTCGCTTGGCTGCCGGATGTCCTCCCGGCATGCCCGCTTTCACCCGATCTCGCCCGGGCGGGCGGCTCCCCTACTCAGCGCACGGGCGCCGTTCAGGTTGCTGCTCGGGAGTGAACTCGACCCCTCGTCACGGAACGGGGCTTTCAGCCTGCGACCCCGCTTCTCTCTGCCGTGACGTGCGAGGGGTGACCTCTCCGTCATCGCGTTGTGGGCAAGGATAGCACATCGTCGCGGAGGCGCGATGGGCAGGATGCGGGCCTTGACAGCGGCGGCCTGCCGCAAAGCAGGGAAACATGAGGCCGAACGCGGGCGATTGCGACGGCTGTCCTGCCGGAGGAGGCGGGGCGGACAAACCTCCCCACCTTGGTACAGGTTTGGGGGTGCGGACGTTTTTCCGTACACGGCTAGGCCGCGAGGCCCGGCCGCGCCCTCCTGCCGTCTATCGTGTCGTAGACGGTCCGGCCCCCGCCCCGGAACGCCTTGAGGCGGCCCGAGTTGTACCAGCCTATGTAGCGCCCGAGCTCCCCNAACCCGTACCAAAGCGGCGAGGTTTGCCATGCGCCGTGCGGGAACGTAGGACCCCGGAGCCAGCAGGCGACCCGACGGCACCAAGGCGCTACACTGGGTCAAAGCACATACGCCGCCCCACGGTGGCCCGCCGCAAGGAGGAACCCATGCCGCACGCAGACCCCGCCGCAACCTCCCTCGTCACCGACCTGCGCGCACTCGAGCGCGAGCTCTGGTGCCAGGAGTACCTGATGAAGATCTCCGAGTTCGACGGGGCGACCGTGGCGCCTGAGAAGGGGGCGGCCGCGCGCGGCGAGGCGCTCGGGTACCTTGCGGCCAAAAACCACGCCCTGCTCACCTCGGATGCATCCCGTGCCATCACACGTGCCGTCCTGGACGCCATGGCAGCCGGCGACATCACCGATGACCAGGTCGCCGCAGAGGCGCGGGTCCTCGAGCGCGACCAGCGGGAGGCCGCGGCCATCCCTGAGGAGGAGGCTGTGGCCTTCACCAAGCTGGTCGTCGAGGCCGACGCCGTCTGGCACCGGGCAAAGCTCGCGAATGACTGGGCCTCGTTCGAGCCGTACGTCGACCGCCTTGTCGACATGCTGAAACGCCGCGCCACCTACCTCGACCCAGCCCGCGATCCCTATGACGTCCTGCTCGATCAATACGAGCGCGGCCTCACCGCGGCCCAGTTCGACGCCTTCTGCGAGACGGTCCGCGACACCGTGGTACCGCTCGTGGCCGAGATCGGAAAGCGTCCCCGTCCTGCGGCCGCCTTCCTCACCGCGCATGTTCCCGAAGAGGTCCAGCGGGCGATGTCATTCGACCTCATGCGCCTGGTCGGCCTCGATATGCCGGCGGCCACCCTCGCCTTCACCGAGCACCCCTTCTCAGAGGGCTTCGCGACAGGGGACGCGCGCGTGGCGACGCATATCTACGAGGACAACCTCATGTCCAACGTCTACTCCGTCATCCATGAGGCCGGTCATGCCATCTACGAGCAGAACGTCGACCCCGCCTACGCCTACACGCGCCTTGAGGGCGGCACCTCGCTCGGCATTCACGAGAGTCAGAGCCGTCTCTTCGAGAACACGATCGGCCGATCGCGGGCCTTCATGGGACCGCTCCTCAAGATCCTGCGCCAGCATGTGCCCGAGGTCTATGGCAGCGTCTCGGAAGACGAGCTCTACCGTGCGGTGAACATCGCCGAGCCGTCACTCATACGCACGGAGGCGGACGAGCTCACCTATCCTCTGCACATCATGATCCGCTACGAGATCGAGCGCGAGCTCTTCGCCGGCGCGGCGACCGCCCGCGACGTCCCCGCCCTCTGGGCCGAACGCACCAAGCACTACCTCGGCCTCGACATCCCCGACCACGCCCGAGGAGCCCTACAGGACACGCACTGGAGCGGGGGCAGCTTCGGCTATTTCCCCACCTATGCCCTGGGGAGCGCCTACGACGCCCAGTTCCTCCCCGCCATGGAGCGCGACGGCGTGGCCGTTGACGAGGCCGCAGCCGCAGGCGATCTCGCGCCCATCCGCTCATGGCTTCGCGAACGGATCTGGCGGTGGGGCCGCTCGAAGGACGCCCCCGAGCTCATCCGGGACGCCTGCGGTGGCCCACTCGACGCACGTCTCTACGCAGCCTACCTCGAGCGCAAGTTCAGCGATCTCTACGGCTTGTAGTCCGCGACCCCGCGACATCCTTCCCGTTCAACCCCTTGGGCGCGAACGGGATCTTTTTTACGAGAACCTGCCCGGTCGACACATCCATCAACCGGGCCCGACCTCCGAGCGCCTCAGCGCCCGCGCCCCTTACCCCAGGAGCTCGACCTTGTTGAGGTCGAGACCGCTCGCCTCGATGATCTCGCGACCTCCGAAGACGCAGAGCGGTGCCTCCTCGGCCGCCCGCGTCACCGCAGGACCGAGGGCCCGCACATCCGCCGGGGTGGTCTTGAGCACGTCCTCGCGCAGGGACGCGCGCCAGCCGGCAGGGCGACGGCCGAAGAACTCGCTATCCTGCCGTCTCGAGAGCGCAAAGGGCTTGAGCGGCGCGTCGAAGCCCGCCGCGCAGCTGACGATGAAGCCCTCGAAGGTGGCCTCGTCCGGATCGAAGGAGGAGAGCCATGCGCCCGCACCCTCGACGCGGGTCTGCGAGGCGTCGATCGCCGGATCGCGGTAGGTGTAGAAGGCCAGCTGCCGATCGGCCCGCGTCCGGAATCCGCAGCCGTAGGCGCCGCCTTTCACGCGGATCTCATTCCAGAGGTAGTCGTAGGAGAGCACCTGCGAGGCCACGCTCCAGACGCCGTTCGTCTCGAGGCCGAGCACGCGCGGATCTGTAGCGCGTGCGGCGAAGCAGACGTCGCTCGGGATCACGAAGGCCTCGGCCTTCGGCTCGGGCCACCTGACCATGAGCTCACGCTCCGGCGCGGTGCGCTCGGTGAGGCCGAGCGTGCCGCCAAGCTCCCAGAACCGGGCGTAATCCTCATCCGAGCCGATGAAGCTCGTCACGAGGCCCGTCGAGGTGAAGACGCGTTCCTGCAGGTCGCGCAGGCGGTCGACGAGCTCATCCTTACGCTCGTCGAAGTGCTCGAGCAGATCGCAGATGAAGCGGTAGAAATCGACGCCGCGCATCTGCTGCTCCGCCACGGCGGCGGGCGAGACGTAGCTCATCGCACGGGCGAGCGCAGCCTGATGGCCAGCGTTCAGAAAGCCCCGCTCCATGCCGATCTTCAGCTGCGTGAGCACGTCGCGGATGCGACCGGTGTCCTCAAACAGGGTCTCAGCCCAGACCTCGCGCGGGATCTCGACCAGATGCTCGAGCTTCTCCGACAGGGAGGCCGCCGACACCTGGAGCACCGGGCGGGCGAGGCGCCAGTCGGGCTGTGAGAAGACGGACGTCGAGAACGACAGGAAGCCCAAATTCGAAGTGACGTAGCTGTCGAGCTCGTCGGCGCTGTGGCGCTTCGTGGCGAGCTGCTGCATGAGGCGCGCCATCACCGACGCGTACGCAAGCTCGGTGAAGCTCACGTGCGAGAGGTCGAAATACGCCGTCATGTATGCGATCCCGTGCGTGGGTATGTCGTGCTTCAAACAGGTGAGCGGCGTGGTCGTGTCGACGGTGAGCGCCGGCTCGGGCCGGGCGGGCCCGATGTCCGCCACCCTAAGGCGCGGGAGCGTGGCGCGGGCCTCGGGGCTGTCCTCCGCCTCCTGCTCGGCGCGCAGAGCCGCGACGTTCTCCGCCACCTGCTTGAGCTCGGCGTCGCTCATGGACGCGCGCCGCGCCACCAGGTCGGCACCAGGAGCCCCGGCGACGTCCTCCTCAACCGGTACGAGATCCACGAGGGCGTGATGGTCGCTCTCGAGCACGATCTCCCGGAGCAGGTCCTCGAAGAAACTGCCCTCGAGCTCGCGGCGGAGCTCGGCGTAGACCGGGCCGTAGGAGAGTGCGAGCGTCGCGGCATCGTCGTCGTACAGCCAGGTTGACAGGGCATCGAGGGCGAGGACCACGCCGTCGGCCGTGCCGAAGTCGCGCTGGCGCAGATCGAATTCGTTGCTGGAGAGCACGGCCTCGAGGCGGGCGCGGGGGATGCCCTCCCGAACCAGACGCCGGCACTCCTCCTCGATCACGCNCTCGCCGAGGTAGCGGTCGTCGAGAAACGCCAGGGCCCGGGCGATGTCGAGATCGCCGTAGAGCGTGATGTAGCTGTTCGCGAGGTTGTAGTGACGAGCGTGGGTGTCCAGGAAGGCCTGGTAGGTGAGGTCCGGGATATGGCGCGGGTCGCCGCCGCTCTCACACGCGTACGCCGTGTCGGGGAAGAGCTCCGCAGCCACTGCGTCATCGAGCACGCTCATCGGATCGGAGAGCGCCCCCTTCATCTCGTTGTAGACCACGCCGTTGTAGCGTAGGCGCGACGCGGGGTCCGTGACAGCGGCCCCCTCGGGAGCATCTAGCTCGAGATGCCAGCCCTCCTGCTCGAAGATGCTCGGCTTGGTGTAGATGGCCGGGTTCAGCACCGCGTCCATGTACACGTCCATGAGGTTCAGGAGGTCTTGCTCATTCGTGCTCGCCACCGGGTAGACCGTCTTATCCGGATAGGTCATGGCGTTCAGGAAGGTCTGCATCGAGCTCTTGATGAGGTCCGTGAACGGCTCCTTCACCGGGAACTTCGCCGAACCGCAAAGAACCGAGTGCTCGAGGATGTGGAAGACTCCCGTGCTGTCGGTGGGCGGGGTCTTGAAGCCGATGGCGAAGGCCTTGTTCTCGTCCTCGCTCGCAAGGTAGAGCAGGCGCGCGCCCGAGCCGCTGTGGCGAAGCACGTAAGCGGTGACATCCAGCTCGGGAATCTCCTCAGCGCGCTCGACGTTGAACCCGGATATGGGGGCGCCCGAAGTGAGCATGGGCTCGAGCAGGGACGCGGCACGCTCGCGGACGGGAATCGTTGCCTCGGTGTCTGACATAGGAACTCCTTATGCGTTGGGTACTGAGCCATAGCTTACCCGTCACCGGCCTGCGTAAGCCCGAAGGCGCGCGGCCCGGGACGACCGTGACCTGAAAGTCGGAGGAGGAGCGCATCCTCCGGCCCCCGCCTTCAGATATGCGATATGGTTGGCAGGGCACAGAGAGGGGATGGCACGTGGAACAAGAACCGGCACAGGGGGTAGGCGCGACCCCAGGCGAGCTCGGGTCGGCACCGACGGCGGGTACCGGAGAGGCTGCGCGGGCTGAGCGCCGCGTCTGGCGTGAGCGTCTGAACGACGACGCGTCCCGGACGCTCCTCCGCGGCGTTGCCGCCACCCTTGTCGGCGGCGCGTTCTGGGGATTCTCCGGCACGGCCGCGAGCTTCCTCTTCGAGCGCTACCACGTTGACGTGATCTGGCTGATGAGCTCGCGGCAGCTGCTCGCCGGGATCCTGTTCATCGCCATCGCGCTGATCTTCGACCGGGAGCGTCTGATCAGGCTGTGGACCACGCCCGCCCATCGGCGCGAGCTTCTGATCTTCGCCGGCTTCGGCCTCCTGTTCAACCAGTTCGCCTACCTCGTGACCGTGCAGATCACCAACCCCGGCACGGCAACCGTCCTGCAGTGCCTGCAGCTGGTCCTTATCATGGCCTACTCCTGCCTCCGCTCACGGCGCCGTCCGCGAACCCGCGAGCTGATCGGCGTGGCCCTAGCCCTCGGTGGTACCTTCCTGATCGCGACGGGCGGGGATCCCGCACGCCTCGCCATCCCGCCGTTGGGCCTCGCCATGGGCGGCCTCACCGCCGTGGCGGCGGCGCTCGTGGCCATCCTGCCCGCGCGCATCCTGCCCGAATACGGATCGACCGTCGTCACGGGCTCGGCGATGTTCGCCTCGGGCGTCGCGGTCAGCGCCATCGCGCGCCCATGGGATGCGATCCCCGCCCTCGATGGCAGCGGATGGACCGCGTACGCCGTGCTCATCCTCGTGGGCTCCCTGCTCGCTTACCTGCTCTACATGCAAGGCGTGAAGGATGTGGGCTCGATGCGGGCCAGCCTGCTCGGTACCGTGGAGCCCGTCTCGGCCACGATCACGAGCGCCGTCATGATCGGAACGGTCTTCGCCCCCACCGATCTCGCCGGCTTCGCCATGATCATCGCGATGGTGTTTCTAACGGTATAGCCACAGGACCAGGTCAACGAGCGCTTGCGTATCCGGTCGCTAGAACTCCCCGATCTGCTTGACCTCGGGCTCGAGTTCCACTCCGAACTGGCGACGGACCTCGTCCTGCACATGCTCGATCAGAGCCCGCACGTCCCGCGCGGTGGCGCTCCCGGTGTTCACCACAAAACCGCAATGCTTCTCCGAAACCTTCGCGGCGCCCACCTGCGCGCCGCGAAGGCCCGCATCCATGATCAGCTTGCCCGCGAAATAGCCCTCGGGGCGCTTGAAGGTCGACCCGGCGCTCGGCATCTCGAGGGGCTGCTTCTCCTCGCGCCGCTGCCTGAAATCGTCCATGGCCGCACGGATCGCATCGGCGCTGTCAGGGGCCAGGCGGAAGGTCGCCGAGAGCACCGTGAGGCCCTCGTCGTGGACCCGGCTCTTGCGATACCCCATCGCGAGCTCGGCGGCGGGAAGCTCGACGACCCGACCCTTCTCGCCCGGTGCACCGGGCGCGTACACGCTGATCGATTCGAGCACGTCGGAGGTCTGGCCGCCGTAGGCGCCGGCGTTCATATGACAGGCCCCACCCACGGTGGCGGGAATCCCCCAGAGGGGCTCCATGCCGGAAAGACCCGCATCCGCGGCGGCGAGGGCCACATCACGCAGCGGGGCACCCGCCTCGGCGACCACACGCTCCCCTGTCACCTGGATGCCCGCCATGTTCTCCCGGAAGAGCACCACGGCACCGCGGATGCCGCGATCGCCGACGAGCAGGTCAGACCCATTGCCCACCACCGTCGCCGGCACACCGCCGATCGAGAGGAGATCGAGGACGCGGACGGCCTCTTCAGGGGTGTGCGGGCGCACGAGCACGTCAGCGGGACCGCCGATCTTGAACGTCGTATGCGCCCGCATGGGCTCGACCATGAGCACGTCGTCCTCACCCACAACGGCGGCAAGCGCGCCGAGGAGGTCCTCGTTGAAGCTGTCGTATGCATGCATGGGGCACCCGCTCTCATCGTCTCGTCTCCGAAAACTATACCCCACGCTTGAACAATGCAGCAGAGCGTGTATAGTGTTGCCGTAGTTTCAGGGCGGGGTGAGATTCCCCACCGGCGGTGACTGGCTGTTCATACCATCCAGGAGCCCGCGACCCGCTGCGGCGGTTGACCCGGTGAGATTCCGGGGCCGACGGTTACAGTCCGGACGGAAGAAACGGAGGCCCCATGGGCACCATCAACACCAGAAAAATCGCACTCGCCGGCCTGCTCACGGCTGCATCGCTGATTGCGAGCTTCATTCAGATCCCCCTCATGCCGGCAGCCCCTTGGCTGGCCTACGATCCCTCGGGCATCATCTGCCTCATCGCAGCGCTCGCCTTCGGCCCGAAATTCGGCGCTGCGGTCGCCATCATCTCCTGGCTCCCCCGCGTCTTCCTCGACCCCTTTGGCGCCATCATGGGCACGCTGAACACCTGCGCGTTCGTCATCCTGGCCGCCATCATCTACCAGCGCGGCAAGAGCGGCCGGGCGGCCTCGGTCGCGGGTATGATCGCGGGGGCGGTCGTCGCCGTCGCGCTCTCATGCGCGGCGAACCTCATCGTCACCCCGCTCTACACGGCCGTCACCATGGCCGATGTCGCCGCGATGATCCTCCCCATCCTCCTGCCGTTCAACCTCATCAAGATGGTCATCAACGTCGTGGCGGGCCAGGTCCTGCTCACGCCGGCCATGAATGTCCTCACATCGTCACAGGAATGATGGAAGAAGCTCAGATCGTCATAGAGAACGCCCAGTACGCTTACGGGGAGACTGCCGCGCTCGCCGGCGTTACGCTGCGCATACGCGCCGGCGAGCGCGTCTGCATCCTCGGGAGCAACGGATCCGGCAAGTCAACCCTTCTACAGCTTATGAATGCCCTCGTGCTCGCAAACTCGGGAACGGTCCACGTCATGGGCATCGACCCCGCGGTAGCGGACGGAGCACTCGCGGTGCGCCGCCAGGTCGCCATGGTCTTCCAGCACCCCGAGGACCAGATGGTCACGAGCGTCGTCGCCGATGACGTCGCCTTCGGTCCCGAGAACCTGGGCGTGCCCTCCCCTGAAATCGCCCAGCGGGTGGAGGCCGCCCTTGCGGCCGTCTCCATGTCGGATGAGGCGCGGCGCGATCCCGCCGACCTCTCAGGCGGCCAGAAGCAGCGCGTCGCCATCGCCGGCGCCCTCGCCATGGGGCCGCGGGTCNTCAACCGGTACGAGATCCACGAGGGCGTGATGGTCGCTCTCGAGCACGATCTCCCGGAGCAGGTCCTCGAAGAAACTGCCCTCGAGCTCGCGGCGGAGCTCGGCGTAGACCGGGCCGTAGGAGAGTGCGAGCGTCGCGGCATCGTCGTCGTACAGCCAGGTTGACAGGGCATCGAGGGCGAGGACCACGCCGTCGGCCGTGCCGAAGTCGCGCTGGCGCAGATCGAATTCGTTGCTGGAGAGCACGGCCTCGAGGCGGGCGCGGGGGATGCCCTCCCGAACCAGACGCCGGCACTCCTCCTCGATCACGCGGCGAAGCTCCTGGGCCACGCCCTCCCGCGCGCCCTGCAGGATGATGAGCTCATAGGGCTGCAGGAAAACCGCCTGCGTGTAGCTGATGACGTTGCCGCCCAGACCGGCCGCGAGGATGGCCTTCTTGATCGGCGCCTCGTTGGAGCCGAGCAGGGCTTCGAACAGGATGTCGGCGCCGATCACGCGCTTGCGGTCGAGGGCGTCGCCACCGAGGGCGTACGCCATGCCGACGAGGGCGTTCTCCGGGGAGGTCGCCATCTCCCGGCGCGCGTAGTCGCAGGCGACCGGCTCCTGGTGGTGCAGCGGATTGGGGCCCTCGGCGAGAGCGCGATCGATCTCTGCGGCGTCGGGCGCGGCGACGCGGCGGGCGGCGGCGTCACGCGTG
>NZ_LT838842.1:221326-266649 GCF_900176655.1 Collinsella vaginalis
CCGCCGATCGAGAGGAGATCGAGGACGCGGACGGCCTCTTCAGGGGTGTGCGGGCGCACGAGCACGTCAGCGGGACCGCCGATCTTGAACGTCGTATGCGCCCGCATGGGCTCGACCATGAGCACGTCGTCCTCACCCACAACGGCGGCAAGCGCGCCGAGGAGGTCCTCGTTGAAGCTGTCGTATGCATGCATGGGGCACCCGCTCTCATCGTCTCGTCTCCGAAAACTATACCCCACGCTTGAACAATGCAGCAGAGCGTGTATAGTGTTGCCGTAGTTTCAGGGCGGGGTGAGATTCCCCACCGGCGGTGACTGGCTGTTCATACCATCCAGGAGCCCGCGACCCGCTGCGGCGGTTGACCCGGTGAGATTCCGGGGCCGACGGTTACAGTCCGGACGGAAGAAACGGAGGCCCCATGGGCACCATCAACACCAGAAAAATCGCACTCGCCGGCCTGCTCACGGCTGCATCGCTGATTGCGAGCTTCATTCAGATCCCCCTCATGCCGGCAGCCCCTTGGCTGGCCTACGATCCCTCGGGCATCATCTGCCTCATCGCAGCGCTCGCCTTCGGCCCGAAATTCGGCGCTGCGGTCGCCATCATCTCCTGGCTCCCCCGCGTCTTCCTCGACCCCTTTGGCGCCATCATGGGCACGCTGAACACCTGCGCGTTCGTCATCCTGGCCGCCATCATCTACCAGCGCGGCAAGAGCGGCCGGGCGGCCTCGGTCGCGGGTATGATCGCGGGGGCGGTCGTCGCCGTCGCGCTCTCATGCGCGGCGAACCTCATCGTCACCCCGCTCTACACGGCCGTCACCATGGCCGATGTCGCCGCGATGATCCTCCCCATCCTCCTGCCGTTCAACCTCATCAAGATGGTCATCAACGTCGTGGCGGGCCAGGTCCTGCTCACGCCGGCCATGAATGTCCTCACATCGTCACAGGAATGATGGAAGAAGCTCAGATCGTCATAGAGAACGCCCAGTACGCTTACGGGGAGACTGCCGCGCTCGCCGGCGTTACGCTGCGCATACGCGCCGGCGAGCGCGTCTGCATCCTCGGGAGCAACGGATCCGGCAAGTCAACCCTTCTACAGCTTATGAATGCCCTCGTGCTCGCAAACTCGGGAACGGTCCACGTCATGGGCATCGACCCCGCGGTAGCGGACGGAGCACTCGCGGTGCGCCGCCAGGTCGCCATGGTCTTCCAGCACCCCGAGGACCAGATGGTCACGAGCGTCGTCGCCGATGACGTCGCCTTCGGTCCCGAGAACCTGGGCGTGCCCTCCCCTGAAATCGCCCAGCGGGTGGAGGCCGCCCTTGCGGCCGTCTCCATGTCGGATGAGGCGCGGCGCGATCCCGCCGACCTCTCAGGCGGCCAGAAGCAGCGCGTCGCCATCGCCGGCGCCCTCGCCATGGGGCCGCGGGTCCTTTTGCTCGACGAGCCGGCGGCCATGCTCGACGCTGAGGGGCATCGCGAGATTCATGGGGTCATCGACAGTCTCTCCGGGCACGGCATCACCATCGTGCATGTCACCCACTTCATGGACGACGCCCTCGCCGCCGACCGCGTGGTGGTCATGGACGGGGGACGCGTGGTCATGGACGATACGCCGGCACGGGTCTTCGAGCACCGTGAGATGATCGAGCGACTCGGGCTCGGGCTCCCCTTTCACTTGCGTGTGGCGCATGCCTTGATCGAGCGCGGGCTCGCCGTTCCCCCTGTCACCGACGAGTCGGGCCTTGTGCTCTGGCTCCAAGGGCAGATGCAGGGGTGGAACCGCCCCCAACGTGACTCATCGGCGGCCCATCAGATACAGACCGCGCATGCCACCGGTGCAGAGCCGCCTGTTCTCCAGGACGGGCACCTCGTTCGCGCGCAGGGGGCTGAGGCCGCGCTCGTCTTCGACCATGTCTCCTTCTCCTACGCAGAGCGGGGGAACCGAAACGCCCCTGCGGCCCTGACGGGGTTTAGCTGCTCGCTTATGCCCGGCACCCTCACAGCACTTGTCGGTCGCACTGGATCGGGGAAGTCCACCGTGGCATCGCTCGCCTGCGCCCTCAGGGTGCCCAGCTCTGGCACAGTGAAGGTGGGGGGCATCGACACCACCGACCGCAAACGCCGTCGTGAGCTCAGACGGCTCGTTGGCTTCGTCGCCCAGCTGCCTGAACGCCAGCTCTTCGCCCGCACCATCTTCGAGGATGTCGCCTTCGGTCCGCGCAATCTCGGATGCCCCGATGACGAGGTGGGCGTCCGCGTCCGAACTGCCCTCACCGCCGTGGGGCTCCCCGCCGACGAGGCCTTCCTTGCGCGCTCCCCCTTCGCGCTCTCGGGAGGACAGCGGCACTCCGTCGCCCTCGCCGGCGTGCTCGCCATGCGCCAGCCGATCCTGGTTCTCGACGAGCCCATGGCCGGGCTTGACCCCGCAGGACGGGCGCGGATGCGCTCGCTGCTCCTCAACCTTAAGGAGGCTGGCACCACCCTGCTGCTCATCACGCATTCCATGGAAGATGCCGCCGAGCTCGCCGACCGCGTGATCGCCCTCGAGGCCGGACGGACGGTCGCCGACGGCAGCCCGCGCACGGTTTTCGGTGCCGCCCAGCCGCAGACCCCCGGCATCCCCGCAGCCCTTCGCCTGGCTCGCTCACTTGCAGGCGCCGGCATTCTCCCCGCCGCATCGGAGCCGCCACTCACCTTAGGTGCCCTGGTCGACGCCATCGCGGCTGCCCTGGGGGAGGTGGGGCCCGATGGCGTTGCGCGTTAGCATCGGCCAGTATTACTCCGCCGATTCCCCCATCCACCGCCTGGACCCCCGCGTGAAGCTCATCGTGACGGTGCTCTTCATGATCAGCTGCTTCTTCGTTCGGGACGCCGCGACGCTTGCGGCCGCTGCAGCCGCAGCCGGGGCGACAGCCATCTGCTCCCATGTGCCGCTCGGACGGCTTGCCGCCCAGGTGAGGCCCGTTCTCGCCTTCCTGATCATCACATCCGTCTTCAACCTGTTCTTCATCCAAACAGGTGACGTCCTCCTCTCCGTCGGTCTCGTGTCGATTCACACCGACGGGCTCGCCGCAGCCGTCCTGTTCACCACCCGTTTCGCGTTGCTGCTCATCGGCGGCGGTTTGCTCATGCTCACCACCACGCCCACCGCGCTCTGCGACGCCTTCGAGGCCGTGTTCAAGCCGCTGGAGCGCTTCGGTGCTCCGGTGACCCAGGTGGCGCTCATCCTCTCCATCGGGCTGCGTTTCGTGCCCACGCTTGTTGAGGAGGTCAACGGCGTCATGGCGGCGCAGGCGGCGCGCGGCGCGGACTTCGAGGGCAAGGGGGCCCTCGCCTACGCCCGCGCCTGCGTCCCGCTCATCGTGCCCATCTTCGCGAGCGCACTGCGCCACGCCGACAATCTCGGGCGCGCCATGGACGCCCGATGCTACACCGGGGGAGCAGGCCGCACCCATTATCGCGTCCTCAGCTTCACACCCCGTCGAGACCTCCCCTTCTGCCTGGGATTCACGGCGTATCTGACAGTGCTCGTCGCGTTGCTGGCCATATAGGAGGAGATCGACGCGTCGGGCGCTCGGAGATCCCGATCGGCCCCTGACTGCGTGGCGGCATCCTCCACGAGTGACGCCCCATCCCCACCGATTACCGAATTCGGTGCCCCTCCCATCGGTATGGAGCCGGTACGCAAAAAACACCCCGTGCGCCGCATCCGCGGTACACGGGGTGCTCATGCCAGCAATCGGGACGGCCGAGGGGGCTGCTACGCCTCCAGGTTGAGCCCGTTCGCCCAACCCCAGCGCGGGGTGACGGTGCCGCCGTAGAAGTTGACCCACTGATCGACGTTGATGCTGCGGATGTAGCCGATGTTGTCCATCACCGTGTTGCCGCCCACGTAGATGCCCACGTGACCGTAGATCTGACCTGCCCAGGTGTGCGGGTGAGTGGAGACGGCGATGATCATGCCGACCTTGAGCTTGCTCTTGTCCGAACTCGTGCACCAGGCGTTGTACATGTCATCGGCGTTGCCGTACACGCTGCCGAGGCCGGCGTTCGAGAACACGTAGCTCACCCAGGCGGCGCAGTAGCCGGCACCGGGCGAGGGGGTGGAGCCGCAGGCGCTCACGACGCGCTGCTGGGCGCCGGCACCGGCTGACGCCTGGCTCGTGCCGGAGATGACGCCGGAGGCACCTGAGCTTGAGGAGCTCGAGACCGCGCGGGCCGCGGCGGCTGCCGCGGCAGCCTGGCGGGCGGCCTCCTCGGCCTTGGCGGACTCGAGGATCTCGTCATCGCGCTTGGCGATCAGGGCCTTCACCTCATCGGAAAGGCCGTCGACGAGCTTCTTGACCTCGGTCTTCTTCGCCTTCATCTGCTCGAGCTGGTCGGCCTGGGCCGCCTTCAGGGTCTCAAGCTCGCTCTTCTGCGACTCGAGGTTGGTGCGCTGTTCCTCCAGGGTCTTCTGGATGGTGTTGACCTCGTTGATGGCCTTCTGATCGCTCTCATTTACCTTGTTGACGTAGAAAGCCTTGGAGACCAGGTCCTCGAAGGAGGTGGAGGACAAGATCATAGCGAGCGCGTCGGCGTCGCCGGCCTTGTAGTTGCTGGAGACGCGCGTTGAGAGAACGGACTGCTTCTTCTCGAGTTCGGCCTGCTTCTCGTCAATCTCGGCCTGCGTGGTGTCGATCTGACCCTGGACATCCTCGATCTGAGAGATCGTCTTGTCCTGCTGCTCGGAAAGCGACTGGAACTGAGCGGAGAGCTCGTTCATCTGCGCTTGGACTTTCTCATACTCCGCCTGCGCGGTGGCGAGGGCCTGCTTGGTCTCGTCCGTGGCGTCTGCGGCGCGGGCGCGCACGGGGTTGGCGAAGAGAACGGCGGCGCCTGCGGCAGCGAAGAGCGTTTTCATGGCTGAACGGCGCGAGACCCCAACCTGGTACGCGGCTGCGAGAACGGCATCCGTCGAGGTACGGGCTCGGAAACGATCATTTGGCGTTGACATATAGACTCCAGTTTTTGTGCGTATGAATATGTTTCGGTCAAATGTGCTCTCTAAGGATAGCGCATGAGCGGGCGCGCGACCAATCTCCATGAAGCGCCGACAGCGGCCGTTCTCATGCCCGGGTGCACGTCGAACTCGGTCGCGCGGTATACTTCACTGCAATGCGCGCGTGCGGAAGGAGCACCCATGTCCGAAACCCTCAAGCCCGAAGACACCTGCGTCCTGGTCACGGGAGGCGCTGGGTTCATCGGCTCGCACACCGTGGTCGAGCTCCTGAATCGCGGATACCGGACGGTGGTCGTCGACGACCTCTCCAATGCGAGCGAGGTGGCCCTCGAGCGCGTCCGCGAGATCGTCGGGGAGCAGCATGCGGCAAACCTCACCTTCTACCAGGAGAATGTTCTCGACCGCGCCGCGCTCGAGCGCATCTTCACCGCCCACCGCATCGACCGCGTGATCCACTTCGCCGGCTTCAAGGCCGTGGGAGAGAGCGTCACGAAGCCCATCGAGTACTACCACAACAACATCGAGAGCACCCTCGCCCTCGTTGACACCATGCGCGCCCACGGCTGCAAGTCAATCATCTTCTCGAGCTCCTCGACCGTCTATGGAGACCCGGACAACCCGCCGGTGACGGAGGAGTCGCCCAAGAAGATGGCCACCAACCCCTACGGCTGGACCAAATGGATGATCGAGCAGATCCTCACCGATATCCACACCGCCGACCCCAACTGGAACGTCGTGCTCCTGCGTTACTTCAACCCCATCGGCGCCCACGAGTCAGGGCTTATGGGTGAGGACCCCAAGGGCATCCCGAACAACCTCGTCCCCTACGTGGCCCAGGTCGCCGTCGGCAAGCTCGAGGCTGTCCAGGTCTTCGGGGATGATTACCCCACGCCTGACGGCACAGGGGTGCGCGATTACATCCATGTCGTCGATCTTGCGACCGGTCATGTCGCCGCGCTGAACTGGATGAACGGGCGCACCGGCGTTGAGGTCTTCAACCTGGGAACCGGCACGGGGACCTCGGTCCTCGAGGTCATCCACGCCTTCGAGAAGGCCTGTGGGCACGAGATCCCCTATGCGGTCAAGCCGCGTCGCGCCGGCGACATCGCCGCCAACTGGTGCGACGCGAGCAAGGCCGAACGCGAGATGGGCTGGAAGGCTCAGTTCGACATCGCCGACATGTGCCGCGACTCCTGGCGCTGGCAGTCCCAGAACCCGGACGGCTACCGCACCGAGCGCTAGCGAAACGCCTGCCCCGCACCCGCCCCGTCTCGTAGAAGAGAGCGACCACGCGTGAAGAATCCCTTCGTCAGCTTCCTGGAACAGCATGTAGCTGAGATCAACGCCCATCTCATCCAGGCCTTCCAGGGGCAGACCGAGAACGCCGACATCGACGCCTACCTCTACGCGCCGCTCGCACGGTTCGCGCAGACGGCCGGCAAGCGCCACCGCCCCCTGATCTGCATGCTCGCCTGCCAGGCGGTGGGCGGGGAGTTCGAGCGCGCCCTCAGCGCCGCGACGGCCATCGAGCACTTTCAGAGCGCGGCCCTCATCCATGACGACATCGCCGACCACGGCACGCTTCGGCGCGGTGAGCCCTGCATGTACCTCACCGCCGGCGAGGGCATCGCGATCAACTGCGGTGACCTCGCGCTCTCGCTGGTGACCGGGGCCGTGCTGCGGGATGCAGCCCTTGATGATGCCTTGAAGGTCCGGCTCCTCCATGAGCTGGTCGACATGACGACGCGGACCATCGAGGGACAGGCCCTCGATCTCGGCTGGGTGCGCGACGAGCGCTTCGATCTGAGCGTTGACGACTATCTCACCATGGCGACGTTGAAGACCGCCCACTACAGCGGCGCCACGCCTTTGGCCTGCGGGGCCATTATCGGCGGCGGCACCGAGGAGCAGGTGACCGCCCTCAGGTCCTTCGGCCTCGACACCGGGCTCGCCTTCCAGATCCAAGACGACCTGCTGAACCTGATTGGCGAGAAGAACGGCCGCGAGAAGGATTTCCGCACCGACATCACCGAGGGCAAACGCACCCTCGTAGCAGTTCACGCGCTGTCGGACCCGCAGCACCACGACGAGATCGAAGCGATCCTACGCGCCGGCACAAAGGACGAGGCAATGCTCGCGCGTGCGGTGGAGCTCTTCGAGGAGACGGGCTCGATCGCGTTCGCACGCGCCAAAGCCGAAGCGCTCATCGCACGCGCCAAGGCGACACTTTCACCCGTGAAGCTCGAACCGGGCTGCAAGAAGCTCCTCATGGACATGGCGGATTTCTTCGTGAGCCGTCTGCGGTAGCAAGCTTTTCGGCCAAAAAATGGCTGGGGCAGAGGGATTCGAACCCCCGTAACCGGCACCAAAAACCGGGGTCCTGCCGCTGGACGATGCCCCAACACCTGCGGCTCAGCCGCTGAAACAGTGTAGCGTATCTACTCGCTCAGCGCATCGCAAACGCCGTCGAGCAGACGGACCGCGAGGGTCTGCGCATCGTTTGAGGTGAACTGCCCGTAGCTCGACGCCCCTGTGAGCTCCAGGCGCAGCCGTGCGGGCGTGCGCTTGGATGCGGCCACCGCGGTGCGGATACGCTGGGAAAGGTTGCCCGTCTCGCTGAGCACGATCGTTGCCCGTGGCTCCGCGTCATCGGGTAGCGGGTTGCTCGCGATATGGAAGATGACATCGACATCCTGCGGGGCCACGCTGTCGTAGAGGACCATGCCGCTGTTGTTCGTGGTGGCCGAGGCGATGTTCCACATGCGCGACGCGATGTTGCGTGCGATGGCGTCCTCGCCGCCCACGGCGACGCGCACCTGCTCGAGCACGGTCGCGGCACGAGCGAACCCGGTGCGGGCGTCGGGGCCGAGCTCAACCACCGAGGGCTTTCCATCCCAGATGTGCTTGAGCCGGTTGATGTAGCTGAAGGTGTCCTGGAAGGCCATGCCGTCGGCGAACAGGCCCACGTTCTCCTGAAACTGCTGGAGCGCTGCCTCGGTATGCGGTCCGAAGCAGCCGTCGTCCTCGCCACATGCGAAGCCCAGGGTGTTCAGCGCCTGCTGCAGGGCGCGGACATCGGCGCCGTGAAAATTGGGGAGGCGCAGATAAAGCGTGCGATCGCCAAGCCTGTACGAGGCGTCGACCAAGGCGCTCCATGCGGGAGCATCCACCTCGTCGCCGTCTGCGAGCCCCTGATCCCCGCGGAAGGCGCGGACCGCATCCGCTGTCGAGGGCCCGAACGACTGCGCGGCGATCTCGTCCTCGGCAACCTCGAACCCCAGGCCGACCAGGCGCGTCTGCACATCTTCAACAGCAGGGCCTGACATCCCCCGCGTAATCGGATCCATCGCAACCCCCTTTCCTCCGACGCCGAGTCACTCTGGGCCCGTGTCGCAATCCCATGGCGAGGCCATGCGCCGGTAATCTTGAACAAGGATACCCGAAACGCACGCGGCGCGAATCCTCTCCACCCCACGCGCAGATCACCCCGCAGACACGCGAAGCCGGCAAAAGGCCCGACACCCACAAGGGCATCGGGCCTCAGGAAGCACTCAGGTGCGCGTTGATGCCGTTATGCGGTGACGGCATCTCCAGCGTCCGGCATCTCCGCTCGCTCCACATTCACGGTGGCGCGACCGAGCTCCGTCCACTCCTCCGGCTCATCGGGCAGGGACCCCGCCTTCTTCACCACAAGCTCGCGCAGGCAGCGCACCGCCACGATCACGCCGAGCACCATGAGCAACAGGGCGAACACGAGCTGCAGTCCCTTCGTCGCCGCCACCGACACCAGGACATCGGGCGTAGCCGCGGAAGCCGGCATCATCCCGAAGAACCCGTAGGTGCTCACTGCCGTGAAGCACCCGAGCACGCTCTGCACCAGCGAGGTGAAGGTGCAGCAAAGCAGGAAGGCCACCGGCACCCAGAGCATCCAGCCACGCCGCCCGGTGCACTTGCAGAAGACCGCGAGCGTGATCATCGTCATGCCGCCGAGCAGCTGGTTGGATGCGCCGAAGAGCGGCCAGATGTTGGCATAGCCGCCGAACGCCAGGGCGAGCCCGGGCAGGAGGGTCACAACCGTCGCGAACCAGGGATTCATGAGGATCCGAACCGCGCCGCGGCGATCATTCGCATCCACCGCGCGAGCGTCGTTGCCACTCGCGAAGAATTCGGAGAACGAGGCGCGGGCGATACGGGCGACCGCGTCGAGCGAGGTCAGGGCCAAGGCTGAGACGCACATCGTCATGAAGACCGTCGCCACGGTCGCATTCACGCCGAACGCCTGCATGCCGCGGGAGATACCGGCGGCGAAGATCTGGAAGGGCGTTGAGGGGACCCCGCCGTTCAGAGCGCCCGTCCCTGCGGTGTTCATATCAGCGAACATGATGCCCGCGACCACCACGGCGAGCACAGCCACGAAGGACTCGACGATCATGGCGCCGTAGCCGACCTTCACCGCATCAGACTCGCGCTCGACCTGCTTCGAAGAGGTACCAGAAGACACCAGGCTGTGGAATCCCGAGAGCGCACCGCAGGCCACGGATACGAAGAGCACCGGGAAGAGGCTGCTCCCCGCAGCCGAGAGCTTGGCCATCGTCTCGCTGTCCACCACCATGGGCGCGGTGATCGTCGCCTGCCCCACGGTGCCCAGCACGGCCACGCCGAGCACCGCCGCCGCGATCATGGCCATCATGAGGATGCTCGTGAGGTAGTCGCGCGGGGTCTTGAGCGCCTGGATCGGCATGGCGCTGGCGAAGACCAGGTAGACCATGATGACGGCAAACCAGCCGAGCTTATCGAGGTAGATGGGGAACTGCATCCCCACGGCGAAGATCGCGACGATGGAGACGAGAGCGACGGCGAACTCCTTGGCGCCGCTGAGGCTGAACCGGCGGCAGGCCCATCCGAAGGCCATCGCCGCGAAGGTGAAGAGCAGCGAGATCGTGCCCGCGGTCCCGGCGGCATACGAGGGGTTCGACGCGTCCACGCCCAGGCCGACGCCGGCTGCGGCCCCCTCCGCCATCCGGAAGGTCCCGGCGACCATATCCGTGAAAGCAGCGATGACGATGATGCAGAACAGCCAGCAGAACAGCAGGAACAACCGACGCCCCGTCTTGCCGATGTAGGTCTCGATGAGCTGGGCGAGCGATTTCCCGTTGTTCCTCATCGAGGCGTAGAGTGCCCCGAAGTCGTGCACGGCGCCGAAGAAGATGCCGCCCACGAGCACCCAGAGCATCACCGGCAGCCAGCCGAACATCATCGCGACGATCGTGCCGGTGACCGGCCCGGCCCCGCAGATGGAGCTGAACTGGTGGGCGAAGACCGTGAAGCCCGATGCGGGCTCGAAATCGCGACCGTCCCGCATCCGGCGCGCCGGGGTGATGCGCGTGTCGTCAACGCCCCAGGTCCGGGCCAGCCATCGCCCATAGAGGAGGTACCCTGCGGCGAGTACCACCGCAGCCACCGCTATTACCGCAACACCGTTCATCCTCGTTCCCCTTCCCTCTTGAGGGTCTTCGCGATAGAAAAAGACGGGGCCGTCGATTCGATTCGACGGCCCCGTCTCATAGTCTCAGCCGCCCGCTATCCACGCGGGCGACCTATGTCAGCCCGCGCTAGATAATGATCACGCTGATAATCTGTAGCTGGAGCTGGTTCATCGCTGGAAGATCCCTTCTTCGCGCACCGCCTTCACGCGTGTGCGCCTCTGCTGCCACTCCTCTTTGGTGGAGTGAGGATGAGTGTGGCCCTTTTGTATCCGCACGTCAAATCGCGTGTTTCAAAACGATTTCACCGCGCGGCGGCCTGCGGGCCGATCTCCTATCTTACAGATCATCTACCAGCGCCGTTGATTTCGCATACGCGGTGGACCGAGCCTCGAAGAAGTCGGTTTTGACCATGTTGGCGTTGGAGTACTGGCTGACCCAGGCCATGTTCTCCGGCTCGCGCTCATACCCCTCGAAGAGCGTGCCGAAGCCAAGCGAGTGCCAGCGCAGGTTGCCGAGGTACTTGATGTAGTCGGTCACCATGTCGTGCGTGAGGCCGGAGATGCGGTCGTCGATGACGTAGTGGCCCCAGGCGATCTCCTGGCGCACCCCCTCCTCGAGCATGGCGCGCAGCTCCGCCACCGTCTCATCGTCGAACAGCTGGGGCTCCTCGCGCTTGAGCTCGAGGATGATGCTGCGGAAGAGCCAGAGGTGCGTGTTCTCGTCACGGTTGATGTAGCGGATCTCCTGGGCGCTCCCGGGCATCTTGCCGTTGCGCGCGAGGTTGTAGAAGAACATGAACCCCGAGTAGAAGTAGACGCCCTCGAGGATGAAGTTGGCCATCATCACCTTGAGGAGGGTCCGCACGTCCTTCTTCTCCATGAAGGCGTTGTACTGATCGCCGATGAAGGTGTTGCGGCGCAGCAGGTGCTCGTCGTTTTTCCACTGGTAGAGGATGTCGTTGCGCTGCTCCGGACTGCAGATGGTGTCCAGCATGTAGCTGTAGCTCTGCGAGTGGACGCACTCCTGGAAGGTCTGGATGTGCAGGCAGAGGTTCACCTCGTTGGCCGTGATGTACTCGGCCACGTTGGGGAGGTTCGCCGACTGCAGCGAGTCGAGGAACACGAGGAAGGAGAGGATCTTGTCGTAGGCTGTGCGCTCGGCCTCAGTGAGGTGCGGGTAGTCCTTGACGTCCTGCGAGAGGTTGATCTCCTCGGGGATCCAGAAGTTGTTCATGGCCTGGCGGTACCAGTCCGACACCCACGGATACTTCAAATTGTTGAAGTCGTTGAGGTTCGTGGAGTTCCCGCCGATCATGCGGCGGTCGCGCACCTCCGTGTCGCCGTCGGGGTTGAACAGCGGGGTGCGGATGAGCTGGTCGGTGGCGTCAAGTGTCATGAAGCTTCCCTTCTCTATCAACTTCACCCAGGTGAAACCTGGCATCTTCCGATATCGACCTCATGCGCGGAACAGGGGCACGCTACGCCTGGGCGCCCTTCCCCTGTTGGTCATCGAGCCACGCCTTGAGCACGAGCGCATGGTTGACCGCCGGGTCGTGCGCGGCGTACAGCAGGGTCACCCGACCGCCGGCAGCACCGACCTCAGCGCAGTGGGCCGCGAACGCGGCAGCGTCCTCAGAGCCGTCCAACTCCTCACGGTAGCGCTCGGTAAACGCCGCAAAGCGCTCCGGATCGTGTCCAAACCACTTCCTGAGCTCCGGCGAGGGCGCGACCTCCTTGTTCCACGCATCAAGGCGGGCTCGCTCGCGTGATACCCCGCGTGGCCAGAGGCGATCGACGAGAACGCGCTCGCCGTCCTCCGGAGCCGGGTCCTCATAGATCCGCTTGATCTCAACACCCGCCATGCCACGCCCCTTCCCGGCGCCGCCCGAACCGGCGCCTAGCTGCTGCAGCTCTCGCACTCCTCGACCTCAAGCGACTTGCTGCGGATATAGTAGACCGTCTTCACGCCCGCGCGCCATGCCAGGAGGTAGAGGTCGAGCACCTGGCGCATGGTGTAATCGTTCGTGACATAGAGGTTCACCGACTGAGCCTGGTCAATGTGGCGCTGGCGAACGCCGGAGGCGCGTATGCTCCACGACTGGTCGATCAGATGGGCCGGCTTGTAATACCAATAGGTCTCCAGGGAGAGCTCAGGTGCCACGCGCGGCAACATGCTGCCCTTCTTCTCCTCAAGGAAGAAGCGCTTCATGACCGGGTCGACGCCGGCGGTGGTGCCGGAGAGGATGGATGTCGAGCTCGTGGGTGCGATGGCGAGCAGGTAGGCGTTGCGCATGCCCTGGGAGGCCACGCGCTTCGCCGTCTCCTGCCAGGCCGGCGAGGTGTAGCCGCGCTTCTCGAAGTATGCGCCGGTCTGCCAGTCGCTGCCCTCGAACAGCTTGTAGCTGCCCTTCTCGGCCGCCAGCGCGCTCGAGGCCTCGATCGCCGCGCGGTTGATGCGCTCGAACACGTCATCCACGAAGGAGAGGTGCTCCTCGCTCTCCCAGGCGATCCCGCGCTTGGCGAGCATGTGGTGGTAGCCCGACACGCCCAGGCCGATGCTGCGGTAGGTGTGGTTCGTGATCTTCGCGTAGGGCAGGGCGTAGAAATTGAGATCGATCACATTGTCGAGGGCGCGTACGACCGTCTCGACGGTGCGGGACAGGTAGGCGTCGTCCTCCACGGGTAGGTGACCGAGGGAGAGGCTCGCCAGATTGCAGACGACGAAGTCGCCGGGGCGGGTGGTCGAGACCACCACGGTGTCGCCGTCCTCGGTGACGATCTCGCGCGAGACCTGCTCGATCTCACTGGTGTTCTGGGCGATCTCCGTGCAGAGGTTCGAGCAGTAGATGATGCCCGCATGGGGGTTGGGGTTCGCACGGTTCACCGTATCGCGCATGAAGGTGAAGGGGGTGCCCGTCTCGACGGCGCTCTTGAGCACGAGGCGGACGATGTCCTTGATGCTCATGACGCGCTTGGGGATGCGGGCGTCGGCAACGCAGTCATGGTAGCGCCGCTCCCACTCCTCGCCGAAATAATCCTCGAGCGCATAGCCCTTCACCGTGAGGATGTCATGCGGGCACATGAGGTACCAGTCCTGGTCGAGGTCCTCCTCGGCCATCTTCCAGAAGAGGTCGGGGTAGGAGACCGCGGGGAAGACATCGTGCGCCTTCATGCGGTCGTCACCGTTGTTGGTGCGCAGCTGCAGGAACTCGGGCAGATCGCGATGCCAGGCGTCGAGGTACACGGCAACCGCGCCCTGACGGACGCCGAGCTGGTCGACGGCGACGGCTGTGTCGTTGATCACGCGGATCCACCTGATCACGCCGCCGGCCGCCCCCTGAAAGCCGCGGATGGAGCCGCCGGTGGCGCGCACCTTGCCGAGGTACATGCCCATGCCGCCGCCGAACTTGGAGACCTGGGCGAAATTGTCGATGCTGCGGTAGATGCCCTCGAGGCTGTCGGGCACCGTGTCGATGAAGCAGCTCGACAGCTGGTGCTGGGGCTTGCGCGCGTTGGAGAGCGTCGGGGTGGCCATGGTCACCTCGAGCTTGGAGAGCATGTCGTAGAAGCGACGGACCCAGCTGAGGCGGTCCCCCGTCTCGTTCATGGCGAGGTGCAGCGAGATGCCGAGGAACATCTCCTGGGGGCTCTCCAGCGGCTCGCGGCGGTGCGAGCAGACCACATAGCGCTTGATGAGGAGGTCGAGGCCCGAATAGGTGAAGAGGGCGTCCCGCTCCTCGTCGATGAAGGTGGCCGCCTCGGCGATCTCCTCGGGTGTGTACCGCTCAAGGATGTAATCGCCGTACAGGCCTTGGTCCGTGAGATAGCGGAGCTTGTCGTAGAGGGTCGTGAGCCCGTGTGCCGCCTCCATGGCCGCAAGGTCGCGGTGGAAGGAGAAGGCGAGGATGCGCGCGGCGATGAACTCCCAGCGCGGGGCCTCCTGGCTCGTGAGCTCGACAGCGGCCCTGGTGAGGGCGGCCAGGCGCTCCTCAACTGACATGTCGGCCTTCATGAAGCTGCGGAACTTCGCAGCGAGGTTCGCGAGGGCGTAGACCTTGCGATCGAAGTCGCGCGCGATACCCACGAGGACGGGCTCGAGCTCGGGAGCGCCCGCCTCAAGCGCGATCACATGCCGCTCGGAGCGCTCCTCGGCGCGCTGGTGGCGGTAGAGGATGTACCCCTTCGCCTCATCGAAGTAACCGTGCTCCATAAGGGAGCGCTCGACCTGGTCCTGGATGGCCTCAACGGAGGCCGGCCCGTTCTGCCCCACGGCCTCCTCGATCCCGATGAGGAGCTCGCCTGCGATATCGGCGAACTCGGCGCCCGTGGGATCGGAGGCCTCGCGGACGTCGGCGAAGGCGCGGCAGATGGCGGAGACAATCTTCTGACCGTCGTAGGGCTCCACGCGGCCGTCGCGTTTGGTGATATTCATAAACCCTCCTTGGGTTTTATCGTTCAATGCAGCAAGCACAGGCAAGTGTACCGTACTTGCGGGCACCGGTCCGCGCTCCCAGCCCGGTCAATCGCATCCCGCTCACGTGCATCCTGCGATCACGCTGTGGGCGCACGGAGGCTCCCAGCGCTGCGGCCTCGCACCAGCGCGAAAACGGGAACGGGGCGGTTGCGGGGATTTTTTTGTGCGGGGCTTCGGCGTCCCATCCATCCCGCCTCCCCCTCGCATGAGAGATGCGGACGCACCGGATCAACATGGCTTCGAAGCCGGCATTCCCCATGCAAAGGGCGGTTGTGGACCAAAGGCGCGGTGGTGGGATGTATCAGACGGGTCCGGAGAGCCTGCATGATAAATCAACCCTGCGTCCAATCAGCAAGCTCAACGCGGCACACCCTCTTACGTTCAGCCGCCCGCGTGCTTGCAAACCGCGTGCAGGCGGCCGACGACATCAAAGTGGGCGCACGGGTTGAGGGGCTGCTACAGCGTCATGTTCGGATCCGCATCGATGTCGAATCCAGAAACCTCTCCCCGATCGAACTTGCGACGCGCGACCTCGGCGATCATGGCCGCGTTGTCCGTGCACGCCCCCTGTGGGGGCAGCACCACGTGCACGCCGCGACGCCCGAGCTTCCGGGTGAGGAGCTCGCGCAGGTGCGGATTCGCGGCCACCCCGCCTCCCAGGCAGTATGACTCTGCGCCCGTCTCGCGCAGCGCATCCCAGGCTTTCTTGAACTGCACGTCGAAGACGGCAGCCTCAAACGACGCCGCGAGATCGGGCAGATGGATTGTGCGACCGGCCGCCGTCTCCTGCTCGATATAGGTCACCACCGCCGTCTTCAGGCCCGAGAGCGAGAAACGATAGTCGTGGCTGTGCATCATCGCGCGTGGGAAGTCTATGGCTTCCGGATTCCCCTCCTCTGCGAGCCGGGAGATGATGGGGCCGCCTGGATACCCCGAGCCGAGCGCCTTCGCCACCTTGTCGAAGGCCTCGCCCACCGCGTCGTCGAGCGTCTCGCCCAGCACCCGGTAGTCTCCCCAGGCGCGCACGTGCACGAGCATGGTGTGCCCGCCGGAGACGAGGGTGAAGATGAAGGGGGGTTTCAGATCCGGGTCTGCGAGCAGGTTGGCGAAGAGGTGCCCCTCGAGGTGGTTCACGCAGACGAGCGGGCGACCGGCCGCGAAGGCGAGCCCCTTCGCGAACGCGACGCCCACCACGAGCGCGCCCACGAGGCCGGGACCCTGGGTCACGCCGACCGCCGCGAGCTCACGCGGGGAGAGCGTGCCGCCCGTGAGCCCCAGGGCCTCGCTCGCCTCCTCCAGCGCAGCCTCGACCACACCGACGATGACCTCGACGTGCTTGCGCGACGCGATCTCGGGCACCACACCCCCGAACCGGGCATGGAAGTCAATCTGCGTGGACACCTGATTCGCCAGGAGGGCCCCGTCGGCGTCGATGATCGCCACGGCGGTCTCATCGCAGGAACTCTCGATCGCGAGCACGAGACGGCGACGCTCGATCTCCGCGCGCTCGGACTTGGCCTGCGCCGGCGCAGGCCAGTCCCGCGCCGCAGCGGCCGTGGGCTCGGGGGAGGACGCATCCACCGGCAATGAGAGCGGCAACGGCGCCGTCATGACCACGGCGTCGCTGCCGGGCCCGTAGTAGTCGCGGCGACATCCAGCGCGGCTGAATCCCAGGTCCTCGTACAGTCCGATCGCGGCATCATTCCCGGCCTCAACCTCCAGGGAAGCGGAGGTGCAGCCGAGCATCTGGGCATCGTAGCTCACATGGGCGAGCAGCTTGCGCGCGATGCCGCGGCGCCGGTGCTCAGGGGAGACCGCCACATCCAGGATCTGCACGTCGGCGTCGATCACCATGCCGCCCGCGATGCCGATGAGCTCGCCATCGTCATGGGCGACCCACCATGCCCGGGGGGCGGTCAGCCCCTCAGAGAGCTCCGAGAGAAACATCTCGGGTGTCCAGGATGTGTGCGCGCCCTCGTTGAAGCACACTGCATCGAGGGCAGCGGCGGCCTCGGCGTCCGATGCGGCAAGGGGTCTGAGCTGCAGGTGCCGTCCGGCGAGCTCATCGGCCACCCCGGTGGGCGCGACATGCGCATCGCCGGCAAGCCCCAGACGACGGCGCTCATTCTCCTCGGCGTCCGAGAGCCGCGTGTACACCGGCAGCACCGCCGCCGGATCCCCGTTTCCGATGCCCGCCGCGGCTGCGCCGCCCGCAGCGGCGAATGCCGAGATGAGGCCCTGCCCATTTGGCCACCAGAGATCCTGATCCAAGGCGCGGCCCATGAGCCCCGCCTCCTCGAACAGCGCTCCGTATCGCACGAGGCCATCGCCCGTGAGCAGGAGATCCGATGAAAACGGGAGGGCACGCCAGGTCGCTACCGCGTCGGCGGCCTTGAGCACCCGCTCCCGCTCGAACAGACGGGCGACGCCCGCATCGGTGAGCTCGTAGAGCGCCGGGTAGACCTCGCCGCGCATGGCATCGGCGGCGACGCCGAGCCGCCCGCGGACACCGGCATGCCATGCGGTCCACGCTGTGGCGTCGAGGGTCGAAACGCCGTAGAGTGGCAGATTCGCGCCAGTCGCCAGGCCCTTGGCCGTGGATATCCCGATACGAACCCCGGTGAAGGAGCCGGGACCGCGCCCGACGAGGATCGCATCGAGATCGTCAACCCCCACGCCCGCTTGGGTGAGGGTGGTATCGACCGTCCCCACCAGCTCAACGTTGGCGCGGCGCCGGCAGCGATGGTCGCCCGCCGCAAGAACGTCAACCGCCCCGTCGCCCATCGGCTTCCCGGCACGCACGGACCCAACGGCGCAGGCAAGCATATCCGTCGAGGTGTCGATCGCGAGCACCCGGGTCATCTCATCATCGCTCTCATGCATCGTCACAAATCCAACCTATCTACACCGAACGCCGCGCCTGGATGTGGCGCGGCGCGACATGCCATCGATATGATCCCGCAGCACCCTACCCGAGCGCCTCCGCCACCGCGTGGTCGATAGCGTCCGCCAGCGCACGGGAGCGGGCGCCGTGGCCCACGAACTCTAAAGCCCGTTCGTCCTCGCCCAGCCGCGTGATCGTCACACTGAGATAGGCGTCCGTCAACTCGTCCTGAAACTGCTCGCCCCATTCGAGTAGGCAGGCCCCCTCATATCCCAGCACGTCGAAGATACCCGTATCCTCGAGTTCATAGGCATGCTCGAGACGGTAGAGATCGAAGTGGAACAACGGGAGGCTGCCCCCGTCATGCACGGCCATGAGGGCGAAGGTGGGGCTCGTCACCGGGTGCTCATCGCCCAGACCCCGCGAGACCCCACGCGTGAACTGCGTTTTGCCCGCGCCGAGACCACCGGTGAGCACGAGTACATCGCCCTCGGCCAAACAGGGGGCCACGAGCTCGCCCAGGCGCTCCGTATCCGCGGCGCTCCCGCTGCGGAAGACCCGGGCGTCCACCCGTTCAAGCGCCACGTCACTCCACCGCCTTCGGCAATGCCTCCGAATGCTCCGCGGGCACCTGAGCCCCGGAACCAACCGGATGGCGCGCGAGGTAGTCCCCAAGCATCCTGAAGTCGGCCTCAAGCAGCTCCTGCCATGCGGGATTGCGCAGCGCCGCCGCAGGATGGAAGGTCGGCATGACCACGAAATGCCCCATCTGGTGGAATCGGCCGCGCAGGCGCGTGATGCCTATCTCGGTCTTCAAGACGAAATGGGTCGCCGGGTTGCCCAAGGTCACGATGATGTCCGGCCAGATGCTCCGGATCTGCTCGCGCAGGAACGGCGAGCAGGCGAGCACCTCCTCAGGCTTGGGGTTGCGGTTTCCCGGGGGACGGCACTTGAGCACGTTGGCGATGTAGATGTCGTCGCGCTTGAGGCCGGCGAGGGAGAGGATGCCGTTCAGATTCTCCCCGGCCCGTCCAACGAAGGGCTCTCCCTGCAGGTCCTCGTTTTTGCCCGGCGCCTCGCCGATGAACATCACCCGGGCGCGCGGATTGCCCACGCCGTAGACGAGCGTCGTGCGGGTCTGAGCGAGCTCGCACAGGCGGCAGTCCCCCATGACCGCGCGGATCTCCTCGAGGCTGACCTCCCGCGGCCTTTGGTTCTCATGTCCGGGTATGTGCATCACACCCATGTCGGCCTCCTAACGGTATACGCGCTCAAGGCGCAGGCCGAAGTCGCATACGACCTCGTAGTTGATCGTGCCACGCAGACGCGCATGCTCGTCGGCGGTGATCTGCTCGTCGCCATCGCGTCCGATGATGGTCATGGCGTCCCCGATCTCGGCCTCGGGCATCTGACGCTTCGAGGTCTCCGTGATGGCAACCATGAACTGGTCCATGCAGATATTACCCACCTGCTGGACACGGCTTCCCCGAAACAGCACGTCCATGCGATTGGAAAGCGTGCGCGAGAGCCCGTCGGCGTACCCAACGGGCAGCGTGCAGATCTGGACGCGGGCGCGGGGCACGCGATAGGTGAAACCGTAGCCCACGCCCTCGCCTATCGCGGGATGCGTCACCCGTGTGACGCGGGCGCGCACGCTCATGACCGGATCGAGGGGGAACACCGGAGCGGTGCGCTCAGCCGGCTGCAGACCATATAGGCCGATACCGGCCCTAATCATGTCGAAATGCGTCGACGGATCGAGGATCGAGGCGGGCGTGTTGTCACAGTGCACGATGCCGCAGGGGAACCTAGCCTCCTGCATCGCGGTGACCGCCTCCTCGAATCGCCGGCACTGAAGCTTGTAGTCCCAGCCATCGGGCTCATCGGCGGTCGCGAAGTGCGTGAAGACGCCGTCGCAGGCGATACCGCGATGGAACTCGACGCTACGCCGGAACTCAACAACCTCGGTGTGGTGCACGCCGATGCGGTTCATCCCGGTCTCGATGGCCATGTGGTACTTGCCCACCACGCCGGCGCTCACGGCGCGCTCCCCGTAGGCGAGGGCGAACTCGGCCGTGTAGATCGAGGGCATGATCTGATGGGCGAGCAAGGTGTCCGCCGCCTCGATAGGAGGTTCCGAGAGCAGCAGGATAGGGGCCTTAATGCCGCCTTCGCGCAGCGCAACGCCCTCGCGCACCGTGGCGACGGCGAACATATCGGCACCGGTGGCGTACATGATCTTGGCGCACTCCACCGCCCCGTGCCCGTAGGCGTCGGCCTTCACCACGCAGCACAGGCGCTGACGCGGGCCGAGCAGGTTCTTGAACGCCCGCGTGTTGCGGCGCAGGGCGCCCTGGTCGATCTCGATCCAGGCCCATCGCGTCGCGGGCTCCCTATTGAGCGCCATGCTCGCTCCCCTCCTGGTCCCCAAGACCGAGGGCCTCGTTTGCCTCATCCTCAACCGCCTGCATAGCCGGGCCTATGACCTCGATGAGATCGGTCGCGATGACGCTCTTGGCACCCATCGCGAGCGCAGCGGCGTATCCCGCGCCCGAATGGACGGCCACCGCATAGGAGCAGAGGAGCTCCCAGCTCTCAGGCTCCACCGAGGCCGTGGCGATCGTGCCCGCGAGTATGCCGGCGAGGACATCGCCTGAACCGGCTGTCGCCAAGGAGGCGGGGCCCGCGGGCGGCAGCAGGACACGCTCCACGCCGATGGCGGCCGTGGTGGGGCCCTTGGCGAGGATCACAAGGTTCTTAGAGCCCGCAGCCCATACGATCCCCTGGGCCGCCTCGATGGCGCTCGCAAGGTCGCGAACCCGCTCCCCGCCCGAGAGCCTCGACAGCTCCCGATAATGGGGGGTCATGACGAGCGGCGCCTCGCGCCGGTAGAGCTCCGGCGTGTTCTCTATCCCGTCGATGGTGACCCGTGCCAGGCAGTTCAGGGCATCGGCGTCCAAGATGAGCGGGACGTCCTCCTCGAGCAGCCCGGTCACAACCTGCATGCATCCCGAGGCCGTCGTCATGCCAGGACCGCAAAGCACGCAGTCATATTTTGAGGCGATCTCGCACACCACGGAGCGCGCAGCCGCCCCGAAGGCGCCACGGGTATCTGCCGGGACGCCGATGACGGGGACCGAGGGCAGCGCCATGCGGATCAGGTTCGCACAGGTCTCCGGCGCCGCCACCGCGACATAGCCGGCGCCGGCGCGGGCCGCTGCCTTGGCGGCCATCATGGCAGCTCCGGGATACGCGGAGGAGCCCGCCACCACGAGAACGGACCCGCGCGTGTATTTGTCAACGTTGGCCGGCAGACCCTCGATGCAACCGAATAGATCCACCGGATCGACGAGCTCGGCGACGTGATCGACCTCACCGATGGCCTCAGCGGTGGCCTCGGTCAGCTCCCCGCAGATGACCTCGCCCGCGTACTCCGGGCCGTCTGCGCTGTAGAGGCCCATCTTCGCAGCGAGCAGGGCGACCGTGGTGTCTGCGCGAACGCACACCTCGGCAGCGACACCCGTCTCGGCATCAAGGCCGGACGGAACATCAATTGACACGGTGGTTGGCGCGAGCTCATTCAACGTCTGAATCCAGATGGAGAACGGCGGGCGCATCTCCCCATGGAACCCGATGCCTAGGATGGCGTCGATGACGACGTCCGCCTGCTCAATCAGGGTTGCAAGCTCATCGCGAGACGGGCCGACGCACACCGAAACATCCCGGCCGGCGGTGCGCCGGGCGACATGACGCGCCAGCGCGGCAGGAATCTCATCGGGCTCGACCGGACTCACCACGTCGACGTGGATATCCTTATGGCGCAGGATATCGGCAGCGACCCAGCCGTCCCCGCCGTTGTTACCAAACCCCGTGAGCGCCACGACCCTCTGAGGCGAGAGCTGCTCCACGGCGGCTGCGGCGAACTCACCCGCAAGCTCCATGAGCTCGGCCTTGGAGGTGCCATCTTTCTCGATGAGATCCTCGAGGCGCCGCACGGCCTCGATATCAAGAACCGGTTTCATCTGCCTACTCCTGTCCATCCAAAGAACCCTGGTCCGAAGGCAGGGTCAGATCGCCATCTTGCACGCGCTCCAACTCGTCAAGAACCGATCGGGCCTCCTGAAATGACCGCGTGATCAGGGCGCGTTCATCCTCAGGCGATTCCTTTGGTTTAGGGCGCGCGTCCTCGGTGATTCCCATCGCGTTTGCAATGGCAAGATCGCCGGTGAAGGAAAGGGAGAGGGCGACCTCGACGATACCTTGGCCGCAGGCAATCTCAAGCGCCCTTCCCGTCAGAACAGCAAGAGGCCGCCCAGAGGCATCTCGGGCGACGGAGACATCCTTGAAGCCGATGCCGTTTGAGAAACCGGTTCCCAGGGCCTTGAGAACCGCCTCACGGGCAGCGAACCGGCAGGCATAGTGCGCAGCCGGACGTGCGGAGGACTCGCAGTAGAGATGTTCCTCCTCCGTGAAAACGCGCGTGACAAACGATGGGGTCCTTCCCAGGATCCTATCCATACGAGAGATCTCGACGATATCGACACCGATTGAGGCCCCGGCCATGTGCACCCCCTTAGCGAAAGAATCAAGTGAAACTATTGTAAGGGGTCATACGGACAGAGGATGCGCGCACCTTCCGACCATGGAGAAAGAGCGCAGAGAAGGACCTGATATCCATATCGGGCCCGGAGGCGCCCCGCCGGGGGCGGGGGGGCGGACAGCAAAGGGCGCCGCCCCCGCATGGGGAGAGGGCCCCGGGCGCGCATCGCGCCCGGGGCCCTCGGGCATCCCGTGCAGTGACGGCGAAGCGCCGTCCACCGGTCAGCGGCGCCCTGCTCTCCCACGGGCTGACCCCGCAGTACCATCGGCGCTCGGCGGCTTAGCTTCCGGGTTCGGAACGGTTCCGGGCGTGCCCCGCCCGCCATGGCCGCTGACCGGTGGGCGGCGCTCCGCCCACCCGGGGGGCCCGCGCGCCCTGAGGGCCGCACAGCGAGGAGGGGACCGTGACCTTCGCGCACCGCCGATCGTGAGAGATCCGAGGAGCGTCCCGCGCATGCGACACCGGCGCGCGACCGCGCGCCCCAGCCGCCGTGCGGATGCTAGGGGGTAAGAGCTCGGGCGATTAGTACCGCTCGGCTGAGGCCGTCGCCGACCTTGCACCTGCGGCCTATCGACCAGGTGTTCTACCTGGGCCCTTACCAAAAAGGAGAACTGATCTCGGGAACGGCTTCCCGCTTAGATGCCTTCAGCGGTTATCCGGTCCGGACGCGGCTACCGGGCGGTGCCGTTAGGTCGACAACCCGTTCACCGGNCCCTCGTCCATTCGCTTGACTTGGTCACATCACTGCTTATCTCTTCTGAAGTGGTATCTCTCCACCTGTTCCGTGTCCCGGGGGTCTCCCCCCGGGCCCTCGCAGTATCCGGTTCTGAAGGTGCCCGCCGCCGCGTCCCCGGACCCCCTTTCGGGCCCGCCCGGCTCCGCGCGGCAAGGAGACATAATGCCAGACCCCGGGCCCGCCGGGGTCGGGGATCGGGGTCTCCACGGGACCGACACAAAAGGGGGGTTAGCTGCTCAGCTTCCCTCTATATATTGGGGTGCCGATACGTTGATCGCCATATTCCTACCGTCCGCCGACAGCCCCTAGGCTGAGACACCGCTTTGGGCTATTGCGATCCCCGCCTCAAGTAGGGCGTCGCGCTGCTCGATCGTAGGTGCCTCCGCGAGCACGCGCACCACGGGCTCCGTACCGCCTGGACGCAAGAGCAGCCAGGACTCATCTGCAAAATCGAGGCGCAGACCGTCAAGGTGGCTCACCGTCGTCGGCTCCATACCGGCCACCTCGGGCGGATTCAACCCGGGAAGGAGCGTCCTCAGGTACTCCACCGACTCTGGCGCGAGCCTCAGGTCGCGACGGGCGAAGCTCCGCGCGCCGTAACGCTCGTCAAGTTCATCGACAAGCTCCGAGAGCGGTCTGTTCTCTTGCGCGATCAGTTCACAAAGCAGCAGGCAGCAGAGCATCGCATCGCGCTCGGGAAGGTGTGCCGGGATGCCGATGCCTCCAGACTCCTCGCCGGCGATGAGGACATCTCCCTTGAACACCTCCTCGTACAGGTACTTGAACCCGATGGGCCGGATCGTCACGCGGCATCCATGCGATTCCGCCACACGGCGGGGAAGCACTGAGCTCGCAGCGGTTAAGACCACGTGCCCTGTGGCCCCTCGATGCCTAACCAGATGATCGAGGATGAGGGCGATGATCTGATGCGGATGCACATAGCGCCCCCGATCGTCGACGGCGCCCACGCGGTCGGCGTCGCCATCGGTGATGAGGCCGATGCTCGCCCCCTGCCCGATGACGGCGCGCTCGCAGGCATCGACCCACGGCTCGATAGGCTCCGGCCTGAGATCCTCCCAGCCCGGCTCCTCTTTGGCGTGGATCTCATGCACGCTCACCCCGACGCTGCGCAGAATCTCGGCCAGGCAGCCGCGTGCAGCGCCGTACATGGGATCAGCGATGGCGGTGAGGCCGGCAGATCGGATGGATTCCCCATCGACGAGAGACACGAGCTGTGCCTCGTACGATGTCGAAATGTCGACGGATGTGACCTCGCCGCGCTCCTCCGGGGGATCGGCCTCGACCATCCCCTCGAGCTCGTCGTACAGCTCAGCGAGCCCTCCCCCGCCGTCTGCCATGCGCAGCTTGATGCCGAGGTAGTCTGACGGATGATGTGAACCGGTCACCATGAGGGCGCCGCAGGCATCTGGATCAGATGCCGTGGCCCAGGAGAGCGCCGGAGCCGGCACCGGCCTGTCGGTGAGGCGGGCCGTGAACCCCATGGCCGCGATGACCTCGGCGGCGATACGGGCGAACCCGACCGCCTGCGGGCGGGTGTCATACCCTATATATACTGAACGACACACTTGGCCCGACCAGAGTTTCCCTGCCGCATGCGCGATCCGGGCGACGTTCTCCTCGGTGAAATCGCCGTCAAGCCGCGCCCGCCAGCCGTCGGTCCCAAAATGAATCATCGCGCCCATGCGCTTCACATCCTACTGTCGGTGCCGTGCACAACAAGGGTACCCGTTCGCCGACGCGGCATGCGTCTTCATAAAACGGGCGGCCACCGATGCGGCCGCCCACGGACGTGCTCTTTACTGTTCCAGCACCTCACAAGATGAGGTCGGCGAGAGCGCAGGCCGTGCGCGCCGTGCTTCCCCAACCGCCGCCGATGATGCTGACCCCGGAATCGAGCCACAAAGAGGCCGCTTGCGCGATCTCGGAGGGCCGCTCGTCCCACGCGGTGAGTCCGTCTTCATCGACATGGGGCTCACCGGGAACGGCTGCGGTCACCAAGGTCGGGAGATCGGTGATGGAGTGAAGCCGTCGAGCGACTGTTCCGGCAGAAGGCGCGTCCGGGCAGGCGGCGCCGATCACCTCCGCCCCATGGTCTTGGGCATAGCGCACCGCCGCCTCGATGTTCTGGTCATCTCCTGGCAGGTCGCCCGCCTGATTGACGGTGAGGGCCACGATGAGCGGCATGCCGTCTCGTACGTCGCCGACGCCATCGAAAGCGGGCTCGATCTCGCGCAGCGACGTGAACCCTTCGAGGAGGATGCCGTCGGCGCCGGCAGCGAGCAGCTGATGTGCCTGGTCGCGGTAGGCCGCACGGGCCTCCCGATAGCTTGCGGCGCCCTCGAGCACCCACTCGATGCCGCACGGCCCCATTGCGCCCGCGATGTACGTGCCCGGCACCCGGCGGGCCGCTGCCACCGCCGCGCGGTTCACCTCGACAGGCTGCTGCCGCACGCCATCCTCCGCGAGCATCGGCGAACTTGCCCGATGCGTGTTCGTGACGAGGAGCTCGGCCCCAGCAGCCGCGTAAAGCTCATGAACGCGGGCGACGGCCTGCGGCTCCGCTACGTTCCAGAGGGCCGCGGGGAGACCTTCCCCGTCAGGGAGCATCCGCAACGCGGTGACAACGGGCCCCTGCATGACGATCGGCCCGCGTGCCAGCCGGGCGCGCAGGCCCGCCGCCCCCTCGCGGTTGTACCTGTCTGTCGGGTACGGCGATGGCGCCATGTGAGACCGCCTACTCCCCTTCGATGTGGATGCCCTGGTTCTCCAGGTACTTGAGCCAACGGCTCATGGTGTCCTCGGACACTGCGTGCTCCATCATGCATGCCTCCGCATCGGCGCGTTCGAACTCGACGCCGAGCTCACGCATCAGGAAGGTGCGCAGCAACCGGTGCCGATACCAGACCGCGTGTCCCAGGGTGCGGCCCTCGTCGGTCAGGAGCACCTTGCCGTAATGCGACTGCTCCACCATGCCCTGGGCCTTCAGAGCTGAGACCGCCTTGTTCACGGAGGCCTTCGAGACGTTCAAACGCTGGGCTATGTCAACCGAGCGCACGCCTTCGCGCTCGTTGTCCTCATCCTCGATACGCACCATGCACTCAAGGTAGTCCTCGTTGGCCATGGTCAGGTGCCGCTCGCGCGAGGTATCAGTCGTATCCATACGCTCATCCCCTTTCAGGTTTTGGTTGATTCTACCTCACCGCCGTCCGTCGTAAACAGGTATGCCCCGGTCGAGGGCGTGCTACAGTTGCCCGTGTAGCAGACCCTTCAGGAAAGGAGCTCCCATGGAGACAGCCTCGGATGTGCTCGAGCGCTTCTATCGCTATGCGCGCATCGACACCACCTCATCGGATGCGGATTCGGATCGAGTTCCCTCGAGCGACCGTCAATTCGATCTCGCGAACCTGCTCGCCGAGGAGCTGCGGGCGCTGGGGACCGAGGATGTTGCGGTGTCCACGCACGCGTACGTGACCGCGCAGATCCCCGCGAGCGCCGGGTCCGAGGGCAAACCGCGCCTTGGCCTCATCGCTCACCTCGACACCACCGAGGTTGCCCCGGGCGCCGGCGTGAGCCCCCACATCGTGCACTACGGGGGCGGGGACCTCGTGTGTGGGACGGTGGATGGCCGCCCCGTCGCCATGAGCCCCGCACTGCTCCCAGCACTCGATGACCTGGTGGGCAAGGATCTCGTCTGCACCGATGGCGCCACCCTGCTCGGCTCGGACGACAAGGCGGGGGTCGCGGAGATCATGGCCCTCGTGGCGCGGCTCTCCGCCCACCCTGAGCTCCCCCATCCCGGCATCGCCGTGTGCTTCTGCCCAGATGAGGAGATCGGACACGGCGCCGAGCTCCTGGACATCCCCGCCTTCGGGTGCACCTGGGCCTACACCGTGGACGGCGGGCCTATCGGCGAGATCGAGTGGGAGTGCTTCAACGCCTGCGAGGTGACGGTGAGCATCGAGGGCCACTCCATCCATCCGGGCGACGCGAAGGGCCGGATGGTGAACGCCTCCGAGCTCCTGCACGCCTACCATGGCCTGCTGCCGACCTTCCCGCGCCCTGAGAACACTGAGGGGTACGAGGGTTTCTACCATCTCGAGAACATGTCCGGCACGGTGAGCCACGCCGTCGGCCGCTATATCGTGCGTGATCACGATGCCACCGCCTTCGAGGCGAAGATCGCGCGTATGGAGCAGGCGGCCGCGTACCTGAACGCCGGCCTCGACCGCGACCGCGTGCACGTCGAGGTGAAGCGGCAGTACCGCAACATGGCCGAGGTGGTGCGCGAGCACCCTCAGCTCATCAGCACCGCCGAGGAGGCCTTCCTCGCCGCCGGCGTCGAGCCGCGCATCATCCCGATCCGTGGTGGCACCGACGGCGCCCAGCTGAGCTTCCGCGGGCTCCCCTGCCCGAACCTCTCAACCGGTGGCTACTGCATGCACAGCGTGAACGAGTTCATCCCGGTGAGCTCGCTCGAGACGATGGTGGATGTGCTCGAGGCCCTGGTCGCCCGGTTCGCGTAATGGATCAGGGCGCTCGATCGAGGCCGCACGCGCCCGGGCGCTGAAGCGTCGGCGGCCACAGGAGCCCTGAATGAAACGACCCCGGCGCGGGAGGGAGCTGCTCCCAACCGCACCGGGGTCGCCTGTATGCTGCGTGAGATCGTGATCTAGCTGGTGGAAGAGCTGGTGCCGGTTGAGCTGGAGCTGGAGGTGGACCCGGTGGCCCAGTCATCGCTGCTGGTGGTTGCCAGGTCACCGAGGGTCGTGGTGCTTCCATCCTTGCCGGAGGTGTTCGGGCCCTGGGGATCCTCGCCGGCCTCCACGCGCTCCATCATCGCCTTGAGCTCATCCTCGTACACGAAAACGTAGCTCTTGCCGTCGATGTAGGTGGTGTCGTCCGAGTAGCTCGGCAGGTTCGCCGACCAGATGTTGGACGCGTCCATGCCCTTCATGGCGTTGATGACGCCGATGATGTCGTCCACGCTCATCGTGGTGATGAGCATGTCGGACAGCGAGCTCATGAGCGACGGGATCTGCGTGATATCCATGTTGTTCAGGATCTTATGGGCAAGGGCGCCGAGCACCATGCGCTGATGGCGCATGCGGGTGTAGTCACCGTCGATGAACTGGTGCCGCGCACGCGCGAAGGTGAGGGCGGCGGCCCCGTCCAGATGCTGCTCACCCGCCGGGATCACGACAGACCCGGCGGCCGGGTCATCCACGGCGTCTCCCTCGGGGATCGTGAGGTCGATGCCGCCCACGGCATCCACCAGACTCACCAAGCCATCGAAGTTCACCTCCGCATAGTGGGAGATGCTCACGCCGCAAAGATCCTCGACAGCCGAGACCACGGCCTCGGGGCCGCCGTAGGCATGGGTCTCGTTGACCTTCATGACGCTGCCCTTGTACTCGACCTTGATGTCGCGCGGGATGGAGATCAGCGATGCGGTCTTCTTCACCGGATCGATATGGGCCAGGATGATCGAATCCGAGCGGTACTCTTCCTCACCAGGCCGTCCGTCGGTTCCCAAGAGCAGGATGTTGAAGGGGTCTTTCGCGGTGTTGGTATCGGTGAGGATGCTCGAGAGCCCGCCCAGGTACCCGGACTCACCCTGTAGGCTGCCGTTGATGACGCTCTTGACGATCTGGAGCGCGAGTGCGCTGCCGCCCACGAGCAGCAGGATCACGAGAGTCGCGATGGCGCCGCGGCGGACGCGGCGGCTGCGCTTGCGCTGGCGCGCCCGCTCGGAGTAGCGTCCCACGTTCTCACGGCTGTAGATGCGGCCGGCTGCGCCCGTGGAAGGCTGGCGCATATGCTGGATCGGTTTGCTCGCCATGTGCTGCTCCTGGCTAGTCGAGATCGGGGTCAGGGACGCTCGCGTGCTCCACGTGGGCACCCAGGGAGGAGAGCTTCTCGACGAAGCGCTCGTACCCGCGGGCGATGTGGTGCACGGCGGAGACCTCGGTGATCCCCTCAGCGGTCAAGCCCGCAATCACGAGCGCGGCGCCGCCACGCAGATCGGGGGAGCTCACCTGCGCACCCGAGAAGCCGGAGACGCCGTGGATCATGGCGTGATGGCTCTCGATGTGGATGTCCGCGCCCATACGCACGAGCTCGGAGGCGAACATGAAGCGGTTCTCGAAGATGTTCTCGGTGATGATCGAGTTGCCGTCGGCGAGGGCCGAGACGGTCATGGCCTGCGGCTGCATGTCGGTGGGGAAGCCCGGGAACGGAAGGGTCTGGATATCGATGGGCTCGATGCGCTCGACTCGGGAGACCTTGAGGCCGTCTGCGGTGCGCTCGAAGGAGATGCCCATGGCCTCGAACTTGCGGATGACCATGTTCAGGTGCATGGGGTTGAATCCGATGACCTCAACGCCGGCCGGGCCGGCCATGAGCGCGCCCGCGACGAGGAAGGTGCCCGCCTCGATGCGGTCCCCCACCACGCGGTGCTCGACCGGGTGCAGCTCGGGAACGCCCTCGATGGTGACGACGGGGGTGCCGGCGCCGCTGATCTTGGCGCCCATCTCATTCAGCATGGAAGCGAGGTCGACGATCTCGGGCTCGCGGGCAGCGTTGTCGATGACCGTGGTGCCGGTGGCGCGGACCGAAGCCATGATCAGGTTCTCGGTGGCTCCCACACTCGCGAACTCGAGCGTGACGTTGGTGCCGGTGAGACCGGCGCGCGCATCGGCGTAGATGTAGCCGTGCTCGGTGTCGAACTCCACGCCGAGGGCCTCGAGGCCCAGAATGTGCATATCGATCTTGCGGGCGCCCAGGTTGCAGCCGCCGGGCATGGCGATCTTCGCCTTCCCGAACCGGCCGAGGAGCGGACCCATGACCGCGGTGCTGGCCCGCATCTTGGCGACGAGCTCGTAGGGAGCTTCCCAGGAGTCGACCGAAGAGGTGTCGATCCGCAGGGTGTGCTCATCGAGGACATCGATGGTTGCCCCGATGCCCTTCAGGACCTTGCCCATCACATGGACGTCCGAGATGTTGGGTACGTTGGTGAGCGTGGTTGCGCCCGGCGCGAGCAGCGTCGCAGCCATGAGTTTGAGCGCGGAGTTCTTGGCACCGGAGACCGATACGCTTCCCTCCAGGTGGTGACCACCCTCTACACGGATGATATCCAAACGCGGAACCTTTCAAAAAGCGCCCGGGAGCCGATGGCTTCCGGGCGAATCGCTCATCGTTGTGCGATTGGGCCTATGCGGCCCCGGCCTTCGTAAGCAGTAGCTTACACCATGCGATCTCATTATAGAGATTGCTGCGGCGCGCATCGTTTGCCGACAAATTACCCAACTCGTCTTCAAAACCGCGCTTGCGTTCCTCAACCTCGGATGCCGAGACCTTGGACATGTCCTCGGCGCGCTCGGCGAGGATGATCACCCGGTCATCGGCCACCTGGACGAACCCTGTGCTGACCGCGAATGTGTCGGTGACGTCGTTCATCCGCTCGGCGCAGATCTCGACGAACCCCGCCTCGACGGTGAAGATCTCGCTCGCATGACGCCCGCCGATACCGAGGCTGCCGTCCGTGGAGGGGACCGTCAAGAAGGCGGCCTCCCCTGCGAAGGCGGCATGCTCGGGGCAGACGATGCGGACGTCGATGGCCATCTAGCCCACCATCTTCTCTGCGCGCTTCCGCACGTCGTCGATCGTGGAGGCGTAGCGGAAGGCCTGCTCGGGCAGGTCGTCGCATTCTCCATCGACGATGGCCGCGAACGAGCGCACGGTGTCGCCCACGCGGATGTAGACGCCCGGGTTGCCGGTGAACTGCTCGGCGACGTGGAAGGACTGGGAGAGGAACTGCTGGAGCTTGCGGGCGCGGTTGACGGTCAGGCGCTGCTCCTCCGAGAGCTCGTCCATACCGAGGATCGCGATGATGTCCTGCAGGTCGGAGTACTCCTGAAGCATCTCCTGCACCTTGACGGCCACCCGGTAGTGCTCCTCGCCGACGATGCTCGGGTCGAGCGCGTCGGAGGAGCTCGCCAGCGGGTCGATGGCCGGATACAGGCCGAGCTCGGCGATTGAGCGCGAGAGGACCGTGGTGGCGTCCAGGTGGATGAAGGTCGTCGCCGGCGCCGGGTCCGTGAGGTCATCGGCGGGGACGTAGACGGCCTGGACCGAGGTGATCGATCCGGTCTTGGTGGAGGTGATGCGCTCCTGGAGGTCGCCCATCTCGGTGGCCAGCGTCGGCTGGTAGCCCACGGCCGACGGCATGCGGCCGAGCAGGGCCGAAACCTCGGAACCCGCCTGCGAGAAGCGGAAGATGTTGTCGATGAAGAGCAGGACGTCCTGACCGCGGTCACGGAAGTACTCGGCCTCGGTGAGGCCGGCCAGGCCGATGCGCAGACGCGCTCCGGGGGGCTCGTTCATCTGACCGTAGACCAGGCAGGTCTTCTCGATGACGCCGGACTCGGTCATCTCGAGGTAGAGGTCGGTGCCCTCGCGAGTGCGCTCGCCGACGCCGGTGAACACCGAGGTGCCGCCGTGCTCCTGGGCGAGGTTGTTGATGAGCTCCTGGATCAGAACGGTCTTGCCCACGCCGGCGCCGCCGAACAGGCCCGTCTTGCCACCGCGGATATAGGGCTCGAGCAGGTCGACCGCTTTGATGCCGGTCTCGAAGATCTCGGTCTTGGTGGTGAGCTCATCGAAGGAGGGCGCGGGGTGATGGATGGGGTACCAGTCATCGACCTCGGGCATCTCCTTGCCGTCGACCGGCTGGCCCATGACGTTCCAGATGCGCCCGAGGGTGTTCGCACCCACCGGCATCTTCATGGGGGCGCCGGTGTCGGTGACATCGATGCCGCGGGTGAGACCGTCCGTCGATGTCATTGCCACGCACCGGACCACGTTGCCCGGCAGCTGGCTCTCGACCTCGAGGATGGTTTCGATGCGGCCCACGGGGGTCTCGGCGTCGACGGTGAGGGCGTTGTAGATATCGGGGACCCCGTTGTTGAACTTGACGTCCACGACAGGGCCGATGATGCGGACGATGTGCCCGAGTCCGATTCCCTCGCTCATCGTGTCGGCGATGTTATCAGCCATTAGTAATCCTCCAATGCTGCGGCTCCGCCCACGATCTCGTTGATCTCGGTGGTGATGGAAGCCTGACGCACGCGGTTGTAGGTGCGCTTAAGGTCAGAGATGATCGCGCTCGCGTTCTCCGTGGCGGAATGCATCGCCTTGCGGCGCGCGCCCTGTTCAGCGGCTGCGGAGTCAATCAGAGCCTGGTGCACCACGGTGAGCACATAGCTCGGTATCAACCGGTCGAGCACGCGTTCGGCGGAGGGCGTGTAGGTGAACGGCGAGGTCAGGCGCTTCGGGCCGCCTGCCTCATCGGTCCTGGGGCCACGCGGGGCGGCCAGGACCTCGGGGTCGAGCGGCAGGATGCGCTCCTGGCGGAGGACCTGTTCGACGCGGTTCTTCGCGTGGAAGTACACGATGTCCACGCGACCGAAACGGCCCTCACCGAAGCCGTGGAGGATGTAGTCAGCGATCTCCCGCGCACGGTGCAACGCGGGGGCATCGGACTCGCCCTCGACGGACATGACCACGTCAGGGTAGGAGCGGAAGTACTCGGTCGCCCGGCGGCCGCAGGTGATGAGCTCGACCTGCTGGGCACCATGCCGGCGGAAGTGGTCGATACGCGCCTCGGCCGCACGCTCCACCTGGATGTTGAAGCCGCCGGCGAGCCCTCGGTCGGAGTTGACCACGACGAGGAGGGCCCGCTCATAGGTCTCGGGGTTCTCCAGTAGCGGCGACTCGGATGAGGCGTCGCCCGCGACGGTGAGCATCACGTCCGTGATGGCGATGCGGTACGGCTCCGAGCGCTGCTCGCGATTGAGCGCACGGGCGATCTTCGCCGTTGACACCATCTCCATAGTGCGCGTGATCTGCTCGGTCGTGGAGACCGACGAGATGCGCTTCTTTATGTCACGGAGATTCGCCATGGACCCTAGTTCTCCTTGGAGGAGGCGTCATCACCGGTATCGCCGGCGCGCGCCTGCGTACGGGAGGCCACGAACTCCTCCTTGTAGTCTTTGATGACGACCTCAAGCTCAGCGGCGAGCTCGTCGTCGATCTTGGTCTCGCCCACGCGGTCGCGCAACTTGCGATAGGCACCCGCGAAGTAATCGATGAGCCCGTCCCTAAAGGGGACGACATCCGCGAGATCCAGATCATCGAGATAGCCCTTGTTGCCTGCGAAGAGGGCGATGACCTGGTCGGAGACGGGCATCGGCTTGAAGCGGGACTGCTTCAGCAGCTCGGTCATGCGGGAGCCGTGCGTCAGCTGCTGCTGCGTCGTGGCGTCGAGGTCGGATCCGAACTGCGTGAAGCCGGCGAGCTCGCGATAGGAGGCGAGATCGAGGCGCAGGTTGCCGGCCATCTGCTTCATGGCCTTGGTCTGCGCCGCGCCGCCTACGCGCGACACCGAGATGCCGACGTCGACAGCCGGGCGCTGCCCCTGGAAGAACAGCTCGCTCAGCAGGTAGATCTGCCCATCGGTGATCGAGATCACATTGGTGGGGATGTAGGCCGACACGTCGCCGTCCTGCGTCTCGATGATGGGCAGCGCCGTCAGCGAGCCGCCGCCGTTGGCGTCGGAGAGCTTGCAGGCGCGCTCCAGAAGGCGGGAGTGCAGGTAGAAGATGTCGCCGGGATAGGCCTCGCGTCCCGGCGGACGCCGCAGCGTAAGCGACATCTGCCGGTAGGCGACCGCCTGCTTCGAGAGGTCGTCGTAGACGGCGAGCACGTGCCCGCCGGGGTTGGACGCGCTTGCGGGTTTGCCGTCGCGCCCGTTGTACATGAAGTACTCGCCGATGGCGGCGCCCGCCATCGGGGCGATGTACTGCAGGGGCGCGGAGGTCGAGGCGCTTGCCGACACGATGACCGTGTAATCAAGGGCCCCGTGCTCGGCGAGGGTCTGGCGGATCGCGGCGACGGTGGACGCCTTCTGACCGATGGCCACGTAAACGCAGATCATGCCCTTGCCACGCTGGTTGATGATCGCGTCGATCGCGATGGCGGTCTTTCCCGTCTTGCGGTCGCCGATGATGAGCTCACGCTGGCCGCGCCCGACCGGGATCATGGCGTCGATGGCCAACAGGCCGGTCTGCACCGGCTCGCAGACCGGGGTGCGGTCGATAACGCCGGGGGCCTTGAACTCAATAGGGCGGCGATGCGTGGCGCCGATGGGGCCCTTGCCGTCGATGGGCTCGCCGAGCGGGTTCACCACGCGGCCCAGCATGCCCTCGCCAACGGGGATGTCCATGATGCGGCCGGTGGTGCGGCATTCATCGCCCTCCTTGATGGAGTCGACATCGCCGAAGAGCACCGCGCCCACCTCCTCGCGATCGAGGTTCTGGGCGAGACCGTAGACCGTTTTGCCCGTTGTGGAGCTCATGAACTCGAGCAGCTCGCCCGACATGGCCTTCCTGAGGCCCATGACGTGCGCGATGCCGTCACCAACCTCCGCCACATGCGACAGCTCCTGCGTGTCGACCGTGGCAGCGAGGTCGAGCAGGCGCTGCTGCAGGACCTCCTCGATATTGGAGGCGCTGATAGCTTCTGCCATATGCGCTATACCTCCGTGTTCCGTTTCGTCTGTGTCATGATCTTGCGCGCGGTCTCCAGCTGCATGCGCACGGAGGCGTCACGTCGCTGGTCACGGGCGGAGATCACGATGCCGCCGATGATGGTGGGGTCCACGTGCTCGATGAGGAACACCTGGGCCTCAAGATCGGCCTCGCACTTGCTCTTGACGATCTCGCGAAGCTCGTCGTCGAGCGGGATCGCCGTGGTCACGTGCACGCCCACGACGTCCCGATCGCCGTCGATCATCTCACGGTAGAGCTCGAACACCTCGGGGAGCTTGTCCAGATCGCCGGCGCTCGCCATGGACCCGATCAGGGAGAGCACCTCGGGCGAGGCGCCCGCCTCCGCCTTCAGCGGGACGAGGTTCTCATAGACGCGGTGCTCGCTGCGTGCGGCCTCGAGAAGCGTGCGCGCGTACGTCTCGAGCTTGCGCTGATCGAGCCGGCTGTTGAAGGTCGAGTCGCTCATCGTAAGCTACCCACTTCCGCGATGTACTTCTTGATGAGCTCGCGCTGCTTCTCCTCGTCGCCCTCGAGCACATCGCCCACGATCTTGCCGGCCACGGCGACCGACACCTTCGCGATGGAGTCGGTGGCGTTCGCGTAGATGCGACGCTGCTCATCCGCCGCGCGATCGCGCGCCTTGGATATGATGTCCTCGGCGTCCGTGTGGGCGTCGGCCACGATGCGGCCGCGCTCCTTCTCGGCATCCTCACGGGCGGCGAGGATGATCTCCGAGGCCTTGCGGCGGGCGTCGGCGATGACCGCATCCGCCTCCTCGCGCGTGCTCATCGCATGGGACTTGATCGCCTCGGCCTCGTCGATGCTGTCTTGGATGGTCTTCTCGCGCTTCTCCAGCATATCCAGGACCCGGGGCCAGGCGAACTTGGCGAGCAGCGCCCAGATGATGATGAAGATGATGAGCGCGGGGATGAACTCAGCCGGCTTCGGGATCAGGATCTCGGCACCTGAGGAGGTGGACTCCTCGGCAAACGCCGCGGCAGGAGCCAGGAGCACCGATGCCGTGCAGGCTGCGATACCGACGTGGAACTTTTTCATGACATCTCCCTTACGGTGAGGCCCGTCGTCTGTGTCTAGCGAACGACCAGCGCGACAACGAAGCCGATCAGGGCCAGGGCCTCAGCGAACGCAGCGCCCATGATGAAGACGGTGAAGACACGATCCTGCACCTCAGGCTGACGGGCCATAGCCTGGGCGACGCCGTAGGCCGCCAAACCGATAGCGAGGCCAGCGCCGATAACACCAAGACCGTAACCGATAACTCCCACGATTCCTCCTCCGTTCACACGCCCCCTTTGGGCGCATCCGAATGCATGCTATATCAAGCGCGCGGGCGCGCCTGGTACCAAATACTGCGGGGGACCATGTTCCTGATCCCCCGCGACGATTCCTAGTGGCCCTCCGCCTCGGCGCCCTGGATGTACACGGCGACGAGCACGGCGAAGACATACGCCTGGACGCAGGCGACGAAGATCTCGATCGCATAGATGACGAGCAGGATCCCGGCGAACGCGACCGCCGGCAGGGCGCCCAGGATGTTCGACGCCGTCACCTCCTGGAGCAGCGGCTCAGCGAAGAGCGTCACCATGAGGGCAAACGATCCCATCACGATGTGGCCGGCGAACATGTTGCAGAACAGTCGGACCGCAAGGGTAATGGGTCGGAGCAGCAGCGAGATGAGCTCGATGAGCCAGATGAGGACGTTCAGCGGGAAGCTGACGCCCTTCGGCGCAAGGCTCTTCGCATACCCGATGGCACCGTGCTGCTTGATGCCCACTGCGATGAAGTAGATGAACGCGACGAGCGCCAGGGCGGCTGTCGTCGAGATGGTCCCTGAGCCGGGCTTCATGCCGGGGATGACGCCGATCAGGTTGTTCACCAGGATGAAGAAGAAGACGCTCGCGAGGAAGGGGAAGTGCTTCTTCCACGTGGGCCCGATGATCTGCTGGCACATATCGTTCGAGATGAAGTTGATAGCCGTCTCCATGACGTTCGAGAAGATGCCGTGCGGCACGAGCGAGAGCCGGCGCACATAGGCGAAGACGACGATCAGCAGCACGATCGATGAGACGACAAGCCAGAACGTGTACTGCGTGAGCCCCGCCATGAGCGTGCCGAACACCGGGATGGAGGAGAACTCCGAAACCAGATGGTTGATCTCGTCGGGGAGCCTGTCAAACGCTTCCACTATACAACCCTTCCCTTTCCCTCAGTCCCGTTCGGACCCCACCGATGTGTGAGGATCGACCAGGCGAGAACGGCCCAGCACACGAACAGCCCTGTCAGCTCCCCTGCGAGGAACCACAACAGCGCTGAGGCGAGAAGCAGATAGGCCCCGATGATCCCAGCCGCCAAGAGGGCGAATGACGCCATGATGGCGGCAAACCCCCACGACAGGCGCGGTCTCCGCCTGTGTCTGAGGACAGGGAGCAGCACGAGCATGAGGACGCCGAAGGCAGTCGCCCCGATGACGACACCGACGATGAAGGGGATGGTGCAGGCGCCGATCTCTAACGAAAGCCCCTGCATGCAACCACCTCAAACGCGCGCTGCGACCGAGGTCGCTTCTCACAGGAACCAGTGTAGCCAACTTGCCGATACCCGGAAAGTGAGCACCCGTTCAAAAAGCGAATAAATATGGGAACGGTGCATTGGGCGGTATGAACGGACCCCGGGAAAGGATGAACGGCATCCGCAAACATGCAGCTAACCTCTGGTTTCTCAAAGGGTGCGCCGGGCCGTTTTATTGAGTTATCCTGAAGTAATACACCTGCATGTCACGCGCCTCAACCGCCGCGGCCGGCTCCCTGCGAGCCGCTCTCGCAGGGAGCCGGCCGCGCGCTACTTCGTACCGAAGATGCGGTCGCCGGCGTCGCCTAGACCCGGAACGATGTAGGCGTCCTCGTTCAGGCGCTCATCGATCGCGCAGGTGAAGATCCGCACCTGCGGATCGGACTGCTCGACGGCGGCAAGCCCCTCGGGCGCCGCCACGAGCACGAGCAGCCGGATGTCCTGAACACCTTGGCGGCGCAGGTACTTGATCGCGTCGATCGACGAGCCTCCGGTGGCGAGCATCGGGTCGACCACGAGGCAGATGCGTTGCTCGATATCGGCCGGCACCTTCGCATAGTACTCGTGGGGCTCGTGGGTCACCTCGTCGCGGTACATGCCGAGATGTCCCACGCGCGCGGAGGGAACCAGCTCGAGCATGCCGTCCACCATGCCGAGGCCGGCGCGCAGGATCGGGATGATGGCGACCTTGCGCCCGGAGAGCCGACGGCAGACCGTCTCGCTGATCGGGGTCGTCACCGCGACGTCCTCAAGCGGGAAATCGCGCGTAGCCTCATAGCCCTCGAACAGCGCGAGCTCGCGCACGAGCTCGCGGAACTGCTTGGTGCCCGTGTCCACGCTGCGCATGATGGCGAGCTTGTGCTGCACCAGCGGATGGTCGATCAGGGTGACGCGCGAGGGGTCGTAGACGCAGGACATGGGTGCTCCTTTTCGGTGGTTCTAGCGGTTGATCGGCATGACGGGGGGACGGTGGCCGCCCTCCGTCTTCCCACTCTCATCGAGCTTCATGATCTTGGCGACGCGCTGGGCGTGGCGGCCGCCCTCAAACTCCGACGTGAGGAACACGCGGACGATGTCGCGGTTGACCTCGGGGTCGACGAAGCGGCCTGAGAGGCCGATCACATTGCCGTCGTTGTGACGGCGGAAGAGGTCGGCGAACTCGGGGCTTGTGATGGAGGAGGCCCGCACGCCGGCGACCTTGTCGGCCGCGAGCGCGATCCCGATGCCGGTGCCGCAGACGGCCACGCCGCGGTCCGCCTCACCAGAGGCCACGCACCGGGCGACCTTCTCGCCGTAATCGGGGTAGTCGACGCGGTCGTCCGTGTCGGGACCGAGGTCGATGACCTCGTGGCCGAGTTCACGGGTGAGATAGTCGGCGAGCATCTGCTTCTGCTCGAAGCCCGCGTGGTCGGAACCGATGGCGATGCGCATGGATGCTTCCTTTCGAGTCGGCGCCCCGCGTTTCGAGGCAGCCCACACTTTACTACACATCGCAGACACGTCGGGTACGTGACCAGACGGGAGGCCTCAGGCGAGCGATGTACGCGACCGGGACACCGCGTCGCGCCAACCTGAGAGCAGCTGCGCCCGGACTTCGGGGTCGCCCGAGGGCTCGAAGCGCCTGCCCCGGCCGAGGTTCTGCCTGAGCTCCTCGCGATCCTCCCAATACCCCACCGCGAGGCCGGCGAGGTAGGCGGCCCCCAGCGAGGTGGTCTCCACCGACTCCGACTTGATGACAGGGATGTCCAGCAAGTCCGCCTGGAACTGCATGATGAAGTCGTTGAGCGAGGCGGATCCGTCAACCGAGAGCGCGCAGAGGTCGATGGAGGCGTCCGCCTCCATCGCATGCAGGACGTCGTACGTCTGGAAGGCCATGGACTCGCATGCGGCCCTGATGAGGGAAGCGCGATCCGAAGCCGCCGAGAGGCCGCAGATGAGCCCGCGGGAATCGGGGTCCCACCACGGGGCGCCGAGGCCGCTGAACGCCGGCACCAGGTAGCAGCCCCCATTGCTACCGGCGGCCTGGGCGATGTCCGATGACTCCTCCACCGAGCCGAGGATCCCCAGCTTGTCACGGAGCCAGGTCATGACCGAGCCCGCGTGGAATATGGAGCCCTCGAGCGCATAGCTGATGCAGCCGCCCTCGGCGATGCCGATGGTCGAGAGCAGGCCGTTCTCGGATGCGACCGGGGCGTCGCCGGTGTTCATGAGCATGAAGCAGCCCGTACCGTAGGTGTTCTTGGTCTCACCCGGCTCGAAGCAGCAGTGCCCGAACAGGGACGCCTGCTGGTCACCGGCGACTCCGGTGATGCGCGGCATATGGGTCATGATCTCGCTCGAGACCCGTCCGAACTCGCCCGAGCTCCACCGAACCTCGGGGAGCATGGCACGGGGCACGTTCATCAGGCGCAGCAGCTCATCGTCCCATTCCAGGGTGTGGATGTTGAAGAGCATGGTGCGGCTGGCGTTTGTGTAGTCCGTCGCGTGGACCATGCCGCCAGTCAGGTTGTAGATGAGCCAGGTGTCCACGGTGCCGAACATGAGCTGCCCGGCCTCTGCCGCAGCGCGCGCCCCGTCCACGTTGTCGAGGATCCACTGGATCTTGGTGCCTGAGAAGTACGCGTCGGGCTTGAGCCCCGTCTTCGAGCGGATGAGGTCCTCGTAGCCGTCGCGCACGAGGGCGTCGGCGAGCGGGGCGGTGCGGCGGCACTGCCAGACGATGGCGTTGTGAATGGGCTGGCCGCTGTCGCTGTCCCACACCACGGCGGTCTCACGCTGGTTCGTGATCCCAAGGGCCGCGATGCTGTCCGAATGGATGCCACTCTTGAACTGGACCTCCATCATGACGGCGATCTGAGCCGCGAGGATCTCCATGGGGTCCTGCTCAACCCAACCGGACCGCGGGTAGATCGTGGGGATGTCCCGTTTGGCCTGGGCGACGATGCAGCCGTACTCATCGACGATCACCGCGCGCGCGGAGGTGGTCCCCGAATCGAGGGCCATGATGTATTGGCTCTTTCCCGGGGAGTACACCTGCTCCACCAGCTTCAGATCTTTGAATGCGAAGGCCATCGGTTACCTCTTTATGGTTGTATCGGGCCGTCGGCCCGATGAGGGGTTGCGTCGGGTGACCCGCCGGCCATCCGGGCGAGCGCCTCCTCGATCTCCGCGGTGGCGAGGGCGCCCGCACGCAGGATCTCCAAGTGCCCGGAGACGAAGGACACGATCGTCGACGCATCGCGACAGACCGTCTCACCTGCGTCGATGGCGAGGTCAACTCCGTTGAGGACACGGGGCTCAACAGCCGAGAACGATGCGGGCGCGGGCCTGCCATGCGTGTTCGCGCTCGTGACCGCGAGTGGTGAGGAGCAGGCGCGGGTGAGGGCGAGGATGACCGGGGAGGCGCTTGCCCGGAGGGCGACGGTGCCGTCGGCAGCGCGCATGAAAGCGGGCACGGACGGTGCGGCCTTCACCACGATGGTGAGTGCGCCGGGCCAGAACGCCTCCGCGAGCGCACGGACCCGGGGGTCGACGTCCACGCCGTGGATGTCGAGCGCCTCGATACCGCTCACCAGCCAGGGGACCGTCTGCGCGAGGTCGCGTCGCTTCAGTGAGAAGATGCGTCGATAGCCGCTGCCCTCATCGGGCAGCTCATCCCGATCGGGGCCATCGCCTGCAAAAGCTGACACGGCGACGCCGACCCCGTAGACGGTCTCGGTCGGCAGGAGCGCCAGGGCGCCGCGCGAGAGGTCGGCTGCGGCATGCGCGATCGCGAGACGGGACGGGCGCGGTGCCGTGCCATCGATTCGATAGATCCTGCGCATAGCCACACCTTTCCCCCTGTCCGCGATGCGGACCGGGGCTCATCGTCTGCACCCGTCCAGGACAGGCGCCTTCATCGGAGCATTCTCCCACGCATCGCCCCGTCTCACACCCGCGATGCGCACGAGATGGGCCAACGGGGAGCATCGTTCGGTGAAGGGGCCGGGATGTGGCGATTTTCTAGAGCAGCGACGACCCGATCGAAGGGCGGGACGGCCGCGCCTGGGATCGCGCGCCGCCGACGGGCTGTGGGTGCCCCTTATCTCCAGCGCGCCAGCACGAACCGGGGTCGCCCCGTGAGATCCTCCGTCACGTGCACGTCCGCGAAGCCGGCGAGCGTGCAGATGTCCGCTGCCGTAGACAGAGCGTCCTCGAAGAGCTCGCAAGCGAGGAGCCCGCCTGGACGCAGCATATGGGGGGCGGCCTTCACGATGTGGCGGAACAGGTCGAGACCGTCCGCGCCGCTCGCGAGCGCCCGATGAGGCTCGTACGCCGTGACCTCGCGTGGCAGGATCGGCATCACCGACTCGGGGATGTAGGGCGGGTTTGACACCAGCACATCGAAGCTGCCCCGTTCCTCATGGCTGATGGGGGCGGTCAGGCTCCCTTCGCGGAAATCAGCCCGAGCAGGCTCGATGCCCAACGCCTCGCGGTTTTTCACGGAGAGCGCCACGGCGTGCGGATCGATGTCCGTGGCGACGGCGGTCACGAGGCCGGGACGCTCAGAGACGATCGAGAGCGAGATGCACCCGGTTCCGGAGCCGATCTCGAGCACGCGAGCGGACCGACCGGTGCGGGCGGGCACCGTGGATCCCTCGGGGGCTTGGACCACCCCCTCAGCCTCAGGGGTTCCGTCACCTGGTGCGATCTCCGCACGCTCCCCCTCCTCGGTCACATCCAACAGCTCCGCAGGGGCATCGGCGGACGCTTCCCCGGAGCCCCCGCCTGCCGCGGCGGCCTCTCGGGCACGGGCCTCCTCAGCGCTGCGAGCCGCGGCCACCTCGGCGTTCCAGGGCAGCTCGACGCGGGCGCGCCGCGCATCTGACGCCAGAAGCACCTCCTTATCGAGAAAGTTGAGCACCTCCTCGACGAGAAGCTCGGTCTCAGGTCGCGGGATGAGGACACCGGGCTCGCAGAGCACCGTGATCGTTCGGAACTGGGTGTCGCCGAGGATGTACTGGAGCGGCTCCCCCTTCGCACGGCGCACCACGTAGCCGTGCATGCGATCGAGCTCGGCTTTCGAGAGCGGCCGATCGAGCGAGAGGAACAGCTCCATACGCGACAGGCCGGTGACTGCGGAGAGCATCCACACGGCCTCGTGGCGGCCGCGCTCCGCGCCCTTCTCCTCCAGGTACGCGCGCGTCCAGTCCATGCAGCGCTTGACGGTCCACACCTCGGCCATGAGCTCCACCCTCTCTTCGCACGACAACCACGGCACCGCGACGGCCCGGTCCCGGACCGCCTGCGAAGCGTGACTCTAGCACGGCCGCGGTGCGGCGAGGTGCGGCGATGCCCTCCCGGCGGGAAAGGCGGGTGAAAAAAGCGGTCCGACGACGCGGTCTGCGCTCGAATTCGAAGGAATCTTCCCCCGAATCTAACGCCGACCCCCTGTGGGATGCCTCGTTCTACTCGTTCTTGAAGACGACCCCGGCCCCGAAGATCTCCCCGAGCATGCTCTTGGCATCCTCCACGGCCTCAGGTTGCTCGTCGGCGTCCACGGTGGGCTTCCCCGACCAAGGCATGGCCGACGCAGCGGCCGCACGACCGGAAGGGGCGTCAGGACGGGCGGCCGTCGGCCCGGCGGGCGCGTCATGGGCATGATCCTGCGTCCTGGGCTCGCGTCCGGGGTCTCCGGCTACGGAGCCATTGACCGCGCGCCCATCCTCATATGAGGCAACGGCAGCGTCGTCATAGGGCACCCGCTCATCTTCCCAAGCCCTGCGATCGGCCTCCACATCGGGCTCGGGCACGACCGTGGGCCCGCTCTCAGCATCCGTCGCGGGAGAGGAGCTGGCTTCGGCCTCCCAAGGGGGCATCTCGTCGGCGGATGCCCCCTGCACTGAGACGGGCGCTGCGGAGTTGACGGGGGCCGGGGCGGCGGCGTTCACGGAAGCCGGATCAGACGGGCGCTCATGAGGAAGCGGGGCATCCGGTTGCCCGGCCGTCGGCGCGGGGCCGTGATCCGCGCCCCTCGGCACCCGTCCGGAGCCGCCCCGCACACGGGACGAGGCCTGCGGNCATCGGTGGCGTCACGCATCTCAAGCGCCGCGTCATCGAGGACCGTGAGAGCGCGCGCCAGGCGATCGGGCCCCTCGAAGAGGGCCGCCTCCTCTCCGAGGACAGCGACCTCCTCGGGCGTGCCGTCAACCAGCCCCTCCTTCGCGCCGGCGACCCGCACCGTGTAGACGTCGCGCAGGTGACCCACGAGGTCGCGGATCAGCTCCATGAGGTCGCCGCCGTCCTCCACCTGGTCGCGGACGAGGCCAAAGAGCCCCACGACGTCGCGGCCGGCGATCCCCCTACTAAAAGCCGCGAGCACGCTCTTGGGGGTCTCACCCAAAAGCGACCGGGCGTCGGCGGCGCAGACCACGCCGTTGCCAAAGACGGAGAGCTGCTCCAAAGTGGAGAGGGCGTCCCTCATGCCGCCGCGGGCATGCTTGGCGACGATCTCCAGGGCCTCGTCGTCATAGGTGAACCCCTCCTGCTCGCAGATATAGCGCATGCGGGAGACGAGGTCCTCCGTGCCGATGCGATGGAAATCGAAGCGCTGGCAGCGGGAGAGAATCGTCTCGGGAATCTTCTGGGGGTCGGTGGTGCAGAGGACGAACACCACGTGGCTCGGCGGCTCCTCGAGGGTCTTCAGCAGCGCGTTGAACGCCGCCGTGGTGAGCATGTGGACCTCGTCGATGATGTAGACCTTGTAGGCACCCTGCACCGGGGCGAACCCGACGGAGTTGACGATCTCCTCGCGCACGTTGTCGACGCCGGTGCGGCTCGCAGCGTCGAGCTCGTAGACGTCCGGGTGGGTGCCGTGGGCGATGGCGTCGCAAGCGGGGCAGGTGCCGTCCGGCATGCAGCCCGTGCCGGCGGGGGATCCGGCCGCCTTGCCGCACAGCAGGGCCTTCGCCAGGATGCGCGCCATGGTGGTCTTGCCCGTGCCGCGCGGGCCGCAGAAGAGGTAGGCGTGCGAGAGGCGGCCCTCGGTGACGGCGTTCCTGATCGTCGAGACGATGTGCTCCTGACCAACGACGCTCTCGAAGGTGAGCGGGCGGTAGGTGCGGTAGAGCGACTCCATGGGACCCTCCTCGTGGGGTGGGGTGAGCGATGCGCGGCCGGGTCCCGGAGGACCGATGCCGTGCGCCTATGATACCGCCTCGCGCGGACGGCCGGCGAAGCCCGACGGGGACGCTTGAGGCCGACGAGGCGCGTCCTCGGTTTTCGCACGGCCTCGCGGGTCTTCGGGAACATCGGCATCCCCGCGCCCGGACGGATCTGGATCGGCGATACCACAGGAGCGCTTCACATCGCCGCACATCCTCCATGGTAAAATGCCGCGGATAGCCTATCTGCACCTGAAACGAACCTGAAAGGCTTGACGCTCCATGCCCTTTTTCAGCCAGCAGCGCCCCGAGCGCCCACATCTCCAGGCGGAGCCCGCGCCGGCCCCGAGTCCTGCTGGCACGGCCGCATTCCAACTCTTCAAACGCTACCGGCCGCTCGAGACGCGGGCAGCCGGCGGCTTCGGCAGCGTCGAGATCTGCCTCGACAAGCGCCTGCAGCGCCGCGTGGCCATCAAGCGCATGCCGCTCGGGGCCGATGCCGCGGGAACCCCGCGCCAGAGTACTGCGGCCGCGCTCAGCGAAGCGCGCACCGCGAGCATGCTGCAGCACCCCCATATCGTGTCCGTCATCGACTTCAGCTACGACATCGCCCACGCCTACCTGGTTATGGAGTACGTGGACGGCATGAGCCTCGAGGAGTTCCTCGCGGCCGTGGAGGGCCATTCCCTCACCTACGACGAGGCCGCCGCCATCGCCGACGCCCTGGTGTCGGCCCTCGCCTACGCGCATGAGAATCGCGTGCTCCACCTCGACATCAAACC
>NZ_LT838842.1:267444-271777 GCF_900176655.1 Collinsella vaginalis
GCTTCGTCGACGCCGCCTCGGCCCTCGGATCGCCTGCGGTCTGGGTTGCGGCCCTGGGGCTCGCAGGCGCGGCGGCGGCCGTCTCGATCCTGCTCAGGCGGGCCTGGGACGCACGGCGGGAGGGGCGCGGCGACCGGGGCTACCTCGTCGCCTACCTGCTGCCCTGCCTCGTCGTCCCGGCGCTCGGCGCTCTTGCAAACCATATGGAAATTGCCCCCGCGAGCCCTGAGCAGACTGCCATGGCGATCGGCGTCGGCATCCTATCCTCTATACTCGTTTGGATATGCGTATTCTCGCTCGGTATGAGAGTTGAACCGGAAGGTGATCGTTCGTGAACTTCCTGAGCGTCTTCGAGAACCGCGTCTCGGGCATCTTCGGTGCCACGCGCGCGCCCTTCTCGTTCAAGAAACTCGCAAAGCAGGCTGCGGGCGAGATGGAAGACCAGACCCTGGTGATCAACGGGGTCACCACCGCCCCGGCCCTCTACACCGTCCTCGTCGCCAATGAAGACGATCCGCTCCTGGCGCCCTTCTACCCCGACCTCTCCCGTGAGGTCGCCGAGCTCATGAAGGCGCAGGCCAACAAGAAACGCTACACCTTCGTCGGCGAGCCGCTCGTCCGCTTCATGATCGACCCATCGCTCAAGAGCGGTCGCTTCTCGGTGTTCGCGGAGAACGTCGACGCGCCCACGCTCGGACGCCTGTACGAGGAGGAGCGTGCCTACCAGCGCGGCCTCTCCGGCGCGACTCCCGCGCGCAGCCAGCGCCCCGAGGCGCCCTCCCCGTCTCCCGCCCCGCTCGCCGGACGGCCCTCCGCCGCGGTGGGCGATCCGTTCGCGGCCGATCCCTTCGGCCCGGGCGCCGAGGCGTCCGTGCCCGTCCCCCAGACCATGCTCCGCGAGCAGATGCCCGGGATGGGCGGCGCCGCAGCAACGGGCGCGGCCATGGGGGGCATCGCCGCCAACATGGCGAACGCCCGCACGCCCCAGCAGCAGGCGGCGCCCCTGGCCGAGATCGTCGATGTCGTCACCGGCGAGGGCATCCGCATCGACCGGGCCCGCGCGNCGGGGGATCCGGCCGCCTTGCCGCACAGCAGGGCCTTCGCCAGGATGCGCGCCATGGTGGTCTTGCCCGTGCCGCGCGGGCCGCAGAAGAGGTAGGCGTGCGAGAGGCGGCCCTCGGTGACGGCGTTCCTGATCGTCGAGACGATGTGCTCCTGACCAACGACGCTCTCGAAGGTGAGCGGGCGGTAGGTGCGGTAGAGCGACTCCATGGGACCCTCCTCGTGGGGTGGGGTGAGCGATGCGCGGCCGGGTCCCGGAGGACCGATGCCGTGCGCCTATGATACCGCCTCGCGCGGACGGCCGGCGAAGCCCGACGGGGACGCTTGAGGCCGACGAGGCGCGTCCTCGGTTTTCGCACGGCCTCGCGGGTCTTCGGGAACATCGGCATCCCCGCGCCCGGACGGATCTGGATCGGCGATACCACAGGAGCGCTTCACATCGCCGCACATCCTCCATGGTAAAATGCCGCGGATAGCCTATCTGCACCTGAAACGAACCTGAAAGGCTTGACGCTCCATGCCCTTTTTCAGCCAGCAGCGCCCCGAGCGCCCACATCTCCAGGCGGAGCCCGCGCCGGCCCCGAGTCCTGCTGGCACGGCCGCATTCCAACTCTTCAAACGCTACCGGCCGCTCGAGACGCGGGCAGCCGGCGGCTTCGGCAGCGTCGAGATCTGCCTCGACAAGCGCCTGCAGCGCCGCGTGGCCATCAAGCGCATGCCGCTCGGGGCCGATGCCGCGGGAACCCCGCGCCAGAGTACTGCGGCCGCGCTCAGCGAAGCGCGCACCGCGAGCATGCTGCAGCACCCCCATATCGTGTCCGTCATCGACTTCAGCTACGACATCGCCCACGCCTACCTGGTTATGGAGTACGTGGACGGCATGAGCCTCGAGGAGTTCCTCGCGGCCGTGGAGGGCCATTCCCTCACCTACGACGAGGCCGCCGCCATCGCCGACGCCCTGGTGTCGGCCCTCGCCTACGCGCATGAGAATCGCGTGCTCCACCTCGACATCAAACCCGCGAACGTCCTCATAGACCGCAACGGCCACGTGAAGCTCACGGACTTCGGCATGGCCTCGCTCGCGAGCGCCGCGGGCTTCGGCGGGGCGCGCGGCGGCACCGTGGGCTACATGGCNCATCCGCGTCACGCGCGACCACTCCTATGTCGAGGAGCTCGTGGACGCCGGCGAGATCACCGCCGACGAGGCCCGCGTCCACCCCAACCGCTCCGTCATCACCCGGGCCCTCGGCTCGGATCCGAACATGTACGCCGACCACTTCCAGATAGGCGTCGAGACCGGGGACCGGCTCATCCTCTGCTCGGACGGGCTCTCGAGCATGATCCCGGACGGCGAGATCGAGCGCATCGCCGTCCAGTCGACCACTGCGCAGATCTGCACGGACAACCTCGTGGACGCCGCGCTCGCCGCGGGCGGCACCGACAACGTCACCGTGGTCGTGGTCGACCTCGTGGACGACGGGAAGCTCAAGGCCGCCCTCGGGCGCAGGCGCCGTCGCGCCCTCATCGCGCTCAGCGCGCTCCTCGCCGTCATCATCCTCGGCGGCATCATCACCTTCACCTCGATCACCGGCTCGGTCTACCTCGGGGCCCACAACGGCGTCGTGGCCATCTACACCGGCGTGCCTGGCAGCTTCATGGGGCTCGACCTGCACTGGCTGAGCGATGAATCGACCGTGCACCTCCATGACCTGCCGGAAGACACCCAGAACCGTCTGGCTGAAGGCATCCCGCAGGACAGCATGGACGCCGCGATCGAGACCATATCCAAGTACCGCAAGCAGATCTACGAGGAGCAGAGCAAGGCCGCCCAGAGCGCGTCTAACCTGCGCGCTGGCGCAACCGAGGACGCGGCCGGCGCCACCTCCTCGGAGACGACTTCGACCGAAGGGGGTGGTGCCCAGTGAGCAGCCGCCGCAACACCGAGCTCTTCCTGCTCATCGCCGCCGCGTTCCCCGTGGTGCTCCTGTACGCCATGTACATCACGACCATAGGCGGGGCGGTCTCGTTCCAGACCCTCGCCGTGCCGCTCGGCCTCTTCGCCGCCTTCGCCGCGGCCCACATCGCCGTGCGCGTCTTCGCCCCCGGTGCGGACCCGGCGATCCTGCCCGTCGTCTTCCTGCTGTCGGGCATCGGCATCACCTTCGTGACCCGCCTCGACGCCGACCTCGGCCTCTCGCAGCTCATGATCCTGTTCGCCTCCATCGCGCTGATGGTGGGCACCCTCGCCGTCGTGCGCAACCTCGACATGGTCAAGCGCTACAAGTACACCCTCGGCATCGCCGGCATCATCCTGCTTGTGCTGCCGATGTTCATCGGCACCGAGATCTACGGCTCCAAGCTCTGGATCCGCGTGCCGGGGCTCGGCACCATCCAGCCCGGTGAGTTCGCCAAGGTGCTCATCGTGCTCTTCCTGGCCGGTTACCTCTCTGAGAACCGCGAGCTGCTCTCGCTCTCCAACCGCACGATCCTGGGCTTCAAGGTCCCGCGCCTGAGGCTGCTCGCTCCCCTCTTCGTCGTCTGGGGCATCTGCATGCTCGTCGTCGTCTTCGAGCGCGACCTCGGCTCCGCCCTGCTCTTCTACACGATCTTCCTGGTGATGCTCTACGTGGCAACCGGCCGCGTCTCCTATGTGATCATCGGCCTTCTGATGCTCGCCGTGGGCGCGGTGGGCGCCTACCACTTCCTCGGACACGTCCAGGTGCGCTTCGATATCTGGCTGGACCCGTTCGCCGACGCCCAGGATCGCGGCTTCCAGCTCGTGCAGTCGCTCTACTCGCTCGCCGACGGCGGGCTCGCGGGCGTGGGCGTGGGCCGCGGCATGGCGACCCTGATCCCCGTCGTCGAGTCCGACTTCATCTTCTCGGCCATCGGCGAGGAGATGGGCCTGCTCGGCGGCGCTGCGGTGCTCCTGCTCTTCATGCTCTTCGCCGTGCGCGCCCTCACCACCGCCGCGCGTGCCAAATCCGACCTCGCGGCCTTCACCGCGGCCGGCCTCACCGCGGCCATCTCCTTCCAGGCCTTCCTCATCGTCGGAGGCGTCACCCGCCTGATCCCGCTCACCGGCGTGACCCTGCCCTTCATGAGCCAGGGCGGCTCCTCGCTGCTCGCGAGCTTCGTCATCGTCGCCCTGCTCCTGCGCGCCGGCGACGAGGCCACCGGCCGCGACACCGAGCTCACGGGGACCGGCGTCATGGCGGCCCAACCGGTCGCCGGGGCGGTTGGCGTGAGCGGGGTCGGCACGCGCATCTTC
>NZ_LT838842.1:272519-410521 GCF_900176655.1 Collinsella vaginalis
GCCCGCCCCGGCTCGCGCCTGCGTCGCCGCGTCCTCGACACCCCCGAGTCCGGCGTGCTCGGGCGCGTCGCCCTGGCCAACCGCCTGACGCGCGAGGTCCTGCTCTTCACCTTGCTGTTCGCCGCCCTCATCGGCAACCTCACCTATGTGATGGTCATCAAGGCCGGCGAGTACCAGAGCATGCCGAGCAACAACCATACCATCGCGAAGGCCGCCTACGTGAAACGCGGCTCCATCATCACCTCCGACGGCGTCACGCTCGCCGAGTCGATCCAGCAGTCGGACGGCACCTACGTGCGCTCGCACCCCAACGGCAACCTCGCCGCGCACGCCGTGGGCTATTACTCCATGCAGTATGGGTCAACGGGCATCGAGGCCTCGCAGAACGACACCTTGACCGGCTCCAAGGACTATTCAAGCTGGCAGAATGCCTTGAACTCGCTCGCCGGCGCCACGCAGCCCGGCAACTCCGTGAAGCTGACGATCGACTCGCGCATCCAGAAGGCCGCCGAGGAGACGCTCTCCGGCTACACCGGCGCCATCGTGGTCCTCGACCCGAAGACCGGCGCGGTCCTCGCCTGGGCGAGCTCGCCGAGCTACAACAACGACGACGTGCAGTCCGCCCTCGCCGACGCCCAGTCAGGCGGGTCGGGCATGTACGACCGCGCCACGCAGGCCCTCTACACCCCGGGCTCGACCTTCAAGGTCGTGACCCTCGCCGCCGCCCTGGAGACGGGGACCGCGACGCTCACGAGCACCTACGACGCCCCGGGCTCCATGGAGATCGGCGGCGCCGACGTCACCAACATCCGCGGCACCAACTTCGGCCGTATCTCGCTGCGCACGGCCTTCGCCTACTCGGCGAACACCGTGTTCGGCCAGGTCGCCAACGAGGTGGGCGCCGATCAGCTCGTGCAGTTCGCCCGCGCCTTCGGGTACGGCCAGAGCCTCGGCTCCAACTTCACCACCGCGGCCTCGATCATGCCCGACCCGAGCCTCATGACCGAGTGGGAGCTCGCCTGGGCGGGCGCGGGGCAGCCGGTCGGGCAGGGGCACACCCCCGGTCCGCAGACGACGGTAATGCAGGGGGCCGTGATGGCCGCCGCCGTCGCCAACAACGGCGTCGTCATGAACCCCTACGTCGTGGCACAGACCCTCTCTCCCGAGGGGACCGTCGTGAAGACGACACAGCCGCGCTCACTCGGTCAGGCTCTTTCCGCCGGGTCGGCGTCCGAGCTCAAGGACGCCATGCTCGCCGTCGTCGAGGACGGATCCGGCGACGCCGCCTCCGTCTCGGGCGTCAAGGTGGCCGGCAAGACCGGTACCGCCGAGACCTCCTCGACGAACGTCAACTCGGCATTCGTGGGTTTCGCCCCCTTCGATAACCCCACCGTGGCGATCTCCGTCATGGTTGAGAACTACGATCAACATGGCGTCTCCGCCGCCGCCCTCGCCTCCAAGGTGATTGCAGCGGCGCTCGAGGCGCAGGGACTGTAAGGAGTCGACTGATGGAAGAGCAGCACGTACTCGGAGGGCGCTACGTCCTGAAGGACAGGGTCGGCGCCGGTGGCATGGCCTCCGTCTACCGGGCTCAGGACCAGGTTCTCGACCGCACCGTCGCGGTCAAGATCATGTTGCCTCAGTACGCGGGGGACGCGACCTTCGCCGCCCGCTTCAAACAGGAGGCGAAGGCGGCGGCCGGCCTCTCCAGTCCCTATATCGTGGGGGTCTACGACTGGGGCAAGGACGGGGACACCTACTACATCGTCATGGAGTACCTGCGCGGAACCGACCTCAAGAGCGGCGTGCGCAGCCACGGTGCCCTCGATCCCCAGAAGGTCGCCCAGATCGGCTCCCAGATCTGCGGCGCCCTCTCCGTGGCCCACAAGCACGAGATAATCCACCGCGACATCAAGCCGCAGAACATCATGGTGCTGCCCGACGGCAACATCAAGGTGATGGACTTCGGCATCGCGCGCGCCAAGAACAGCCACCTCACGCAGGACAACAACGTGCTCGGCACCGCGCACTACGTCTCCCCCGAGCAGACGCGCGGCCAGGAGCTTGGCCCCACGTCCGACATCTACTCCCTCGGCGTCGTCATGTACGAGTGCGCCACGGGCCAGGTGCCCTTCGACGGCGACGACGCCATCTCCGTCGCCATGAAGCAGGTGAGCGAGATCCCCGTCCCGCCGAGCCAGATGAACCCCGGTGTGGACCCGGCGCTCGAGCGGATCATCCTGAAGTGCATGGAGAAGGATCCGGCAAACCGCTTCCAGTCGGCCGACGAGCTCCGCGAGGTGCTGAACTCCTACATCGCCGGGCGCGCGGTCGACGTGCCGGAGCCCACGCGCGTCATCCCGGGTGCGGCGCCCACCAACCTTCTGAACAGCCACACGCAGGTCATGGCCAAGGCCGCCGCCCCCGGGCAGACGGCTGCGGCGGCGCGGGTCGGCCTGTCGGACTCCTACGCCGGCACCGGCGAGGAGAAGCGCGGCATGGGCAAGGGCAAGGTCGCCGCGATCGTGATCGCCGCGATCGTGCTCATCGCCGCCGCGGCCTTCGCCATCACGAACCTCATCGGCAACAGCGCCGCCGGCGTGAACGTGCCGAACGTGATGGGTATGACGCAGGACGAGGCGCAATCCCAGCTCGAGGAGTCCGGCTTCACGGTCAAGGTTGAAGAGCAGTACTCCACGGATAACGACAAGGGCAAGGTCATAGACCAGACGCCGAAGGGCGGCACCACCGCCGACAAGGGGTCCGCGGTGACCGTCGTGATCTCCCAGGGCGCGGAGCCCGTGAAGACCGTCTCGGTGCCCGACCTCGACGGCATGACGCAGTCGGAGGCCGAGGCAGCGCTCAAGGCGGCGAACCTCACCGGCAAGGCCACCGAGGTGGAGAACGACGATGTGGACGCCGGCACGGTCTTCTGGCAGAGCCAGGACGCCGGCACCACGGTGGACGAGGGCACCGAGATCGAGTACCAGGTGGCCAAGGCGTCCGAGACCGTGAACGTCCCCGGCGTGCTCGGCAAGAGCTACACCGAGGCCTCGAACGCGCTGTCGACCGCCGGCTTCAAGGTTGTGAACGGCGGCAGCGACTACAGCGACGACTACGCCGAGGGCCAGGTCATGAGCCAGAGCGTGACGGGCAGCGCCAAGAAGGGCACCGAGGTGACCCTTGTGGTCTCGAAGGGCCCGAAGACCCTGACCGTGAACGTCGACAACCTGGGGCTCGTCGGCATGACGCAGCAGCGGGCGCAGCGCACGCTCGCGGCTGCGGGCCTCAAGTACTATGTCTCGAGCAACGAGAGCAGCAGCACGGTGCCGAGCGGCAGCGTCATCTCCTACTCCCCCGGCGGCGAGCAGGAGGCGGGCGCCACGATCTCGCTTGTGATCTCAACCGGCTCGGGCACGGGCGGCGGGAACTAGCGGGGTTGCCCCGCAGGGGACCGAGCGGCGGGGCGCTCGCCTGCGGCGCCGTCGCGAGCTCGAGGGTTGTCCGTGGGGTCGGTGGCGGTAGCGCGTTTGGCCGCCTTCCTGGCAGAACGGCGATCGCCCGCGGAATCACCTCTCGGGCCGCATCGACAGCGTGAATTTGATAGCATGCCTTGAATGGCGCCCCGTGCATCGCGGGGCGCCAATCTTTATCCGGTNCACCGGCCGTGATGTCGAAACGGCCGCCCGAACGCGCGCAGTATGAGAGTGACAGTCGCACGAGCTCCGCCGTCTCGGGATCAACGGCCACCGGGGCACCGCCCGCGCGGTTGAGGCGCCCGATATCGGAATCAGCGCGCGTGTGGCTGAAGAGATCCTCGTAGCGCGCGCACTGCGCCTCGGCGGAGGCGAGGGCGGCCTCCGACTCCTCACCTGCTGCAACCAGGGTGCAGGGCACGTCAAAGGCGAAGAATGACCGTGTATCGAATTTCATAGTTAGAATCTGCTAACTCTTAGAGCACTTTATGTTAGACATGGTTTACTATAACAGAGTTGCACAACTGCTATGGAGGTGTCAGGCCCTCAGACAGGAGGAATCATGCGCGCGTCCCTATCCTTCAGAGGCGCCGTGGCCGCTGCCGCCATCGTCGCCGGGCTCGGGCTCCCGCTCGCCCACCCCGCCCTCGCAGATGAGGCCAGCACGGCCGCTGCGCCAATTGAACGAACCGCCGCCGAGAACACGGTGTACTTCATGCGGGACACCTACCCGAACTTCTCCGATCAGATCGCCACCGCGGTGAGCCAGGGCGCCAACGAATTCCGCCTCGGAACCGATGTGACCTCCGGCGGGACGGTCACCATCCCGAGCTCGTTCACGCTTTTGCGCGGCTGGGAAAGCAGCTTCTTCTCCGGTGAGGGACCCAAGACGCACCAGATCGGCTATGCGAACGATCTCAAGGTGGTCTTCCCCGCCGGCTCGAACATAACCGTCGACCACATCGATTTCTTCCGCTCCACCCGGCGCAGCGACTGGGTGGGATCGACGGTCACGGTCGAGCAGGGCGCCACCGTCACCTTCTCGAATGTGAACTTCTCCAACACGCCCGTCATCAACGGCACGGCGATCTTCGAGAACTGCACGTTCGCCACGGGGAAGATCGAGAACAACGGATCGGCCACCTACACCGGCACCACCGTCGAGCCGGAGAACATCGGCACGCCCTCTGAGAGCGCCTACGCGCCGCTGGCCCTCAGCGCGGTCCAGCGGTCCTTCACCTCGCTCGTACAGGGGAGCGCTGCCTCCGAGGCCATAGACGTCGAGGTCAAGGGCACCAAGGCGGCCGAGGCAACGCTCAGCGCCACCGTGGACGCGGCCTCGGGCCTCACCGCCTCGGTCGCGAACGGCAAGCTCGCCCTCGCGGGCACGGCTGAGACCCCCGGCACCTACACCGTCACCCTCACCGCGCGAGCCACAAAGACGGACGGCACGGAGGACACCGCCTCGATGACCTTCCCCGTGACCGTGGTCAAGCCCATCAGCGCCGCGCTCACCGGTGAGCTGCAGGCCTTCGTCTCGACAACCGGCAAGACCGGGACGCCCACGGCCGCGAGCTCCGCTCAGCCCTTCGCCGCCCGCGCGTCGGCGAGCTCCGGCGGAGGCGGCGGGCTCAACAACACCCCCACCAACAAGCTCGGCCTCACGGTCACCGAGGGGGACGGCGAGGCNCCGTGCATCGCGGGGCGCCAATCTTTATCCGGTTGCTATGCGCTGTGCACGGACGGGGATTGCCAGCGGGCCGGAGTGTGTGGCGTGCCACCCGTCAACGTGGAGCCAGCAGGTCGGCGTGTCGGGTGTTGCGGCGTGATCAGGTTGGCACACCAGGCGGCGGTGTGGGGCAGGATTGCGTGGCGGACACCGGGCGGACGCAGGGTGTCGTGACGTGGCCGCGCACATGGAATGGGAGCAGAACGCCTTCTCGGGGCAGCTCAAAAGGCGTTTTGCCTGAGAAGGCGGTCGCGAGTATGTTTTCTGGTCCATACGGAGCCGCGATGGGGAACGGCAAGCGTCGAAGCACGGTTGCCGACGCCGGGGCTTGTTACATGAGCCAAGGCTTGGCACACGATCGAAGCCGAAAGCGATTTGATCCTCAATGAGCTGAGTTGTAATGAGGATTTGGACCTCGATGGTCCGGGTTGTGTTGCAGATTCGGGCTGCGATGGGCACCTGGTTGTGTTGCAGATTCGGACCTCAATGGGCCGTTGGGCTATATTGCGGATTCGAGCCTCTGTGGACCGCCGGGCCGTATTGCATTTTCTTGAGCTATGAATAGATTTCCCTGCGAATAGGCCTCGCTATGACCCTCTCTATGCAGAACTCAAAAAAATGCACCAGCTGTGACCAGGACTTTTTCGATTCGTACTCAGCCTGTCAGCAAACGACTATGCATAGCTCGAAAAAATGCAATTTGAGGTCGCCGGCATCTACTCTCAGAAACCAAATCCGCCCGTAGGCGCCGGGGTCGCTCGCCGGGCACCGTCACCCGCCTGCAAACGCAGTGCCCGCAAGCATTCGTTTGCCATGCTTGCAGGCACCATCCGCCCACCCGAGGGCGCCGGACTCGCCCGCGGTCACCGCCGTCCGCCCGCGTGTAGACATCAGCTGGAGCATAAAAGCGAACAGTGGGACAGCGAACGCGAGACCAGGGTCGCGCGCCCCGGCCCGCTCCCCTCATCGGCAGCGGAACACGGGAACCGGGGCCATGGCCCCAAGATCGGCGGGAACCCGGCGCCCCCCGGGCACAAGCCCGGGCGGCGCAAGGNTGAGCTTCTCGGTGACGCCGGCCGGCAGCGGCATGTCGGCATCGCTGCTCTACGACTCGGTCCTGGTTGGCGGGGCGCCCGATACGCCGGGCACCTACTACGTGAGCGCCACCGTGACCGACGGCGTCCGCAGCGCGACCACCAACGCGGTCCCCTTCCGCATCTACAGCGGCCTCGAGACCCTCGCCGAGCGCTTCTCCCAGCTCGACACCGAAACCGCGGACTGGGATATGGAGCCCTACGAGATTCCGAACACCGGCAACGCGACCGTTCCGACGCACCTCAAGAACATCTACGGCAGCCATGAGAGCGGCGTGTACGGCCAGATAGGCAGCGGCGCGAAGGCCTACGACAGCGAGACCCTGACCATCCCCGCTGGCGCCGATGTGACCATCCACAACATGAAGATCAACTCGAGCGTTCGCGTGGTCGTGGCGAAAGGTGCCAAGCTCACGCTCGTGGACTCCGTGGCCTTCGGCCCGGTCGACGTGTACGGGACCATCTCGGGCAAGGACGCCACGACGACGAACACCGTCACCCTGCACGACGGGGCGACGATGGAGGATCTCGACCTCAACAGCCACGCGCACTACCTGACCGACGGCTCCGTCGACGCGCCGACCCCCACGAGCCCGGTGGCCGTCGAGGGCGCGGTGACCGTGCGCGGCACCAACATCGTGGCGGGCGACGTGGGCGCCGCGAGCCTCGCCGGCCAGAACGCCATCGAGATGAAGCCCGGCAGCGCACTCACCCTGGCCGAGGGATCCTCCCTCGCGGCCACGGGCGGCAAGGTCGATTACGTGTACCCGTCGAACGGCGGGCACGGCATCGTCATGGGCGAGGGTTCGAAGATCAGCGGCCCCGGCACCCTGGTCGCCCAGGGCGGCGAGTCCTACCAGGGCAAGGCCGGCAACGGCATCAGCGGATCCGGTGTCGTGGACGTGAACGAGCTCACGGCTACGGGCGGCGACAGCGCGCCCGAGGGCTTCCCCACGACGAGCGGGCGCCACGGCACGGGCGGCGACGCCGTATCCTCGACCGTGCTCGTGCGGGCGAAGGTGCTCAACGCCACGGGCGGCGCGGGCGAGAACCCCGGGTCGAACGCGGTCACGCCCTACACCCCGAAGGCGGAGGACCAGAACGGTTCAGGCAACGGCTCCGGCAATGGGTCCAGCCAGGGATCTGATGCGAGCGCAGGCCAGGGCGCGGGCAACGCCTCACAGGCCGTGCAGCAGGCCAAGAAGGGCAAAGCCGCTCCCAAGGGCGCACGCGCGACGCTTCCGAAAACGGGCGACGGCGGCCTCATCGCCGGGATCGTCGCTGGGCTGGGCGGTGTGATCGCCACAGCGACCGGCGTCATCCACCTGCGTCGCCGGCGCTAGGCCGACGGACCGCATACCCGGAACGCACAAGGCGGGGCCGCGCTCCCGGAAGCGCGGCCCCGCTGCGTTACCCCGCTGCGTTACGTGGGATCAGTCTGAGAACGCGGCATCCACCGCCTCCTGCAGGAAACCCATCACCCGGTCCTGCAGCACACGGTAATCCGTCCTGTTCGAGCGCGCGCGTCCCGAGGCCTCGAACGCCTGCTCCATCTGCTCGAGACCTGCCGCGGCCCGCTCGGCACCGCCGAGGCAGAGGTAGCGCCGGGCGAGATCGCGCGCCCGGGGCCCGTCGACGGGCTCACCCTCGTTCAGCGCGGAAATCGTGTCGCCCATGAGCACGTGCCAGGCCATGAGCTCCTCGCGCGGGAACGAGACCGCACCGCCCTCGGTGCGAAAGCCCGCCTCCCAGCGCTCCTCGACACCGGCGTCGGCGGCGTCGATCGCCTGCGCGATGCGACGCCAATCGACCTCGTCGCCACCGGCGAGCTCCCCTTCGAGGATGCGCAGGACAGAGAGGTCCTTCACCAGCCTCAGCCATTCGTCGTCGAGCGCTCCCCGGCTCCGCGCGATAACCTGCCGCAGATCCTCGCCCGATTCAACCGAGGCCGCGCGAATCTCGGACAGGGTCAGGCCCAGGCGCTTGAGCGTGAGGATCCGATAGAGCTTCGCCTCATCCTCCGCGGAGTAGAGGCGCTGGTGGGAAGGGCTGAGGGAGGTTGGGGCGAGAAGGCCCTTCTGATCGTAGAACTGGATCGTGCGCACCGTCACGCCTGCACGCCGGGCGAGCGCGCCGACCGTCATGAGTCCGCTGCCGTCCACGGCACCTCCCTCTCAAACCGCCAATGCTCACTATTGTAGCGCGTCCGCCAACCCCCTCCCTTGACCGCGACGTTACGTTATCCGCTACCATGGAGCCGCCGAATAGAGGGGACAACACCATGATCGTGTCGTGGATGACGACGAACCGCTGCAACCTGCGGTGCGAACACTGCTATCAAGACGCCGCGGAGCGCACCGACCGCGAGCTCTCGACCGCCGAGGCGAAGGAGATGATCGACGGGATCGCGCGAGCGGGCTTCCGTGTCATGATCTTCTCGGGCGGCGAGCCGCTCATGCGCCCCGATATCTACGAGCTGGTGTCCTACGCCGCCGGCCGCGGGCTCCGCCCCGTCTTCGGAACGAACGGCACCCTCATCACCGACGCCGTCGCCGCCAAGCTGAAGGAGGCCGGTGCGGCGGCCATGGGCATCTCGGTCGACAGCCTCGACCGCGACCGCCACGACCAGTTCCGCGGCCTGCCCGGCGCCTTCGACCGCACCATGGCCGGCATCGAGGCCTGCCGGCGCGCGGGCCTGCCGTTCCAGATCCACACCACCGTCCTGCAGTGGAACCGCGACGAGGTCTGCGAGATCACCCGCGAGGCCGAGCGCCTCGGCGCGCGGGCGCACTACATCTTCTTCCTGATCCCCGTGGGCCGCGGCGTGAACGTGCAGCCCGAGGCCCTCGACGTGGTTGCCAACGAGGATCTCCTCTGCCAGATCATGCACACCTCGACGGAGGTCTCCATCGAGGTCAAGCCCACCTGCGCCCCGCAGTTCACCCGCGTGGCCAAGCAGCTGGGCGTCGAGACGCGCTTCAGCCGCGGCTGCCTGGCCGGCCTCACCTACTGCGTGGTGGGCAGCGAGGGCATCGTGAGGCCCTGCGCCTACATGGTCGACGAGGCGGGCGACGTGCGCGAGCAGCCCTTCGATGAGATCTGGGCCTCGTCGCCGATCTTCAAGCGCCTGCGCACCCGCGCCTACTCCGGCGCCTGCGGCAGCTGCGAGTTCGCCGAGGGCTGCGGCGGATGCCGCGCCCGTGCGGCCTACTACCACCAAGGAGACGTCATGGCGCAGGACGATTACTGCGCCCACGGTATGGGGCTCGCCTGCGCATCGTAGGCGGCGGGTAAGCCAGCAGCGGGAAGGATGCATCATGGCTTGGTATGAGAACGTGACGATAAAGGACGCGCGGAGATCGGCTTTGCGGGCCGCGCTGGTGGGGGCCTGCGCCCTCGTCCTGGCGACAGGTGCCGGCTGCGCCGCGACACCCACGGGGTCGGCGGGCTCAGACGCGACGGGAAGCGAAACAACGGCTGCCGCCACGGCTCAGGCGGTGACGTTCACCGACGCCCGCGGCAAGGAGGTCACGGTTGAGAGCCCCGAGCGCGTGGTGGCCTGCATGGGCAGCTTCGCGCATATCTGGGAGCTCGCCGGCGGAACCCTCGTGGGTGCGTCGAGCGATGCGGCAAAAGATTACAGCATCTCCTCGCAGGCGACCGACGTGGGAGATTTTTCCTCCCCTGACCTTGAGGCGATCATCGCGCTCAAGCCCGACTTCGTGATCCTGACCAGCGGTTCGGGCGGCCGCGGGGGCAACACCTCGCAGGTCGAGCTCGCCCAGTCCCTCGAGGACGCCGGCATCACCGCGGCCTGTTTCAAGGTCACGACCTTCGAAGACTACCTCGCGATGCTGAAGACCTGCACCGAGATCACCGGCCGCGACGATCTCTACCAGGAGAACGGCCAGGATGTGGCCGACCGCGTCGACGCCATCAAGGCAAAGGTTCCCGCCGACACGCACCCGAGCGTGCTCGCCGCCGTCACCTACTCGGGCGGCACGCGGGTGCAGGGCTCCGACACCGCCGTGGGATCCATCGTGACCGAGCTCGGCGGCGTGAACGTCGCCGACACCGATCAGAGCCTGCTTCGGGAGTACAGCACGGAGGCCGTGATCAAGGACAACCCGGGCTGCATCCTCATCGTGCCCATGGGGAACACGGACGACGCCGCGCGCAAGCACCTCGAGGCGTCCACGGCCGAGAACCCCGCATGGGCCGAGCTCTCAGCGGTGCGGAACAACCGCTACCAGGCGCTCGACCCCGCGCTTTTCCTGCATAAGCCCTGCGAGCGCTGGGATGAGGCCTACCAGGTCATCTACGATGCGCTGTACGCGTAGGAGCATCTGCGCGATAGCGGGGGTCGCGGGGGCGCTAGTACTCGTCGCGGCCCTCGCCCTCTCGCTCGGCTCCACCTCGGTGAGCGCGGGCGACCTGCTGGCCTGGGTCTCCGGACGGGGCGTGAGCGGCGAGGTAGCGGCGATCCTCACGCACGTGCGCCTGCCGCGGGTGGCTGCCGCCNATGGGTCCAGCCAGGGATCTGATGCGAGCGCAGGCCAGGGCGCGGGCAACGCCTCACAGGCCGTGCAGCAGGCCAAGAAGGGCAAAGCCGCTCCCAAGGGCGCACGCGCGACGCTTCCGAAAACGGGCGACGGCGGCCTCATCGCCGGGATCGTCGCTGGGCTGGGCGGTGTGATCGCCACAGCGACCGGCGTCATCCACCTGCGTCGCCGGCGCTAGGCCGACGGACCGCATACCCGGAACGCACAAGGCGGGGCCGCGCTCCCGGAAGCGCGGCCCCGCTGCGTTACCCCGCTGCGTTACGTGGGATCAGTCTGAGAACGCGGCATCCACCGCCTCCTGCAGGAAACCCATCACCCGGTCCTGCAGCACACGGTAATCCGTCCTGTTCGAGCGCGCGCGTCCCGAGGCCTCGAACGCCTGCTCCATCTGCTCGAGACCTGCCGCGGCCCGCTCGGCACCGCCGAGGCAGAGGTAGCGCCGGGCGAGATCGCGCGCCCGGGGCCCGTCGACGGGCTCACCCTCGTTCAGCGCGGAAATCGTGTCGCCCATGAGCACGTGCCAGGCCATGAGCTCCTCGCGCGGGAACGAGACCGCACCGCCCTCGGTGCGAAAGCCCGCCTCCCAGCGCTCCTCGACACCGGCGTCGGCGGCGTCGATCGCCTGCGCGATGCGACGCCAATCGACCTCGTCGCCACCGGCGAGCTCCCCTTCGAGGATGCGCAGGACAGAGAGGTCCTTCACCAGCCTCAGCCATTCGTCGTCGAGCGCTCCCCGGCTCCGCGCGATAACCTGCCGCAGATCCTCGCCCGATTCAACCGAGGCCGCGCGAATCTCGGACAGGGTCAGGCCCAGGCGCTTGAGCGTGAGGATCCGATAGAGCTTCGCCTCATCCTCCGCGGAGTAGAGGCGCTGGTGGGAAGGGCTGAGGGAGGTTGGGGCGAGAAGGCCCTTCTGATCGTAGAACTGGATCGTGCGCACCGTCACGCCTGCACGCCGGGCGAGCGCGCCGACCGTCATGAGTCCGCTGCCGTCCACGGCACCTCCCTCTCAAACCGCCAATGCTCACTATTGTAGCGCGTCCGCCAACCCCCTCCCTTGACCGCGACGTTACGTTATCCGCTACCATGGAGCCGCCGAATAGAGGGGACAACACCATGATCGTGTCGTGGATGACGACGAACCGCTGCAACCTGCGGTGCGAACACTGCTATCAAGACGCCGCGGAGCGCACCGACCGCGAGCTCTCGACCGCCGAGGCGAAGGAGATGATCGACGGGATCGCGCGAGCGGGCTTCCGTGTCATGATCTTCTCGGGCGGCGAGCCGCTCATGCGCCCCGATATCTACGAGCTGGTGTCCTACGCCGCCGGCCGCGGGCTCCGCCCCGTCTTCGGAACGAACGGCACCCTCATCACCGACGCCGTCGCCGCCAAGCTGAAGGAGGCCGGTGCGGCGGCCATGGGCATCTCGGTCGACAGCCTCGACCGCGACCGCCACGACCAGTTCCGCGGCCTGCCCGGCGCCTTCGACCGCACCATGGCCGGCATCGAGGCCTGCCGGCGCGCGGGCCTGCCGTTCCAGATCCACACCACCGTCCTGCAGTGGAACCGCGACGAGGTCTGCGAGATCACCCGCGAGGCCGAGCGCCTCGGCGCGCGGGCGCACTACATCTTCTTCCTGATCCCCGNGCAGCAAACGATGGGGAGGCCGTTGGGCGAGCGCTCGGTCTGGTTGGCCTCACTGACCTCGCGGATGCCTGGGTGGACCGCCTCTCGGGTGGGCAGCGGCAACGGGCGCGGATCGCACTCGTCGCAGCCCAGGAGACGCCGGTGCTCCTCATGGATGAGCCGACCACCTACCTCGACGCTGCCGGGTGCCACGAGGTCCTCGCGCTCGCACGCGCGTTGGCACACGAGGGCCGTACCGTGCTCACGGTGATCCACGACCTGGACCTGGCGCTCCGCTACGCCGACGAGATCGCCGTGATGGACGGGGGACGCATCGTCTGCGCCGGGACACCGGAAGACGTGCTTGATCAGGGCGTTCTGCAGCGCGTCTTCAACGTGCGCATCCGCGCCGTGGAGGATGAAGAGGGCCGCGGGTACCTGCTGTTCCCAAGGTGAGAGCGTGCGTGACCGGAGGAGCTATGCCCGCCCCAAAACACCATGTGTCTATCGGTTTGCATGATCGTTTTTGGAAGCAGAGGTCTGGTTCTTATTTCTGGCACCGTTGCGTCGATGCTCTACATTTGTTTTCAAACACGGGGATATTCGACGCAAAAAAACAGGTCAGAAGCTTTTACCGCCTCCGACCTGCTGGTTTCCCTGGTGCCCCCGGGCCGATTCGAACGGCCGACACCCGCTTTAGGAGAGCGGTGCTCTATCCCCTGAGCTACGGAGGCGCGCGTCTACACAGTGTAGCAAAAAGCCGCAGCGTCGCTTACGTGGTTGGTTAGTTCAGCCCGCGCTGATTCGGCAAAAGACCCTCGTACTCCTAAATACACGAGCATCTTCCTCGCAACGGCAACTCAGTAAAAATCTAGGGTTCTCCGTACCGTTTTTTAAGCTGCCTGCCAAGCGTTGGCGTCAGCTCACGCCCCCATCAGTCTGACCGCAGCGCCGCACAGAGCGCGACTGCATGCATGGGATGAGGGCAAAACGTCATCTCGAGGCATCTTCACGGGCATTCTGCCTGAAAGCACGGTCGCGAGTATGTTTTCAGGCCCATGTGAGCAGGCGGCGCGGGCATGGGCGCCGGAGCGTATCGCGTCCCGAAAGTGGTGCACGGTCGTCCCCCTGGGGCCCGCGGCCTCCGCCCCATCCTATGCCGGGTTTCGGCACATGACCGGTTTTCAACGGTTTGGTGTGGGTTTTGATTTCGACGCGTCTTTTTTCGTCGGTTTGGTGTGGGTTTACTAGCTTGACGTAGGTAGCACCAATTTATGCAAGCTCTTGACCTGTGGGTTTTGTCCTGAATAGAAGCGATCTACCACGGCTCCCGGTCAAAACCCACACCAAACCGACGAGAATTCAAAGGCAAATTCCAAAACCCACACCAAACCGGTTTTCTCCGCTCCGGCACACGTTCTCCGCCCTGGCACACCGCAGCGCATGCTCATGGACCTCACACCAGCGAGACCGAATGGCACGGCGGCGTTGCGGCGGCATAGAGGGCCGAAACAAACCCGGCCCCTAGCCGGCCTCCGCAGTGGCGATCTCCTTGATGACGGCTTCCTGACCCTGTACCAGGTACGTCTTCCCACTCCCGCAGTGCGGGCAGGTCTTCCCATGCGCAACCGTCGCATAGGTCTCGCCGCAACCCTCGCAGAACGTCAGGGCATCCACCTGCTCCAACACGAGCTCGCAACCGTCCATGAGCGGCTTCTTCGAGCACGCCCAGCGCCAGCAGTCGGCGAGGTACTCCGGAACGATTCCCGAGACCTCGCCGAGCTCCAGCGTCACCGTCGACACGCGGGCGATGCCGTTCTCAGCGGCCACCTGCTCGACGCTCTCGATGATGTTGAACACGATTCCCAGCTCGTGCATGGTGTTCCCCTCAGCCGCACCGCACGGAGATCCCGTGCGGCTCATGACGGCATCCCTCACATCCAGATGCGTGCCCGAGCGGCAGCTCACCGCCCGGGCACACGCAACACGTCCTACTTCTTAGCCCCGAAGCGGATCTTGATCTCCCGCTTGACGGCGTACTTCAGCAACCCGCCGATCTTCTTCTCGGCCTTCACCATCCGGCTGCACTCCGGTCGCTCGCGATACAGGTGGATCGCGTCGAAATCGCACTTCGTGGTGCAGAGGCCGCAGCCGATGCACTTGTTCTCGTCAACCACCGAGGCGCCGCATCCGAGACAGCGAGCCGTCTCAGCCTTGACCTGCTCCTCCGTAAAGGTGCGCACATACTCGCTGAATGGATGCTCGCGCTCGATCGCATGGTCGACCGTCGGGACGCCGCGGCTCCCCGTGTCATAGCTGCCCGGATCGACCTGCTCACGGTCGATCTGGCGGTACATCCGGGGATTGCGCCCAATGGTGAGCGTAGCGTCCTGCACGAACCGGTGGATCGAGACGGCCGCCTCATGGCCTGCCGCGATCGCGTCGATCGCGAACTTGGGCCCGGTGTAGACGTCCCCGCCCACGAAGATGTCAGGCTCTGCAGTCTGGTAGGTCACCGGGTCTGCCACCGCGCCCCGGCCGCGCCCGAGCTCGACGGCGCTGTCCGCGAGCAGATCACCCCACTCAATACTCTGGCCGATGGAGAAGACCACGCGATCGGCCTCCACGACGCGCACGTCCTCCTCGTCGTACTCCGGCGCGAACCGACCCTCGTCATCGAAAACCCGCAGGCAGCGCTTGAATGCGATCCCACTCACGCGCCCGTCCTCGACGAGCACCTCGCGCGGACCCCAGCCGCAGGCGATGGCGACCCCGTCCGCGGCGGCCTCCCGGCGCTCCTCCTCGCTCGCCGGCNCTGGCTCTCCCCCCTGGCCGCCTTCGTCGGGGCACTGGCGGCGGCGCTCACGGTATTCACCCTGGCCTTCGGGGCCGGGGCCGGGCGGCTCGCCATCATCCTCACGGGCATGGCGCTCACCGCGGTCTTCACCGCCGGCATCAACCTCATCCTCATCGTGAACCCCGACGCGTACGTGGGCTCCGCACGCTTCATCGTGGGCGGGCTCAACGGGGTGCTCATGCGCGACCTCGCGGGACCCGCGGCGCTGATAGCTGCGGGGCTTGGTGTTGCCTGCCTGTGCGGACGCGGGCTCGACGTGATCCAGCTCGGCGATGCCGCGGCCCACGGGCTCGGCTTGCCGGTGCGCCGGTTCCGCCTCGCGATGCTCGCCTGCGCGGCCCTGCTGGCCGGCGCCGCCGTGAGCTTCGCCGGACTCCTGGGCTTTGTGGGGCTCATCGTGCCGCATGTGGCGCGAGCGATCATCCGGAGCGGCTCGCGGGCCCAGCTCATGCTCTCCGCCCTCCTCGGGGCCGCCTTCGCCTGCGCCTGCGACCTGTTCGCGCGCGTGGCGTTCGCCCCGTTTGAGGTGCCGGTGGGGATCATCATGGCCTTCCTCGGTGGGCCGTTCTTCGTGGTGCTGATCGTGCGGAGCAGGAGGCGGGGTGAGGACGATGCGGTGTGAGGAAAGCGGGACGGAACGTGCAGAGTTCCTTTCCGAGGGCACTTCCCACCGTGCTGCGCACGTCCGGGCGGGCGATGCGACCGGTGCGGCCCCTGGTGCCGCGGCGTCCCTCTCCTTCCAAGATCTCACCTTCGCGCGCGGATCCCATACGGTGATCGACGGCCTCACTTACCAAGTGAGCTGCGGTAAGGTCACCTGCCTGGTGGGATGCAACGGCTGCGGGAAGTCGACGCTGCTCGGACTCGCCGGCGGCATGCTGCGGCCACGCTCGGGGGACATGCGGCTCTTCGGCCGCAGCCTCGGCGCGATCGATGCGCGCGAACGGGCCCGCGCGCTCGCGATCCTCACACAAGGGGGTCCGGCGCCGGCCATGCGCGTGCGGGACTTCGTAGCCCTTGGGCGTTTTCCGTATCGAGGAGCGGAGGAGGCAGCAAACGATGGGGAGGCCGTTGGGCGAGCGCTCGGNGGCAGCCGATGGCGACGTAGAACGCCTTGAAGCCCTGATCGCGCAGCTCGGCGAGGGTCACGTCGCGCCCGACCTCGACGCCGTAGCGGAACTCGGCGCCCATGGCCTCGATCACGTCCACCTCGGCCTGGACCACGTCCTTCTCCAGCTTGTAGCTGGGGATGCCGTACGTGAGCATACCTCCCGGTCGGGCGTTCCGCTCGAACACCACCGGGTGGTAGCCCTTCTCGGCCAGGTAGAACGCGCAGGACAGACCTGCGGGCCCCGCGCCGATGATGGCGACCTTCTCCTCGAAGTCGCCCTGCACGCGGGGCCGCACCTTCTTCGGGATGTAGCGCGTTGCGGCGTCGAGGTCCTGATCGGCGATGAACTTCTTGACCTCGTCAATCGCGACGGCGCGGTCGACGGCGCCGCGGGTGCAGGCGTCTTCGCACCGGCGGTTGCACACGCGGCCGCAGACGGCAGGCAGCGGGTTCTCGCGCTTGATGAGGGCGAGCGCGTCGGTGTAGCGCCCCTGGGCGGCAAGCTTGAGGTAGCCCTGGACACCGATGTGCGCCGGGCAGGCGGTCTTGCACGGCGCCGTGCCGGTGTCGTAGGTCTCAATGCGGTTCTTGTTGCGGTAATCGGGGCTCCACTTCTCCGGGCCCCACTTCACGGCATCGGGAAGCTCCTGCTTGGGGTACTCGGGCACGCGCCCGGTGTCCTTGGCGCAGAGCTTCTGCCCGAGCTTCACGGCACCGGCCGGGCACACCTCGACGCAGCGGCCGCAGGCCACGCAGTTCTCGGTCTTCGTGCGGGCAACGTAGGCGGAGCGCGAGAGGTTCGGGGTGTTGAACAGCTGGCTCGTGCGCAGGGCGTAGCAGACGTTCACGTTGCAGTTGCAGATCGCGAAGATCTTGTCCTCACCGTCGATGTTGGTGATCTGGTGCACGAAGCCGTTGTCCTCGGCCTGCCGGAAGATCGCACGTGCCTCCTCGCGGTCGATGTAGCGGCCGCGAGCGGTCTCGACGATGTAATCGGCCATATCCCCCACGGCGATGCACCAGTCATTGAAGTCGTCACCGCACGCTTCACCGAGCACCTTGCGGCTCATGCGGCAGCTGCACGCAGAAGCGGCGTACTTGCCGTCGTACTTGTCGAGCCAGTGCTCGATGTGCTCGATGGAGATGGACTGGTTCTCCTGCTCGATGGCCTTCTCAACGGGAATGACGTGCATGCCGATGCCACCGCCACCGGGAGGCACCATGGGCGTGGCGCGGGTGAGCGGGCCCTTGCTCGCCTGCTCGAAGAACTTGGCGAGCGCCGGATGCGCCTCCAGCTGCTCGATGCGCATGTTGAGGAACTCGGCCGATCCGGGAACGAGCATGGGCAGCATCCACTGCTTGGTGCGGCTCGGGTTCTCCCAGTTGTACTCGAGCATGCCGATATACGAGAGGTCGTCGAGCATCGGCTCCAGACGCTCGGCGGGAAGTCCCGTGGCCCGCACCGCGGCGTCGAGCGTATAGGGGACGCGCACCTTGAGGCGGCAGAGCATGTCGGCCTGCTCGTCGGTGCAGGCCGCATCGAAGGCCCAGTACTCGTACGGCAGGATGTTCTTCTTGCCGATGAGCCGGTTCGTGCAGTGCCGGCAGAGCGACACGATGGACGACCGCGGGTTCTCCGGGATGGGCGGCACGAACTCCGCGCCGATGTCCGGCTCGAGATAGCTGATGCCGGGTCCGTTCAAGATCATGGCTTCTCCCCTCCCTGGGGCGTCCCGCCGGATGTCATCCCCGTCGCGAGATGCCGTTCGCCAAAAATGCCTGCAACTCATCGATTTACATATTGACGGAATGTCAATAACAAACAAGACTGTATTCGGCCAGGTGCAGAACGCGTCGGCAAAGGGGGAGTGATGAAAGAGGGCGAGACCAAGCAGGAATCCTCGCACCGCGAGCGCCTGTCGGCAGACGATCGGCGCCGCGATATCCTCTCCGCCGTGCGCGACCTCTGCGCCGAACAGGGTGTGGGCTCGCTCTCCGTGTCGAGCATCACCGAGCGCGTGGGCTGCACCCGCTCCCTCTTCTACCATTACTTCCCCGATAAGCAGGCCGCCATCGACGCCACCCTTGACGACATGATCGAGGACGTGATCGAGCAGATCGGCGCGTGGAACGCCTCGCGCGTGCAGGGCGATATAGACGGGGCCCTCGACTCCGTCGTCGTACTGCTCAAGCGCCTCATCGTCGATCAGAACGACCTGCCCCTCTCCCTGACCTCCACAGGCGACGCGACCCTCTACACCGGGTTCGTGCACCGCGTGGCCGACCACGCCGCGCGCTATGTGCTCGACTCGACGGTCCGTGATTTCTCCCGCTTCCACTCGGTGCGCATCGACCACGTGTACGAGACGTTCTACGTGCTCATCACCGGTCTCGTCATGTTCATGCGCACGCACCCCGAGGCCCCCGAGGCCACGATCAAGGACATCATCGCCAGCACGCTTCATATTGAGAAGTACACCGCGAAGCACGCGGACCGCAGCTGAGTGCCGCGGGGTCCTCGCTGGCGATCGAGGAAAGGAGAAGGAGATGCTGTTCGAGGTCTATGGGGAGCATGCCATATGGCAATGGCTCGGATGGGCGATTGTGTTCGTCGGGCTGATACTCGCCAATGAGTTCGCGCGCAGGTCCAAGGTGGGCGGTCTCATCATGTTCGGGGCCCTGCCCGCAGCCATGACCGTCTACTGCATCGCCATCGGCGTGGGGGTCGCCCAGGGGCAGGAGTGGGCGCTCACGAACCCCACGCACATCTACCAGAACAGCTGGTTCCACTATGCGAAGGTCTACGCGGCCCTCGCCGGTTGCATCGGCTTCATGATCATCAAGTACAAGTGGGGCCGGCTCGGCCGCGCCCACTGGTTCCGCGCCTGGCCGTTCGTGATCGTGGCCATCAACATCCTGATCGCGGTCGTGTCCGACTTTGAGAGCGCGTACCACTTCTTCGTGCTCGGCGAGACCACCTGGGTGACCTCGGAGGGCGCCACGCAGCTCGCAGGCTGGAACAACGTGTTCAACGGGCTCGCGGGCCTGATCAACATCTTCTGCATGACGGCCTGGTGGAGTGTCTACTCCTCCAAGGACGAGCGCGACATGCTCTGGCCCGACATGACCTGGGTCTTCATCATCGCCTACGACGTCTGGAACTTCTGCTACACCTACAACTGCCTGCCGCACCACGCGTGGTACTGCGGATTCGCCCTGCTGCTCGCGCCCACGATTGCGAACGCCCTCTGGAACAAGGGCGGCTGGATCCAGAACCGCGCCTTCACGCTGGCCATCTGGTGCATGTTCGCCCAGGTGTTCCCCGCCTTCCAGGAGGAGAGCGCCTTCGCCGTGCGCTCGACGCTGAACCCCGCGACGGCGAACACCGTCGCCGCGATCGCGCTCGCCGTCAACATCGCGGCGATCTGCTATGTGGTCTACCGTGCGCGCAAGCTCAAGGTGAACCCGTACACGCAGGATGTCTTCCGCGGCACACGCGATTGGGAGCAAGCCGAGGCGCGTCGCGGCGCCGTGGCGGACGACCCCGCGCTGACGGCATAACGTTTCTTGACCGCCAACCGTCCGCGCTTTGAAACAGGGCGTGCGGGTATCATGAAAGGGCCGGGTGCAGCGGGCATCCGGCCCTTTTGTCAGCACGCATCCGGCTCATGCAAGGAGACCGCCATGTCAGAGAACCGCAAGCTCCTCAAGATCGTCAGCCTCATTCAGGCGCCACTCGGGTTGGCGCTGATCATACTCGGTGTGCTCGCCCTCGCGGGCGGCGTCGGCATGGCCGCCGATCCCCAGATGCTCGGCAACCCCGTTGAAGCGAGCGTGTTCCGCCTGATCAGCGGCATCGGAGCTCTTGTGGCCGGGCTGCTCGCGCTCGCAGCAGCCGTGCTGGGGATCCGCGGATCGAACCGCCCGCGCGCCTTGGGGTCGCATCGGACGCTCGCGCTCCTCAGCACGATCCTCAGCGTCCTCCTCGTTATCCTTGCGGCCACCGGTGCCCTCGTCATAACGGTTCTGGCGGCTGTGGCATGCATCCTGGGGATCGCCTCGTTCATCTACGACGGGCGCGTGCGCCACGAGCTCGACCGGTAGGCAGCGGCTCACCTTTCCCGATCTGAGCCTCACACGTAGAGTGAGGCTCACAACATCGACCTGTGCGACGAAAACGTGGCCCCAAAGACAGATGCTCCGGGGGCCACGTGCATCCTAGTGCCGCCCGCTGCGCAGCGCGCCTACATCTGATGCCGAGCCTTAATCCCAGGGGTCGCGTTCGAAGAGCGGTTCCGGGTCCGGCCGGCGGTCCGAATACGGATCGTATCCGTCATCGTCCTCGTTCTCGGCGCGGATGCAGGGATCGGGCTCACTCTCCGCTCGCCGGTCCATACGACCTGCTCGACCCGTCTTCTCAGATCCATCGCTCATATGCGCTCCTCCCGCCCACGAGTCTCGGCATCTCAGGATACGCGATTGGGCACCGCGGCGCGCGCGGTGCCCTCTTGGTCGCGTCTGCGTTCGCCCGTGTTTACGCCTGCGCCGCCGCTCCCGCGGCCACGTTCACGCTGAAGGCGCCATCCGTGCCCACGTCGAGCACGATGGCGTCGCCCTCGTGCACGCGGCCGTCGATGATCGCGCTCGCGATGGCGTCTACCACCTCGCGCTGGATCAGGCGCTTCAGCGGACGGGCACCGAACACGGGGTCCAGGCCGCCCACGGCGAGCATTTGCTGGACTGCCGGCGAGACACTGACCGTCATACGGTCCTTCGCCAGGCGGGCGCGCACATCGGCGAGCTGGATGTCCACGATCTTCTCGATCTGGGCCATCCCGAGCGGATGGAAGACCACGATGTCGTCGATGCGGTTGAGGAACTCCGGCCTGAACGTGCGATTCATGATCTCGTCAACCTGACGCCGCATCTCCTCGTCGTCCGTGCCCGCGAGCTCGGCGATCACACCCGACCCCACGTTCGAGGTCATGATGATGATCGTGTTCTTGAAGCTCACCTGCCGCCCCTGGCCGTCCGTCAGGCGGCCGTCGTCAAGCACCTGTAGGAGCACGTTGAACACATCGGGATGTGCCTTCTCCATCTCGTCGAGCAAGATGACGGAGTACGGGCGACGGCGAACTGCCTCGGTCAGCTGACCGCCCTCGTCGTAGCCCACGTATCCCGGAGGCGCACCGATGAGTCGCTGGACGCTGAACTTCTCCATGTACTCCGACATGTCGATGCGCACGAGAGCCCGCTCGTCGTCGAAGAGGCTCGCGGCGAGTGCCTTGGCGAGCTCGGTCTTGCCCACGCCGGTGGGGCCGAGGAAGAAGAAGCTGCCGATGGGCCGATCCGGGTCGGAGAGGCCGGCGCGCGAGCGACGCACGGCGGCAGCGACCGCGGAGACGGCCTCGTCCTGGCCGATCACGCGCTTGTGGAGCTCGGCCTCGAGCGTCTTCAGCTTCTCGAGCTCGCCCTGCATCATCTTGGACACCGGCACGCCGGTCCACGCGCTCACCACCTCGGCGATCTCATCCGAGGTCACCTGCTCGTTCAGGCCGCCGTCCCCGTTGTCCTTGCGCTCGGCCAGCTCGGCCTCGCCGTTCGCGATCTGTTGCTCGAGGCTCGGTATCACCGAGAAGCGGAGCTCGCCTGCGCGTGCCAGGTCGCCCTCGCGCGTCACGCGGTCGAGCTCGCCCTTGGCCTCGTCGAGATCGCTTTTGAGCTGACGTACCTTATCGATGGCGTTCTTCTGGTTGAGCCAGCCGGCCTTCTCAACGTTCAGGCGCTCCTGCAGCTCGGCAATCTCCTGCTGCAGCGTGGAGAGCCGCTCGGCCGAAGCCGCGTCGCTCTCCTTCTTGAGCGCCTCCTCCTCGATCTGCATCTGCGTGAGCTGGCGGGTCAGCGCGTCGATCGCGACCGGCATGGAGTCGAGCTCCATGCGCAGGCGGCTCGCCGCCTCGTCCACCAGGTCGATGGCCTTGTCGGGCAGGAAGCGATCGGCGATGTAGCGGTCCGAGAGGTCGGCTGCGGCCACGAGGGCGCTGTCCGTGATATGCACACCGTGGAAGATCTCGTACTTCTCCTTGAGGCCGCGCAGAATCGAGATCGTGTCCTCGACGCTCGGCTCAGACACGAGCACCGTCTGGAAGCGGCGGGCCAGGGCCGCGTCCTTCTCGATGTACTTGCGGTACTCATCGAGCGTGGTGGCGCCGATGGCGTGCAGGTCGCCGCGAGCGAGCGCCGGCTTCAGGATGTTGCCGGCGTCCATGGAGCCCTCGGTGGCGCCCGCGCCCACGATGGTGTGAAGCTCGTCGATGAAGAGGATCACGCGGCCGTCGGCCTGCTCGACCTCTTTCAACACGGCCTTCAGGCGATCCTCGAACTCGCCGCGGTACTTGGCACCTGCCACAAGGGCTGACATGTCAAGCTCGATGAGGTCGCGGTCGCGCAGGGTGCTCGGCACGTCGCCGGCGACGATGCGCTGGGCGATACCCTCGACGATGGCGGTCTTACCCACGCCAGGCTCGCCGATGAGCACCGGGTTGTTCTTCGTGCGCCGCGAGAGCACCTGGATGGTGCGGCGGATCTCGTCGGTGCGGCCAATGACCGGGTCGAGCTTGCCCGAGCGGGCCAGGTCGCAGATGTTGCGCCCGTACTGGTTGAGTGCGTCGAATTGCAGGTGGTCGTCCTCGCTGGTGACCCGGTCGTCACCACGCAACTCCGTGTAGGTCTCCTCGATGCGCTCACGCGTGACGCCGGCGTCCGCGAGGATCCGGCCCGCGGTTCCCTTGTCCTCAGCGAGGGCCATGAGCAGGTGCTCAGTCACAACGAAGCTGTCCCCCATCTTGGAGGCCCGCTTCTCCGCGCGGTCGAGCACGCGCGTGAGCTCGTTGGAGAGCCCGATCTGCGCGCCCTGGACCTTAGGCGCGGCCTCAATGGCCTGCTGGGCGGCCGTTGCCAGCCGCCGGGGATCGGCGCCGATGCGCTCGATGATCACCGCGATGTTGCGCTCGCCGCTCTCAAGAAGGGCTGCGAGCAGATGCACGGGCTCAACCGCGCCGGCGGAGGCATCCCCCGCGATGCCGATGGCCGTCTGAAGCGCCTGCTTCGAGGTCATCGCCAACTTGTCGATTCTCATATGCTCACCTTTCCGCTGTGCGCCGGATACCCGAAGGCCCTAGCGCCGCCGCTGCTGCCAGCGGCATATCCGTTCGAGTTCTATTGTTGCCCCGGACAGCGGTTCTATTCAGAATCTAAGTCTCTCCATATAAGATTTTATGAGCGGTTGAATGGAAGGTGATGGTTGCGCGATGCGGGTATATCGAGCGCACGGCATGTGGAGCGGGCGCGTGCAGTGCATGGAGCGGATGCATGCCGGGATTGGGAGAAAAACGTCATCTCAAGGCAGTTACGAGGGCATTCTGCCTGAGAGCGCTGTCAAAAGTAGGTTATCGAGCCTGTGTGGACCGGCGGGCCGCGGACCAGACACCGGGGTACGGCCAGTGCGCGACCACGCACGCGGACGAGGAAAACGTCATCTCAAAGCAGCTTCAGGGGCGATCTGCCTGAGGACGCGGTCGAAAGTACGTTCTCGAGCTCATGTGGGTCAACTGGGAGCAAAACGTCATCTCGAGGCGGTCCAAAGGCCGATTTGCCAGAGAGCGCAGTTGAAAGTACGTTCTCGAACCCATATGGGCCAGCGGTGCAAAGCGGCGAGCGTCGGAACACGGGATGTCGCCACCCGCCTCGGCACGCAGCTGCAGTCCCTCTCCCACTCAAGGCCGCATGGGTCGCGCAATCGACGTGTCACTATAACCCAATACGCAATCTTAGCCAGTGCCCAACCATGCAACGCGCGGACTCGCCACGAGCGATTCACAGAGGCTATGTGGATGCGTACCTGCGTCCGCCGTCCTAATCAACCACCTCGATTTGCTTAGATCTTGTCCCCGTTGCCGAGCAGGCCCCGCAGGAACTGCTGCGGGTCGCCCACGCTGTCGCGCGGGGCGAGCGCCGTGATCTTCTTCTGCATGCGCAGCTCATGCAGTTCGTCCTCGGCGCGGCGCAGGCGCTCGCGCAGGCGGTTCATCTCGCGCTCGCGCTCGTCGGCCCGCTCCTTCATATCGAGGATGCGCACCACGCCCGCGAGGTTGATCCCCTCGTCGGTGAGCTGGTTGATGAGCTCTAAGCGCTCAATGTCGCTCTGCGAGTACAGGCGGGTGTTGCCTCCCGAGCGCTTGGGGTTCACAAGCCCCTTGGACTCGTACACGCGGAGGGTCTGCGGGTGCATGCCCGTGAGCTCCGCTGCCACGCTGATCATGTACAGCGGTTTGTCCCGTCCCTCCTGCGCCATGTCACCCGCCTGCCTTTCTCATCGGTGCGCCGGAGTTGGCGCCCTCTCCTACATCGTAGCGCGGAACCGCTCGACCTTCTCGCGGTAATCGCGGGTGTCGGCGTCGCGCAGAGCCGTGAGCGCCTCGCGTTCCTCGTCGGTGAGGGCGGTTGGCACTTTGACGACGACCTTCACCAACAGGGCACCGGTGCGTCCGCGGTGCTTCACGTCGGGCGCACCCATCTCCTTGAACCGGAAGGTCTTGCCGGTCTGCGTGCCCGCCGGTACCTTGAGGCGCACGGTGGCGCCACCTGGTGTGGGGACCTCGATCGAGCAGCCGAGCGCCGCCTCGTAGACCGAGACCGGCAGCTCCATCGTGACGTCGGCGCCCTTGCGCTTGAACAGCGGGTGCTTGGCCACGCGCGTGGTCACCACGAGGTCACCGCGCTCGCCGCCGTTCTGGCCGTACTCGCCACGGCGCTTGTAGCGGAGCTTGCCACCGTTGACCGCACCGGCCGGCACCGAGACCGAGATGGTCTGCTGCTCGCCCGTTGACGGGATCCGGTAGGTGACCTTGTGCGTCACGCCGCGAAAGGCGTCCTCGGCGGTCACGTCGACGGAGAGCGAGAGATCGCTCCCCCGCCGGGCCCGGTTGCGCGCGCCGCCGAAGCCCTGGCCCCAATCGGCGTTGAAGGCGCCCTCGCCGCGGAAGATGTTGCCGAAGATGTCGCCCCATGCGGCACCGCCCGGGGCTCCCCCGGCGTAGGTGTAGCCGCCCGGCGCGCCCTGGCCGGGAACTCCCCCGAACATAAGCATCTGGTCGTACTCACGGCGCTTGTCCGGGTGGGACAGCGTCTCGTAAGCCTCGCTGATCTCCTTGAACTTCTGCTCGTCACCGCCGCTGTCGGGGTGGTACTTCACGGCGAGCTTTCGGAATGCCTTCTTGATCTCATCGTCGGAGGCGTCTTTTGATACGCCGAGGACGTCATAGAAGTTCTTTGCCTGTGGCATATGCCTGCCTCCTTTCCAACAAGACGCGGCACCCGTTTCCGGAGGCCGCGTCAAAGAGGGCCCCGCAGCCGTTGCGGCTCCGGAGCCCTAGTGGTCGCGTTACTCCTCGGAACCCTCCGGCTCCTCGGGCTCGGGCGCCGGACGCTTGGCGCCGCCGTAGGTGACGGTCACCATCGCGGGGCGCAGGACCTTGCCGGCCATGCGGTACCCCTTCTGGTAGACGTCGTTGACCGTCTCGTCGAACTGGCTGGCGTCCTCGACGCGGCCCACTGCCTGGTGAACGTTGGGATCGAACGGCTCGCCGGCCGGCTCGATGGGCTCGACGCCCTCGTGCGAGAACACGCCGAGCAGCTTGGTGCGAACGGCGTCCACGCCCTCGACGAACTGGCTGAGGGACTCGTCCATCTCCTGGGCGCGGGCGTGCTCGATGGCGCGCTCCATGTCGTCCACGACCGGGAAGAGGGCGCAGATGAGCTTCTCGGTCGCCCGATCGCGCTCTTCGATGCGCTCCTTCGCCGTGCGCCGACGGAAGTTGTCCCAGTCGGCCTGCAGGCGCCCCACGCGATCCTGGGCGTCACGGGCCCGTTCATCGGCGGCCTCACGTGCCTCCTGAGCGGCCGTGAGCTCCTCCTGCAGGGCGGCGAGGTCGGCCTGGGTCTTCTCGAGCTTCAGCTTGAAATCCTCGTCAGCCGCCTGCTCGCCGGCGCGGATGGCCGCCTCGACCATCTCCTCCTCGGTCATCGCCGGGGCCTCCGCGGCCTCGTCCCCGGTATCGGGCGCCTCGTCAACGCCCTCCACGGTGGTCTTCACGTCCTTCTCCTCTGAGTCGGCGGAGGCGGGAGTCGCGGCCGCCTCCGTGCGTTCATTGCGGTCGGACATGATTACTTCTCGTCCGTGTCGTCGTCGACGACCTCGTAGTCAGCGTCGACCACATCGTCATCGGACGCGGGGGCATCGGCGCCCTCGGCGCCGGAGGCCTGCTGCGCATCGGCGTAGACGAGCTGCGCGAGCTTGTAGGAGACCTCCTGCAGCTTCTCGCCGGCCGCCTTGATGGCGTCCACGTCGGTGCCCTCGAGGGCGGTCTTGGCATCGGCGATCGCGGACTCGGCCTCGGACTTCACATCGCCGGAGACCTTGTCGCCGAGGTCGGCGAGGGTCTGCTCGGTGCTGTAGGCGAGCGAGTCGGTCTGGTTGCGGACCTCGACCTCCTCCTTCTGGCGCTTGTCCTCCTCGGCGTGGGACTCGGCATCCTTGACCATGCGGTCAACTTCCTCGTCGGAGAGGGCCGTGGAGCCGGAGATGGTGATGGACTGCTCCTTGCCCGTGCCCTTGTCCTTGGCGGAGACCTTCACGATGCCGTTGGCGTCGATGTCGAAGGTGACCTCGATCTGAGGCACGCCGCGGCGGGCGGCCGGGATGCCGGTGAGCTGGAACTTGCCCAGGCTCTTGTTGTCGCGGGCCAGCTCGCGCTCGCCCTGGAGGACGTTGATCTCAACGCTCGTCTGGTTGTCGGCGGCCGTTGAGTAGACCTCGGTCTTGCTCGTCGGGATCGTGGTGTTGCGGTCGATCATCTTCGTCATGATGCCGCCCATGGTCTCGACGCCGAGCGACAGCGGGGTCACGTCGAGCAGCAGGATGCCCTCGACGTCACCGGTGAGCACGCCGCCCTGGACGGCGGCGCCGTCGGCCACGACCTCATCGGGGTTGACGGACATGTTGGGCTGCTTACCGGTCATGCTCTTGACGAGATCCTGCACGGCGGGCATGCGCGTGGAGCCGCCGACGAGGATGACCTCGTCAACCTCGGAGAGGCTCACGTGGGCGTCGGAAAGCGCCTTGGTCACCGGGGCCTTGCAGCGCTCGAGGAGGTCGCGGGTGATCTTCTCGAACTCGGCGCGGGTGAGCGTGTAGTCGAGGTGCTTGGGGCCGGTGGCGTCAGCGGTGATGAAGGGCAGGTTGATCTGGGCCTGCTGGGCGGCGGAGAGCTCCTTCTTGGCGTTCTCAGCGGCCTCCTTCAGGCGCTGCAGGGCCATGGGGTCCTGACGCAGGTCGATGCCGTTGTCCTGCTGGAACTTGTCGGCCATCCAGTCGATGACGCGCTGATCCCAGTCGTCGCCGCCGAGGTGGTTGTCACCGTTGGTGGCGAGGACCTCGAAGACGCCGTCGGCGAGGTCGAGCAGGGAGACGTCGAAGGTGCCGCCGCCGAGGTCGAAGACGAGGATCTTCTGCTCCTTGTCCTTCTTGTCGAGGCCGTAGGCGAGGGCCGAGGCGGTGGGCTCGTTGACGATGCGCTTGACGTTCAGGCCCGCGATGCGGCCGGCGTCCTTGGTGGCCTGGCGCTGGGCGTCGTTGAAATAGGCCGGGACGGTGATGACGGCGTCGGAGATGGTCTCACCGAGGTACTTCTCGGCGTCGGCCTTCATCTTGGACAGCGTCATGGCGCTGATCTGCTCAGGCGTGTACTCCTCGCCGTTGATCACGACGACGCAGCGGCCGTTGGATCCCTCCTTGACCTCGTAGGGCACGGTCTTGAGCTCGTCCTGCACCTCGGAGAACTTGCGGCCCATGAAGCGCTTGATGGAGAAGACGGTGTTCTTGGGGTTGGTGACGGCCTGGTTCTTGGCCGCCTTGCCGACGATGCGGTCGCCCTCGGAGCGGAAGCCCACGACAGACGGGGTCGTGCGATCGCCCTCGGCGTTCACGATCGTGGTGGGGGCGCCGCCCTCGAGCACGGCCATGGCCGAGTTGGTGGTTCCGAGGTCGATTCCGAGAATCTTGCTCATTGAAATGGTCCTTCCTTTGATGGGGACGGACGGCATGCCCGGCCCGCTTTTCTTGCTCAGGCTCTACTATATCCCTTGAAGCACCTTGGTATACAAAATCTAAGTCAATACATATAAGATTTCTTATTATCTGCTATGTGAGGTTCAAAGCAGGGCACGAGCGCCGCAGCGTATGCGGGCCGCACAAGGCCGCCTGGGTATCGCAGCGGAAGAACCGCAGGTAGTTAGCCATGGATGACTCGGCGAACGGTCAGTGGAAGATGTCGCTACGGTCTTGCAAAGCGATGGGGGCGTGCTATGTTAACGCGAAGGGTTCGGTCCTGAAAGCCGGGGGCCGAAACGAACAGAGGAGAGGAAGCAACATGTCTCATCCAGTCATTGAGGCCGAGGAGTGCATCGCCTGCGGTGCCTGCGTCGACGCCTGCCCCACCGGTGTGCTCGAGCTCAACGACGTCGCCGTCGTTGCCGACGAGGACTCCTGCATCGCCTGCGCGGCCTGTCAGGACGCCTGCCCCACCGGCGCGATCACCGAGATCGTCGAGGAGTAGCTTCGCAAGAAGCATGTGGCCCCGTCGCCGCGGGACCTGGAGCGCCGGCATCGGATCCGATGCCGGCGCTTTTTTGTGCCGTCGCCCTCTGCTCTGGCATGGAAACCGGTATTGGTGTGCCCCCTCCTCCCCGGCGCGGCCACCGGCATCGGCACCCCTTGGCGCGTGCTGCGGGCAGCCCGACCCGGCGGTTCAACTTTTCCGTGCAGCCCTAGACGTGCCCCTCCCCGCCCTCACCTCCGCACGCGTCGTGAGCAAATCTCACGTCGTTGGTACAGGTTTTCTGGGCACGCGGTTAAACCTCCTCAGTTTGGTACAGGTCTACGCCATACGCGCATGTAGATCATAAAACTGCGCCGCGTTTGCCTCGTGGTTTCGTCACGCGTGCGGCTGGTCTACTTGGCCTGCGCCCCAAAACCTGTACCAAACTGAGGAGGTTTGCACCTATGTCGGCAGAACCTATACCAACGGCACGAAGTTTTCCTTCTTACGCGCTGTCGCACCGACATGGGGCCTTATCCTCGCAATCAAACCGATGACGCGCGGGTGTCGGGCGCCGTTCATCCCGCATGCGGGCCTCCGCGCCCGCCGAAAGCCGGATCGGGCGCAGTTTTCTCAGCTGTCCCGCACCGCGGGGCGGCTACCGTATAGCATGAACGCTTGTCGAAAGGAGAGGGAATGGACGAGGCGACCCAGCCCAGCAACTTGGAGGTCCGCGCCGCATGGATCGAGGCAGCGCGACCGCGCACGCTGCCCCTGGCTGCAAGTGGTTCCGTCGTCGCTGCCGGGGTCGCTGCGGCAGCAGGGTCCTTCAGGCCCGAAATCCTGGTGCTCATGCTCCTCGTCTCCATCCTGCTCCAGGTGATCGCGAACTTCGCCGACGACTACGGCGACCTCTCCCACGGCCTGGACGATGAGACCCGCGTGGGACCGAAGCGCGGGATGCAGCGCGGCATAATCACACCAGCCCAGATGCGTGTGGCGCTCATCGTGGCCTGTGCGTGCGCGCTTGTCCTCGGTGTCCTCCTTATATATGTGTCACTTTCCGCGGGACCGGCGCTGGGCGAGGACACGATGATCGTGGGGGCCATCCTCCTCGTCCTCGGCGTCGCTGCCATCGCGGCCGCCGTCCTCTACACCGTCGGGCCGCACCCGTATGGCTACCAGGGCCTGGGCGACCTCATGAGCTTCATCTTTTTCGGCCTGGTGGCGGTGGTCGCCGGGAGCTTCCTCCACACGCATACGCTTGGACTTGACGCCATGGTGATGGGTGTCGCCCTCGGCATGCCGGTGGCCGCGGTGATGAACATCAACAACATGCGCGATGCCACAGATGATGCGGCGAAGGGCAAGCGCACGGTCGCGAACCGGCTCTACGCCGCCGGCGAGCGTCGGGGCCGCGCCCTCGCCGCCGGCCGCACCGATGAGCAGATCGCAGCCATGGTAGCCGTCGTCGAACACGGCCCGCGCTCAGAAGCCGCGGTCGCCCCCGGTGAAATGACTGGCGCCACCACACGCCTCGCCGCCCTCACCGGCGAGCGCTACATGCGCATCTACCACGCCGCGCTCATCTACGCGGCGCTCATCCTGTTCTGCGCCGGCCTCTTCCTCGCTCGCGGCGCCTCGTTTGCCACCTGCCTGGGCGCGGCGGCCGTGTGCCTCGCCGCCATGCCGCTCTTCCAGGCGCTCTCGGGCGTGACCCATGAGCTCGACCACACCAAGCTCGACCGGTTCATGGCCCCCACAAGCATGGGAACAGTACTCGTGGCGATTGTCTGGACGCTCGCCTGCGCACTCATCTAACGAAGTTCTGACACGCTCGTGAAGCCCTTGGATTACCCTCGGAAATCGGCGAGAATAGCAGCCTTTCAAACCCGTCCGTCCATCTGAGGAGGCATCTACATGACCGCGTTCGAGCTCTATGAGCGCGCCCTCTCCCTGGGGCGCTTCGCCAGTGTGCGGCGCATCGTCACGACGATCTGCGTCGTGGTCTCGGCGCTCATGCAGGCGTACGTGATCGAGGCCTTCATCGATCCAGCTAACTTGCTGGCGGGCGGGTTCACGGGCATCGCCCTGCTCCTCGATCGCATCGCGTCGCTCATGGGCCTCTCCTTCCACACCTCGGTTGGCGTGCTCGTGCTGAACATCCCGGTCGCAATCGCCTGCTGGCGAAGCATCTCCAAGCGCTTCGTCCTGTTCTCGATGCTGCAGGTGGCGCTGCTAAGCCTCTTTCTGAACATCTTCGAGTTTCCCGCCATTCTCCCCGGTGACACCGTGCTCGAGGTCCTCTTCGGCGGCGTGCTGATAGGCCTCTCAACGGTGCTGGCGCTCAAGGGGGGCGCCTCAACCGCCGGGACCGACTTCATCGCGCTCTACGTGTCGAACCGCACCGGACGCACGATCTGGACGGCGGTCTTCGTGGGCAACTGCCTCATGCTGCTCGTGTTCGGCGCCATCTTCGGCTGGAGACCGGCGGCCTACTCCATCGTGTTCCAGTTCATCGCGACGAAAACGGTCGACGAGTTCTACCACCGCTACCAGCGGTCGGCCATGTTCATCACGACGAAGCGACCGACTGACGTGGCCCGCGCCTACACGCAGGAGATGGACCATGGCGCGAGCATCATCAACGCGACGGGGGCGTTCACCGGCGAGCCGGTTGGCATCATCCATGCGGTGCTCTCAACCTACGAGGTCAGCGATGCGACCAAGCTCGTGCGCGCTGTGGACCCCCGCGCCGTGATCAGCGTGGTGCCGAACGAGAGCTTTGTGGGGAACTTCCGACATGCGGGCATCGACGAGCCGCTTCCCACGAAGGTGCGGGCGACTCCTGAGGTCGACCCGTTGCTCGCCGCCGTCGCCCGGATGCGCCGCGGGGCGGGATTCGAGCCGCGCATGCTGCGACCGCGCGGGAAACGGGGATCTGGCGGGCAGGCGGTCGATGGGGGTGCGAGCGCGGGGGAGCGGGCGCGGAAGTGAGGCCTGCCCCGCAGGATGTCCCCTGGGTGCACGGTTCTCGGCTGCTCAACCTGAACCAGGTGGTCCCCAATGCGGGATGCCCCCTCGGTGCACGGTTTTCAAGGCGGGCGCGGGCTCAGATGGGGTGCGGGCGTTTCCCGACGAGCTCTCGACCAGCTATTTCGTTGTCGGCTAGGCATCTCAACGCAGGATTTCCCCTGTATGCGAGCATCCAGGGGACATCCTGTAATTAACCCCCTATTTTCCATGCATCCAGAGGGCGTCTTGCGGGCTCGGGCCTCAACCGTGCATTCAGGGGGGGGCTTCTTGAACAGTCAACCCAGGTGAAAGTCCCTATGGAATAACTTGCTTGCGCCTGCCCGCTTCGGCTGCAACGCCCATCATTACATAGGGGTGTATATCAGGCTTCAAAGTCGCCCTTTTCACCTGCAGATACGCCCCAAAAATAGGTAAGTAGGGCCCCGGAAATCAGCGAGGTCAAAATGCCGACGAGGAAAAGTGGCATCGGTGAGTAGCACAGCATGGCGACAGAGAAAATGTTGTGGAAGACATACGAATCCATCGTCGCCCCGATGACGGCACTCCATGCCCCACCCAAACCGCCCGCAATGGCGACAATGGGCATGAGGCGGCGATACCGCGTGACGAGGCCGTACAAGATCGGCTCAGTAACCCCAGCAAAGAATCCGGTTACAAGAGTTGGCAAGGCGATATCGCGCACCTGGCTGTGGGTGCGGGCCCTCAGAACACAACCGAGCGCAACACCAATCTGGGCCCAGACGGCGCAAACCGCAACACCCTCGATATAATCGCCGCCAAACATCTCGAGGTTCTGCAGGGTAATCGGCGTGAATCCCCAATGAAGGCCAAGGATGGTAAGCCAAGGATATGCAGCGCCGAGCACAAAGCCCGCAACAAACCGAGAGGTCTGGAACAGCCAAGCAACCCCGGATGCCACCATCGCTCCGATCCCATTTCCAAAGGGCCCAAAGACGAGCGCGGTAATGGGAACCATCACGAGAAGGCAGACCATTGGAACTACGAAATACTGCAAGTCCTTCTGGACAAATCTCCTGAGGACGCGCTCAAGTTGGCTGTAAACAAGAACCGCGATGAAGATCGGAAAGACGGTCGACCCATAACTCACGGCCTGTAACCCGATTCCAAGGAAGTCTGCGTTCTCATTGCCAACCAGCCCTGTGAAGTTTGGCTCAAGCAGCGCAGCCCCAATCGCAGCTCCAACAAAAGGCTCTGCTCCAAGCTGTTTTGAAACGGTATAGCCTAAGAACACAGGCAGAAAATAGAAGCAGGCGTTCCCTGCAGCTGAGAGCACTAGATAGGTTGAGCTTGAGTCTGAGAGCCAGCCAATTGTTGTAAGCAGGGTAAGAAGGGCTTTGATCATTCCCGATCCGGCCATGAGCGGGATGATCGGAGAGAAGGAGCCGCTCACCACACGGAGAACAACGTCCAACAGACTCCGACGATCCGACGTCGCATCCGCAGCACCATCGGCGCTGGCATCATCGGGCTGCTTTCCTGGCAGCAAAGCTACAACAGCAGCAAAATAGTCGCCCACGGCAGGTCCAACCACCACCTGGTACTGCCCGCCGCTTTGTATGATGCTCAGAACATAAGGCAGGGATTCTAGCTCTTTCGTCTCCGCCTTTTCTTCGTCGCGCAATACGAACCGTAACCTAGTAACGCAGTGTGTGAGATCCTGCACATTCTCGGCCCCGCCAACATGCTCTAAGATCTCCCTCGCCTCAGCCTCGTATGCCATGAGATTGTTCCTTTCTTTGATGTTTAGGCTAACACCCCACCGTTGCTCTCAATAACCCTTCTGTACCACTGAAAGCTCTTCTTTTTAAACCGGTCACCTGTCCCGCTGCCATCATCATTGACATCGACGTAGATCAGGCCGTAACGCTTTCTCATCTCACCGGTGGTAAAAGAAACAGGATCGATGCATCCCCATACCAGGAAACCCATGAGGTCGACTCCGTCCATCTCAACGGCACAGGATGCTTGCTCGATGTGAGCCCGCAAATACTCGATTCGCTCGTCATCCTCGACTGTTGCGCTTTCATTGAGTTCCTCAACCAATCCAACGCCGCATTCAACGATGAACTGAGGGAGACGGTAGCGCTCGTCAAAAATTTTGAGGGTTGTCCGAAGCCCTTCAGGATCGATACGCCAATCCCAAGCCGTCTCTGGAACGAACGGATTATCAACCATACGAGAATCAGATCGAGTGATCTCATCCCCGAGCTCGATATGCGCAGCATGATCGATCACGCTGCTGTAGTAGTACGAAAAACCAAGGTAGTCCACCGTTCCCAAGCGTAGCTCCCGAAGGTCCTCCTCTGTAATGTCGAGCGTCCAACCACAGCGCTCGAAATGCCGACGCGCATAGGAAGGATATGCACCATTGCATTGGACATCGGTGAAAAAGAGCGTCTCATGCATCGCATCCAGAGAAAGCAGCATGTCCTCGGGATGGCAGGATGCTGGATATACAGGGGTGGCCGCCACCATGCAGCCCACCTTTATGTCAGGATCAATGCGATGAGCCGCTGAAACGGCCCGGGCTGATGCAACAAACTGATAGTGTGCCGCTTGGTACATGAGCCGTTCGGGGTCGGGGTGTTGAGAGAATCTCACCCCAGAATTGGTCCATCCATACAGGTCGTTTTTGGTGTTGAACTGATTGTTGATCTCATTGAACGTCATCCAGTACCTGACCTTGTCGCGAAAGCGTTCAAAGCAGGTGGTGGCATAGCGTTCGAACATGTCTATGAGTGCGCGGTTGGCCCAGCCTCCATATTCCTCTGCAAGGTGCAGGGGGATTTCAAAATGCTGCAAGGTTACAACCGGTTCAATACCGTGCTTGAGCATGCAGTCAAAAACGTTGTCATAGTGCGCAAGGCCCCGCTCGTTGGGAGCCATATCGTCGCCATTTGGATAGATTCGGCTCCAATCGATGGAGATGCGCAATGCCTTGAAACCCATCTCTGCAAAGAGCGATATATCCTCTTCATAGCGGCGATAATGATCAATCGCCCCGTGATTTGGATAGTTTTCACCGGGGATGACACCGTCTGTAATGCGGCGCGGGACGCCATGGGCACCTGACGTCATGACATCGGAGACCGAAAGCCCTTTTCCGTCTTGGTCATAGGAGCCCTCAACCTGATGAGCCGCAATGGCCCCTCCCCAGAGGAAGTTGTCCCTGAACATCGCCTCGCCTCTCATTGAATCCATGTTTATTACCGGGCATTATGCCGATAGAACAAACAGGGCTCCATGAGGATGAAGACTCTGGCGCATTGTCACGCAATCAAAGCGCCCAGCGCAATCACTACGGTAACAATGCGCCATTCATTGATTGACAGCCGGGGCAGAGAACCATAGCAGCTCAATAAGAGTCATCGCTCGTTTTCTCCTGTGTCGCGGTTAAGCTCTCGGTAATACAACTCATCGTATGCATCATTGAGAGCCTGGACGCGCTTGGTGTCACGAGCGTATTGCATGACAAACAGGACATCGAAAAGGTATTTCGCTGCAGCACCGAATACGAGATCTCCGAATTTATCAAGTTCAGGATAGTAGAAGCCTTCGAGCACATGACTCGACTCCTGCGCAAGAGGCGAATCCGTATCGGCTGTGAGCGCGACCACCTCCACCCCGGAAGAGCGCAACAGTCGCGCTGCCGTGAGTATTGATCGGTCACGCCCCGATTTACTGATAACGAATGCCATATGCATATCAGGAGGATTAAGGGCGAGAAAGGTCATCTTGTCGAGATCATCGTAAATGGTGCAGATCTTGCCCATATAGAAGAGATTGTGCGAGGCATATCGCGCCATCTCCGCATTCGCATCGTTGGCAATCATATCCACATACCGACAGGCTGCGAGCGCATCTGAAACAGCCTCGAGCACCGCAGGCGACACCGCTCGACGCGTCTCCTCAATGATCTGGGTTTCCAAAGATGCGATTTTGCTCATCGCACCGAGAGCACTTTCACCGTCAACAATCATCGTGTTGGTAAAGCTCACGCTCTTAAGCGCAAACACGATATTGACCTTGAAATCGCCGTAATTCGCATAGCCCAGTTTTCGGCAGAAGCGAAGTACCGCCGTGGCTGAGGTGTATGTTCGACGTGCCAACTCGCGAGACGAGATGCGTGAGCATTCTTCAGGATGCTCCATCACATAGCGTGCGATGACGCGCTCTGTTGCGCTCAGGCCACGATTCTCGTCAAGGTGATCAAGCGTTCCCATGCCCTCGGATCCCTTCGCATGCTGAAAAGAGATGCTCTCATGATAGCCGACCTCTTCACAGACGCACTCCGATGGAGACCGAGGGTTTTTACGATTCGTCCCACTGGCACGCTGCGGTATACCCAGGATATTAAGGCAGGATCTCCTGACAAGCGATGTTTGCCCAGCTCCTCAATCGGATGTCTCAACAAAGATAGAGTTTAGGCCCTCGACCTCTATGTGCGCGATTTCCGGGAGCTGAAGGATGATCCCTGGGTGCATGGTAGCTGGCCGATTTTGGGGCAACCCTCGATACACGGTTTTTAACGCTGAGGCGCACGGTTGGCTCTAGCGCATGGTCTTGATGAGGGCTCTACAGCATGTCTTCCGGATGCACAGACTTTCGAGGACGGGATGCTGCTTACCCCCTGTATGCACGGTTTTTGCAGCTGAAGTGCGACTTGCCCCCTGGATGCACGGCTTTCAAGGCGGGCGCGGACCCAGATAGGGTGCAGACGTTTCCCGACGAGCTCTCGACCAGCTATTTCTTTGACGGCTAGGCATCTCAACGCAGGATGTCCCCCCGTATGCCCGAGCATCCAGAGGACATCTTGCAATTAACTCCCTATTTTCCATGCATTCAGGGGACATCCTGCGGACTCAAGCCCCAAACCGTGCATTCAGGGGGCTTCTTGCACACACAGGTGATCAGCTTGATCTCACCGGATGAGCCTGCGGTCGCGGGGCTTCCCGCACGCACATTGGCCGCACGCACGGCGCCTAGCCCTCGCACATGCCTTGAACAGGCACAACGGCCTGCAACTCAAGGCTCCACGCCCTTGCATCCTCGCGAGCCTTCACCGCCCGCCTCGAGCCAAACGCTCTGCATAAGCCTCCCGAGCAAAGCGCCACAACGGGCACATTCGGTCTACACGGTCCTTGCGGCCGCAACGCCGCAAAACCGGCCAGGGCCGAGCACCTCCCGCAAACACGCTCGGCCCAAGCGGCTACCGCAACCACTCCCAGCCCAAGCGCCTCACAACTCTGGCAGCGTGCCCAGTCCCATGGCTCAGACAATCGGCGCGATTCCGGTGAAATGCAGGTACAGCGACACGATCGCAACCACAATGACAACCGCGGCGATCAGCTTATCGTGCAGGAGCGGCAGCACCGGTTTCCCATGGCTCTGCTCTCCCATCGCATACACCACGATGCCCGGTGCGAACAGAATCGTCGTCACCATCACACCCTGTAGCCCGCATGACCACACCAGGAACAGGCTGTACACGAATCCCAACGTCCCGAACACCCGGGCCACGCTGCGCTTCGGCGCGTGCCTCCCGTCCAGATGCTCGTTGCGCCAGGCGATCACCATGTAATACGCCGCCGAGCACACATAGGGGATCAGGATCGTCGAGACCGCGCACGCGTAGAAGAACTGGTAGGTGCTCTCAGCCACCACGGAGAGGATGAGAAACACCTGCATGATCGCTGAGCTCACCAAGATGGTGACGATGGGGGCGCCGTGGCTATTCGTCTTCGCGAACAGCTTGGGGAACGACCCGCGCCGCGCCGCCTCATACGGCGTCTCCGACGAGATGATCACGTAGCCGAGCATCGCACCAACGAGCGAGAGCACCACGCCGAGGTTGACCACGGCCGCGCCGATGGGGCCGATCGCATGCTCCAGGATTCCCGCCATGGACGGGGTGGCGAGCTCGGCCATTTCAGCGCGCGGCATGACCCCGAGCGCGAGCACCGAGATGAAGAGATAGAGGACGAACACCGCGATGAACCCCAGTGCCGTCGCGCGGCCCACATCCCGCACGTACTTGGCGCGGCCCGAGATGACCACCGCGCCCTCGATGCCCGTGAAGACCCACACGAGCGCGACCATCGTCGACGTGATCTGCGTGCCGAGGTCGGGTCCGCCCGGCTCACCCCAGAAGTTCTCGAGGAAGACGTTGACATCGAATTTCCCAAGCAGGGCGATCGCGAGGATGAACATCCCCAGGGGCACCAGCTTGGCCAGCGTCACAATCGTGTTGATCGCCGTGGCCTCCTTCACGCCACGCGTGACCAGGTACGTCAGCGCCCAGAGGAAGACCGAGGCGCAGACGATGGAGACGACGTTGTTGCCGGCGCCAAACACCGGGAAGAAGTACCCAAGGGCGCCGAAAAGCAGGATCGCGAAACCAACGTTGGAGAGGCAGGCGCTGATCCAGTAGCCCCATGCCGAATTGAACCCCACGTAGTCGCCAAAGCCCGCGGCCGCGTAGGCGTAGATACCGCCCGTGAGGTCGGGGCGGGCCTGCGAGAGCCCGTTGAACACCATCATCAGGGCGAACACGCCCACGAAACAGATGACCCAGGAGACGAGCACCGCTTCGGCTCCGGCGCCACCGGCGGCCATGTCACCTGAGAGGGAGAAGATGCCGCCGCAGATGCTCGCCGTCACCACCATCATGGTGAGCCTGAACAAGTTGAGTCCGTTGGGGTCGATGATATCGTCGCGGGGATCCGCGGTTGAGGTCAGAACGGTTGACTCCGCCATGACGCCTCCTTCTCAAACGACACAGCTCCGGCCTCCCCGCGCACGGGACGGCCGGAGCGACGGGACAAACGCTAGAAACGCAGTGACAGGCAGGAGAGCCCGCCGTCGACCTTGCGGTACTCGGAGGTGTCGACGACCAGGGTCTTGTAGCCGAGATCCTGGACCGCTTTGAGCACGGTCGGATAGCCCTCGGCCACGATCACGGTCCCGTTCACCCAGATGCAGTTGGCGCCGTAGGCCTCATCCTCGGGCACGATGACCTTGTTGTAGTCGGCGAAGTCAGGCTTGTCGATGAACTCGCCGGAGACCAGCATGTTGTTGTCCTCGATGTAGTTCACACCGGTCTTGAGGTGCAGAACCTCCTCGAGCGGGACCTCGGAGCCGCTGAGCCCCCACCCTTCGAGGATCTCGATGAACTGACGGATTCCCTCCTCGTTGGTGCGCGCGGAGCGACCCACGTAGAAATGGTCGCCCACCATCATGACGTCGCCGCCGTCGAGTGTGCCCGGAGCCTCGATGTGGCGCACGTGCTCGTCGTCGAAGAAGCGGCGAATGACCGGTTCGATCTCATCCTTCTCACCGTTCCTGCTCGCTGCGCCGGGGTTGGTGATGATCGCGCCGCACCGCGTGATGACGGCCGGGTCCTCGACGAAGCAGCTGTCGGGGTACTCCTCGAGCGCGGGCAGGACCGTGACGTCGACACCGCACTGCTCAAGCGCGTGCTCGTAGTCGTAGTGCTCCTCGATGGCGCGCTCGTAAATGGGCTGGCCGAGCTCTGGCGCGCTCGTGATGCCGCTGCTGAGCGACTTGCCCGGGCGGCGGATGATGACGTGGCTGAATGCGGTCATGGGAAACTCCTTTGCACTGGGGCCGACGGCCCGCTGTCCATTCCGTACGTTCACTATATGGTTCGCATGCTCGATTGTATACTGTATACAATCTTGAACGGTAGTGTTCTGTCGGTGAACGGAATCCCCTCTTTGCTAAGATTGAATACGTGTTGAAAAGGAATCTAGGGAGTCTCTATGCCCAGAAGCTCGCTCAAAGATAATGTATACGCCTATATATCAAGCCTGATTGATCGCAACGAGCTCTCTGCAGGGGACCGCGTGAGCGAGCAGGCTATCTGCAGCGAGATGGACGTGTCCCGCACGCCGGTGCGGGAGGCCCTCATCCAACTTGCGGCGGAAGGCTACCTTGATAACGAGCCCAACAAGGGGTTTCGCGTTCGTGGGTTCGATCGACAGAATGCCGAGGAGGTCTTTGAGATCATGGGCGCCCTCGACGGGCAGGCCGCCTTCCTCGCCTGTCCGCGCCTCGATGATGACACCTTGAACCAGATGCGGTTCCTCGTTGGCTCCATGGACCTCGCCCTTGAAAACGGTCTCGTGCGCCGATACGACGATATCCAGCGCGATTTCCACAACACCTATGTGGAGAGCTGCGGCAACGAGCGCTTGAAGTCGCTGATCGCGCAGTCCTCACGGTGTTTCATCAAGAAAGAGTACGAGACGGTCGACCGCGCAGCCGCCTGCGAGCTGCTGCGTAAGGCGAATGACGAGCACCGTGAAATCCTCAGGCTCTTCGAGCACGGGGACGCGACGGGTGTTCGCCGCTACATCCGAGACGTGCATTGGAATATCGAGAACGCGCAGTTCACGGTCTGGTGAGGGCGCGCCGATCCGGTGCGCGCGAGCGGGAGGGCCTTGGGAACCACAGCTCGTGCGGTCGAGATGTAGGACGACCTCTGGATGTGCGGGCTTCAGCGTCGGAATGCGGCGCGCGTCGTCAGCGCAAAAGCTTGGCCGCTCTGATTGAACCTGCACTCGATCTCGGAACACATGATCCCAAGGAACGCGAGAGCGATGGAAGAGCTGCAGGATGCCCCCTGGGCGTACGAATCTCTATGCCGAAATGCGACTTGCCCCCTGGGTGCACGGTTTTCAAGGCGGGCGCGGGCTCAGATGGGGTGCAGGTGTTTCCGACAAGCTCTCAGCCTGCGGCCTCTTGATCGCTTAGGCATCTCAACGCAGGATGCCCTCTGTATGCCCGAGCATCCAGAGGACAGCTTGAAATTAACTCCCTATTTTCGATGCATTCAGGGGACATTCTGCAGGCGCGACCTCCGAGAAAGGCATTCAGAGGACCCTTGTTTGATAGCACGACGGACGCGCCAATCCCGCTCTGGACACACGTCAAGCGGCGCGCTGCAGGCCGATGCGCAGCACCGCGCACCGACCCGCCTGCGCCCCGCAACCTCCCTACTCGAGCTCGAATGCGCCCGTGTATAGCTGGTAGTAGTACCCGCGCTGGGCAATCAGCTCGTCGTGGGTGCCGCGTTCGATCACGCGGCCGTGGTCGAGCACGATGATCGCATCGGCGTTGCGCACGGTCGAGAGCCGGTGTGCGATCACAAAGGTCGTCCGCCCCTGCATGAGCGCGTCCATGCCCTTCTGCACGATCGCCTCGGTACGCGTGTCGATACTCGAGGTCGCCTCGTCGAGGATCATCGCCGGTGGGTCGGCCACCGCGGCGCGCGCGATGGAGATCAGCTGGCGCTGCCCCTGGCTGATCTGGGTCCCGTTGTCGGTCAGCAGCGTGTTGTAGCCCTCCGGCAGGCGCTGGATGAACTCGTCCGCGCCCGTGAGTTTCGCCGCGCGGATGCACTCGTCATCGGTGGCGTCGAGCTTGCCGTAGCGGATGTTGTCCATCACGGTGCCCGTGAACAGGCTCACATCCTGCAGCACGACGCCGAGCGAGCGCCTGAGGTCGCTCTTGCGGATCTTGTTGATGTTGATGCCGTCGTAGCGGATCTTGCCGTCCTCGATGTCGTAGAACCGGTTGATGAGATTGGTGATCGTCGTCTTGCCCGCACCCGTGGCGCCCACGAACGCGATCTTCTGGCCCGGCTTCGCGTACACCGATACATCGTGCAGCACCATGTGGTCGGGCACATAGCCGAAGTCGACGTGCTCCATGCGCACATCGCCCCGGAGCGGCACGTAGTCAACGCTTCCGTCGGCCTGATGCACGTGCTTCCACGCCCAGAGGCCCGTGCGCTCCTCGCTCTCGACGAGCTCTCCATCCTCGACGGCCATGTTCACCAACGTCACATAGCCCGAATCCTGCTCGGGCTCCTCATCGAGCAGCTCGAAGATGCGCCCGGCACCGGCGAGGCCCATGACCATCGCGTTGATCTGGTTCGAGATCTGGCCGATCTGGCCGGCGAACTGCTTCGTCATATTGAGGAAGGGCACCGCCACCGCGATTGTGAGCGGCAGACCCGAGATGGAGAGGTTCGGCACACCGAGCGTGAGGAAGATGCCCGCGGCAACCGCCACGATCACGTACAACAGGTTGCCCATGTTCAAGAGAATCGGCATCAGGGTGTTCGCATAGCTGTTCGCGATGCGCGCGGCCGTCTCCCATTCGGCGTTGATACGGTCGAAGTCGATCTCGGCCTCGCGCTCATGGTTGAAGACCTTGATGACCTTCTCGCCATCCATGGCCTCGGCGACATGGCCCTCGAGCGCAGCGACGGCCTTCTGCTGTCGCATGAAGTTGCTCGCCGAGCGGCCGCCGAGCACGCGCGTTGCCCAAGCCATCACCACGGCACCGAGGATGACCACGATCGCCATCGGGATGCTGTAGAACAACATGATGCCCACGACGGACGACATGATGAGACCGGTCAGGAGAAGCATCGGCAAGCTCTGGGAGATCATCTGGCGCATGGCGTCGATGTCGTTGGTGTAGTAGCTCATAATGTCGCCGTGCAGGTGTGTGTCGAAGTAGCGCACCGGCAGCGTCTGCATGTGGTCGAACATGGCGGTGCGGAACTTCTTCAGCGAGCCCTGGGTGATGATGGCCATGGCCTGCTGCCAGAACGCGTTGGAAGCGAGGCCCAGCACGTAGAAGATCACGAGCAAGGTGACGTTGCCGAGCACCGCTGCGGCAACCGGATCCCATTCACCCAGCTGCCAGTTGTCCTGCACGATGGTGAGGACGCGTTCCATGAAGATGTTCGGTACGGCCTGCACGATCGCGTTGAACACGATGGCGACGATCACGGCGGGCAGGAGCACGGGATAGAACCCGAGCAGCATCTTGAGCACGCGTGCGGCTGTCTTCAAACCGCCTCCGGATCGCCGGCGGGCGGCGGGCGCGCCCTGCGTCGTCTCGGTCGCGCTCGTCTGAGTGGAATCAGTTGCGGCCATCAGCGCTCACCTCCTGGTCATTGAGCCCGTCGGCGTGCTCGTCGTGGCTCTGCTTGTTCTGAGATAGGTACACTTCGCGGTAGATCTCGTTGTCGCGAAGCAACTCGTCGTGCGTTCCGATACCCGAGATGCGACCGCCGTCCATCACGATGATGCGCTCGGCATCCTCAACGGAGCTGGTGCGCTGGGCGATGATGATCTTGGTGGTCTCGGGCAGGAAGTCCTTGAGGCCCATGCGGATAAGCTTGTCGGTCTTGGTGTCGACCGCGCTCGTCGAGTCGTCGAGGATCAGGATCTTCGGCCGCTTGAGCAGGGCGCGGGCGATGCAGAGGCGCTGCTTCTGGCCGCCGGACACATTGGTGCCGCCCTGCTCAATGTAGTGGTCGTACCCATCGGCGAAGCCCTGGATGAACTCGTCGGCCTGGGCCAGGCGCGCCGCCTCGCGAACCTCCTCATCGGTGGCATTGGCATTGCCCCACCGCAGGTTCTCGGCGATGGTGCCGGAGAAGAGCACGTTCTTCTGGAGCACCATGGCCACGCCGTCGCGCAGGGCCTCGACATCATAGTCACGCACGTCGACGCCACCCACGCGCACGGTGCCGCGGGACGCATCATACAGGCGCGGAATCAGCTGCACAAGGCTCGACTTCGCCGAACCCGTGGATCCGATGATCCCGATGGTCTCGCCGCTCTTGATGTGCAGATCGATATCGGACAGGGCCTCGCGCTCGCCGTCCTCGCCGTAGCAGAAGCCGACATCCTCGAAGTCGATGGAGCCGTCGGGCACCTCAGTGCGGGCGTTCTCCGGACTCTTGATCTCGGAGTCGGTGGTCAGGACCTCAGCAATGCGGTTCGCACCCTCCTCGGCGATCGTCACCAGGGCGAAGACCATCGAGAGCATCATCAGGCTCATGAGGATCTGGATGCCGTAGGAGATGAGGCTCGAGAACTGCCCGACGTCGATGAGGGCGCCGCGGGTGTCGATGATCGCATAGGAGCCGACGCCGATCACGAAGACCATGACCGCATACCAGCAGAAGTTCATGATGGGGGCGTTCAGCGCCATGACGCGCTCGACTCGGGTGAAGTCGCGGCGCACCTCCTCGGCCGCCGTTTCGAACTTCTGGATCTCGTAGTCCTCGCGGACGTAGCTCTTGACCACGCGGATGGCGGCCAGGTTCTCACCGGCCGACTCGTTCAGGCGGTCGTACCGATGGAAGATGCGCTTGAAGATCGGATGCACGTACCGAATGATGGCGAACAGCGAGATGCCCAGGATCGGGGTGACCGCGAGGAAGATGAACGACAGCCAGCCGCCCATGATGTAGGCCATAGTGAACGAGAAGATGATCATCAGCGGGGCGCGGATCGCGGTGCGGATGATCATCATGAAGGCCATCTGCACGTTCTGGACATCCGTGGTGAGACGCGTGACCAGCGATGAGTTGGAGAACCGGTCGATGGTCGCGAAGTCGAAGGTCTGGATCGCGTGGAACATGTCGATGCGAAGGTTGCGCGAGAAGCCGACAGACGCCTTCGAGCACGCAAGGCCCGCCGCCGCGCCGAAGGCGAGCGAGATCAGGGCCATGAGCGCGAGCAGGGCGCCGGAGGTGAGGAGCGCGGGCAACGGCGCCCCCGCTTTGACCTGGTCGATCAGCGAGGCGGTGCCGAAGGGGATCAGCACCTCAAACAGGACCTCACCGGTCACCAGAAGCGGGGTTGCGATGGTGGCACGCTTGTATTGGCGGATACTTCGAGCAAGGGTTTTAATCACGGCGCTCCTCCCAACTAACGCGAATCTTCTGCAGCATCCCGAGGAGCTGTTCCTGCTCTTCCGCGGAAAGAGTGGCGAATGCCTCATGGCGGAAGGCGCTGCGCTCCTCCTGCTCACGAGCAGCGAGCTCAGTCCCCTGCGGCGTGAGCTTCACGAACAGCTGGCGTCGGTCCTCCGGACTGCGCGTGCGCTCGATCATCCCCGCCGCCTCCATCTTCGCAAGGATCTCAGAGAGCGATCCCGGCTTGAGCTCGAACCGCATGCGGAGCTCCTGCTGTGACATCACGCCACCCGATTTGGCGATCGTGCAGAGAAGCGATGCCTTGCCCGAGCGTCCTCCCCCGTGGAAATGCAGGTAATGGCCGCAGAATCCTAGGAGCTCCAGGATCGCGCGGGCACGCGCCTCCTCAGGGGTGTCTTCCGGATTAGACGTCTCCTCCTGGTTTCTCATACAGATTTTGCCCTCCTCTATAGTGGCGAAGATATAGTAAGGTACCACACAATCTTATGATAAGGTGCCGAACTTTTTATGGAGATGTTGCGAGGCAATTCTGCGGAGATGCGGACGGCAGGGGTCTGTACAGCACGATCTTATATACCCGGATAGCTAGGCCCGTGCCTGGTAATCACACCGGTTCCGAGGGGTGCAATGACACTTAGCCCGCGCGTCAGCTTTGACGCCGGAAACCATAGGACCCCGGCTACCGGGCACCCCTTGCGGCGACGGACGCCCCAGTCGCCAGCCGACAGGAGGCGCCCGTCGCAAAGCGGGTCCGCATCCTCGTTGTTCAGCGTATGCGCGCGATACGGCTCAAATCCGATGGGGCACGCTCGATATCCCGCCCATCTATATGAGCCCGAAGCGCTCCAAGGCGACGACCACGCCATCCTCTTCCACCGGCACGGTCACGAACATGGACCGATCCCGCACTGACGTCAGGGCGTTGCCCATGGCCACGGGGATGTCCACCTCGTCGAGCATGGGGAGGTCGTTCTCGGAGTCTCCGAAACCGAAGGTGAGCCAACGCCCCGGTCCCAGGAGCTCAAGCGCGTGACGGATGCCCGTCCCTTTGGTAACTCCCCGCATGGTCAGCTCCGTGATGCCCATCCCCAGGTCGGCGCTGTCGAAATACTCGAAGAAGAAATCGCCCTCTCGCTTCAAGAGCGACACATGCTCGTTGCTGAGCGTGAGCTTCGCGAATCCCAGGTCGGGAACGAGGCCTGAAAGCTCCTCCCAGGAGTGAGCTGTGAGGATGCCTTTGATTGCGGTGTACGTCGCGCCGTAGTTCATGATGGCGACGCACACGGCATCTCCTTCCAGGATGAACTCAACACCGGCGGAGCGCAGGCGCGACATGGCCTCGCGTACAACCTCGACGGGGATCTGCTTCCTGAAACGAATCTCGTCATCGATGCTCACCGTTGCACCGGCGCCGCTGATGATGCCCGTTGATCCCAGCTCATACAGGGACGCGGGGACGAGGTTCAGCGTGCGGCCCGTGCAGATAAAGGTCTTGTGCCCACGATCGCGCATGCGACGAAACGCGTCGACAATGGCCGGACTGGGCCCGCACTCTGTGAGATCGCCATCCGATTCGATCGAGTTCTTGCTGTCCACCAATGTGCCGTCGACGTCGAAGAACAGTGCGGCAGGTCGATTGCATCTGAAGGTATCGGGGGCTGTTGACCTATCTGCCATGGGGATCCTTTCGCTGAAGTGTTCGAGAGTGCTTGCGCTATAGCATCGCACACCACGACTTGGGGTGCCCGGCGGACTTAACAAAGATCTTTGGCCACCGGTGCGACGGCGCCTGCACCGGCCTAGTCGCTCCCATCAATGTATGCGGCCTCCCAGGATGGCTGCGCCGTCCACTTGTGCAGGCGCGCGACCCGCGCGGGCTGCGCTCGATTCACGCTCTCCCTACCCTGTTCGGCTTGGGTCCGACGTATTTTGCGATTCGATGAGCCCTTCGCAAGACAGCGCTAGTAGAAAATGTCAGATCTGAGTCTATTCACGACACTCAGACACCTCGCTTGGGACTATTTCCACCCCTTTTGCAACGAGCGCTAGGAAGTGCTGAGTTCATTATTCGTTTTCTGTCTCTTATCTTGGAGCGAACGACCGAGTAGAGTCCTTCGGTGACGCAGATCTGACATTTTCTACTACCACACGCAAAGCGCCAAAAAACACCATACGAAAATATGGGATTTTAATTCTGAAAATTCTGATATTCGAATACTAGTTCAAATCGTTTGTGTACAGAACAGCGAACCGACCCGCAGCCCCCGCCTCAAACCGACTCAAATATCGAGCTCGATCTCGAGATGATGCGGCCAGCCTCCTGCACCGCCTGCCGGACCCTGCACATGGGATAATGGGGCCCACCAACGAGAGCAGAGGACCCCATGACCAGACAGCGCACACGTCACCCGCAGGAGCAACCCGCCTTCGAATTCTTCGCAACCTGCCCAGAGGGTTTCGAACGTGACCTCGCCGACGAGCTCCGCTCCATCGGCGTCCGGCGGGTTCGCCCCCTCAAAGGCCGGGTCTCGTTCGCGGGCTCAGCGCTCGACGGCGAGCGGGTCTGCCTTTGGTCTCGGCTGGCAAGCCGTATCCTCGTGGTCGTCGCGCGCTTTGAGGCGGCCGACGCCGATGAGCTGTATGAAGGAGCCTATGCCATCGCGTGGGAGACCGTCCTCGCACCCGGTGCCAGTATCGTCGTGAGCGCCCGCGGCACCAGCGCCGAACTGAGAAATTCCCACTTCACCGCCCTCAAGGTGAAAGACGCCCTCTGCGACCGCATGGTCGACGAACGCGGATCGCGGCCAACCGTAGACACCGAGAATGCCGACGCGCGCATTGCCGTGTCGCTCCGCGACACGCGCGTGACCATCCAGCTCGACCTCTCCGGCGGGCCGCTGTTCTGGCGCCTCCCCCATCTCGCCGCGCAATCGGCCGATGCCCCACATGTGCTTAGACCCGATTACGCCGCCCTCGTTCTCGCGCAGGCCGGCTGGCAAAAGGCGTGCACGGATGGCGCGGCCCCGATCCTCATCGACGCCTGCTGCGCCGGTGGCGGCATCACCCTTGAGGCCGCTTCGATCCTCGCCGGGCGGGCGCCTGGCATCGACCGCGAGCACTGGGGATTCAGCGCTTGGGGCGCGCACGACGAGGAAGCCTGGCAGACCCTTCTTAAGCAGGCACGAGACAGTGGGTGCACCGACGCGCACCGCGGTCGCATCATCGCCACCGACACGGATAGCGCCGCCGTCTCGTTCGCCCGCCGCGTCCTCAAGGCCGCCGGCCTCGCTGGATATGTAACCTTCACACAGCCTGATGCCAGCAAGATCATCTCCAAGCTCGCCCTTCCCCATGGGGAACGTGAGCGGGCAGTCGGGGCCATCGTTCTCGACACCGTCGAGGTCCCCCTCACCAAGATGGGTCGGACGCTCAAGGTCGCCACGGGCCTGCGCGACGCACTCCCCACCCTCAGCCTCGCGGCCCTCACCCGCGACGATCTGCTCACTCGCAGCGTAAACGCCAGGCCGTACCGCCTTCGCGTGATGCCCGGCAACGAGGAGGCTTTCATCCTCACGTTTCCACCGGCTCACGTGCCTACAGGCGACGCTTCTTCAGAAGCCGATGTTGACGACAAGGCGTCCAGCGCCAGAGCTGCAGACGCGGCGACGGCCCCACAAGGAGCTGCGACGCCTGAAGGTGCCCGTTCCACGGGTCCCGCACCAGTACAGGCCAGCGCCACCGTCGACCTCAGCCACGGTGCGCCGGTGCCGGTGCTCATCCCCGAATCAGCCCAATTCGCGAACCGCCTGAAGAAGAACGCCCGGCTGCGTCGCCGCTGGGCCAAGCGGGAGGGCGTTACCTGCTACCGCGTCTACGACGCCGACCTCCCCGATTACGCCGCGGCCATCGACCTCTACGAGGGGAGCGCCGCCACACCCGGCCGCTGGCTCGTGGCCGCCGAATACACCGCTCCCAAGACGGTGGAGGCGGCCCTCGCCGAGGCTCGCCTGCTCGATATCCTCACCATCGCACCCCTCGTGCTCGACGTGGATCCTGACCATGTGTTTGCCCGCACGCGCACGCGGTCGCGGGGTGGCTCGCAGTACGGGAAACGCTCCCCCGAGGCCGGCGGCGCACACCCCGACGTGCCACGGCCCTTGATCGAGGAAGGCGGGCTCACCTTCGAGGTGAACTTCGACGACTACCTCGACACCGGCATCTTCCTTGATCATCGCGTTACGCGGGCGCGTCTGCGTGAGCACATCCGCGAGAACGGAGCGCGCCGCTTCCTGAACCTGTTCGCCTACACGGGCACGGCGACCTGCTACGCTGCCGACGCCGGCGTTGATGAGACAGTCACCGTCGATCTCTCGAACACCTACCTTGACTGGACCGAACGAAACCTGGCTCTGAACGGCTTCACCGGCCCGGATCACCATATCGTGCGTGCGGATGTGATGCGGTGGATCTCCGATATGCGCCAGACGCGTAACCGCTGGGACCTGATCTTCTGCGACCCACCCACGTTCTCGAACTCCGCGAAAATGGGCCGCCGCACCTGGGATGTCCAACGCGATCATGTTGAACTGCTGATCGGGCTATCTCGCCTCCTCACGCGCGAGGGGGATGCCATTTTCTCCTGTAACCTGCGCAGTTTTCGGCCGGACATCGAATCCCTCGCTCGAGCCGGCGTGGTGCTCACCGACATCACCGCCGAGACGATCCCCGAGGACTTCGCCCGCACCCCGAAGATTCACCGTTGCTACCTGGTACGCCGTTACACGCCCGAGGAGGCGATGCGGCGAGCCGGTATCGAGGGATGAGCAGACGTTTGCGCCCCACCGAGGCGGCCGTTGCTCCCCGAACCCGGAATAGAGTCGGGGCTTAGAGCAGGTTAAACCTCCCATACGGTCATGAAGACCCACATGTGCGCGGGGTCCTGCCCACATACGCTGCTGGCGGCCTGAAAGCACCAGGCGACTCACGCAAGAATCCCGTGCCCTGGCCAAAAATGCCGCGAAACAGTGATTTGAAAGACAGGTAGAACTGTCATCCAAAAAGAGATCCACTCCAATCCCTCAAATTTATAGTCATATTTCAATATCTATAATTCAATAGGCGGCAACAGGGGCGCAGGATCCTCCTTCAACCCGCATCGCACGCTGCAAATCACTGTTTCGCGGCATTTTTGGCCACGCCAACCGATTTTTATTCCAGACCGCCTAAAACACTGCGGCCGCGCCCGCGAACCATGTCGCAGGCGCGGCCGCACGCGCACTCATGCGCCGATCTGCAGGTAACCTCGCTAGTCGCGCTTCGCCGCCCCGTTGGGCGACAGGTTCGGGTTCGTTTCATTGGCCGCCTGCTGCAGCACCTTGGCGTACACACTCGTGCCGTCACCGAACAGCTCCAGGAACTGCAAGGTCGCGAGGTCGCTCCGCGCTGTACGCAGCGATTCACCGAGTGTCGCGTCGCTTGAAGCACTGGCCAGGTACCAGCGCTGATTCTCATCCTCGAAGCCTGTCGCGTTGATCGCCGGGATCACCTTCTGCAGCTCGATATGGGCCTTCTGGTAATCGGTCATCGGCGCGCCGATCAGGTTCATGAGCGAGGCGCTCAGGTAGTTTGTCGAGAGGTCCACGGTTGAACCCGTGCTCCGGCCGGCGATATCGTAGTTCGCCCAGATGATGTAATCCGTCTGCCAGAGGCGCTCGGCGTGCGTCGCTTCATCCTCTCCGGTGAACCAGGCATCGTTGTAGGTGTTGGGGAAGAATGGCTGGTGGTCGCCGAAGAAGACGAGCACCACCTTGCGATTCATCGTCCGAAGGCGGTTGATGAAGTAGCGCAGGGCGTCGTCGGACTCCTTGATGAGCGAGAGGTACTCGTCCACATCAGGGCGGCTCATCCCGTCGATGGGGTAGGTCTGCTGCTTGTCGGCGGGCAGGAGGCCTGTGTCATAGCCCGAGTGGTTCTGCATCGTCACATCGAAGATGAACTGCGGATCGGCGTTTGAATCAAGCAGGTCGACGATCTTGTCGTACGTGGCGCGATCGGTGACCATGCCGCGCAGCGTGTCGGAACCCTGGAAGTCGTTGATCGAGAGGAACGAGTCGAACCCGAACTGCTGGTAGACGTTCTCGCGGTTCCAGTTGGTCGCATGGTTGGGGTGCATGGCCGTGGTCGTGTACCCCATCTCCTTGAACTGCCGGGCAAGATTCTCCGTACGTGAGAGATCGTAGATCGTGTACGGATACACCCCGGACCCGAGGTTCGACATCGAATTCCCGGTCAGGAACTCAAACTCGCTGTTCGCGGTGCCGCCGCCGTAGGCCGAGACGTACAGGCGACCGCGCTGCAGGGTGTCGCTCAGGCTCTTGAAATACTCAGGACCCTGGTAGTTGGCATGCATGTTCTGGTAGATGGAGAGGTCCGCGAAGGTCTCGTTCATGACGGCGATGACCGTGGGCTTCTCCTCGTCGAACTGTGCGGTGGCAGCTGCGCGCTCAGAGGTCGCCCCCTCGTCGGCGTCATAGGCCGCCGCGTACTCGGAGAGCAGCTCCTGGGCCTTCTCAACCGTGTAGCCGTGGGGCTTCCGTGGCGCGATGGCTTGGGCCGACGAGATAAAGCAAGGCAGGAAACCCTCGCGATAATAGCTCTCGAGGGGTCGCCAGGTGTACACCTGTATGCCGAGGTCGTTGTAGTAGTCGATGAGCGTGACATGCGCGGTGAGCCCACCGAGGCAGGCTACGCCCACCAGCAGGTTCACCACCAGGCGCCTCCGGGAGAACATATCGCGCTCGGGCCGTAGGATGCCGGCGACCTGACAGAGCACCATGCCCACAACCGCGAACGCAACTCCGTAGAGGCAGTACGACGAGAGCAGGTACTGGTACCCTGCGCTCACGGCTGCAGCGGTTGAGAGCGCAGAGAGGTCACCCGGCTGGATGGGCTGGGCCTTGAAGGTGATGATGAAGTACTGTGCGATACCGATGGCGAGGAAGACGACCACGAATGCCGCGGGCGCGGCTCCCCGGCGTTGCACCAGGAAGAACAGCCCCATGAGTAGGGCCGCGATGAGCCCCCATTCCAACAGGAGGCAGAGCGGATACATGTTCTGCACCTCATGGTTGGAGGGAACCTCGAGTGCCAGCACGGCGAAGAGGGCCGCCAACAGCACGAGGACAACGCTGATCACGAACGGATACGGAATTCGAGCGAGCGCTGCGGCGACGCGTCGGCGGGAAACGCTAAGCAATACGGCGCCGGAGAGCACGAGATTGAGGATGACGGCCGCCACCGGGTCATCAGCCACCAGGCCAAGGGCGGCGTACACGCCAATGAATGCCTGGATGACCGCGAAAACGCCTCCCCATACCATGCCGACCGTCGGCACGGGCTCGCCGGTATGCGCACCCGCACGGCGCAGCCGCCACGCGCAGAGCACCGTCGCCACGAAGGCGACAAGGGAAATGATGGCCACGAGCATGCTAGACTCCCATGCGTTGATTCATATACGCTTCCGTCTACGGATAGAAACGTCCTCATGACAATACCCGCTTATGGTAGCCGAGGCACATCCCAATTTCACCTGCAAAACCTTACAAAGCGGTCATCTACATGATCGGTGAGCGCGCGAGAACGCGCACGCGCCACAGAAAACGACCATAGCCCCATGGGGCTCCGCACCCAAAATCAGCCAGAAGCCGACGCCTGCGGCGTGGGGCCTACAGCTTGGGGCACCAGAGCGCCCTGACCTCAGAACACCTCGCCGTCAACGCCCTTGTCATCGCCAAGCGACCGCCAGAGGGCACCGACGGGGGCGTTGCGCCTCGGCGAAGCATGACTCTGAACAGCATTTGTCAGTTGTCGTCAATCTCAGTTCGAAACAACGTATGATGGGCATGTTTAACAGGAGAGCATGACCTGTATGCCCCATTGGAAGGGAGCTGCTCATGGATCAACAGCTGCTGGGAGCCCTTGAGGCCGGCGGTACGAAGATGGTGTGCGCGACGGGATACGCCGACGGCAGTATCGCCGCATGCACCGAAATCCCCACCACCACGCCGGAGGAGACGACGGCCGCGATCGTCGCCTGGTTCGAGGACAAGGGCATCGCCGCCCTGGGTGTGGGCGCCTTCGGCCCCACCGCCGTCGACCCCGCCTCCAAGCACTTCGGGAAGATCCTCGAGACCCCGAAGACCTCCTGGCGCTATTTCGACCTGCTCGGGAACCTCGCCGCCCCCTTGAACGTCCCTTTCGGCTACGACACCGACGTCAACGCCGCCTGCCTGGGCGAGGCCACCTTCGGTTGTGCGCGCGGCCTCTCCTCCGTGGTCTATCTCACCATCGGCACGGGCGTGGGCGCCGGCGTCATGGTGAACGGCCAGCTCCTGCACGGTATGCTGCATCCCGAGGGCGGCCATGTGCTCGTGAGCCGCGACCCCCGCGACACCATCGGTGAGCACAGCGGCTGCCCGTATCACGACAACTGCCTCGAGGGCCTCATCGCCGGCCCAGGCGTGAAGAAGCGCTGGGGAGGCAAGCGGGCCAGCGAGCTCGCCGACGATCCTGAGGCCATGGACCTTCTCGCCGGGTATCTCGCGCAGGCGCTGACGACCTACACGCTCTGCTACTCGCCGAAGAAGATCATCATCGGCGGCGGCGTGGCGGACCACACCCCCATCGTGCCCCTTGCCCGCAAGAAGGCCGCTGAGCTGCTGAACGGTTATCTCGTCACCCCAGAGCTCGAGGACATCGACACCTACATCGTCAACAACAGCCTCGATGGCGAGCAGGGCATCAAGGGCTGCCTGGCGCTCGCCCACCGGGCGCTCTCCGCGTAATCCGAGGACGCTCTTCTCGACTGCCGCGACGCAGCGCCGCAAACCGGTGCCGGGAACGCCCGATCCGCAGGACAGCAAAGATTCCGAATAGCGCGGATGAAATCAGGTCGACCCTCCGATGTGAAGGGTCGACCTGATTCTTCTTCATTTTCAATCGGAGACTCACGCATTCAGGGGGCGAGCGCCTGCAGGCCTTCGGCAATCCGTTAACCCGTCTTCCATAAACAGCCAAACAGAGCAGGTTTATGCGCGACCCCGAAGACGCGCGGTGAGGCGGTCGAGCAGCTGCGGCTCGCAGCCGGCCTGCTCCTCAAGGTAGGCGCGCGCCGAACCGTAGTGCTCCCTCAGGTACGCGAGGGTCTGCTCCATCTCAACCGGAGCCGCTTCGAACAGGCACCGGGGCATCCTCCGGCGCAGGAGTATCGAAGCGCCCACGCGCTGAGCCCCGAGGCTCCGGCCCATGAATCGGTTGGTCGCCTCGTAGTCGGCGATGATGTGCGCGTCATCCACCCCGGCCATTCCCAGCAGCAGCATCGCGATGACCCCGGTGCGGTCTTTTCCCGCACGACAGTGGAACAGGGTGCAGCCCGGACTGTCGAGCGCGGTCATGACCTGGGCGATGCTCTCCGCGTCCTCATCGAGCATATCGCGGTAGACATCATGCATGCGATCGGGGAACGGCCCGGTCAGACCATTGGAGTTCAGCTGATCGAGCAATGGGACGCTCACGTACTCGACACCGGGTGCCGGGCGCTTTGAGAACGGGTTCGGCCAATGGCGCAGCTCGAACGCGCTTCTGAGGTCGACCACGCGCGAGAGGCCGTAATCGAGAAGCATCGCGCGGCCGCGACGGCGCACCCGGCTCAGCGACGCCCCGCGCAGAAAGGCGCCGAACGCGGTCTTCCCCTCCCGGCCCTCTTCGTCGACAAAGGGATATCCGCCCAGGTCGCGCACGTTGCTCGCTCCGCGCAACGGCAGCTGTGCGGGGGTAAACTCAACAGCTCTCGACATGCGGCCCCTAACGCCTGGCGGCAACCGGTCCCTGAGACTTCCGACACTTCACTATACCGATTGAATATGATGCACCTCTGACTGCACCTTTCGCCTTACAAAGGGCTTGCAAATCAACGGTTATTTCATGGATTTATGTCGTTTACCGGTCATTGAGCGCACTGAACCGCCTTCAACTCTCAGACCCGGCGAACTGCGCCTCGTACAGGCTCGCATAGAATCCGTGCTGCTCAAGCAGGTCCTGGTGCGTCCCCCGCTCGATGATCGCGCCGTCGCGCATCACGAGGATGCAGTCGGCCCCCTGGATGGTCGAGAGCCGGTGGGCCACCACGAAGCTGGTCCGTCCGCGCATGAGCTCATCGAAGGCGGCCTGCACCTGCGCCTCGGTGCGGGTGTCGATGGAGCTCGTCGCCTCGTCGAGCAGCAGGATCGCAGGGTCCGTGAGCATCACGCGGGCGATGCAGAGCAGCTGGCGCTGGCCTTGGGAGAGCGAGCCCCCATCCTCCGCGACGAGCGTGTCGTACCCGTCGGGCAACGTCTCGATAAAGCCGTCTGCGTGGGCGCGCCGCGTCGCCTCCACCACCTGCTCGCGCGTGGCATCGGGCTTGCCGTAGGCGATGTTGTCGTGGATCGTCCCCTCGAAGAGCCAGCTGTCCTGCAGCACCATGCCGAAGCTGCGCCGCAGGCTCTCCCGTGTGAGGCTGCGGATATCGTAACCGTCGAGCGTGACCGCGCCCGCATCGACATCGTAGAAGCGCAGGAGCAGGTTGATGAGGGTCGTCTTGCCGCAGCCGGTGGGCCCCACCAGGGCGTAGCGCGCACCGGGAGCTGCGCTGATCTCGATATCGGTGAGGAGTGGGCGGTCCTTCACATAGGAGAACGCGACGCGGTCGAACCTGACCGCGCCCTGCAGGTCCCTGATGGCGAGGGCATCCGCGGCGTCGGGGCGCTCCTCGGTCTCATCGAGCAGCGAGAAGACGCGTGCCGCACTCGCCACAGCCGTCTGAATCTGCACGATCACGCTGGTGACCTCGTTGAACGGCTTCGTGTACTGATTTGCGTAGGAAAGGAAAACCTGGACGCCGCCCACGGTGAGCGTCGAGGGCCAGCCGGTGATCACCGCGAGGCAGCCGATGACCGCCACCACCGCGTAGATGATGTTGTTGATGAAGCGGGTCCCGGGGTTCGACAGCGAGCTCAAGAACTGCGCCCGCTCCCCCGCCGTGTAGAGAGCGCGGTTGAGGTTGTCGAACGCCTCCTCGGCACGGCCGCCGTATGCGAGCGCCGAGACGAGGCGCTGATTGCCCACATACTCCTCGATATGGCCGCCCACCTGGCCCAGGATGCTCTGCTGCGCGGTGAAGCTGCGGTTTGAGAACCGCGCGATCGCCGAGGCCGCCGCGATGGAGAGCGGTGTCACAAGTACCACCACCACCGCCATCGACACCGACAGGCTGAGCATGAAGATGAGCGTGCCGACGATCGTGACGACACCGGTGAAGAGCTGGGTGAGCCCCTGCAGGAGCCCATCGCCCACGAGATCGACGTCGTTCACCACGCGGGAGATGAGGTCGCCGTGCGGGTGCGCGTCGATGAACGAGATCGGCATCCGGCTGATCTTCTCGCTCACCTGCACGCGCAGGTCGCGCACGGTCACATACGCGAGGCGGCTGATGAGGTAGCCCTGGGCCCACTGGGTGAGGGCAGCTCCCGCCACCACGGCCGCGAGCTCGACCAGGAGAGGCCAGAGCTCGGTGAAGGCCACATGGCCCGCAGCGATGATGAGGTCGATCCCCCGACCGATCAGAATCGGCACGTACAGCTGCAGCGCCACCGAGATGAGCGCCGAGAGGAACGAGAGGACGAATGCTGCCAGGTGCGGGCGGATGCAGGCGATTAAACGCCGGGTGACCTCGCCGGTTGGCATCTCAGGGGCGCCGCCCGGGCCTCCCCCGTTCGCATCATCACGATGGTCGCGGTCCGCCGCGCTCGCGGTCACCGTTGAGACGGATCCGGTTGAGGCATAGGGGTTCATCGGGCATCCCTCCCTGCATCGCGACCTGCATCTGGTGCGTCCAACCCTTGCGAGCGGCAGATCTCGCGATAGACGTCGCAGGTCTCGAGCAGCTCGTCATGGGTCCCCAGGCCAACGGCGCGGCCGCGGCGCATCACGCAGATGAGGTCCGCGTCGCGCACCGAGGAGATGCGCTGGGAGACGATGACCGTGGTGAGCGGCGTTGACGAGCTCTGCGACCGGGCACGCACCGCCTGGCGGAGCGCCGCATCGGTGCGCATGTCGAGGGCGGAGGCCGAGTCGTCGAGGATGAGGATGCGCGTCTTGCCCACCAGCGCACGGGCGATGGTCAGGCGCTGGCGCTGCCCGCCGGAGAAGTTCTTGCCGCCTGCCTCGACGGGGGCATCGAGGCCCTCCGGTAACTTGCGCACGAACTCGCCGGCCTGGGCGGTGTCAAGGGCAGCCCACAGAGCGTCATCGGATGCGTCGGCGTCCCGCCAGGTGAGGTTGGATCGGATGGTGCCAGAGACGAGCGCCGCTGCCTGGGGTACCAGACCGATCACATGGCGCAGCTCCTCGAGCTGCCAGGAGCGCACATCCCGCCCCAGCACCTCAACGATGCCGGAGGTGGTGTCGTACAGGCGCGGCAGCAATGACACCAGGGTTGATTTGCCGGATCCCGTGCCGCCGATGACGCCTAAGGTCCCTCCTTGCGGCAGCTCGAACGTGACGCCGTCCACGGCGGGGCTCGCGGCAGCACCGAAGGCGAACGTGGCATGATCGAGGTGAAACGCCGGCGCCTCAGGGGTGATCTCCTGCGCGGCGGCACCCTCAGGAGAGGTGATGCTCGGCTCGCAATCGAGCACCTCGATGACGCGCGTCGCGCTCGCGCTCGCACGGGTGAAGACGATGACCAGGTTCGCGACGTACACCACCGAGAGCAGGGTCTGCGTCATGTAGTTGACGAAGGCGACCACATCGCCCTGGGTGAGCCGCCCCGTGTCGACGGCGATGCCACCCTGCCAGAGGATCACGCAGACACCGAGGTTCATCACGAGGAACGTGGCGGGGTTGAGCAGGGAGTTCAGACGGCCCACGACGATGGAGAGGCGCGCCTGGCCGTCAGCAGCCTCACGGAACCGCGCGCGCTCGTGGTCCTCGCGCACGAGGGCCCGGATCACGCGGGCGCCGGAGAGGCTCTCGCGTGTGAGGAGGCCGATGCGGTCGAGCATGCCCTGGATGCGCCGGAAGAGCGGGACCGCACGCGACATCACCCAGCAGAACACGGCACCGATGAGCGGCGCGGTGACGATAAACACCAAACCGAGCACAGGGTCGATGAGCAGGGCGGCGATCATGGATCCTACGGCCAGGAAAGGCCAACGGATGAGCTGGCGGATGGCAAGGGCCACCGCGAGCTGCAGTTGGTTCACGTCGTTGGTGATGCGCGTGATGAGCGAGGGGGTGCCGAACCGATCGATCTCCGTGTAGGCGAACGCGTTGATGCGGGCGTAGAGGCTTCGGCGGACCTCGGTGCCGATGCCCTGAGAGGCGAGCGACGCCATCTTTTGGCAGATCAGGGCGAATCCCATGCCGATGACGGCCATACCGAGCAGGACGGCGCCGTAGCGCATGACGACCGTGAGATCGCGCTGGCCGATGCCCTCGTCGATCATCCGCGCGATCACCAGCGGGGTGAGCAGATCGAAGACGACCTCGATCAGCTTGCACGCCGGGCCGATCAGCAGGTTGCGCCGAAACGGCCCCCCGAAGCGCCTCAAGATCTCGATCATATGGCCCTTGACCCCCGGTCCGCTGGTCTCGGATGCATTCCGGCCCATGATACCGCAGGGTTAGGAGGGTTGCCTGTTTGCGGAGCTGTGAGAATTGCAGCGAGCGGGCGTTGGCATGAGCGTGTTGCCATGCGGACGCGCGGCTGGCGCGGGCGATCCCATCCCCCATAAGCCCGAGACAGGTTGACACGGATACAGCCGCAAGCGGATTTGCATTTCTTTGAGCTATGCATAGGCCGACGGCGAGACAATAAGTAGCGACTTTAAATGACCAGTTCAGACATGGTGCATTTTCTTGAGTTCTGCATAGGGCAGGTCATACCTCGGCCTATTGCGGGCGAAATCTATGCACAATTCGAGAAAACGCAAAACGAAGCCGACCAAAACACGCGGGGGAGCCAACCAACAACGCTTTGGTCCCGCATACCAATGCCCGCAGGCAAAGGCTCGCGCTCAGGAGATCCCGCGGGCCCAGGGGATCGCGCTCCAGGGGCCTCGCGGAGCCAGAGGCCGTGCTCAAGATGACACGTGAAGCAGAGCCTCGCAGGCTGCAGAGTTCAAGGACAGGACCCGGGAATCGAAGGATCACAGGCCAGGGGCACAGGTCGTGAAAATCGAGGGCGACGGCAATGAAGTTCGAGCGCCATGAAAAAGCCCCGTGCGCTCAATGGGAACGGATGCCCGTCAGAGGCTCCTTATGGCTGCTTCCTTCCGGACCTGACCAGATTCGGAACATATCGTCATCCGAACCCATTGAGCGCGCGAGGCGCGTTCCTCATGATACCCTGTCCGCCGCCGCACGTCGAGGACCGTAACTGAGCAGCACATCTCCCGCCATCCGGGGAGAGCGCCGCGGAGTCCTTGCTGACCGTCATGCGCTGGGAACATCTCCGTTATCCGAAGGAGAGCACCGCATGGTCGCCACGATGTTCTCCACGGCCGAAGCATCTCCCGATATCTGGGAGGAAGAATGCGCTACACCATGGGCCGCATGAGCTCTGAAACGCCCCATCGCTCGCCAGCGCGCCGCCAGCACGTTTCCGCCACCGATCACGCGATCCGCGTCCACAGGTCAGCGATTGAGCAGGTACGCCCGGATCGCTGACTCCCCGGCGCAGCGGAGGTTCACGCGCGTCTCCTCCGGCGTGAGGGCCCGCTCGAGCTGCATGGGCTCGCGTACGGCCGGGATGACGAGGTCCACACCAACGCGGTACACGTCACCGAGCTCGACGCCGCGCCCGCCGACGATCGCGANATCGGCGATCGGCAGGCAGGAAACCACAGCGTCCGGTGCCGTTCCGCGGATCCCCTCGGAGATCCAGGCGCCCACCTGGGCGCTCGTAACCGATCCCTTGAACGAGTCCGCCGCGATGAGGACGCACGGGGCAGGGCGCATATCCGGGCTGCTGGCAACCGCACCATCGCAGTCCAGCTCGCCCGTTTCCTCTCGATGGGCCTCCGCGCGCGCAGCGGCGTGCTCGGCATCTACCTCGGTCATCGGCGCCATCCTGTCTCGACGCGCACGGAAGAACTCCCGCAGCTCCGCCGCACACTCCTCGCCGAGCACCCCGGCGACAACCGGGAACCGGTGATTCAAACGGGCGTCGCCATGCAGCCGGTACAGGGAGCCGAGCACCCCTGCCTTGGGATCGGCCGCCCCGTACACGCATCGGCCGATGCGGGCGTTCACCATGAGGCCGGCGCACATCGCGCACGGCTCAAGCGTGACATACACGGTGCAATCAGGGAGGCGCCAGCGGCCGAGCGCGCGGCTTGCCGCCGTCAGAGCTGAGAACTCCGCATGCGCCGACGGGTCGGCATCAAGCTCGCGACGGTTGTGCGCCCGCGTGATCACCGTATCGCCACAGACCACCACGGCGCCGATCGGGACCTCCCCCACCGCGGCAGCGGCCCGGGCTTCGGCGAGCGCCTCGCGCATGAACCGCTCATCCCTCTCGCGCATATCAGCCATCGCGGCTCCTCAGTGGAATTGTCCGCCCCCCAACAGGCCGGTAAGGCCTGCAGCGGTACCCGGACGGGTCTATGAATACGGTGTTGAGAGGCACGGTCGCCAAAATATGGCGGAGAGAGGGGGATTCGAACCCCCGAGACGCTCACGCGCCTAACGGTTTTCAAGACCGCCGCATTCAACCGCTCTGCCATCTCTCCATCGCGCCTAATCATACCATCACCGCACGCGGATCATCGGCATCTCCGCGACCGCCGAAGCGGCAGCGGCGCCCCGCACCGCCTCTGCCGCGAGAACGCCATGGCCATCGAGCCCCTCCTATGAGCCGTCCTTCGAACGGCTCAACGACGCATCGGCCTCCTGCACCAGCCTATCGCCCACCGCCGCCGACGTCCCGTCGAGGAGCTGCTGGGCGGAGGCGGGCACGGGGTCGGTCCAGCCCTCGCCCATGCGCAGCGGCAGCACGTCCCAGATCGCATCTTTGATCAGACCGATATATTGCTCCGCGCCCGACTCGTTCAGATGCGTGCCATCCCCGTCGAAGACGTCGTTCTTGCCCTCGCTGTATGCATGCCAGTCGACGAGCCGCACATTCTGGTAGCGGGCCGCGGCATCCCGGAGCGCGGCGTTGGTGTCGTCCACCCATCCGCGGGGGCTCCTCGTGGTGACGAGGGCAACGGTACGTTTATCGCCGACCACGCTCATCAGCTGATCGATCTGCTCACCGGTGACCAGGCCGTTCGTGCCGAGCGCGATCACCACGACGCCGCCCACCCGGCCCTGGTCGACATACTCCTTGAGGAGCTCCGTGCCCGCCCCGAACTGGCGGCTCACCTGGGCGTCGATCTTGCCGTTGGGGAACGCCTGCTCGAAGTAGGGCACGGTGCGCACCGAGACGGAATCGCCGATCATCAGGACGTCGTACGCGTCCGCGGCATACGCCTGACCGCCTTGCCCGGTATCCGGGGCGGCGCCCTCCTGGAGAGCGGCCGCACCCTCGCGGCTTAACGCCGAGGTCTCAGGAACCACCGCGAGCGCCACCCCGGCCGCGATGAGAAGGACGACGAAGCTGCCAGCCGCAACGACGCGTCCTGGGCCGAGGCGACGCAGGGCGCCCGCCTCGCCTCCCGGCATCCGCTTTGCGATCCACGCGCTCAGGGGCGCTGTCTTCTTCGCAGCGCTCATCCGTGCCCGGTCAAAACCGCCCCGAAGCGCGGCGAGCGCCTGGGGGCGCTCCGGGGGCAGCGCACTGGACGCAGGGCGCTGCGCCTTTCGCTTCTCAACCTGCGGGACCTCGCCCTCGGGTCCGCCCCCGCGAACCACGGCGATGAACTTCTCGAACGCCCCGTGCCTGAACGGCGTCTCGATGAACCGGTACGAGAGCTCGGCCACCGCGAGCACGAGGGCAAGCTGCAGCGGCATCGCCCACCAGGGCTTGGCGCTCACATCGCTCGACGGGTTCAGGAGCAGGAGGATCGGGTAGTGCCACAGGTAGATACCGTAAGATCGCGTACCGACCCACCTGAGCGGTGCCGCGCTGAGCCCGCGCTCGAGCACGCCGCCGCGACGGACGGCGCCGACGATCACCAGGGCGGTCAGCACCGTGCAAAGCGCCATGCCACCGCGATACGGGAAGGAGGTGTAGCCGTTGCTGAAGATGAACAACGCCACCAGGCCCGCAAGGCCGATGACACCGCCGATGTCCATCGCACGGCCCGCCGCCCCACGGGCCCCATCGATGAGACGCGGCGGGAAGAAGGCGAGCCACGCCCCTAGGAGCAGGGAGAATGAGCGGGTGTCCGTGCCGTAGTAGAGCCGACTCGGATCGGTGGCGGGGTTGTAGAGCAGCGCCATCGCCACAGCGGATGCGACGGCGGTCACGAGTACGGCGCGCCTCATCCCGCGATGGCCGACGCCCATCTGGTAGAGTCCCATGAGCAGCGGGGGCCAAATCAGGTAGAACTGCTCCTCGATGGCGAGCGACCAGAAGTGGGTGAGCGGCGACGGGTCGCCCAGGGCGTTGAAATACGACACGTCGTTGATGATCTGCCACCAGTTGTTGAAGAAGAGGATGCTCGGCAGGATGTCGGGACGCATCTTCGTGAGCATCACCTGGTTGAACAGGGCGCAGAGCACGATAGTAACCAGAACGACGACGAAGATCGCGGGTAAGAGGCGACGCGCGCGCCGCAGGTAGAATCCCTTGAAATCGATGCGGCGCGTTCTGGCGATCTCGTTGAGCAGCAGGCGCGTGATGATGAAGCCCGAGATCACGAAGAACATCGTGACGCCGAGCAGCCCCCCGCGCATCCAGGGCACGTTCACGTGGTACAGCACGACCGCGATGACCGCTATGGCGCGGATGCCGTCGAGCGCCGGAATATAACGTTGCTTTTTCGTTGCCTTCACGATCAATCCCTCAAAAACAAAATCGCCCGCGCGTTCCTGCTTGCTCAGGGCGCGCGGGCGTGTGCCCGACCTTGGTTCTCTCACTACCCAAGCGATACGCCCTCCTCCGGGCCACCGCCCGGGCAAGCGGGGGGGCTTAAAACTTGACCTGAGGCGCCGTTCGGGCCGCCTCGGACGCCTCGAAGCCCGAGCGCTCCTTGAACTGGAAGATTCCCGCGAAGATGTTGCTCGGGAAGGTCTGGATGGCGTTGTTGTAGTTGAGCACGCAGTCGTTGTAGCTCTGCCGCGCGTAGCTCACCTTGTTCTCCGTGTCCTCGAGTGTTCCCTGGAGCTGGCTGAAGTTGGCGTTTGCCTTGAGCTCGGGGTAGGCCTCGGCCACGGCGAAGAGCTGGCGAAGGGCGCCGGTCAGGACGTCGTTCGCCTCCATCTTCTGCTCAGGCGTGGAGGCGGATACTGCGGAGTTGCGGGCGCGGATGACCGCGTCCAGCGTCTGCTTCTCGTGAGACGCGTAGCCCTTCACGGTTTCCACGAGATTGGGAATAAGGTCATTACGACGCTGAAGCTGCGTGTCGATGTTCTGCCATGCGTTGTCGATGCGATTGCGCAACGTCACCATGTTGTTGTAGATGCCCGCGACGGCGCCGATGATGGCTACCACGATGACGATACCGACGATGATAGGGATCATCATGCAATCCAATCTCTTGATCGGCGCGCTCCGGCTCAGCGCGTCCATGTACGCCCAGTATACCCCCGCTCACGGCCCCAACCCGCCCGATCGCGGATTACCCTCGGAAACGGAGCATGAGCTCTCGTAATTTACATTGCCGAACGAGTGTCTCCCTGAGATAATTAAACCGCTGTGGTTTCTGTTTTTAAACAAGGAGGGGGTCCCATGGATCTGCGAATTCAGAAAACGTACCGCGCCCTAAACAGCGCATTTACTGAACTCCTCTCGCGCTCCCCGTACGAGAAGATCAGCGTCGCCGCACTCTGCGATGAGGCGATGATCCGGCGCACGACGTTCTACAAGCACTTCCGAGATAAGAACGATTTCTTCGCCTTCTACATAGACAGCTTACGGGCGACGATCCTCGATCTCGGGCCGCTCCCCGCCGACCGGAGCGAGCGGGACTTCGCCGCCGAGCGCCACGAGATCCTGCATCGCCTGACCGGTATCCTGCTCCGCAACGGCAGCCTGATGGACAACATCCTGAACAGCTCAATGTTCGGCACGATGTCGAGCGTCATCTGCGATGCGGTGGCGGACGCTCTGCGCGAGCGCAACGGCATCGACCCGGCTGAGAACCCCCAAGAGAGCAGCGCAGCCGAGTTCGCCGCCGGTGGGACGGTGCGCCTGCTCCTGAACTGGTGGGGCTCCGAACACGCCGCCGAGACCGAGGACGCCTTCGTCGAGGAGGCCAGCGGCCTGCTCGGGCAGATCATGGAGGCGTGAGACCTTGGGCAACGTCGGATTCATTCTTATCCTCGCCGCGACCTGCGGCCTCGGCGCCGGCCTGTACTGGTTGCGGAATCGCCGAAAGTAAGCGCGAAACGGGCTGCACCGGTTGTGATGCGGCCCGTTTTTCAACACCTCACCTCAGGCGCCCGGAGAGCTCGGGCACCTGGCCCCTCATTCCTTTGAGAAGCCCATCTTGAAGGTGTTGTTAGTATCCCATCGCCTGAAGGGCGAACATCACCACGGTGAGCGCCGTGATCACCACGATGGTGACCCAGGTGAGGATGTTCCAGACGCGGCCGTTGCGGTTCACGCCCATGATGTGACCGTCCTGGGCGATGAGCACCTGGAACACGAGGAGCACGGGCAGCAGGACACCGTTGATGACCTGCGAGCCCATTAGTATCTGGAACAAGTTGACCCCGGGGAGGATCACGAGCACCGTCGACACGACGATGATCGCCGTGATGATTCCGCGGTAGATCGGGGCCTCGCCCCAGCTGCGGTCCGCGCCGCGCTCCCAGCCGAAGGCCTCGCAGACCGCGCTCGAAGTCACCCCGGGCAGGACGCAGGCCGCAAGGAAGCTCGCCGCAACGAGGCCGGCCGAGAAGAGCACCGTTGAGAACTGCCCCGCGATGGGCTCCAGCGCCATGGCGGCGTCGGCTGCGTCGGAGATATGGACCCCTGCCGGGAACAGCACCGTGCCCGTCGTGACGATGATGAACCAGGCGACGATATCCGCGAGGACCGCTCCCGAGATGGCGTCGATGCGCTGCAGGACGAGGTCGTCGGCGTCGGCGTTCTTATCGACCACGTTGCTCTGCGCGAGGAAGATCATCCATGGCGCGATCGTGGTGCCGATCGTAGCCACCACCAGCGATATGTAACTCGGATCGGCCTGGATCCCCGGGGTGATCGTGGCGCGACCGACCGCACCCCAATCGGGACCCGCGAGGAAGGCGGCCACCACATAGGCCACGAAGACGCTGCTGATGACCAGAAGGATCTTCTCGATGCGGCGAAAGCTGCCCGACATGGTGAGCATCCAGATGAGGATCGCCGCGAGCGGCACCGACACCGTCGCCGGCACGCCGAACAGGGCGAGGCCGCTCGCGATGCCTGCGAACTCCGAGATCGTCACCGCGATATTGGCCACGAGCAGGGCGGCCATGGCGATGGCGCTGCGCCGCACGCCAAACTTCTCGCGGATGAGCGAGGCGAAGCCCTTGCCGGTCACGCAGCCGCACCGGGCGGCCGTCTCCTGCGTGACGATGAGCAGCACGGTCATGACGGGCAGCATCCAGAGCATCCCGTACCCGTAGTTCGCGCCCGCGCTGGAATAGGTGGCGATACCGCCGGCATCATTGCCCGAGAGCGCCGCGAGCAGACCGGGGCCCATCGCGCCGAGCACCGCGCCGATCGTCAGCTTGCGTTTGGTCTCCTTCTTCATGAGCGCACACTCCTATGCGCCGGCCAGCGCCAGCAGCGCTGAGGTCGATGCGACGGAGAACAGGACCGCGGCCACCGTGGTGGCTGTGAGCGAGAGCGCAGTGCCCGAGGTCTCGAGATCATGGTCATCGCGCCAGAAGAGGACCTTGAGGTAGAAGACCGCCGTCAGGAAGCTCATGAGCGTGACGGCCGCTGCGATGAGCGCACACCAGTGGAAAGCCTGGGCCGCGACACTCGCGGGATCGCGGAAGGCGAACGCGCTGACAAGCTGGGCGCACAGGTACACCACCGCGGCGAGTGCGATGCCCATAAGGGTGTTCTGCACGGCAAAGCCCAGGAAGGGTTTGGTGTCGTCATCGGGATGAACGTACTCGAGGAAGTAGTTCTTCACAAAGGAGACCATGCGGGCCGCCGAGAGAAGGCTGACCGGCATGAAGGCCATCGGATAGATGAACAGCAGCTCGCCCGGGCGCAGGTGCCCGAGCACCGCGGCGATACAAGCGCAGGCGGCGGCCCAGATGATCAGCCAGAACTGACGCTGAGCGAACCAGGTGATCGCGTGCGCGCTCTCCCCGGTGGTGTTATCACCCGCGCCGACACCGGCGATCTTCAGGTCCTCAGCGTGCTCCTCGGTCATGACATCCATGGCGTCGTCGACCGTGACGATGCCGAGGATGTGCTGGTTCTCGTCGCATACGGGGATGGCCGCGAGGTCGTACTTGGCCATCTCCTCGGCGACCTCCTCCTGATCGAGGTCAGGGGCGACCCAGACCACATCTTTGAAGGCGAGGTCGCGCAGGCGCTGCGTGTTCTCGGCGACGATGAGCGCGCGCAGGGAGAGCACGCCGGTGAGCGCACCCGACGAATCAGTGGTGTACACGTAGTAGATGCTCTCGAAATCGTCGTCGAGCTCGCGGATCGCCTCGACGGCGTCGGCCACGGTCGCCGTCGCCGGCAGAGCAACGAACTCGGAGGTCATGATACGGCCTGCCGTGTCCTCGGCATAGCCGAGCAGGGTTCGAATGGCCTTCTCCTCCTTGACCCCCATGAGGCGGAGCAGCTTCTCAGCCTTCTCGTAATCGAGCTCGTCGATGATCTCGGCGGCGTCGTCAGGATCCATGAGCGCGAGCATCGACGAGGCGTCGGTGTCGGAGAGGCCCTCGAGCATCTCGGAGCGGATGTCCTCGTCGTCGAACTCCGAGATCGCCTCGGCCGCTTGAGCGGTGTCGAGCTGCGCGAAGACCTGGCCGCGCAGCCGCGGATCGAGCTTCTCGATGATGTCGGCGATGTCCGCCGGGTGGAGCTCGCCCAGGGTCTTGTGGGAGACGGACAACTTGATCTGCTTGATGCTCCGCTCGAGCAGGTCCATGTAGCTCCATGCGATGATGTCCTCGGACAGGGGGTGGCCGAGGGCACGGGCGATGCGGGCCACGACGCGCTCGAGGAGCGGGCTGATCGCGCGCAGCAGGCCGCGGGCGCCCACCTCGGCGCCCAGCAGGCGGAGCTGGTTCTCGCCGGAGCTTGAGAGCTTGATATCGTTCACGCGCACGACCTTCAGGCCCTGTGTGTCCACGATCTGCTTGTTCATGATGTCCCGCGCGAGGAGAACCTCGTCGGGCTGCAGGTAGGAAAAGCGGATGTCGGTGGCGGGACCGTTCAGCACGACTTTATTGTCATCGACATGGTCGACGTATTTCCGCCAGCTGATCATGAAGGGCGTCTTGCCGGGACCTCGGAACGCGAGCGACGTGACATGCGGGAAGACCTCGCCGGTCGCGATGCCGAGGTCATTGACGACGCCAATCTTCTGGCCAGTGGAGTCAATGACGGGAAGGCCGAGCAGCTCGGAAAAGTAGTTCATGGTGCTCCCTCTCGGGTTTCATATACAGAACGTGTGCGCACGACCCCGGCGCGCACCGCGAAGGGCACCCGCAGGGTCTAGCGACTGTGTGGTCGGGGTTTGGGTTTCACTGCAGCCTCTCTCTTAGCCCTGCGTATCGACATGACAGCATCAGGCACATGGCCTGCTGTCGCGAACACTATAGCATCAAAGCTGGTAGCGGGGACGTTTTTTCCAGGCCCCTTTGCGCAGCCCTTACGCGCTGCCCCGCTCAAGGAGCCTGGTGCCCGGGTTTTCGTTGCGGGCGGGCGGCTTCTTTGCAGGGCAGGCGGCACGGGCCAGCTTCAAATGGGAGGTCTCTGAGCGAACCGGCGCGAGTGCAGACACACGCGAATGCCCCCTCCACGAGGTCGCGTCTTCTCTGCGCCTGACTTACGTATGTTGATGAAAACGGTTTGGTGTGGGTTCTGGCGTGCCTGTGAAAAAGCAGCTGGTGAAGTTTCTGCCGGCGTGCAAGGAAGGCGGCCGTCCGTTTGCGCAGGGGCAGTCCGAGAGCTTTTGCAAGTGTATGAACCATAAGGTCAAACGCCTCGAGCTTGGAAACTTGACCATATGACACGTCTATCACGGTGTAGCCGGCGTGCTGAAGAGCAGCCGCCCTGCCGGAAGCCAGAATAAACCCCTGTTTATCTGCGTGAAATGCCATTCCGTTGGCCTCAACAACCACTTGCTGGCGCTTCCAAAGCTGGTCGCAAACACAATAGTGGCCGACGCCGAGGGAACGCTGCTCCACAGTGAAGTCGAGGCGAGCGTTCAATAGCGGACGCGGCCACCCCTCTCCCCCAAGGCGCGTGGGCGCGCACATGAGCAGGAGCAATTTTGATTCAAGAATTGATCCTGAGCCCGGACACGCACAGGTGAGCGCGTCGCGAAACGTTTTCGAGCCGCGCCATCCCCGCAGGCGCTCGCTCATCTCCATCAAATCATCCATGGTAAGAAGGGGAGCCCTCTTCCAATGTTCAGTTGGATTTCCAAACCGGTCGAACCCGAGCTCCCAGGGCACCTCGCAACCTCGGCGGTCTAGAAATGACACCGTTTTACCATGCGCGTCGCAGAACTCTCGAATATGATCGGGCCGGGCACGCTGCCCATCTTGGGTTAGCACCTGCTCCGCAAGCAGGCAGTTCAGCGTCATACGAGATCGTTCGGTCTCGACATGTATCGCATACAAACCGAAAGCCTCCATCATGCGCAACGCTAGATGGACCCAGTTAAGTCGAGACGACATGTCCGCAAGTGCTGCCCGAGGATTCAAAATACGCAAGCCTGATGCCGTGAGCACGGTGTCATCAGCTGTAAGCCAGCCAGGGCATCTACACGGAGCCACGGTGTGACTTCTATGCCTATCATTTGCAGGGCCCGAGCAGGCAACGACGGGAAGCGGAATCCCCTTGAGATCAGTGAGGAGGTGGGCGTGCACCAGTCGGTCTGCTTCGCGTGCGTTGGTGCGGAGTGCAGAGAAGTCTGGGGCCGTATCTGGTGGTAGAGCCGCGCTGCGGAGCAACGGCGGGGTGGCGTGGTAGCGCCAGGCCGATTCACCGCAAATGATCGGGCTGGATCCCATCGTCCGGATGGACTGCACGGTGGTGTTGAAACGCACCGCACCAAGGTCTGGTTCGTGATGGTCCATGGATATCCCTCCGCTGCAGGACGACTCGGTATAAGGCATCCTACCTGGGGGAATTTGAGCCGATCTGACAAATGGCCCTGCGCGATCTTGCCCTTACCTAACAGAACAGCTCACAGGGAGAAAAAGACGGGCGGGCCAGAGCCCCTCAAAGCAGCCTCGACGAAATAAGCGCAAACGTAAAGCCTGAATGGGCGCCCTCGCGCGGGCGGACGGATCATCTTCACAGGGCGCACGCTCCCGCGGGACGCACATTCAGATTGACGTGCTCCTGAATGAGCATGTGCGCGCTCAGCTAGACAGAGGCCGGGCAGGCGCGCACCTGGATGAACGCATCCTCAGATGAAGCTGGGCGTTCCCCGGATGGATATAGGCCGAATGGACGGGCGCCGGAATGGGCGCCCCAGTTTAGAGCGTTCCCGGATGGGTGCGGGTAGGTACATATACGCCGAGATAGGTGCGGGCGGATAGATGCGCGCGCTGAGATGGGCGCCGTCGCACATTAGGAGGGCCCGCAGATCGATATGGAGCCGCGCCGCTACCCTACTGGCCTGCCGTGCCGTTGACCACGTCATCCGGGATGCTGCCGTCGAGTCGCATCAGCTCCTGCACGGTCACCGGCTCAAAGCCGGTGACCCGCAGCCCGTCGATGATGCCGGGTAGCGCCTCCACGTCCTGCGTGCGGTCGCCGCCCCCGTCATGCATCAGCACGATGGCCCCGTTGTAAGCACCCTTGAGCACGGCGTTGGTGATCGCCTGCGCACCGGGGCGCCTCCAATCCTCGGTGTCGATGTTCCACAGCACATTGCAGCTGATCAGGTCACCCGCATTGAGCCAGTTGACATCATCGAAGGCGCCGTAGGGCGCGCGGATCATCTGCGGCTTCACGCCTGTGGCCTGATTGATGTTCTCGGCGGCCGAATTGATCTCCTCACGCAGGGCATCGCGATCAAGTTTGGGCAGGTACTGATGCTTGTTGGTGTGACTCGCCAGCTCATGCCCCTCGGCAACCACGCGCTTGGCGTACTCGGGGTACGCGATCGCCTGCGCCCCCAGGTTGTAGAAGGTCGCCTTCACGCCCTTCTCCTTCAGGATGTCGAGGATCTGCGGCGTGTAGGCGCTCGGGCCGTCGTCGAAGGTGAGGGCGATGTACTTCTTGCCATCGGTCGGCTTGAGGTTCCTCCCGGTGACGACCATGTTCACCGGCTCCTCAAGCACCTCGTGGTCGACGACCTCGCCCGAGGTCTCGCCCGTCCACACCACCTTCTTGCCGGCTTTGCCCTGCTGGCTCACGTACCGGACCGCGCCGGTCCCCTGCATCTCGATCGTGGGGGCGGCGTCGACGGTCTCCTCGGTGTGGTCCTCCGTCACGTCAACGCCATCGCTGACGGTGACCGTGGCACCCTCAGGCACATCCATCCGCTCCGCCTCGTCCGCGGGGACCTCCTTGCCGTCGATCGACACCGTGTAGCGCGTGCCACCGGCCTCATCGAGCACGTTTCCCGAGAGCGAGAGCAGCCGCCCGGCTTTCGCCCCGTAGAAATCGCCGTCTTTGAGCGTGTCAACGAGGTTTGAGCCCACACGCACCGTGACCGTCTGGTCGTTCACGGTGAAACTCACCGAACGCCAGAGAAACCACCAGCACCCGAATATGGCAATCAGCGCCACCGAGGACACGGCAACGCCGAGGGCGACCTTCGTTGCCCGGGCGCTGAGGCCGCCTTCCATGCGATAGCCGGGCGCGTGGCGCAGCGTCACATGTTTGACCCCGCGGGCCGACGCCCCCACGGCTTTAGCGGTAGCGGCCGCGCGGTGCGCGGAGTCGGCTCCGTGCGAGCCGGTCGCAGGCGACGCACCCATATCCGGTGGGACGGATGCCGGCCCACCCCCCGACAGGCGCCGCCCGACCCTGGAAGATCCCGGACGCAGCCGGCTATGCCCCGCCCCAAAATGAAGGTCGGTCGCCCTGCCAATCTCTACACGCTTACGCTGACTCATTGCAATCCCACCCGTATGAGCACGGAATCAATCTCTTGAACGACCGTATAGACCGACCCTTCCCATCCTAGGAGGGTACCCCGTCATCCGGACGTAGAATCGCCTGACTCTTTCGTCACCTGAGGCAGCGAGGCGCCCTCGGGCATCTCGACGCTCGAAAGCGGTACCTTACCAGCAAGATCCTCATCTGAAGCGATGAGATCCGAGATTGTTACAAGCTCATACCCGGCTGCCTTAAGACCGTCGATGATGCGCGGCAGCGCCTCGAGGGCCTGCGCGGCGGTCTCATCCGTGTCGGTCAGGAGAATGATGTCTCCGTTTGACACCCCATTGACCACCGTGTTCACCACGGTGTCGGCGCCCGGCAGCGTCCAGTCGCCGGAGTTCAGATTCGATGTCACCACCGCACCCACGAGATCCATTGCCGCAGCCCAGTTCTCGGCCGTGAACTCGTTCGATGACGGCCTGAACAGCGCCGTTTCTCCCCCGCCGGCCTGTTTGATGGCATCGAACCCCTGGCTGAGCTGGCTGCGCAGATCCTCGCCGGTGAGCGTCGTCGTATCCACCGCAGTCGCGCCAGCAGAGCCGATCTGGTGACCCGCCTCGACGATGGCCTTGACGGAGGCTGCATTTGCCGCCGCGTTATCCCCCCGGACGAAGAAGGTCGCCTTCACGCCTTTATCGGCCAGCACCTGCAGGATCTCCGTCGTTCGCGCGCTCGGCGCATTGTTGAAGGTGAGGGCCACGAGCTTTCGGTTCCCACTCGGCGAGGCGTTCTTCGCCACAACGACGCTGTTCACCGCCTCCTTGACCACACCGCGATCCTTGGTGATACCGGATTGCTCTCCCGTCCACACCTCCTGGCGGCCGGGAACACCCCAGGTCTCGACGAACTGGATGGCACCGGACCCCTTGACCGTGAGCGTGGGTGCGATCTCGGTCGCCTGCACCTGATGGGGCTCGTAGGTGTCCGCCCCGCTTTCGATGGTCACCTCATCCCCAGCGCTGAGCTGCGTCGATGCCACCTGGCTGAGATCAACCTCGTTCCCGTTCAGGGTGACGGCAAACGGTTCGCCGCCCGTCTTGTCGAGCACGGTGTCGTCAACTGCGAGCAGGCGGCCCGGCTTGAGGTCGAGGGACTGACTCTCGATCAAGCCCTCGATGCTTGAGTTGATGCGCACGGATACCGTGGACCCGTTGAGCGTGATGTCGACACCGCGGTTGGCGTACCAGAGGATGCTCGCCAAAAACACGAGGAAGGCGCAAGCCACCGCGATGACCGCGTACGGGCGGCGCGAATTGCGACGCGGGCGCCGGGAGCCGCGTCCGGAGCGGCCGNTCTTTGGCTTCGATGACCCTGAGGCCTTCTTGTACTCGTCGGCGAAGGCGCCGAGCATGCCCTTGGCGCGGCCCAGCTGGCGGCCGAGGGCGCGGCTTCCGGCGTCCACCGCCCGCGAACCGTGCTCGTCGAGGGCCTTGGCGCCCTTTTTGACCTCGGTGCCCACGCGAACCGATGCCTCCGCGGCCTTGGCCGCCGCACCGCCCGAGTACCCGATCGCGCGAGCCTCGTCTGCAACGATCATGGTGCCCGCGCGGTACCCCTTGAGCAGGGACACGGGCACCTCCACGTTGCCGAGGAGCGTTGAGGCAGCGGAGCTCGCCGTCACCGAGAAGGTCCGGACATCGCCCGTCTTGGGGTTGCAGTCGGCGTCGGCGCAGTAACCCATAGACGCGCCCGAAGCGGTGACGACGTCCATGCCGGTCCAGATCAGGCACTCATCCAGCGAGAGGCCGAGCCGCTTGGCCGCGGGCGCGTCGTAGGCGTCTTTGCGATCAGGGGACACCAGGCGGCCGTCGGCCACCCTGATGGCGTCGTACGCGACGAAGCGATCGGGCTGCTTGATCATGCCGAGAACATCCGGCGGACTCACCATGAAGCCCACGAGGCGGCGGCCATCAGGCGAGAACACCGGGAAGTGGACCTTGCCCATGCGCTTGGGCCCGCGCTCGGAGCCGTCGCGGCGCTGGCGCTTCTGCTCGGGGAGCTCGCGGTAGACCTTGGTTCCCTGGAAATCTCCGACGCGCATTACGCCTCAGAGGGGGCCTCGGAGCCGTCCGCGGCCTCCTGCGGGCCCTCGACCACCACGTCGGCGGCGGGCGTGACGTTGCCGCCGGCGATGGCGTCGTTCAGCTGCTCGCGGAGCTGGTCCATGCGCTCACGGGCGAGGTCGACCTTGGCGCGGAGCTCATCGGTCTTGGCGTCCACGAGCGGGCCGAAATCGTTCGCGGCAGAGCGGGCGGTGTCCACGCCCTGCTCGTACATGTCGCGCGCGGAATCCCAGGCGTCATTGGCCATATCGGCGGCCATAGCGCGCGTCTCCGCACCGGAGCGCGGGGCCAGAAGCACGCCGATCACCGTACCGGCGGCGGCGCCGAGCGCGGCACCGGCGACGAATGCAAGACCCTTACCCATGATGTCCTCCTCGGTGGAATTCAACAGATTGAGGTTCATTATACCCGCAGACGCCCTCGCACACGGCACGCCCTGCTCAGCGCTCAAACAGCGCACGGCCTCATAGGCGAAGCGGGCGCGCTGCGCTATCCTCAGGACCATGGCCATCACCCACACGGCAAGGGGGCGCGCATGGATGCACCAACTGCGGCGGGCAAGATCCTCTGGAGTTCAGCAGGGGTGCTCTTCATCGGCGATGATCGGCGTGGCGCTCCAGTGGATGCAGAGATGACGGCCTGTGCGCTGCGCTTCCGCTATCGATTGAAGCCAGATGATGGCGCGGAAACCGACCTGACGCTGCCCTTCAGCGGGCTCATCCGCATCTATCCGCGGCTCGCGCTCTTCAGCAGCCCGAGCCTCATGATCGAGGCGGCGGATGGACGGGTGCTCCGTTATCTCGACGACCTGATCAGCTCGGGCGCGGACGCAAGCCGCATCATCGGTCAGCTCGAGGAGATGCAGCAGATAGTCAAGCGCGCTAATCCGGAGATTCGATTCTCGCGATAGCGGCGCCTCGTTGGCGGTAGATCAGAATTGCATTTCTTTGAGCTATGCATAAATTCTCGCCAAGATTGACGGAGCTATGAACCCGCCTGTTCATAGCTCCCAAAAATGCATCATGGTTGACCTGGTGTTTTTATATCAGTGCTGAGAGGGCCGAGATTGTCCTATGCATAGCTCAAGAAAATGCAAAGTGGCCGCCGCCAACCACCAAAGAGCTGATCTGCATGAAGAAGCAACCCGCTCCGCGGCAACGGCCTACTCCTCCGCGGCCCCGCCGAACACCGCATCCTCAGCCGCCTCGTGCTCAGGCACCGCAGCGCCCTCCGTGTCGATGGGGCCGTCGGCCTCAACATCACCCGGGACGTCATCCTCGCGATCCGCCTCGTCGGGCGCGTCCTCGCGTGCAGCCGGAGCCTCACCTCGCAGGCTCAGCGCGAGATGGCGCAGAGCCTCGACCGTGCCGTTGAAATCGGGCGCGGGCTGGTCGCCGTTCAAAAACGCCCACTGCATCATGAACACCGCCGAGGAGATGGCTCCAACGGTGAGCGCATCGTCCGGGCAGGAGAGCTCCAGATCGAAGAGCCGGTCGTCGGCGGGCACCGGCAAGGTGCGGCCCGAGACCACGTCACCCGCGAGCCCGGTCTGGCTCATGATCTCCACGGTGAGGTGCTCGAGCAGATGCACGATCTCGGTGTCGCCCATGCAGTCCTGGAAATGCTCGCCGGCATCGCCCAGACAGGCATGCTGTGCGATCGCCGGGGCAAGATAGTACACGCGCGCGGTGGCCTCAATGTCCTCCGAGGTGCGCGTCGGCATCCCCGGGTTCACGAGAATGCGCGCCGTGAGCTTCTTGGGGCCCACCGTGATCTTCATGATGTTGAACAGCTCTGCCATATCGATCCTTCCGTAGCTACACGTCCATGTTACGCGACCGGCTCCTGTTCCGCCTCATCTTTCGGGTCACTGGCATCAGGATCCGCCGCCGGGGCCTCGGGCGCCGTCACGCGTATGAGCGAGATGCGCTGCCCGCGCATGGACTGCACCTTGAACTTGTACCCCTCCACCTCGAAGACCTCGCCGATGTCGGGCACCGAGTCCGAGAGCTCGAGGATCCATCCGGCGATCGTCTCGTAGTCGTCGCTCTCCTCGATGGGCCAGCCGAGCTCCTGCGCATCGTCGCAGCGGAAACGTCCATCTGCCAGCCATTCGCGGCGGGACAGGCGCGTGAGGTACTTGTTGTCGGGGTCGAACTCGTCCTCGATCTCGCCGACGATCTCCTCGACGATATCCTCGACGGTGATGATGCCGGCGGTGCCGCCGTACTCGTCCACCACCACCACGATCTGCTCATGGGCGGTCTGCATCTCGGAGAGGAGCGGCAGGATGTCCTTGGTATCGGGCACGAAGGTGGCGTCGCGCACGCACTCCCCCACCGCCTTCTCCGTGTCGACGCCGTCCTCAAAGCTCAGCCGCATGAGGTCCTTGATGTGAGCAATGCCCACCACGCTGTCAGGGTCCTCATGGTAGACGGGCACGCGGCTGTAGCCGGTCTTGAGCATGAGCTGGAGGACGTCCTTGACGAGCTCGGTGTCCTCCACCATCTGCACGTCCACGCGCGGCATCATGACCTCGCGAGCCACCGCGTCACCCAGGTCGAAGACCTCGTGGATGATGCGCTTCTCCTCGTCGAGCAGGCTGTCCTGCTCGTTGATCATGTATTTGATCTCCTCCTCGGAGACGTTCTGCCGATCATCGGCGCTCTTGATGCCAAGGAGCCGTGAGAGGCCGTTCGCGCTCGACTGCGTGAGCCAGACGAGGGGGCGCGCGAGCTTGCGGAAGGTGGAGATCGGGCCGGCCACGGACTTCGCCATGCCGGTCGCGTCGGAGAGCCCGATGCGCTTGGGCACGAGCTCGCCGATGACGATCGAGAGGTAGGAGACGATGAGCGTGATGATCACCGGGGCCGCGATGGGGGCCGAGGCGGTGAGGACGTCGATGCCGAAGCTCGACAGCCAGGTTGCGAGCGGCGTGGAGAGGGTGCTTGCGGAGACGGTGGCCGAGAAGAAGCCGACGAGCGTGATGGCCACCTGGATGGTCGCCAGGAAGTCGGTCGAGTCGCTCGCGAGCTCAAGCGCGATGGCGGCGCGGCTGTCGCCCTCCTCGACATCCTGCTCGAGCTCGGCGCGCTTGGCGGTGGTCAGGGCCATCTCGCTCATGGAGAAGTAGCCGTTGAGCACCGTGAGGAGCAAGGTCGCAATGATGGAGATCGCTATGTCCATGGGGACGTGTTCATACCTCCCAAATAGGGGTGGAAAGGGGCGGATGCCGGAGGGGACCGGCCTGGCAGCTCATCAGATCACGAACAGGATCACCGCCAGGAACTGGCAGGCACTGCCGGCGAGCACCCAGAGATGCCAGACGCTGTGCATGTAGCGGATGCACTTCATGAGGTAGAACGCCGTGCCGGCGGTGTAGCAGAGGCCGCCGGCTGCGAGCAGCACCAGGGCGGCGAGGTCGAGACGGGCGATGAGCTGGGGCAGGCAGAAGACGACGAGCCAGCCCATGCCCAGGTAGATCAGGATCGTGACCCAGCGCGGCTGGCGCTCACGGCCGATCAGCTCGAAGAGGATCCCGCCCACGGCGAGCCCCCAGATGAGGAGGAGCATCGGAAGGCCACCGGCGTCCCCAAGGGTGACCAGCAGGAAGGGGGTGTAGCTCCCGGCGATGAGCAGGTAGATGCAGCTGTGGTCGATGGTGCGGAAGACATGCTTTGCCGCAGGGACCTGGATGGCGTGGTAGAGGGTGGAGGCCGTGTACTCCAAGATGAGCGTCACGCCGAAGACGATGGCCGAGGCCAAGGATGCGGGGTGGGCGCCGTCGAAGACCGCCTTGACGATGAGGAGCACCAGCGCGGCGATGGCGAGCAACGCGCCGACGCCGTGGGTGACGGAGTTGGCGATCTCCTCGCCGACGGTATAGCTCGGAAGCCCACGCGGACGCTCGCCGCAGGCCCGTGTGGCGGGTGCGTGCTCTGCAACAGGGGTGGCCGCAGGATCGTCCTGCGGCTCGGGACTGTCACCTGAATCTGGCATACGCGCGGTTCCGCCTCCTGAAAACGCTTTCGCATACTATATCAGAAGGTAGAGACGCTGCACGTAAAGGACGGGGCAGGAGGCGCAATAGGTCAGATTATGCAAACACTCCACCTGGAAGATGCCGCGATCCTCGTTGGCGGCTTCGGCCTAGGATGCTTCGCTTGGTTTGAATATAACGCGACGCTGTGCCGACATTCGGCATGAAAACCAACTGGCAGATGACCCCCTACGTGCACTCGCCCTCGCCGTGATCCGGGGCCCAAAACGCACTGTTGATTCTCTTCATTGCCGATTTATGTTACCTAAGAGAAAGAAATAGGTTATTTTTTTCTTTTAGCAAATGCTTTATTATTGTAACAGAAAGAAATTACCAACATTTACTGTTAGAGTACTGTGGACGTCTTGATGTAAGAGCCTTGAGACGCTTCGAAGGAGGTTCCTATGCCCCAATACTCGACACTTGAGAAACTGTTCTACTCAGATTCCTCATCAGACCGATTTGCCGACCATGAGCGACGCAAAATTGAGCGTCTCAATCACGAATCGACCTTCCGAACGGGCATCGCTCTCGAGAATGGAGAGCTGTTTCTTGCCATACCGCATGAACTCTCCCTTGCATCGGAGCAGATACTTCGCCGTGAGCGTCGCGTCTCTGCCCTCTGGCACGCGTTGCCGGTCATCGCGCTCAGCGCATTTATGCGATCTCTGGTGTTGGATGAGGTTGTCTACAGCAATGGAATCGAGGGCGTGCACAGCACCCGAAGAGAGGTCGAGGCTGCACTCGAAGCGCACAAAGATGACCAGCATATTCCGTTCGTTGAATTTGCGCACCTGTACCTGCAGCTTGAGGATAACCCCCAACCACCATCATCGTTAGCAGACATCAGGTCAATCTACGATGCTGTCGTCGCTGGTACCCTTGCGCCCAACGATCTCCTTGGCGCGTCGACCTTTCGAACGGGGCCGGTAAAGATCATAAATCACATGGGACATACGGTTCACTCAGGCGTGCTGCCAAACGCAATCGAACCGATGATGGAGCAGTGGCTCACACTTTCTCGCGATGAGAGCATCCCCGAGCTCTACTCAGCCGCGCTCTGTCATTTTCTATTTGAATACATTCATCCCTTCTATGACGGAAACGGCCGTACAGGCAGATACCTGCTTGCGCTTCATTTGAGCCGCCCGCTATCCCAACCCACCGCCTTGTCTCTTTCACGCACGATCGCTGAGAATAAGAGCGCATATTACAAGGCATTTGATGTTACGGAGCGGCCTCTCAACGCTGCAGAGGGCACGCATTTCGTACTCGCGGTGCTTGACATGATCACGCAAGCTCAGGAAGGACTGATCGCAGACCTAGAACAAAAACGTGCATTGTTGGAAAGGCTGCACACACGCATTGACGAGCTCAGCGCCGTTATGTCCACACGAGCATGCGATGCACTTTTTTTTGCCGCGCAAATTCACTTGTTTGGAGCGTTTCGTGAGACGCGTCTTGCCGAGCTAGCCTCATACCTTCATGTGAGCACACCAACCGCACGTAAGACCATTTCGCAACTTGAACAGGACGGCATCGTTCAGAAGATTGCCGCTCGCCCGCCTACATACCAGCTCACTCCCGCAGGCTTGGAACTACTGCGGCTTGAAGGTGACCGATAGAAGCGCGTGCATAAATAGGCAGAACGGGCAACGGGCGCCGCATACCACAGACCTCGGCATGCGGCGCCCTGACCTCTGGCGCTGAAGACCTCGGCTACGCCGTCCGTCGGGCGCGGGCGATCGCGAAGCCGGCTGATGCACAGGCGGCTGCGAACAGCAGGATGATCGCGATGTCGACGCCTGCTGTCGTGAGCGCCTCCTGTGTGAGCTCGGTGGGCTCGAGGACGGCCGCGACGGCGTCCGACATCCAGTACGTGGGCGAGAACCGGGCGATCGCCTGGACCGACTCCCCGAGCAGCGAGAGCGAGATCCACGAACCGCCCAAGAACGACATGACTATGGCTCCGAGGTTCGCGATGGCATTCAGGGCCTCCTCGCGGAATCCCAGTTGAGCGAGGAGGAACGCCAGCGAGAACGGCACCAAGGCGAACGCCGCGAGCACCGCAAACGCCAGCAGGAGCTGCAGGGGGATGGCCTCGAGCAACGACTCCGCCCCCGCAGCGACGATCCCCACGCCGAAGACCCACAGGCAGACAAGCAGGGTGAGCACCGCGCAACCCGCGAGCACCTGCGCTGCATGGCCCCAGGTGCTCACCGGGGACGCGAGCTGGCGTCGCCGCACCTCATGCTCCGAGAACTCAGTGAGCACCACGCCCACGACGACCGCGATTGAACAGGTCACCGTATATGAGCCGAAGCGGAGATAGGCGATGACCCTCCCCCGCCCGACCTCTTGCCCCTCCGTGCGCACGATCTCCGAACTCACGGTCTCGGCAGCGGCGCTCTGAACGGCCTCGGCAACCGCATCCTCGGAGGCGTCGCGATCGAGCACCGCGTCAGCCGCAGCGAGCGATGCCCAGCGCCGCGCCCGTTCGCCGAGGAGGGCCGAGGCCTGCATGTCGCCGCCGGCGGCAACCTCGAGATCGGGCAGCTCCCCGCCCGACCGCGCGGCGCGGATGAGGTCTTCGGAGAAGCCCTCGGGTACGATGATCACGGCGTTGACCCATTCGGTCGCAAGCGCGTCCTGCAGGGCATATGACTCGTCTTCGATCTCGATGACCGTGTCCGTCTCCTTCAGGTATGTCTTGAGCGCGCGGGAGAGCGCGGACCCGTCGCGATCGACCACGGCGACGCGGGCCCGGTACGCCGCGGGCTGCGTCGCATCCCCCGCAGAGGTGCCCCCATCTGCAGGCGTCCCGATCATGAGCACGCCGAGAAGCGACACGAACCCCACGTAGATGAGCAGGTAAAGCGGATGACGGCTGGCGATGCGCAGCACATACTTAGAGATGGTCATAGCTCTGCCTCCTAAAGAGCGCCACCGCGATGGTGAAGAAGACCGCAGCGAGTCCTATGCAGACCGAAAGCCGCAGGAAAAACGGCGATAAGCTGTCGTAGTAGTAGATGCTGTAGAACACATCGCGCATGAGGCTCACGGGGTTGATCCACGAGGCGGCGGGAAACGCCTGGGTGATCGTGTCGCTCAGTATCATCGCGGGGGTACCGTAGACGCCGGCGAACAGCGCGAGCAGGCAGGTAGCGACCGTGAGCAGGCCCGACCGCGCGTCGGCGCCCCCCTTCACGGGCAGCGCGCCGATGCAGGCCCCCAAGCACGACGAGAACAGGGAGCATACGGCGATGCTGACCAGGCAGACGCCTATGCGGCCCGAGAAGTCGACGTCCCCCGCCACGCACATGTAACCGAAGCCCACACCGAGGAACGCCGTCGATACCGTCCAGCACGCCGCGACCACCGGGATCAGCAGGCGCAGACGGCTCGTGCCCGCGATGCTCTGCCTCGCTCCCAGTGCCGAAGCAGTGGGCTGCAGGCGATAGACCATGCCCTCGGCAACCTGCGCGGCAAACAGCGATGCCATGCCGAGGAACGCGTAGAAGTAGCGCACGGTCTGGTCTGGCTGGGAGCGCGTGAGGGAGATCTTCTGTACCCCGACGCCCTGGGATAGGGCATGGGAGACTGCTGCGGGATCCGCCAGCAAAGCCGGATTCTCGGCCGCGATGCTCATCAGCAGCTCTTTGTTCTGCAGGAAGCTCGAGGCGACTGACTCGATGATGGTGCGGTTGACCTCATAGGAGATGTCCTCGCCGGCATGGGCCGGTGAGTCGGCAGGCGCGAGCAACACGCGCGGGTCACCCGCCTCGTCAACGAGATAGGCCCCGTCGACCTCGCCGGATTTGATCAGGTCTCGCGCCTCAGCCTCGCTGTCCACCTCATGCAGGTCGAGGAGCGGGGTGTCCTGCGTGCTGAGCGTATCGACCACCTGGGCGAAATTGCTACCCGACCAGGCGTCGTCGGAGACCACGGCAACCGCCACCGAACGGCTCGTCTCCTGGGTCCGAAGCGGTTTGAACATGACGCTGAAAATCGTGGTCATGACGAGGGGGAACACGAGCGTCCAGATGACGATGCTCGGCGTCCGCACCGCCCCCTTCACCGTGACCTTGAAGGTGCTCCACATGCCCGCCTCCTAATCCCGCAGCTCGCGGCCGGTGATCTCGAGGAACACGTCGTTCAGCGTGGGTGGCGCGCAGGTGATCCGCCCCAGGGGCACGCCGGCCGCGCGGAGCGCCGCGAGCACGTCCGTGAGGTTGTGGCCGCTCGCCTCGCATACGACGGAAAGCAGACGGCCTTCCAGCGCCACGCTGAGCACATGGGGCAGGACCCGCAGGCGATCGAGCTCACGGGCGGGGAGCTCGCCCTCGATCTCCACAACGATGCGCTCGCCCGTCTTGATGCCGCGCTTGAGCTCGTCGCAGGTGCCCTGCGCCAGCACACGCCCATGGTCCATGATCATGACGCGGTCGCAGATCTGCTCGATCTCCTCCATGTAGTGGCTCGTGTAGACCACGGTGGCCCCCTCGTCGCGCAGGCGCTCGATGCCGGCGAGGATGGCGTTGCGGCTCTGGGGGTCCACGGCTACCGTCGGCTCGTCGAAGAAGATGAGCTCGGGGCGGTGCGCGATACCGCAGGCGATGTTGAGGCGGCGCACCAGGCCACCGGAAAGCTTCTTCGGCCGGAACTTCGCGAACTCTCCAAGGTCCACGAACTCGATGGTCTCCTCCACCATCGTGCGGCGTGTCGCGCAATCGTTCACGTACAGAGAGCAGAAGTAGTCGATGTTCTCGCGCACCGTGAGCGTGTCGAAGACGGCCATCTGCTGGGGCACGACGCCGATCCTCCGTTTGAGGTCGTAGCGCGTGGCCGACATGGCCTCGTCGAACAGGGCGATGGATCCCCGATCGAAGTTCAAAAGCGAGAGCATGCAGTTGATGGCCGTGGTCTTACCCGATCCGTTTGGTCCAAGCAAACCGAAGATCTCGCCTTGCTTGATATGCAGATCGAAGTGGTCGAGCGCGAGCAGATCGTCGTAGCGTTTGACGACTCCGGTCACAGAGACGATGTCCATGCACTCCTCCTACAGGGATTCGAGGCGGTGCGTCGACAGTCGGGTGACCATCTGACGCGATACGGCCCCATCATGTGGGAATGCGGTCACAAGACGCTAGTGATAAATGTCACCAGTATAGTATAGGCAGGTCAGAGGCGTATTTTGAGTCGATGGTCAGGGACGTGATCGCAGGCCGCGAAACGGCCGTGCGCTCACCCGGCGGCGCGCTCACCCTTGCGGCGCCTGCCTTCAAGCAGGGATGGTGCACCGCCTGAGGCGCCGGGGCGGCTGTCTTCTGCATGCAAGGGGGCGTCTTCCCCGGCGGCTCCCCCGCTGCGGCCCCTTCGCCGAACGGACGCGCCGGCGGCAGGCGTCCTCTGCATCTGCTTTGCTACACTGCCGCTATGGAACGCGTCGCCGACATCTCTCTCATTTTCATCTGCTGCCTGGTCGTCTTGCTCGGCGCCGATGCGGGCACCCCTTTCGCGGCGGGCGCCCTCCCCTCTGCCTGGGCGGTATCGTCGGCACTTTGCGCGATCATCATGACCGCTGCGTCCGAGGTGGCCCCGGCCCCCTGGCGCAGCTGCGTCCCTATCGTATACTGCGTGCTCACCCTGATCGTCCCGAGCAGCGAGGCGCTCCTTCCCCTCGCCGCCTACGAGCTCGCGCGCGGCGTCCATGACGGCCCGCGTTGGTGGATGGCCTCGACCGCAGCGCCGCTCGCCCTCGTGGCTCATGTTGTCCACGGCGCCGACCAGCCTGTGGCCTGGGGCGTCACCGCCATGCTCATGGCCCTCGCCCTTCTGCTTTCCCTGCGCACCAACCGGCTCCACGCTCAGCGCGTCCTCACCAACCGCATGCGCGACGATCTGCAGCAACGCGTGATCGACCTCCGCATCGAGCAGGAGGAGCTCTCCGAGCACCTGCGTACGACCGCCCTCCCGCGAGACCCCCGGGCGGATGAGCCAGCCGCACGGCCCGCCGCTTTCCTCGGGCTGACGGAACGCGAGTACGAGGTTGCGCGCCTCATCGCGGATGGCCTCGACAACCACGAGATCGCCTCCCTCGCCTACATCAGCGAGGGGACCGTACGCAACCGGGTCAGCTCCATCCTCACCAAAATGGGGCTCAGCAACCGCACGCAGATCGCCGTGGCCTGGTGGCGCGGGCGGTAAAAGAGGCCCACGCTCGCCGGGCACGGTCACGTCGCTTCGCCGTAAGGCCGTAAGGGGGCGAGAGGGGCCGCACCGTTCCACGCCCAGCAGGCCGGGCCCTCCTCTTCGCGGGCCGGCGTCCCTGCGGGCCGCCGCGCTTGAGCAACGGGCTCCGCCACCTTGGGCCAATCGCAGCGCGAAACGGCTGGGACCCGAGCTCGCACCCGGATCCCAGCCGTCGACGGCACCGTATGTCAGGCTCCGCCTAGCGGACCTCGACCAGCTCGTACTCGCGCGTACCGAGGCCGATCTTCTCGCCGTGCTCGACCATCGCCTGCCAGGCGGTGTCCGGGTGCGTCACGTAGAAGTGGTCGTGCGCGTGCTCCTCATCGAGGGCGCCCGCCTCCTCAAGACGCGCGCGGCTCTCGGTGAGCTCGGTGTCGGGTAGCGTATCCTGGGCCATCACCGCATCAGCGCAGGCCTGGTCGATGGCAACCGGGTCGAAGCTCGCGAACATGCCCACATCGGGCACGATGGGCGTGTCGTTCTCGCTGTGGCAGTCGCAGTTGGGGCTGACGTCAATCGCCAGCGAGATATGGAAGTTCGGGCGATCCTGGACGATGGCCTGCGTGTACTCGGCGATCTTGTAGTTGAGCACCTCGGCCGCCGCGCCGTAGTCTGCGGCGATGGCGTCCTGGTTGCACACGCCGATGCAGCGGCCGCAGCCGACGCAGCGATCGTGGTCGATCTCGGCAACGTGGATCTCACGCGTTGTGCCGTTCGCGAGCTCGCGCTCGCGCGTCCCCTCGAAGCTGATGGCACCGTGCGCGCAGATGCGCTCGCAGGCACGGCAGCCGATGCACTTCTCCGTGGTGACGCTTGGCTTGCCGGAGGCGTGCTGCTCCATCTTGCCGGCGCGGCTGCCGCCGCCCATGCCGAGGTTCTTCATGGCGCCGCCGAACCCGGCGCCCTCATGACCCTTGAAGTGCGTCAGGCTGATGACGACATCGGCGTCCATCAGGGCGTGGCCGATCTTCGCCTCCTGCACGTACTCGCCGTTCTTCACCGACACCAGGGTCTCGTCGGTGCCTTTGAGGCCGTCGGCTATGATGACATGGCAGCCGGTGGCGTAAGGCGTGAAGCCGTTCTGATACGCGCAGTCGATATGCTCGAGCGCGTTCTTGCGACTGCCCACGTAGAGCGTGTTGCAGTCAGTGAGGAAGGGCTTGCCGCCGAGCTCCTTGACCACGTCGGCGACGGCGCGGGCGTAGTTGGAGCGCAGGAAAGCGAGGTTCCCGAGCTCTCCGAAGTGGATCTTGATGGCGACGAACTTGTTCTCGAAATCGATCTGGTCGATGCCGGCGCGGCGGATGAGGCGCTTGAGCTTGTCAAGCTGACTCTCGCGGCCATGGGTGCGCAGGTTGGTGAAGTACACCTTCGCAGGTGATGCTGGCGCTTCAGACATGAGATCCCCCCTCTGATTCTGTTTTAGCGACACTGTGTAGTATAAGTTATGCTGCAGGCCGGGTCACGGGCTCCATCGGCATTTCCATGTCTGCGCAGGCTTTATTTCGGTTAACCCGCGTGCCGACCCGCATCGATGTGTGCCGACGGTTCAAACGGGGCCGAAAACCTACTTTCGCCTGCGCCTCCAGGCAGAATGCCCTTGGGAGCACCTCGAGATGACGTTTTGCTCCCATCCTGTGCAGCCGGCCCGCCCGGGCACCATCCTGCGCAGCCGGTCCACCTGAACACCCGATGCGCGCACCCGCCAGTCCGCGCGCTCACACAACGCCCGCCCACCAACCTTTCGGCCCGCACGGCGCCGGCCGCGGGTCACATGGCCCCGAAAACATGGCCCCGAAAACCTACTTTCGCCTGCGATTCCTGGCAAAATGCCCTTGGGAGCGCCTCGAGATGACGTTTTGCTCTTATCCCGCGCATTTGATGGCCACGGCCCTTGCAGCCGACATGCACTGAGACCCGGTTCTGCAATCGGGCCGATAGGGATGCGTCCCGATATGGTCGTCCGACATATGGCACGCGATGATTCGCAGAACTGGTCAAAATCCTCAACTTCTTGGGCAAATCTGACATGTCGTTGAGTGCAGCAGTCTCGATTTGCATAACTCAATATGGTCGTTTTGGCGCTGAAGGCCTAGCTTAGCATGAAAGAGGGTGGTAATTTATTTTATGACCCCCTAAATTTGCCCAAGAAGTTGAGCGTTTTGACCAGGGCCGTCGATCTCAGCTATCTGCAACGCCTCAAAGACCCAATTGAGCGTTTTGAACTTCCTGAAAGCCCGCTGGAAGAGATCAGCTGAAAAACCGGGCTCGGTGCAGTCTCGTGCTCCGGGCCCGGTTGAGATGCTGGTCGATGACGCCAGGGTAAGACGGCTGGCAGACGGCACCGCGGTTGAAACGGCCGGCCAATGCCGTCAGATATGCAACCGCCTACTCGGCGCCTCCCTCAGCCTGCTGCGACGCGGCCTGCTCTTTCGCAGCTTTCGCAGCCTTCGCCGCGCGGATCGCCGCGGCCTTGGCCTCCTGCTCGGGAGTCAGCTTGCGAGCGGGTCGCTCACCGGCGGCCGGCCGGGCCGGCTTGGCCGGCATGTCCTTGTGCATCGTGAGCGTCGACATGCTGCTCGCGACCGTCGTGGCCTCCCGCTCCATGGTGAGCGAGCTCTTCGGGCACGCCCGCACGCAATTCGCGCACTGCACGCACTTGTACGGGTTGATCGTCCAATCGCCCGCCTTGCGATCGACGGTCAACGCGTCGGCCGGGCAGACCTTCGCGCACATCCCGCACAGGATGCAGGCGTCGATATCGTTCACCAGGTGCCCGCGCATCGCAGGGTACAGCTCGCGCTTCTCATACGGGTAGCGCACCGTCGCGGGCTTGCTGATGAGCGAGCGCAGCGTCATCTTCCCCAGTTTGAATCCGCCCATGGTCCCTACCTTTCCGCGCAGCTGATGCACGGGTCGATGGTCAAGATGATCATCGGCACATCGGCCACGTCAACGCCCTGGAGCGCTTTCGTCATGCCGCCGAGGTTCTGCGAGGTCGGCGTCCGCAAACGGAACCGATCCAGGAACTTCGTCCCGTTGCCGCGCACGTAGTAGAACGCCTCGCCGCGCGGCTGCTCGATGAGCACGTGCGCGCGGGCATCCTTCTCGGGCTTCACCTTGGGACCCGGGGCCTGACCGACGCCGTCGTGCGGGATCTTCGCCACGAGCTCCTTGATGATGGCGATGGCCTGGTAGATCTCCTCACACCGCACCTTGCAGCGGGCGTAGCAGTCGCCCTCCGTCGAGACGATGGGCTCGAAATGCTCGAGGTCACCGTACGCGCTGAATCCCGTGGTGCGCATGTCGTGGGTCACGCCCGAGCCCTTGGCGAACGGGCCCACCATCGAGAGGCTGAGCGCCTCCTCGTAGTTGATGGTGCCCACGCCGCACAGGCGGCTGCGAACGGAGTCGTCGTTCAGCATCGTGTTCACGATGGTGTGGTACTCGCGCTCGAGATCGTCGAGCTTCTCGCAGGCGCGGCGCAGGAGGGCGTCGTCGATATCGTGCGTCATGCCGCCCACCATGGTGATGGACAGGATGATGCGGCCGCCGCAGGTCTCCTGGAAGATGTCGAGGATCGTCTCGCGCAGGCGCCAGCAGTGGTTGAAGAGGCTCTCGAAGCCGAAGCCGTCGGCGAGGAGACCGAGCCACAGCAAGTGCGAGTGGATGCGCGAGAGCTCCTGCAGGATGACGCGGAGGTACGAGGCGCGCTTTGGGATCTCGAGCCCGAGCATGCGCTCGGTCGCCTCAGCGTAGCCCCAACCGTGCCCGAAGCTGCAGATGCCGCAGATGCGCTCGGCCACGTAGACGAACTGGTTGAAATCGCGCTTCTCGACGAGCTTCTCGAGACCGCGGTGCACGAAACCGATCTGCGGGATGGCTTCGATAACGTGCTCGTCCTCGACGATGAGGTCAAGGTGGACGGGCTCGGGAAGCACGGGGTGCTGAGGCCCGAACGGAATGACGGTGCGGTTAGACATGCTGCTACTCGCCCTCCTTCGTATCGGCGGCGTCCGGGAGCACGATACCCTTGGCGGCAAGCGCGGCACGGGCGCGGGCGGCTTTCTCAGGATCCATGGCGGCGATCTTCGCGGCCATCTTGGCAGCGCGGTCATCCGCAGCAGGTGACGCATCGGCTGCTGCGGGCGCGGCGGGTGCGGGATCGGCCGGAGCATCGACCTTGGCGGCGCGGGGCGCGAGCTTGTCAACCTCGGCCACTGCCGCGGCGTCGGCCTCGGCGGCGGAGGTGGTGAGCGCGCGCTCGGCAGAAGAGTCCTCGACCGCCTCACGGGCCGCCTGGGCCTCCTTGACGGCCTTGGCCTTCTTCGCCGCCTCAAGCTTGGCGGCCTTGTCGCGCGCGGCCTTCTGCTCCGGCGAGAGGATCGTCATCGGGGCGTCGGTGGCCACGTTGAAGAAGTGCCCGCCGAAGTCGAGCTTCATGTTCGCGAACGGGACGCCGAACAGATCGTGCGTCTCGTTCTCAAAGGTGAACGAGGAGAAGTACAGCTCCTGGATGGACGGGACAACGTCGCCCTCGGCGAGGGGGACGATGTAATTGAGCGCCTCGTCGCGCTGCTCATCATAGAAGGTGTAGAGCAGGTCCAGCGCGTCATCCGAGCCCTTCTCGGCGCAGAGCTGCACGAAGCGGATGCCCTCGTGCTTGAGGGTCTGCACGCGGACCAGCAACTCGGTCAGGGGCAGCTCTTCAAATGAGGTGGTGTACATCTAGTTGGTCGCCTCCTTTGCGGCGAGGTTCACAGCGGCCGACGCACCGGCCTCGGAGCCGGAAACCGCGGGCGCGGTCTCAGGGTCCACCGCGGGCAGGCCGCGGCGCATGCGATCGGCCTTCGCATCGAGCACCTTCACGCCCTCGAGCACCGCGTCGATGATGGACTCGGGCCTAATGGCGCAGCCGGGCGCGTAGACATCCACCGGGATGGCCTTGTCCACGCCGCCGAGCACGTTGTAGCAGTCGCGAAACACACCGCCCGTGCACGCGCAGACACCGCAGGCGACGACCACCTTCGGCTCGAGCATCTGCTCGTAGATGTGCTGGACCACGCCGATGTTCTGGTGGTTCACCGAACCGGTGACCAGAAAGATATCGGCATGCTTGGGGTTGCCGGTGTTGATGATCCCGAAGCGCTCGATGTCATAGAGCGGGGTGAGGGCGTCGAGCACCTCGATGTCGCATCCGTTGCAGCTCGATCCGTCGTAATGGATCAGCCAGGGTGACTTGGAAGAGTATCCCACGGTCGGCACCTCCTTAGATGAACGGCGTGAGGAGCACATATGACAGGTTCACAAGACCCGCCACCAGCGCCACGAGCCAGGCCAGCTTCAGGCAGGTCTGCCACTTCACACGCGCGAAGTTGTTATCGATCCAAATCTCGAAGAACCACACAGCGGCGACCACGACGAGCGCGACCACGCCGGAGAGGGGGCTGTCCCAGATGAAGAACATGCCGACCCACATGAGGAAGAGCACGCTCTCACACCAGTGCATGATCTCCACCTTGGCGAGGGTGCGGCCGCTCATCTCGGTGGTGATGCCCTTGACGAGCTCCTGATGCGCATGGTGGCTGTAGGAGAGGTCGAACGGGGATTTCCGAAGCTTGATCGTGAGGATGAACAGCAGGCCCGCGAAGATCGGCGGCAGGACCGTCACGATGGGCGCGGGCAGGCGGGTGAGCTGGACCACGTCGAAGGACTGCGTGGCGGCGAAGAATCCCATGGTCATGATCAGCAGCATGGGCTCGTAGCTCATGACCTGCAGGCACTCGCGATCGGCGCCGGTGTCGGCGAAGGGCGAGCGGGCCGAGTAGGCCGCGATGACCACGAAGAGCGTCGCCAAAGTGACCAGGAAGACGCACATGAGCAGGTTGGAACCGGAGACGAACATGCCACCGGCCACCGTGCAGGAGATGAGGGCGCAGGTGATGTAGGCCTCATCCACGGCGTTCACGCTCGCCTGCTCCTTCTGGAGCAGCTTGCGCACGTCGTAGTAGGGCTGCAGCAGGCGCGGGCCCACGCGACCCTGCATGCGCGCCGAGAGCTTGCGGTCGAGACCGTCGAGGAGGCAGCCGATGATGGGAGCCGCGATCGCGAAGCACACGATGCCGATCAGGATGCCGGGGAGGCCGGGCCCCACGAGCAGCACGTTACGCTCGCTGAAGAGCATCGGGACCGAGAGCAGCGCCGGGCTCAGCATAAGGCTGACGGCAAAGGCCACGAAAAGCACAGCCGAGCTGATGATCACGCCGATGCGCGTGATCAGGGGCTCGCCGAAGATGTCCTCCATGTACCAGTTGCGCTTGGAGGAGGTCATCGTACGACCCATTGAACCGTGGTAGCGACGGGTATCGGGATCGGTGCACTGACCGCCCAGGTAGACCTCAACGCGCTTCTTCTTGGTCGCGCGACCCCAGGGTGTGAGCAGCACGATGGCGATGAAGACCACGATGACGACCATGATGACCAGGTTGTCGATATCGATGAGGCTCGGTGCCTCGGCGTAGACGCCCGCGAGGTAAGGTCCGACCACACCCTGTGAGAGCAGGGGCAGGGCCACGCAGCTGAGCAGCAGGAGCACGGCCACGGAGCCGATGGCCGCCCACTCGGTGCGATGCACGCCGCCCTCCTCGTTCTCAGCGCGCTGCGGCACGCCCGCGAGTTTGCCGAGCCACTTGGCCCAGAAGAAGAAGGTCGCGGCCGATCCGAAGGCGAGCATGACGAGGAAGGGGGCGTTGCCCGTCTCAGCGAAGGAGACCAGCGTGGCCCACTTCGAGATCAGCATGCCGAAGGGCGCCACGAACATGCCCATGATGCCGAGCATCATGAAGCGCGTGAGGCGCGGCAGGCGGCTGAAGAGGCCGTCCATGTCCTCGATGTTGCGGCTCCCGATGCGGTGCTCGACGGTTCCCACGCAGAGGAAGAGCAGGGACTTGGATACCGTGTGGAAGATGATGAGGAAGACCGCGGCCCAGACGGCGGGCGGGGTGCCCACGCCGGCGCATGCGGAGATGAGGCCGAGGTTGGCGATCGTGGAGTAGGCGAGCACGCGTTTGGCGTTGCTCTGGGAGATCGCCATGAAGCTGCAAAGCAGGAAGGTCACGCCGCCGATGAAGACCACCATGAGCGAGGCGACGGGGACCATGAGGAAGAGCGGGGCGAGCTTCACAAGGAGGAAGACGCCGGCCTTGACCATCGTCGAGGAGTGCAGCAGGGCGCTGGTGGGGGTGGGGGCCACCATGGCTCCGAGCAGCCAGGAGTGGAAGGGCATCTGCGCGGCCTTCACGAGACCGGCCACCGCGAGCAGCATGAGCGGCAGCACGAGTCGCTCCGTGCCGACGATGGCAGCGAACGCGGGCAGCGCGGAGAGGGACAGCGGGACGCCGGCGCCGTGCATGAGGATGATGGCCACATGGAAGGCGATACCGCCGATCATGTTGAGGTTGATCTGCAGCAGGGCGCTCTTCTTGGACTCCTCGTTCTGCGCGTAGCCGATCATCAGGAAGGAGCAGACCGTGGTGATCTCCCAGCCGGCGAGCATCCAGTCCATGTTGTCGGAGAGGACGATGATGAACATGGCCGAGAGGAACAGGAACATGAGCGCCATGAACTGATGACGGCGATCGGGGGCGCCCTCACCCTGGTGGGCCTGGAAGTCCTTCATGTAGCCGAGAGCGTAGACGCAGATCAGGCTGCCCACGACACCCACGATGAGAACCATGATCACCGAGAGGTTGTCGATGTAGAGCGGCGTCGCGCCGTGCTCGGTCGACTCGAAGGCGAGCACGCCGCACCAGATCGCTGTGGCGAGCTGGACGGCGCCGAGGCCCAGGGCCCAGGCGTTGCGGTAGCGGATCGCGTAACTCAGGATGATGAAGCCGAGCAGCACATCGATGATGGCGGCAGCGTAGGTGCCCAACTCAGCGACGGATACGGGGACCTCGAAGAACGCCGGCGCGTTCAGGTAAGTCACCGCGGTGAGCGCTGCGAGCATGGCGATGATGATCGCCGCCACGATGGCGATCGGATCGCGCTGGGAATCATCCCGCGCGACGAGCAACAGCGCCGCCGCGACCAAAGGCACGGCGATCAACATTCCTATTATGGCCATAAATACCCCTCTGTACGCACCGGCCGTTTGTGATGCATTTATGGATGGTATCACGGGGCGCGGACACCTCGGGTGGCGGGCAGGCAAAAAGCTCGCGCGCCGGGCCCACGCCTATCCGCGCCCCACCACCATATCTGCGGGCTGCAGCCCTCTTCACCCAGCTATCGCACGCTCGCCCCACGTCGGCTAGGGGAATTTGGGCGCGGTTTGCAAAAAGGGGTGGCCGCCCGGCCACCCCTGTGAGATTCGATTCGCCAAGCGGTGAGCTGGGACCTTACGCCTGCCTGTTCTGCTCGATCACACGGCGGACGGTCTCCTGCAGCTCGGTGAGCTTCGCCTCATCGGGGATCCACTGCTGCGTGATGACCGGTTCGGGGAGATTGAACTTGCAGGTCTCGAGCGCCTCGTACACCTGCTTGGGGCCGAGCGGCGCCCAACCGTAGCTGCCGAAGGCCAGACCGATGCGCTCGGGGTTGCGGGGCATGAGGCCGCGCATGTAGGCGAGGAAGCCGGCGACGGTGGGCAGCATGTTGGAGTTCAAGGTCGGCGAGCCCACGGCGATGTAACGCGCGTCCATCATCTCGAGGATCATGTCGGAGGACTCGGTCGCCTTGATGTCGTAGAGCGTGGCCGGGATGCCCTCGGCGATGAAGGCGTCGGTGATCTCGCGGGCCATGTGCTCGGTGGAGTGCCACATGGAGTCGAAGGCGATGACGGCCTTCTCCTCAAGCTGGTACGTGGTCCACGCCTGGTACTTCTCGATGATGTCGGCGATGTAGCTGCGCCAGATGCACCCGTGGCTCGGGGCGATCAGGCGGATGTCCAGGCCGGCGACGGCCTTCAGGGCGTTCTGCGCCTGGGGCCCGTAGGGCAGCACGATGTTGGCGTAGTACTTCTTGGCCTGGCGGAAGAGCTCGCAGCGGTCCACCTCATCATCGAAGCGCTTGGTGGTGGCGAAGTGCTGGCCGAAGCAGTCGTTGGAGAAGAGGATCTGGTCCTCGGCGCAGTAGGTGACCATGTTGTCGGGCCAGTGCACCATGGGCGTCTGAACGAAGGAGAGCGTGCGTTTGCCGATCGAGAGGGTGTCGCCCGTCTTCACGCCCTCGACCTCGATGCCGAAGTGGGCGCGGAGCTCGTTCACGCCGGCCGGGGCGCTCGCGTAGATCGTGGCGTTGGGGGCGTACTTCTGGATCACCGGGATGCTGCCCGAGTGGTCCATCTCGACGTGGTTGGCGATGACGACCTCGATCTTGGAGGGGTCAACCACCTGGCTGATGCGCTGGATGAACTCATCGGAAAACGTCGCCTTGGCTGTATCGATGAGCGTGACCTTCTCATCCATGATGAGATAGGCGTTGTAGGTGATACCCCGCTCGGTGGCGTAGCCGTGGAACGAGCGCTCGTTCCAGTCGATACCACCGACCCACCAGACATCAGGGCTGATCTCAATTGCGTTGAGCATGGAATCCTCCTCGGTAACCGTGCGAACATCGCCCATCATATCATTGAAGATGCAGGGTATTCGCACGCACCGAAAAGGTTCCGAGAAGCACAAGGGGCCGCTGTCCATGACACCCCGGACGCGGCCCCTTCAGATGTATCGCTTCGTTTGGTGCGCTCAGCTGACAGCGCGATTCTTCGGCTTGCGGCCGCGCGGGCGGTCGATGAGCGCGTCGGCGCCACGTTCCTTGTACTGCCGGCACCAGGTCTTGACCGAGGACTCGCTCGGGACGCCGTACTTGATCATCACATCGCGGACGGACTTCCCGCCCTCGAAACGGTCTTTCACCACAGAGAGCTTGAGCTCATAGGGGTAGATGCGATGCGTCTTCCCCGCGTTCATCACCGCGGACGCTCCGCCCACCGCATAAGCCCGGGCCCACTGACGCGCCGTTGCCTCGGGAAGGCCCAGGGCACCGGCGAGCGCACGGTGACCCGACCCGGAGGCCAGCACCTTCACCGCACGGCGACGCGTCTCCGCGTCGTAGGTCTTCCTGCTGTTTGTACGCGCCATCTTCGTCCATTCTCCCGATCGCAATGGGTTAGTCTATGAATAACTATCTATGGTAACACGCATATTGTGAACTACGAGTCACATTTGCTTACAGCCTAGTCACTTCCGCGACGGCACCGGGCCCTGTCCCTAGGGGTGTCGATGAGGATTTCCAAATCCTACATTCCCGGTGTAGAGATTAGGAGACGGCGGGTTCCGCACACGCGAAGCGCACGAAACCCGCATGAAGATGGAGGATGCGCGAAATCGGCTACCTGCCCTGAGCGCGGCTCTCCTCATAGAACTCAACCAGGTGCCGCTGAACGTCATAGGGGACCTGCTCGTAACCAGCCGGTTCCATCTCGAAGTCGCCGTTGCCGCGCGTGAGCGAGCGCAGGCGCGTGGCGTAGTCGGTGAGCTCGGCATAGGGCACCGTTGCCTTGACGACGGTCTCGCCGCGCTCGTTGGAATCCATGCCGGTTACGCGGCCGTGTGAAGCCGAGACGTCGCCCATGACCGCGCCGGCATAGCTCTCGGGAATCGTCACCGTGATGTCGCGCATGGGCTCGAGCACCACCGGATCCGCATCGGCGCAGGCCTTCTTGAGCGCGATGCGCGCGGCAGCGCGGAAGGCCATCTCGTTGGAGTCCACGGGGTGATAGGAGCCGTCGTAGCAGGCCACGCGGATGCCGGTGAGCGGGTATCCGGCGATGACGCCCTCGCGCATGGTCTCCTGGACACCGCGGTCGACCGCGGGGATGAGCGCGCGCGGGATGCGGCCGCCCACGACCTCGTCGGCGAACTCGTAGTCGGTGCCGTCGAGCAGCGGCTCGACGCGCAGGTAGCAGTCGCCGAACTGCCCGGCGCCACCCGTCTGCTTCTTGTGACGGCCCTGGGCGCTCGCGACGCGGCGGATCGTCTCGCGGTACGGGATGCGGAGCGGCACGATGTGCGCCTCGACCTTGGTGCGGTCCTCCAGGCGGCTCAAGAGGACGCTCACCTGAGCCTCGCCCACCGCCGAGATGATGGTCTGCCCCGTCTCCTCGTCGCGTTCGATGCGCATCGTGGGATCTGCCTGGCATGCCTTGTCGATGAAGGTGAACAGCTTCTCCTCATCGCCGCGGTTCTCCGCCTCGATGGCGATCCGGTACTGGGAGTTCGGGAACTGGAAGGCAGCGGCCTCGACCTTGCCGGACACAGAGAGCGTGTCGCCGGTCTCGGCGGAGAGCTTGGGAACCACCACGATGTCGCCGGCGTACGCGTGACCGACCTCGGTCATCTCGCGGCCGCACATGACATTCAGGTGCGCGAGGCGATCGCCCTTGCGCGTGCGCGCGTTCACGAGCTCGAGCCCGGGCTCGATGGTGCCGGTGATCACCTTGATGAAGGAGAGCCGGCCCTGGACGGGGTCGTTCAGAGTCTTGAAAACGAAGACCACCGGGCGATCGTCCTCGGAGGAGATCTTCAGCGTGCTGCCGTCGATGAGCGGCATCTCGCCGTGGTCGGTGGGCGCGGGGAAGTAGGAGGCGATATCGTCCATAAGCGAGTTGACGCCCTGCTCCTTGATGCAGCTGCCCACGAAGACGGGGACGAAGAGGCGCTTGGCGATGGCCGTGGCCATGAGACCCTCGATCTCCTCCTGGGTGAGCTGCTCGCCCTCGAGGTACTTCTCCATGAGGTCGTCGTCGGCCTCGGCGACAAGCTCGGTCAGGGTCTCGTGCGCGGCCTCCGCCTGCGCCCGGTACTCCTCGGGGATCTCGAACTCGGTCTGCTTCGTGCCCTCGCAGCGACGCGCCTTCATGCGGACGATGTCGATGATGCCGTTGAAGTCATCGCCCGTGCCCCAAGGCAGGGTGACCGCGCCGAGGCGCATGCCGAAGCGCTCGCGGAGCAGGGCCATGCAGGCATCGTAGTCGGCGTCGGGCCGGTCGATGCGGTTGATGAACACCGAGCGTGCGAGGCGCAGGTCCTCGGCTGCGTACCAGAGCTTCACGGTGGTGGGCTGCGGTCCCGCTGCGGCGTCGACCACGAAGATCGCCGCCTCGGACACACTCATCGCCGCGTAGGCGTCGCCGATGAAGTCGGGGTAGCACGGGGCGTCGAGGACGTTGATGCGGACCGTCTTCCAGTCGATCGGCGCGATGGCGGTTGAGATGGAGAACTCGCGCTTGACCTCCTCGACGTCGTAGTCGAGGGTCGGCTTTGTGCCGTCGTGACCGCCCAGGCGGGCGGTCTTGCCGGATAGGTGGAGCATGGCCTCCGCGAGCGAGGTCTTGCCCACCCCGCCTTGGCCTACGAGCACCACGTTCCTCACATTGCCGGTTTTGGGTGCGCCCATGGTAACCTCCTTCGCGCCCGCATCGGACCAGGGGCCCCGTGTGGGCAGTCGGCATATCGGTAGGTCCAGCCTAGCTGGCCCAGCAGGGAACCCCCGTGCCTTTTCGCCCAACGTGTGCAGGCAGACGGTGATTGGCTACGTGACCGTACGAATTACCTGGATGCGAACGTTTGAGAGCGCGTCCGTCATATCTCCGGTGCACGTCAACCGCTACAATGTCCTCATGACACCAAGGAAACGACAGATGAGCACTGACGGCCCCTGCCCCGTCATGCGCGCCTGCGGTGGCTGCGAGCAGCTGGGCCTCCCCTATCACAAGCAACTCGCCCGCAAGCAGCAGGCCATGGAGGATCTCTTCCGCCCCCTGTTCACGAGCGCCGGCTGGGACATCACCATCGATCCCGTCGTGGGCATGGGCGGCCTTGCGGGCGACGGCAAGCTCCCGAGCCCGCGCGGCTTCCGCTACAAAGCGACAACGCCGTTCGCCCCCGGTCCCCAAGGCACGGTGCGGCACGGCCTCTTCGCACGGGGGACGCACCGAATCATCGACATCCCCGGCTGCCCCGTGGAGGCGCCGGGCGCTCGTGACATCCTCACGCGGGTCACCGAGGCAGCCGAGGCCTGCCACATCCCCGCCTATGACGAGGACCGCCGCCGCGGCCTCCTGAGATACGCCGTGCTCCGTCTGGCCTGGCGCACCGACGAGGGTCTGCTCACCCTGGTCACCGCCCAGCGCGACATCCCTCATCAGCATGCGCTCATCGAGCGCCTACGCGCCATAGATCCGCGCATCACCTCGATCGCGCAGAATGTGAACCCGCGTGCGACGAACGCCATCTTAGGTGCTGAGACCCGCGTGCTCGCCGGCCCGCCGCGCATGCGCGACCGGTTGCTCGGCTGCACCTTCGAGATATCCCCTGGGGCGTTCTACCAGACCAACCCCGCCCAGACCGAGGTCCTCTACCAGCTCGCCATCGACAACATGGACCTGCAGGAGGGCGATGTCCTGCTCGATGCCTACTGCGGCAGCGGCACCATCGGGCTCTGCGCGGCCCAAGCTGTCCATCAGGCCGGTGTCGATATCCAGCTCATCGGCGTGGAGCGCAACGCCCAGGGCATCACCGACGCGCGCCGCAACGCCGAGATCAACGGCCTCGAAGAGCGCGCCACGTTCGTAGCCGAGGATGCCACCGCCTACCTGCGCCGGGCGGCCGCCGACGAGGAGCACGTCGACGTCCTGGTTCTCGATCCGCCACGCGCCGGCTCCACGCAGGCTTTCCTTGAATCCGGCATCGCCCTCGGCCCCCGCCGTATCGTCTACATCAGCTGCAACCCGGTCACGCAGGAGCGCGATCTCGCAGTGCTGGCGCGGGGCGGCTACCGCCTGGAGCGCTTCACGCCGGTTGACATGTTTCCACACACCCCGCACGTTGAGACGGTGGCGCTGCTGACTAGGTCGTAGCCGCGTCGGTCCGCTTGCTGCACGCCGGCACGCGAAAGCCGACCGGTCGGCGGAGCTTACAGAAGGCAAACAATGCACAGGTGAGTAGTGGGATACGCTTCACCTACATGCATATTGCTTATCTGGTGCAGAAAAATAGCATAGGAAAGGTTAAATAATGAGTCTTGATGAATTACGAAACGATATTATCGTTCGTCAGAAAAAAGGCCTGCCGTTTATCGCGGCATCCACCGTCATCTGGCTCTTGATCGCCGTCGTCGCATCGATGGACATCCCCCTCGATCTCAAGAACCTCCTGGTATTCTGCTGCTCAGCCCCGCTCATGCCCCTTGCCTGGCTTATAGGGAGGGGGCTCGGCGTCAACATCTTCTCAAACGACAATGAATTGGGTCATCTCGGATTTCTATTCACGATGAATCAGGTCCTGTACCTGCTGATCGTCATCTGGGCATATAACGCGACCCCCGAGAGCATGATCATGGTGCACGCGATGGTCTTTGGCGCTCACCTCTTGCCATTTTCATGGCTGTACAAGTCGCGGTCATACCAGTTCTTCGCGGTCATCGTCCCCATCCTCTCCCTCATCCTGGGGAACTTGTTCGGCGGGTTCGCCGTCGCAGGCACGTTGACCGCCGTGGAGATCGTCTTTGCCCTCTCGCTCTGGCGCGAAGTGAAGACATTCGAGGCGTAGCCCGGTTCGCCCATACGGTTCGGCGGACGCCTGCAACCTGACGGCCTTTTGGGTACTCAGTAGGGGGAACCTCGTATGACGGGGTTCGGGAATCTCGACACACGTCACACCCCCCAGACAAAGGAGGCGCCCATGATCAAAGCCGTTAACTGTACCTGGTGACCGATGGAAACGGCCAGGAAGCCGTGAAGTTCTACACCGAGGCGCTCGGCGCCGAGCTCATCGACATGACCCTGTTCAAGGACAAGATGCCCAACTGCCCTCCGGAGCAGCAGGAGCTCGTTATGAACGCCCAGCTCAAGGTTGGCAACCAGCGGATCATGCTCTCGGATGAGAACCCGCAGTTCGAGTACGAGCACGGCTACAACATGACCGCCGCCATCATCGTCGACAGCGTCGACGAGGCGAAGAAGCTCTACGAGGCCCTGTCCGCAGATGCTCGCAAGATCACCATGGAGTTGCAGGAGACCTTCTGGAGCCCGGCGTACGCCAACCTCGAGGACAAGTTCGGCATGATGTGGCAGATCTCAACCGAGCTCGATTAACCACGTTTCCGGGCCTTTGTTAGCGGCAGCCTGGCACGGGTCATCAGGGAGCTTGAACTCGATGAGATCACCGGCGCAGATAGCATAAGCGGGGCGGCATCGCAGCTGTGGCCACGCTAGAGCGCCGTGCCACGCTTCGGCACGAAGAGATTCGAAAGGTCCGCCCGCTCCAGCTCGAGCAGACGGACCTTCTTCTCAATGCCCCCGGCATATCCCGTCAGGCTCCCGTTCGTGCCCACAACGCGATGGCACGGGATGATGAGCGAGATCGCGTTATGCCCCACGGCCCCGCCGACGGCCTGCGCGGACATTCGCTCAAGGCCGCGGGGCCGGGCAACCTCCCGGCCGATCTCCGCATACGTCATCGTCTCTCCGAACGGGATGGTCAGCATGACCTCCCACACGGCCTGCCGGAAGGGCGTCGTCCTCATGGCAAGGGGCGGCGTGAAGTCAGGCTCCTTCCCGCTGAAATAGATATCGAGCCAGCGGGTGGTCTCCTCGAAGACGGGGAGCATCTCCTCGCGGGGCCACTCTCCAAGGGTCTCGGGGAAGTACTTCTGCCCGTCGAACCAGAGCCCGACCAAGCGCTCGCCGTCGCTCGCGAGGGTGATGCCGCCGAGCGGGGAATCGTAGTGACAGGTACAGTCCATGCGCCCCCCCCTATCGCACGTCGCGCTCGTAGGGCAGGACCTCCGCGAGGAATCCGCGGGCATCGAGGGCCTCCTCGATCTCGTCCAGGCGCTCCTCGGTATCGGCCGTGATCCGGTGGAAATGGTAGCCGCTCGTAACCGTCATCAACGGGACGCTCTTGCCGCTGTTGATGTCGGCGAGGTAGCGGCCCACATCGCGCCGGCAGCGGATGTCGAGCTCGGCGGTGATGGCCCCGTACACCCGGTGGTTCACCATCACGTTCTGCACGGCGCCACCGAGGTCCACGATGCAGTTGAGCTCCTCCTCCACCTGGTCGGTGGTGTGGTGCACCTTGATGAGCCGCGTGGGCAGGCGCGGCCCGGGTCCCTCGCGCAGCACATAGCCGCGGGCCGTCGCAACCACATCGTCGCCGTTCGCCCGCAGCAGGGCGATGTCCTGCACGATCACCTGGCGGCTCACGCCCACAGCCCGTGCGAGGGCACTGCCCGAAACGGGCCCGCTCGCGGCATGCAGCTCCTGCAGAATGGCAGCCCTGCGCTCAACGCCCTTCATCGCGACCGTGCCTCCTCACGCACCCTGCATCCGCAGATGCTTCAACGATAGGTCAAGGATACCCGCCGAGTGGGTGAGCGCGCCGGACGAGATCACGTCCACCCCGGTCTCGGCGATCGCCTGCGCATTCCCCTCGTCCACGTTGCCCGAGGCCTCTGTGACCGCCCGGCCGCCGATGAGCTTGACCGCGGCCCGCATCGCATCGAGATCCATGTTGTCGAGCATGATGATGTCGGCGCCCGCCTCCACAGCTTCGCGCGCCATCGCGAGCGACTCGCATTCGACCTCGACCGTGCAGGTGAAGGACGCGTGCTGCCGTGCGGCGCGGATGGCCGCCGTGACACCGCCCGCCGCGTCGATGTGGTTGTCTTTCAGCATGACGGCGCTCGAGAGGTTGTACCGGTGCGACCGGCCCCCGCCCGCACGCACGGCCTCGCGCTCGAAGATCCGCATGTTCGGGCAGGTCTTGCGGGTGTCCACGAGCACGGCCCCCGTCCCCTCGAGGGCACGCGCCATCCGCCGCGTCGCCGTGGCAATCCCGCTCATGCGCTGCAGGTAGTTCAAGGCGACGCGCTCCCCGGAGAGCAGAGCGCGGACGTCGCCCGCCACCCGACCGAGCACGTCGCCGGCGGCGACCTCGTCCCCATCGGACACCGTCGCTACAAACCGGGCGTCGGGGTCGAGCAGCTGGAAAGTCCGCTCGAAGACGGCGAGGCCTGCGATGACGCCGCCCTCCTTTGCGATCAGCTCGACGGTGGCCGACCGGGGCTCGGGGCAGACCGCAGCTGTGGAGACATCCTCGAAACTGATGTCCTCGCGCAGGGCCTGGCGGATCAGGTCGTCGGCTGCGAGGGTAAAGGTCACCGGGTCCATGCAAACTCCTGTTCAACGTGATTCCCTGACGGAAGAGGCAGCGGCAGCGATGCTCCTGTCGAGATCCGCCATGCCGCCCGCCGGGCCCAGACCAGGGATTCAAGTAGGCTGTTGCTCGCCAGGCGGTTGCGTCCGTGCACGCCGTTGCAAGCGGTCTCGCCCGCCGCGAAGAGCCCGGGCATACTCGTGGCCCCGTCCGCATCGACGGAGATGCCGCCCATGAAGTAGTGCTGTGTGGGCACCACCGGGATGGGGTCGTGGAGAATATCGAGCCCAAGCGCCTCCAGGCAATGGGCGCGGATGGTCCCGAAGTGGCTCAGGATGACCTCGGATGCGACCCGCTCGAACGAGAGGCTCACGTGGTCCGTGCCGTCGATGCGCATCTGCTCACGAATGGCGGCGGCGACCACGTCGCGCGGCTGGAGCTCGTCGGTGAAGCGCTCGCCGGCTCGGTTGAGCAGGATGGCACCCTCCCCGCGGCAGCTCTCAGAGATCAGGAAGGTGCGGCCGGGCCCCTCCCCATAGAGCCCTGTGGGATGGATCTGCACGTAGTCGAGGTGCTCGAGCGCGACGCCCCGCTCAGCCGCGATCATGCAGGCATCGCCGGTGAGCTGTGGGTAGTTGGTCGATCGGTCGTAGAGCCCCCCGATCCCGCCGCAGGCGAGGATCGTCCGCAGCGCACGCACACGGAAGCAGGCGCCCGCGTCCTCGCGCAGTTCAGGTGCCGTACGCGTGGACTCCTCCGGTGCAACCAGGCGCACCAGGGCCCCGCCGCAGCGGCCACCCGCAACAAGCAGGTCGACCATGGCCACGCGCTCGAGAATCCGCACATTCGGCAAGGCGCGCACGGCGTCGAGGAGGCGCGTCGTGATCTCTTTCCCCGTGGTGTCGGCGTGGTAGCAGATCCGCGGCCGCGAATGCGCCCCCTCGCGGGTGAACGCGAGGCCGCCGCTCTCATCGCGCTCAAACGCCACGCCCAGGCGCACGAGGTCCGCGATGATCGCGGGGCTCGAGCGGATCATGATCTCGACGCTCTCCCGCCGGTTCTCATAATGGCCCGCGCGCATCGTGTCCTCGAAGAAGGCGTCGTAGTCGGCGTCATCCGGCAGGACGCAGATCCCGCCCTGGGCGAGCATCGAATCGCATTCCTCAAGCGCTCCCTTGGAGAGCATCGTGATCGCGCAGGTGCGCGGGAGGTTGAGCGCGGCGTAGAGCCCCGCCACCCCGCAACCGACGATCAGCACATCGCAGCCTAGATCCTCATGCATGGTTCCTCCCTTGCGCCGACCTCAGCGGGCCGCGAGCTCGAGCATCCTGTCGAGCGCCGCGCGCGCCCGCTCCCGTGCCGCGCCCGTGAGGTCGACCTCAACCTCCCCGGTGCCTCGGTCCAAGCACCTCACCAGGCTCTCGACGGTGATCATGTCCATATTCACGCAGGTGGGGACCGTGCGCGTGAAGTAGAAGCGCTTGCCTTGACCGGCGCACCTCCGCTCCAGCTCGTGCAGGACCCCGCGCACCGTCACGATGATGAACTCGCGTGCCTCGCTCGCCTCCGCGTAGCTGATGATCCCCGCGGTGGATCCGATAAAATCGGCCTCGGAGAGCACCTCCTCAGTGCACTCGGGGTGCGCGAGGATGAGCGCCCCGGGATGCTCCTCCTTGAGGTCGATGAGCTCGTCCAGCGAGATCGCCTGATGCCGGGGACAGAAGCCCTTATTCAGGATCACGTGCTTCTCTGGCAGCTGCTCGGCCACGTAGCGGCCGAGGTTGCGATCGGGAATGAACAGCAGGTGGCGCTGGGGCAGCTCAGAGCAGATCTTCACCGCGTTGGACGAGGTCACGCAGACGTCGCTCCAGCTCTTGACCTCCATCGTGGAGTTGACATAGCAGACGACAGCTAGGTCGTTCCCCCAGGCGGCCCGCGCCTCCTCGATGGTACGGCGCTGCACCATGTGGGCCATGGGGCAATCGGCCGCGGGCTCGGGGAGCAGGACCGTTTTCTCCGGGTTCAGGAGCTTGGCGCTCTCGCCCATGAACGCCACGCCGGCGAGCACGATGGTCTCGGCGGGCAGGCTGTTCGCGAGCTTGGCGAGGTAGAAGGAGTCACCCACGTAGTCCGCGAGCTCCTGGACCTCGGGCGCGACGTAGTAATGGGCGAGGATCACCGCATCGCGGGTGGCTTTGAGTTCCTCGACCGCGCGCTTCAGGTGGGCCAGCGGATCCGTGCCGCGCTCCAGCCGATCCCCTGCCGTCGCGACCCCATGCTCCATGATCAATCCTCTCACGTTGTTGCAAACGCACGCAGTATGGCACGGTCGCCTCAAACTGACAAGACACCTGTCATGTCTTATAACAAGACGATGGGTGGGAGGCGGATCAGGAGACGGGGCGGGCCCACGCGACTGCCCCCCCTATCAACGACGTTGCCGCGGCCTTCGTCAACGGCTAGGGCGGGTCCGCGCGCCCGTCTCCCATGCAGCAGGCTTTCTCCCGCTGGGTCATCGCACCGTCCAGGATTGGCTCCATGCAACCCCGTCTCAGAAGGAGAGAAGCGGGTACACCGCAGGCAGCGGACAGATTCTCTGAAAGGAACAGCATGACACGCAAATCCGTCGCCGAAATGAGCTTCGCGAACGTGTACGGGCTCCTCATCAAGAAGGCCGAGCGCCGCGGCCGCACGCGTGCCGAGGTGGACGAGGTCACCTGCTGGCTGACCGGCTACACCGAGGAGGCCATCGAGGACATGATCGCGTCGGACCCCAGTTATGGCGCATTCTTTGACGGCGCGCCCGCCATGAACCCGCGCGCCGACCTCATCACCGGGGTCATCTGCGGGGTGCGGGTCGAGGAGATCGAGGACCCGTTCATGCGCAAGGTCCGCCAGCTCGATAAACTCGTCGATGAGCTCGCCCGTGGCAAGGCCATGGAGAAGATCCTACGGTAAGCCCTGGCCCCGAGCCGTCGCGCGCGATAAGGTTGCTCGGCCACGCGCTGCGTTATCGTAGGGCAGTCGTTCCCATCGCCGAGCGGAGAGGTCGCGCTCCGTTAGACCGGCGACCCAAGGGGTGGAAGCTGCTTCAGATACGCCCAGGAGACCTGCTTCTCGTGCGGGTCATCGAGTCCGGCCTCGAATCCGCTGAGCGCGAGCACACGACGGCCGAGCACCGGGATCACAATCCCGGGCTGCAGCATCGCCGCGTTGAAGTCCTCGACCATCGCTAGGTCATCGGCGTAGGCCTCACGCATGAGGTCGGCCGCTGCCGCGTCGAGAAGCACCACTGCCTCGGGGTCCAGCGCCTCAACCGCCTCGCGGAACAGCTTGGGGCTCAACCCCTCACCCGGATGCGCGGCGGTCCCGTCGCCCTCATCCGACACGCAGGAGAGACCGCAGAAATCCTCAGGCTCCCATCCGATCGCTGCGAGCGCCGCCCGCAGCGCGACGCCGTCGGCGCCGACAAGCAGAGGTCCGCCCCCGCGCTCAGACTCGTTCAACACCCCTTTCACCAGGAGGATTGGCGAGAACCCGTTGCCGCTGATCACCACCCCGCGGCTCTCGAGGGACCGGACCTCCTCGATGGCGGCATCGGCCAGCGCCCGTTTTCGTTCTACGGAAGATATGGACATACCGTGCCCCCTCCTCGTTTGGACCACATTCTACCGCCCTCTGCAAGCTTTGGGATCTCATGGGTATAACGCAAGCGATCGCAACACCGCTCGCCTACGCGAGCCGTCTACTGGAGGACACCATGGCCAACGTCACTGAGGTCACCGCCTCGAACTTTGATGAACTGCTCAAGGAGGACCTGCCGGTCCTCGTCGACTTCTGGGCGCCGTGGTGCGGACCCTGCCGCACCGTCTCCCCCATCGTCGAGGAGATCTCCGACGATCTCGCCGGCCGCCTCAAGGTCGCCAAGTGCAACGTGGATGAGAACCAGGACCTCGCCATGAAGTACGGCGTCATGTCCATCCCCACGCTGGTTCTGCTGAAGAACGGCGAGGAGATCCACCGCGTTGTGGGCGCCATGCCCAAGGCCCGCCTCGTCGCCGAGATCGAGCCCAAGCTCTAACACGTGCTCATCCGGCGCCGGGTTTCATAGGCCGCGGCGCCGATCATTGAATATGCCTTCCTTTCCCGGGGCGCCTCGCAAGGGGCGCCTTTGTTGTGCGTAGACACAGCGGGATAGGCGCCCCGCAAGCAGGATCCTTCCCGTTTTCTGTCAAAATGAGGGGTTATTATATTGAAGTTTTGACAGAAAACGGGAAGGATCGAGCGAAACCGCATGCCAGACGAGCGGTCCTGCACGCCAAACGGGCGAGACTGCGTGCCAATCGAGTGAGGCTGTACGCCAAACGAGTGCGCTCGCACGCCAGGTTTGCCTTTGCCCCCCCTGCTTCCGCTGCCATATACTTGACGACATCGCGCCGCCTTGTGCGGCCACCTGATGCGAGGAGGACGTCATGCATGACATCGGTATGAACATGGGCCAGCTCGAGATGAGCGTTCGCCAGATCGACGACACGATCCAGCTCGCCCATGAGTGGAGCCATCTGCTGCTCCACGCCACCGAGAACTACGACATGGAGCGCATCGGCGACAAGCTCGAAGCGGCCATAGCAGCCCTCGATGAAGCCCACGAGGCGCTCGCCGGCTACCCCGACGCCATCGAGGCGGATCATAACTCCGTGGGCTCTGTGAAGCTGGTGTAGGCGATGTCGGCGCATCCCGGCGACGGCGCACCAGATGGGACCTCAGGGGCCGCGCCCGGCGGTGACCTGGTGCGGTTCTCCATCACCATGCCCGAGGACCTCCTGCGAGCCTTCGACGCCCAGACCGCCCGCCGCGGCGACGGGGCCAACCGCTCCGGCGCCATCCGCGACCTCATCCGCGCCTCCCTCGTCAAGGAGCAGCAGCGCACCCCCGATGTCGAGGTGATCGGCTCGCTCACGATGATCTACGACCATCACACGGGCGACCTCACGCGTCGGCTCGACGAGGTCCAGCATGACTACACCGCGGAGATCGTCTCCACGATGCACGTGCACCTCGACCACCACAACTGCCTGGAGATCCTCGCTCTGAAGGGACGGGGCGAGCGCGTCTACGAGCTGGCCGACCGCCTGCTGGGACTCCGCGGCGTGGCCCACGGCGAGCTCACCTGCGCCGCCACCGAGAGCAGCCTGGGGCTGTAGCCGCAGATGCCGGGAGCGCGCATCCACATCACAGGCGTCGTCCAAGGCGTCGGCATGCGGCCGTTCGTGTACCGCGAGGCCGTGGCCCACAACCTGGGCGGATGGGTGCTGAACGCCGGCGATGGCGTGCATATCGAGGCCATAGGGGCTAGGGAAGCCATCAATTCCTTCGTGGAAGACCTGTCGGCGCACGCACCCGCCGCGTCGCGTATTGAGCGCGTCCTCGTTGCGTGGATGGACGCGGCAGACGCGACTTGCGAAGGAACGGAGGGCCGCGACGCAGGAGAAGACCAGGTAGGTGGCCCTGCGGCGAGCGAGCCGGACGGCAGCGCGGAGGGAGTCGCCGAATGCGGCGCTGCAACTGAGGGGCCCGGAGCCGAAACCGTGCAGGAACCGGCGCCTGTCTTCCGCATCGTCGCCTCCACGGACGACACGGCGCACACCACCCTCGTCTCCCCGGATATCGCCACCTGCCCCGACTGCCTGCGCGAGCTCTTCGACCCCGCTGATCGACGCTACCACTACCCGTTCATCAACTGCACGAACTGCGGTCCGCGCTTCACCATCATCGACGACCTGCCCTACGATCGGCCGAAGACCTCCATGGCCGCCTTCCCCATGTGCCCCACCTGCGCTGCCGAGTACGCCGACCCCCTCGACCGGCGGTTCCACGCGCAGCCCGACGCCTGCTTTGAATGCGGGCCGCACATCACATGGCGAGAGCGGACGGAGGCGGTTGACAGCGAGACGGAGCCCGACGCCGCAGGTGGGCGACCGGTGACCAACGCGGCCGATACGGAGCGGGTCGCAAACCGTGAGCCCGGCGCCAAGAACCAGCCCTCATCCCCCGCAGGCTCGGAGAACCTTCCTCTCAGCCCCAACGCCCCGGGCAGCGGGCGCGCGGCATCCGCTGTTCCGTCCCCGTCCGCCGTGGCCGCTGTGGGGCGCACCCGTGCTGAGAGCGACGCGATCATCGAGCGGTGCGTGGCACTGCTGGCGACGGGGGGCATCGTGGCTATCAAGGGCCTCGGCGGCTTCCACCTCGCCTGCGACGCCGGCAACGAGCGGGCCGTGCGCGAGCTGCGCCGCAGGAAGCGCCGGAGCAACAAGGCCCTCGCCGTGATGATGCGCGACGCGGACATGGCGGCTTCCATCTGCCAGGTGGACGCTGAGGAGCGCAGGCTCCTCGAGGGCTCGGTGCGCCCGATCGTCCTGCTGCAGCTGCGCGCGGCGGAAACGTGCCCGCAGGACGCACCCCGCATCGCGCCCGCGGTGACCGCGGGCCTGCCCGAGCTCGGCGTCATGCTCCCCTACACACCGCTGCAGCACCTGCTGCTCGCCGCAGCCAGCGCGCGCGGCATCGACGCCCTGGTGATGACCAGCGGCAACATCAGCGAGGAGCCGATCGAGATAGACGATGCGACCGCTTGGGAGCACCTGGTGGCCCCCGGCATCGCCGACGCCCTCCTCGGCAACGACCGAGCCATCCTCACCCGCTACGACGACTCGGTCGTGCGCGTGGTGGGCGTGCAGGTTATGCCGGTTCGGAGGGCCCGTGGCTACGCGCCGCAGCCCCTCCCCTTGCCACCGTCAGACGACGCCGGTACGAGCGTCCTCGCCTGCGGCCCGGAGCAGAAGGCCACCGTCGCCCTCACGCGCGGGACGCAGTGCTTCGTATCGCAGCACATAGGGGATGTGGAGAACGGCGCGACGCTGGCCGCCTGGCATGAGGCGCGCCGGCGCTTGGCGGAGCTCTTCGCCATCGAGCCCACCGTCCTCGCTTGCGACCTGCATCCGAGCTACCTCACGAGCCAATGGGCCCGTGCAGAGGCCATGACAAATGGGCTGCCCCTGGTTGAGGTCCAGCACCATCACGCACACATCGCGAGTGTGATCGCCGAGGGTGTCGCGGACGGGCGGCTCGCGGACGGGGAACAGGTGATCGGCCTCGCGTTTGACGGCACGGGCGCGGGCGCCGATGGGACGGTCTGGGGCGGCGAGGTGCTCCTGGCCGATCTCACCGGTTTCGAGCGAGTCGCACGGCTGCGTCCCTGGCGCCTGCCCGGCGGGGCGTCCTCGGTGCGCGACGCCCGCCGCAACGCCTTTGCCCTGCTTATGGGCTGCGGACTTGCGGACCATCCCGGCGCTTCAGCGCTTGCGAGCGACCTAGGGGAGGGGGTCGTCGGCATCATCGAGCGCATGGTTGACCGCAAGATCAACAGTCCGCTCACGAGCAGCATGGGGCGCCTGCTCGACGCGCTCGCCGCGCTCGCCGGCATCTGCGGGGAGGCCACCTACGAGGGAGAGCCTGCGATCCGCCTGGAAGCGGCGGCCTGGCGCTGGATGAACGTCATGGGACGAGGCTCAGCGCTCGACAGCGGGACCTCGAAACGTTATCGCTTTGACCTCGCTGAGGTTGAGTTACCCGGAGACGATCCAGCGACTGCAGACGTGCGGGCCCGCGTGGGCGAGCATGTGGGCGAACGCCTCATCGAGATCGATCCGGCACCGATTGTTCGCTCAGTGCTGGATGACCTGGCCGAGGGTCGTTCTTGCGATGAGATCGCCTGGCGCATTCACCAGGCTGTAGCTGGCGCATCCGTTGAGGTTGCGCAACTCGTCTCCGCGCAGACGGGGGTCAGGACCGTGGCCCTCTCCGGCGGCGTTTTCATGAACCGCATGCTCGCCATGGGTGTTCCCACGGCACTCGAGCATGCCGGTCTTACCGTGCTCATGCCCCACGCCATCCCGGTGAACGACGGCTGCATCGCCTACGGTCAGGCGGCCGTGGCGCGTGCCCGCCTCTAGGCGGAGGGCCCTCTCGATCTGCGTGGAATATTCTGAGGTCGCTCTGGATGCCCTGCGTGGGCCCAGGCCCCTCTCGAGCCTCGCAGGAATATCCTCATGGGCTGCCGCGCTCTAGCATTCTGCTCCCCTGGCCAAAAATGCCGCGAAACAGTGATGTGCGACGTCCTGCAGCGCCCTCTGCCCCGCATTTGCACAACCATGGTTATTCATATGAAGCGCATCGCAGCGTTCGAGGATCGAGATCCCTTGTCGCTGAGCTATGCGGAGGGGCAGGATCACTGTTTCGCGGCGTTTTTGGCCATTGCAGCGGATCTTTGCGTAAAGGGGTCGCGACCTATTTGGTGACGGCGCTCAATCGACGCCATGATTTAATCGGCACAATGGACTCAGAGCCGCTCGCCGGCTGCAGGCCCCGAGTCGCGTCTCTCAAACCTGGGCGCATACATAGAACGGCAGAGAAACGTCATCTCGAGACGGTTGCAGGGGCATTCTGCATGAGGGCGCGGTCGAAAGTAGGTTTCCTCGGGCACTTGTGGACCGGCGAGTAGGTGCGTCGCGCGCCGTCCGGCGCCTATCGATGTGGTATCTTCGGCACCAGCTGAAGGGAGGAATGTAGCGTGCGCGTGGTCAAGCGGATCAACAACAATGCAGCTATCTGCGAGGACGCGGCAGGCCGCCAGCTCATCGCACTCGGCCGCGGCATTGGGTTCGGCGACCTCCCCCGTGAGGTCAGCCTCGCCGACGTGCAGCGAACCTTCTACGACATCGATGACAAGTACCTCGCCCTCATCGACGAGGTCGACCCCACCGTCCTCGAGTTCGCGGCGCAACTCGCCGACCTCGCAACCCAGCAGCTCTCCTACGATCTCAGCCCCAACCTCCCTATCACCTTGGCCGACCACACGCAGTTCGCCCTGAAACGCGCCCGCGAGCACCTGATCCTCCCCATGCCGCTCTCCTTCGATATCGAGCAGCAGCACCCCCTTGAATATCGGCTGGGTGAGATCGCGGTTCGCGGCATCCGGAAGACCTTCGACGTTCGCCTGCCTGCAAACGAAGCCACCGGCTTCGCGCTCTCGCTTCTGAACGCCGCCGTGACCCCCAGCCAGCGGCAAAACGCCGCGAGCAAGGCCGAGGACGAGCTCCTCGAGCGGTTCACCCACCTCATCGAGGAGCGCTTCAATATCACCGTCGATCGACGGTCCTTCGCCTTCTCCCGATTCGCGACGCACATCCGCTACCTGCTCAAGCGGGTTGAGGACGACCGGCCGATCGATTCCGGCAACGCGGGCCTCTTCGGGCCGCTCTCCGAGCAGTATCCCGAGATCGCGGCCTGCGCGACGGAGATGGGCTACATGATCGAAGAGGCATTCGAACGCACCGTCTCCGAAGAGGAGTTGGTCTACCTGATCATGCACATCAACCGGATCGTGGCGGTGCAGTCGACGCCCTAGGGATCTGTCTGCAGCGGCACGTGGAACAGCACCTCTGATAGGCTGCGCCACTCGACACGCCGACGTAGGCACAGCGCCTCGGACAGCCAGCGTCGCTCGACACGCTGCTGCAGGAGCATCGTTGGGATACGCGCCATGGCGCAGGGAACCGCCCGCTTCCGGAGCCGGAGCCGACGCCGATGCGCACGATACGGCGTGGCGCCCCCATCCCTCATCTACCGTCCACCGCGCCAAATCAACCGCTCACCCGAAAGCGCTCAACCCATCCTTGCACGCGGTGCGCGCCTGTCACAAACTGTCGCACACGTTGGGTGTTACTCGCGGCTTGCTCCGAGAGGCATTACCGGCCTGCAGACGGTCATGGACCGTCTCAGCCCGTAGTGCGTCTGGAGCTTTTTTCTTGCCGCGAGCAGGCTACCCGCCTCCCTCAAACCAAGAAGCCCAAACCGATCGGACCGCGCGATGCGCGCGCCGGCCCCTCGCGCTGCGAAATCCAACGTCCGGAATCCATGCAGAAGGAGGAGTCATGGCAGACAACCAGAAAATCGCCGAGGAGGTCCTCGCGGCCGTGGGCGGCGCGGACAACATCGCGAGCGCGACGCATTGCATGACGCGCCTGCGCCTGAACCTCAAAGACCAGTCAATCCCGCAGGACGACCAGGTGAAAGCCATCAAGGGCGTACTCGGCGCCCAGTGGTCGGGCGGCCAGTACCAGGTCATCATCGGCCAGAACGTCCCGAAGGTCTACGAGGCGGCGCTCAAGCTCGGCGTCTCAGGCGAGGGGGTCATCGACGAGGACCTGGGTGACGGACCGCGCGAGCCCCTCACGCCGCAGGTCATCGGCCGCAACATCCTGAATTACCTTTCGAAGTCGATGGTCGCGCTGATCCCCATCATGCTCAGCGCCGCGATGTTCCGCACGGTCGCGGTCATCGCCGGGCCGGACATGCTGAACATCTGGGCCACCGACAGCGAGGTCTACAACCTGTTCTACAACTGGCTCTATAACGCCGGTTTCTACTTCATCCCCATCACCCTCGGATGGTCGGCCGCTCGTCAGCTGGGCGCGTCCCCGCAGCTCGGCATGATGCTCGGCGGCGTCCTTCTCGCGCCCGAGCTCGTCTCGCTCGTGAGCGCCGCCGCTGAGACCGGTGCGGCCACGACCTCGGTCTTCGGCATGCCCGCCCTGCTCAACAACTACGCGAACAGCGTGCTCCCGATCCTACTGTGCATGCCCGTCCTCTGGCAGCTCGAGCGCCTCTTCAAGCGTATCGTCCCCGACGTGCTCTCCACGGTGTTCGTGCCCTTCCTCACGATGCTCATCATGGTGCCCGTCGCGCTTGTGGCGCTGGCGCCGCTCGGCTCCGTGCTGGGTAATGCGCTGGGCGCTTTCATGTTCGGCCTCGGCAACACAGGCGGCATCGTCACTATCCTTGCCATCGTCATCATCGCGGGTCTCTGGGAGTTCCTGGTCATGACCGGCATGCATCAGGTGCTGCTGACCCTTGGCATCACTCAGCTCCTCACCGTCGGATCGGACTCCGCCGTCATGGTGGCCGGTGGCATCGCCCAGTTCGCAACCTGGGGCATGGCTTTCGGCGCCTTCCTGCGCATCCGCGAGCGCGATGAGAAGGGTGCCCTCCTCGGATATTCCCTCTCCGGCATCGTGGGTGGCGTGACCGAGCCCGCGCTCTACGGCTGCGGCTTCAAATACCCGCGCACCATGGCCGGCATGGTGATCGGCGGCGCGCTGGGTGGGCTCATCGCCGGCATCTTCCATGTCACGGTATACGTCCTCGGGGCAACCAACATTCTCGGCCTGATCGGCTACTTCGCCGGTGGCTCCACAAACATCATGTGGGCGATCATCGCCAACGCCGTCGCCTTCGTCTCGGCCGCCGTCATCACATACTTCTTCGGTTTCACCGACGAGGAGCTCGAGGCTGACGCTCAGGCGGCTGCAAAGGCTCGGGCCTAAGATGGTCAAGGCACTCGATAACGCACCCAACCGTCTGGAGGACGCACTATGAAACGTTTGCTGATCAGGGCCGATGATGTGGGGTACTCCTATGCGGTCGACCTCGGCATCGCCCGCACCGTGCACGAGGGGCTCATTCGCTCCGTGGGTGTGATGCCCAATATGCCCGAGGCCGAGCACGGCGCCAGCCTGCTTGCCGGCGCCGATATCGCAATCGGCCAGCACACCAACGTCTGCCTGGGCGAGCCCTGCGCCGACCCCAAGCGCGTGGGAAGCCTGCTCGACGAGCGGGGCCGCTTCAAGAGCAGCCGCACCTTCCGCGCGGCGTATAAGGAGGGCCTCGACTTCGTAGACTACGATGAGGCCGTGATCGAGGCGGAAGCGCAGCTCGAGCGCTTCCTCCAGATCGTCGGTCGCGAACCCGATTACTTCGAGGCCCACGCCGTGATGTCCGAGAGCCTGAACCGGGCCATTGAGGACGTCGCCCTGAGCCATGGGTTCCGGTTCCACGAGCCCTCGTTCGACCCCACGGCAACCATAGCCTGCGGTGAGGGTTCGGTCCGCATGGTCATGCACTCCATGCAGCCCGGCTACGAGCCCGCCGAGGCCATCCGGCAAACGGTGGGGGATATGGCGGATGGTGAGACGGTCATCTTCGTCTGCCACCCCGGCTACCTCGACCGGTTCATCCTTGAGCACTCATCGCTCACCACCGATCGCACCAAGGAGGTCGACGCGCTCATCGACCCCGGCCTGCGCACCTGGTTGGATGAGCGCACGAACCTCGAGCTCATCGATTACCGGGATCTCTAAACGACCCCCGCATGCTGCCAGCGCGCCGGCCCGATGACGCTCCTTCTGCGAGCCGCCATCGGGTCGGTGCGATCCGCGCTCAGGACACTGCCTGCGGACGCCAGCGCCATAACACCCCTCGGGCACCGCGCCATGACACCCGTATCACGGCCCCATCCGTCCTTGGCGTAATTGCACCGGAGCGGTACCATCTTTCCGGTCAAGCCATGAAGAGGGGTATCCATGTGTCTCGCAGTTCCCGGTAAGATCCAGAGCATCGACGCATCCCGCCGTGCCACCGTCGACATGCTCGGCGTCACCCGCGAGGCGTCGCTTCGTCTCGTGCCCGAGGCCCAGGTGGGCGACTACGTGCTCGTCCATGCCGGTTTCGGTATCCAGGTCATCGACCCCGAGGAAGCGCACGAGACGCTCGAGCTCCTTCGCGAGATGCCCGATGTCCTCGTGTACGAGCTCCCCAGCAAGGACGATGCGGCGGCCCTGGCATGAGCGCGGCTGCCGTGCCTGGGGCGTCCACCCGCTCCATCGATTTCTCCGCGTTTCGCGGCCCTACGCTCGCCCGCGAGCTCATCGAGCGCATTCACACCCTGGCGGGCGACCGCCGGATCAACCTCATGGAGGTCTGCGGTACCCATACAGTGAGCATTGGACGCTACGGCTTCCGATCGATCATGCCTGCGGGTCTGCGCCTACTCTCCGGCCCCGGGTGCCCGGTCTGCGTGACCGCTAACAGCGACATCGACCATGCCATCGCCCTCGCTCGACTTGAGAACGCCACGATCACCACGTTCGGCGACATGATGCGTGTTCCCGGCTCGAGCACCACGCTCGCGCGGATGAAGGCTGAGGGCCGGGATATCCGCATCGTCTACTCGCCGCTCGATGCGCTCGACATCGCCGAGGGCCTCCCCGACCGCGAGGTCATTTTCATGGGCGTCGGGTTCGAGACCACCACGCCGGCCATCGCCGCCTGCATCCTCGAAGCGGCCGAGCGCGATCTGAAGAACTTCTCCGTGTACTGCGCGCACAAGACTACTGGGCCCGCGCTGCGCGCCATCGCCAACGACCCCGAGACGGCCATCGACGGTTTCATCCTCCCCGGGCACGTATCCACGATCACGGGCGTGCCGCCCTATCGGTTCCTGGTGGACGAGTTCCACACCCCGGGCGTCGTCACCGGCTTCGAACCCGTGGACATTCTCGAGGGCGTCGCCGAGCTTGTGCGCATGATCGTGACGGACGAGCCCGGCATCGAGAACGCGTACCGCCGCGGCGTGTCGCGCGATGGCAACGCCGTGGCTCGCGCCCTGGTTGACCAGGTCTTCGAGCCCTGTGACACCACCTGGCGCGGCCTCGGGGAGATTCCGGGCTCCGGGCTTCGCGTGCGCGATGAGTTCGCGCACTTCAATGCGGTTCGCCGGTTCGACGTCGAGGTCGAGCCCACGGTCGAGCCGCGCGGCTGCCGCTGCGGCGACGTCCTGCGCGGGCGCATCACCCCGAACGACTGCCCGTTGTTCGGCAAGACCTGCACGCCTGAGCACGCCGTCGGGCCCTGCATGGTGTCGAGCGAGGGCAGTTGCGCCGCCTACCACCGGTTCCACGAGCGCTGATATCGACCCGCGCGGCCCCTGCGCCGACGGGTTCGGAAGGAGAGACATGAGCGACAGCACGGTCCTGCTGGGGCACGGCTCCGGCGGCCAGATGATGAAGCGCATCATCGATGAGGTGTTCCTGGACGCGTTCGGCTCACCTGAGCTGCTCGCCGGCAACGACGCCGGCGTCGCCGCACTTGAGCCGACCGGCCGCATCGCGATGTCCACCGACAGCTTCGTGGTGTCGCCGCCGTTCTTCCCCGGCGGGAACATCGGGCGGCTCGCCGTCTGCGGCACCGTGAACGACGTGGCCACCTCGGGGGCGCGTGTGCTCTACCTCTCCTGCGGGTTCATCCTGGAAGAGGGGTATCCGATGGATGACCTGCGGCGCATCGTCATGACCATGGCCGAGACCGCACGCGAAGCCGGGGTCTCGATCATCACCGGCGACACCAAGGTGGTCGAGCGCGGCGGGGCGGACGGCGTGTACATCAACACCGCCGGTGTGGGGGCGGTGCCCGCGGGCGTGAACCTGTCGGGGGCCAACTGCCAGCCGGGGGATGTCGTGCTCGTCTCGGGCACCCTCGGCGACCATGGCATCGCGGTTGTGAGCCAGCGTGAGGGCCTGGCGTTCTCCACTGATATCGTGAGCGACGCGGCGCCGTTGAACCATTTGATCGCGGCCGTCATGCAGGCTGCTCCCGGTGTGCGATGCTTCCGCGACCCCACGCGCGGCGGCCTGGCGAGCACGCTGAATGAGTTCGCCGAGGCGAGCGGCGTGTGCATCGAGATTGATGAGGATGCCGTTCCGGTGCGCGATGAGGTGCGCGGGGCCTGCGAGATGCTCGGATACGACGTGCTGCAGGTGGCGAACGAGGGCAAGATGGTCGCCGTGGTGCCTGCCGACGAGGCCGAGGCAGCGCTCGCCGCCATGCGCGGGGCGCGGTACGGGGAGGATGCCGCTGTGATCGGGCGCGTGATCGGGCGCGGGGACGCCACCGTCGGGGCTGCGGTGCGCGTGCGCACTGGCTGGGGCTCCACGCGTGTGCTCGACATGCTCGTCGGCGAGCAGCTGCCGCGTATCTGCTAGGAGGGCTTGGGCTAGGCGCGCTTTTCCGTCCGTACGTGAACTGCCTTTGTGTTTATGTCCACTGAGTTCGACCGTCGTCGAGCGTGAGATGCCCAGCGCTGCGTTCAAGCCCGCTCACCGCGCATCCAAAATATGCTGTCAATTGAGGACGCCCCGATGCTCCCGCCACCATCGATCGAGCGATGCAGGGCGTGTCATACCCTGCATAGACGCAGATCTGACATTTCTACTACAGAGACCCGCTCTTAGTGAAACGAACGGGGATGCGACTGAAGCTAGCGGCGTAATCCATGCATGAATGCTGCCCGCGCACCCAGCAGAGTCCGTACCCGGTAGAGTCCGCACCCGGTAAAATCAACGGTTTTGCGCAGTTCGCCATGGCGCCACCTGCATAGCCTATAGTTCAGGCTGCACGCAACCGCACACCCCTACCTGGGAGGGCACATGCCAGCTGAACCCACCTCATTCACCCATGTGATCTTTGACCTTGATGGAACCATCTTGAATACCCTGGAGGACCTCGCCAACGCCGGCAATCACACCTGCGAGCTGCACGGGTGGCCCACCTTCTCCGTCGACGACTACCGCTATAAGGTGGGCAACGGCATGCTCAAGCTCGTCGAGCGCTTCATGCCCGCTGAGTACGCCGGCGATCAGGCCATTTTCGAGCAGACACTCGCTGAGTTCCGTGCATACTACGGCGAGCACAAAGAGGACCACACAGCCCCTTATCCTGGCATTCCCGAGATGCTCGACGCCTTGCGCGCGGCCGGACTCACCCTTGCCGTCCTCACCAACAAGGACCATTTCTCCGCCGCCCCGCTCATCGAGCGCTATTTCGGGTCCGAACGCTTCGCCTACGTGCAGGGCCGCGTTCCCGAGTTCCCGCCCAAGCCGGCTGCCCCGGTCACGCTGCATGTGCTTGAGCAGCTCGGTGCCGATCCCGCGCACACACTCTACGTGGGCGATAGCGACGTCGACGTCCTGTGCGGCCACAACGCGGGCCTCAAGGCGGCGGGCGTGTCCTGGGGCTTCCGCGGCCGCAGCGAGCTCGAGTCAGCAGGTGCCGGCTTCATCGCCGACACGCCCGAGGAGCTCGTGGCGATCGCAACCGGAAAACACGCCGGGAACGAGGCCTAGGGGCTTTTCCCCGCGGCCGAGCCCCCGTTGATCTGATTAGCTCAGACTGCAGCCGTCGAACCGCACCACGAACCTTGTTCGATGGCGCACGCGCGGCGCTCAAGTGCGGAACCCCCTACCCTGCCTCTTTTCGCTCACAGACCATGCCGAGCACATGAGCCCCCATCCGCAATCGCGCAGATGGGGCTCGCTGAGTCGCATATGCGGTCGAGCGCCGCGCGGGCTACGCCAAGCGGAGACCGGGGTCGCGCTGCCACCGCGCCAATTAGCTGTCCTGCGAGTCGCTCGCGCCCACCTCGCCGAGGGCCTTGATCACGCTCGCCTGATCGGCCTGCCACTCGCCATCGTCGTTCTTCTTGTATGCGATCGAGACCTCGCCGGTGCTGGTCTCAGTCTCCTTGACGCTCTGGAGCAGCACCTCCCCGGCCCGCTTGTACAGGTCTCCCTGCGTTGCGACCTCATCGGGATTCTGCTGGAGCCGCTGAATCTCCGCCGCCCACTTCGTCTGAAAATTCGCATTGACGGCAGCAGCGGATTTGACCGTGAGGGTCATCTTGACCTCGGCCGTACCCTCCTTGTCATCAACGGTGATGTCCCCGACCTTGTAATCGAACCCGTCGAGGTACGCCTTGAGGTACTCGTCGGCGTCGATGTTGAATTCCTTCAACTGCCCACTGTTCATCACGCCTTCGACGGCCTTGACCATCTCGCTCTGGGCGTCGCCGGTCTTGATCTGCTCAAACGCCTCAGAGACGCTCTGACGGATGATGTCCTCGCTCGATCGGCCGCCGCAGGCGGTGAGGCCCAATCCGAACACGGCAAGAAAGGCCGTCAGTGCCAGCGTGAGTAGCGTCCTCTGCTTCATCATGATCCCCCTTGTAGAAAAATGCGCAGATGCAAGCAAAATCAGTATACCGACGAGGAAGCTTCGCTGTCCAACCTATGCATAACAATGGTTATACGTCTGGAAGGCCATCTAGGGCCGATGACCTGTGCTTTTCAACGACGTATGAAGCTGCGGCACAAAATGACAGAACTGCAAGCAAACCGCGATGCGAGCGCAAGCTTTCACGCCACATAAAGATGACGTTGCGTTGGTCCCAGCCCAAGTGCAGGTGTTTCCAAGGGCGCTGCAGCAGTCCAAGCTCCGGACTCCCTGTCTCGCATCAGCAAGAACGTCACAGACTGAATAAAAACAACGCGGGCCGGGGACCGAACGGCACCCCGGCCCGCGCTCTTCAAGCACGAACTGCGCTCTTAGTGCGCGCCCCTACTCAGACAGGCTCTGAGCAAGCTCCGTGTACTTGGATATATCGCCCGTGGTGGCTTCCTCCATCGACTTCGCGAGGGCGTCCTCGTCAACCGACCAGGTCCCGTCTGAATCGCGGGTGTAGGTGATCGTGATGTCCGTCGTGGCAGGCTCGATATTCTTGGTCTCCTCGACCATGATGGCCGCGAGCTCCGCGTTGAACTCGTCCTCCGTGGTGGCACTCGTCGTGAGGCTCGCCTGCATCGCCCGCGGGAGGAAGGCGGCCAGGAGGTCCGACATCTGCTTGATCGTAACGGAAACGTCGGCGGTGGCGGTGCCGGCGTTCTCGTCAACCGTGATGTCGCCGATCTTGTAGTCGGAACCATCGAGATAGGCCGCGGTGAACTCGGAAGAGTCGACACCGTACTCGCCGAGCTCCCCCTGGATGCTCTCCTCGAACCCCTTGGCGAAGTCGCCGTCGCCGGACTTCATCTGCGAGAAGCCCTCTTCGAGGTCCTGGCGGATGAGCTGCTCAACCGAAGGGCCCCCGCAAGCTGCGAGACCGAGGCCGCAGACGACGAGCAAGACCGCCATCAAAGCAGTAACCAGTGTTTTCCGTTTCATGTTGTTCCTTCCCCAGTACCATGATGCAGCATGCGGATACCTCCGCTGGTGATCATTCTACTGGAGAATATTCACAAACCATTCATGAACAGATGTCTGGCCTGTAAAGGTTTCACAACCCCTCTGGATATGGGAGGTTATTCTTTTGCACCGTACCGCTCATAGTAAGCATCTAGGCGGCCCTTCACCCCGTCGTCGATGACCACGCGGCCGCTGAGCTCACGATTGAGCAGGTGCTCGGCGACCTCGGCCATCGAGACGATCGATGCCACAGGGAATCCGTAGCGCTCCTGGATCTCACGCTGAGCGGTGACGGTGCCCCCGCGGCCGACCTCCATGCGGTTCAAGGAGACGATGAGTCCCTTGACCTCGACATCTGCTGCGGCTTTCAGGATGGGGTAGGTCTCATCGATGGACTTGCCCGATGTGGTGACGTCCTCGACCATGATCACGCGGTCGCCGTCGGAGAGCTCGGCGCCGAGCAGGTTACCCGCATCGGCACCGTGGTCCTTGACCTCCTTGCGGTTGCAGCAGTACCGCACCTCCTTGCCGTAGAGCTCGGAGAGGGCGATCGCCGTGACGACGGCGAGCGGAATGCCCTTGTACGCAGGTCCGAAGACCACGTCGAAGTCGAGTTCGAAGTTGTCGTGGATGGCACGGGCGTAGTACTCGCCCAGGCGCTTGAGCTGATCGCCCGTCACGTAGGCGCCGGCGTTCATGAAGAACGGCGAGGTGCGCCCGCTCTTGAGGGTGAACTCACCGAACTTCAGCACATCGGACGCGACCATGAACTCGATGAACTCCTGCTTGTAGGCCTCCACGGGACTCCCTTCGCACGGACGGTGAACCTTTTGGGAGGATACCACGCCCGGCATCAACCGCATGCTTCGAGCACGAGGGCGCGTTTTATCCCGCGTAACTCGCCAGGAACTCGCGGGTGCGGGGGTTCTGCGGGTGATCGATGACCTGGTCCGCCGGGCCTTCCTCGACGATTCTGCCGCCGTCCATGAAGATGGCGCGGTCGGCCACCTCGCGGGCGAAGGCCATCTCGTGCGTCACCACGAGCATCGTGATGTCCTCGGCCGCGAGCTGCTTCATCACCTTGAGCACCTCGCCGGTGAGCTCGGGGTCAAGCGCGCTCGTGGGCTCGTCGAAGAACAGCGCATCGGGGTTCAGGCAGAGGGCCCGCGCGATGCTCGCCCGCTGCTGCTGGCCGCCAGAGAGCTGGTAGGGGACCTTCTCCTCGCAACCCGTGAGGCCCATCTTCGCGATGAGGGCACGCGCCTGCTCCTCAACCTCGGCCCGCGGGCGTCTCTGCACCACCAGGGGGGCGTCCATGATGTTCCGGAGCACCGTCATGTGCGGGAACAGGTTGAACTGCTGAAACACGAGGCCAAACCGCTGCCTGGCCTGCGCGATCACGTCCTTACCGCCGTAGACCGCCCTGCCGCCGGCATCCGGCTCGGCAACGGAGAGCTCCCCATAGGAGAGAGATCCGCCGTCCAGGGTCTCGAGCAGGGCGAGGCAGCGCAGCAGCGTGGACTTGCCACCGCCCGAGGGCCCGATCACCGAGACCACCTCGCCGGGACGCACCTCGAGCGAGATATCCTTCAGGACCGCGTTCTCGGCGAAGGACTTGCTACCATGCGCAAGCCGCACGACGGGCTCCATGCCGCCGCGGCCTTCGGATCCGGCCTTCCCGATCGTCCTCTTCTCCATCTTGACCTCCTCAATCGCACGGCCGCGCCCACAGCGGGACGCCAGCGCCGGCGCTTAGTCGCGGTAGTAGTCCATCTTTTTCTCGATGCGGCCCATCGCGACCTCCACCAGGAAGTTAAACACCCAGTAGATCGCCGCGGCGATGGCGAAGGGCACCATCGTGCGCTGCGAGGCCACGAGCGCCTTGGCGGTGGAGAACATCTCCGCCACGCCGATGGAGAACGCCAGCGAGGTGTCCTTGACCAGCGTGATGACCTCGTTGCCGAGGGCCGGCATGATGCGTTTCACCACCTGGGGCGCCACGATCCGCCAGAAGGTCTGCGTCCGCGAGTAGCCGAGCACCTGGGCGGCCTCGTACTGACCCCGCGGGATGGACTGGATGCCGGCGCGGTAGATCTCCGCGAAATAGCCCGCGTAGTTCAGGATGAAGGCCGCCACGCAGGCCTGCCATTTGGAATCCGGGGTGAGCTGGATCCCGAACACGTAGAACGGCGCGAAATAGATGGCGAACATCTGCAGCATGAGCGGGGTGCCGCGCATGATCGAGATGTAGATGCGCGCGAGCCATCTGACCGGCGCGATGCGGCTCATGCGCATGAGGGCGATCGGCACGCCGAGCGGCAGGGCACCGGCAAGCGTGATGAAGAAGAGCGCTAGGCTCGTGAGGAACCCCTGGCCCAGCATTCCCATCATGGTCTCGAGTGTCATGAAGCCTCCTATTCGCGCTCAAGAGCCCGGATGCCGCAGCAACCGGGCTCTTGCTCGTATACCCGCGCCGATCAGGGCACGGACCGTGTGTTCTTGCTTACTTCAGGATCCAGTTGTCGTAGGACAGGCCGTAGCTCGCGTAGGACTCGGCGATCTTCTTGACAGTGCCGTCCTCGTTGAGCTCCTTCAGGGCCGCAGTCACCTTGTCGGCGGTCTCGGTGTCACCCTTCTTGAAGCCGACGGCGTAGTTCTCAGAGGAGAGCGGCTCGGTGAGCTGCACGTAGGCGTCGGGGTTCGCGGAGATCTGATACTGGGCGATCGAGAGGTCGCAAGCCACGGCGTCGGTGGCGCCGCTCTCGAGCTCGGCGAAGGCGGTGTTGTAATCGGGACGCGTCTCGAGGGAGGCGAAGGTGGCGGCGAGATCGGCCTTGTCACCCTGCAGGACCTCCTCGGCGGCGGAGTCGGCCTGGGTGATCACGTTCTTGCCGGCGAGGTCCTCGAGCGAGCTGATCCCGCTGTCCTTCCGCACGACGACCACCTGCTGGTTCAACATGTAGGGCTCAGAGAACGTGTAGCCGTCCTCGCGACCCTCCATCGTGAAGCCGTTCCAGATGCAGTTGATGGCCCCGGAGTTGAGGAGCGCATCCTTGGCGTCCCAGTCGATGGGCGTGAGCTCAACCTCCCAGCCGAGCTTCTCGGCGACCGCCTTGGCGAGGTCGAGGTCGAAGCCGGTGTACTCGCCATCATCACCCACGAAGCCGTAGGGCGGGTAGGCCTGGTCGAAGCCGACGACAAGCTTGCCCGTGGCGGAGGCCGAGGTGTCGGTGGTTGAGCTGGAGCTGGAGCCGGCATCGGTGGAGGTGGTGGTGCTCGCGGTGCCCCCGCAGGCGGTGAGGCCGAAAGCGATGGCGATCGCCACCACGGCGGTCAATACGGTCAGGATGCGTTTCTTCATGGCATGGGTCCCTTCGGTGCGTGCCGCGCCGTGCGCGCGACAGGTTCTCCCTAAGTGCACGATATACTTTAGTTTGCTAAAGTACTTCTGACAAGAGATCACGTGAAAAAGATCCCAGAATGTGTGCTCCTCATGGAAAGTGCAGATAAAAAGCCCCTCCGATCGCGACGCATTTGTTACAGCGCAACGCGGAGGGGCTTATTTGCGGGGACGTGATGCCCTATGCGCCGTTTTTCTCTCGACGGCGCACGGCGCCCAGTGCGACCGCCGAGGCACCGACCGCCGCCGTGCCGGCGGCAGCGAGCGCGATGAGCGTGCCGTTATCGCCGGTCTGCGGCAGGGCCTTCGGACTTGCGGTGTCCCGTTCGGCTGACGTCTCCTGAACGCCCTTGCGGTAATACGCGACAAGCTCGGTGTCGGCCGTGATCGGGGTGCTGAAGTCGAAGGGGGCACCGTTCAGGTACCAGCCGACGAACGAGTACCCGCTGAACTGCGTTGCAGCGGCCGAGGCGGACACCGTCTGACCGTCGACCACCTTGACGGAGTCAACAACGGCGCCCTTGGAGGTGAAGGTCACCGTATGCGTGGCCGGGGTTTTAGCGCTGTCGTCATCGGAACCGATCGCGGTGTCGCCGCTGCCGCCCATCTGCGCCGCCCCGGTGGTGTCACCCGCCGACTGCCCGTCGTTTTCCTGATTCTCTCCCGTGTCGCCCGTGGTCGAGGTGTCAGCACCGCTGCCCGCGGCATTCTCTCCCGCGCTGTCACCGCTCGAGTCTTCGCCATTGGATTCAGATCCTGCATGCGCATCTGCAGTTGAATCGTTTACCGTTTCATCGCCCGCACCCGCCGCTGCATCGGAAGAACCAGACGCCAAGCCGCTTGCATCGGAGTCCTTGATGACACCCCCTGCAGGGGCGCCCGACGAAGTCGACGCCTCGCCAGCATCAGACCCTGCAGCCGTCGTGGAGTCATCGGCGCCGGACGAGCCCTCGGATGCGGAATTGGCATTCGAGCCCGTATCACCTGAGGGCGTCCCGGAGCCCGCACCGCTCTCCGCTGCAGCCTGTTCGTCCTCGGCGATGTAACCGAGGACGATCTGCTGCTCGCGTTTGTACCGGTTGATCCAGCCCTGCCAATACTGCGACTGCTTGGGCGCGTACTCCTTGATGTGGTCGATCACGGCATTGGTAAGCGCGAGGGCGATCTCACGGTCTGACATGTCATTTGAGAGCCCGCTGTCCGCCTTCGCCCAATCGAAGAACGACTGCACGCCGCCCGTACCGAAGAGGTTGCCCATCCCCCAGGCGAGGCCCTTGAGCGCGTCGGCACGGCCGCTGAGGTCAACGCCGTATCGGCTGAGGAGTATGGACTCGACCGGCTTGTAGTAGGTGTTGTAGGCGTAGGAATCCTGCAGGGCGGAGAACTCGGCGGCATCCGCGCGGTACGCGGCGTGCCAGGCGTCGTTCAGGAGCGTGCCCGTTGCCGTGAGGGACTTCGCAGAGCTGTCATACAGCGAGGTTCCCGCGTTTTTGATCTCGCTCGCGCGGTTCAACACGCCTGCGAACATGGCGTATTTCGTGGGGTTGTACGCGTAGACCTCCTCGATGGAGGGGATCAGCGAGTACCGGCGGTCGAACTGGTAGTAGCCCAGGGCGTTGTAGCCGTCGCCCGCGCTCAAGCCCTGGTCGTAGTTCTTGCCGCTCTCGAAGGCGGTGAAGTACTTCATCTCATCGGAGAGCGACACAGCGGTCAGGCTCGAGGTCCTCGCGGAGAACAGGGACGCGACGGACTCGACTAGCCCCTGGCTCCCCTCCTCGAACAGCGTGCCATCGGCCTCGGTGACAGCGCGGGTGTCGGCTGCGGCGGCAACCTGCGGGACCGCAGCAGCGGCGAAGGTGAGCGACAGGGCCAAACCGGCCGCTACCGCTTGGTGACGGGGTGAAAGCATGGTGCCTCCTCGTTCTTGGTCTGACTCGGCGCGCGGCCGAATCTACTGCGTTTATGGTTCGTTTGCGTCAGATCGCAAGGATGCGCCTTCAGTATGACGGCACCGGGCCGAAAGGGCAACACACCGGCCATCATGGGCTCACGCCTTCACTGTAGGGGTTCGGGGCCGTGAAAAGCGAGCTTGCAGCCTCCTGGACCCGTGCCGCATGTTTGGATCCGCACCGCATGTTGAAAACTTCCAGAAGTGCGGCGGTAAATTGAGATTTGGCCGATAGCCCGCCTTTCCGGGATCACCGTTCCTGAGGTTTCTTCGTCCGGTTTAGCGATCTACTCGAGCTTCCCGAATTCACTACCGCACTTCTGGAAGTTTTGATTTTGGAGTTCGAGGCTATGGATCAATATCCTGCATTTTCACAGGAAATAATTCTCAAATATGAAAACGGATCCGGTTGCAGCGAGATCATTGCAACCGGGTCCGTGCAAACACACGTATTTAACCGCGAAACGCAACCGAATCTAGGCGATCTTGAACACCCAGCCGTGCTTGTCCTCGAGGGCGCCGTCCTGAATGCCGGTCAGCGTCTCGCGCAGACGGGTCATGACCGGGCCCATCTCATCGTGCCCGCCCGGGAAGCTCACAACCGCATCCCCCTCGTGGATCTCTCCCACCGGCGAGATGACGGCCGCGGTCCCGCACAGGCCGCACTCCACGAACGCCCCGCTCTTGACCTCGGCCCACTCGACCGGGCGCTCATCTACGGTGATACCGAGGTCGCGCGCCACCTGCACAAGCGAGCGGCGGGTGATCGAGGGCAGGATCGAATCCGTATGGCTCTGGGGCACGACGAGGGTCCCGTCAGCGGTCACGAAGAGCACGTTGGCGCCGCCTGTCTCCTCAACGAAGGTGCGGCTCTCGGAGTCGAGGTAGAGGTTCTCAGCGAACCCGGTGCGATGCGCGTCCATCGTGGGCTTGAGGCTCATCGCGTAGTTGAGGCCGGCCTTGATGTTGCCCGTGCCGTGCGGTGCCGCGCGGTCGTAGGACGCGATCTTCAGCTTGATGGGCTTGAGGCCGCCCTTGAAGTACGGCCCGACCGGGGTCACGAGGATGTGGAAATGGTAGCTCGGAGCGGGGGCCACACCGATGACCTCGCCGGATCCGATCATGAAGGGGCGCACGTAGAGCGAGGCGCCCGACCCGTACGGCGGTACCCACGCGGCGTTCGCGGCCACGACCTCGCGCACGGCCTCGATGAAGCGCTCCTTCGGAAACGGCGGCATCTCCAGGCGGGCGGCGGAATCGTGCATGCGCTCGGCGTTGAGATCGGGGCGGAAGGCGACGATGCTGCCGTCCTCGGTGGTGTACGCCTTGAGGCCCTCGAAAACCTCCTGGCAGTAATGGAAGATGCCCGCGCACTCCGAGAGCGTGATGCTGTGATCGGTGGTGAGACCGCCCTCATCCCAAGCGCCGTCGCGCCATTCGGAGACGTAGCTGTAGTCCGTGGGCTGATAGGAGAAGCTCAGGTTCCCCCAGTCCAGATCCTTCTTCTCGACGCTCATCTGCTCTTCCTTCCACGTGAATTCGGTAGGATGAAAGTCGATTCTACTCCCCTTGCTCCACCATACAAAAGCATGACGGATCTTCGCGCAAAGTCGAAACAATCCCATGTGGGCTGTTCGCGCGCCTATGAGCAGACAAGATGGAGGGCCTCCAGCCGCCGTCACGCCGGTAGCTACAGCGCCATGCGCCAGAACTCTCCTTACACGGTGTGATCGCCTGTGGTCTTCTTCGAGCCGAGCTTCGCCCGTACGAGACCGACGATCGCCGGGATCAGAGACACGGCGATGATACCGAGGACGATGATCTCGAAATGGTCCTGCACGAAGGGAATGCCGCCGAAGAAGTACCCGAGAAGCGTGAAGATGGTCGACCAGGTGATGCCGCCCAGGATGTTGTAAAGCACGAAGGAATGCCACTTCATGCCGCCCACGCCGGCGAGGAAGGGCACGAAGGTGCGAATGAACGGGAAGAAGCGGCCGAGAAAGATCGCAAGGTGACCCCACTTGTCGAGGAAGGCCTCGCTCTTCTCGATGCGCTCCGGGGTCATGGCCTTGATCTTGCCGGACGCGATGATGCGCTTGCCGAAGAAGTGGCCGATGAAGAAGTTCGTCTGATCGCCGATGATCGCGGCGGCCCACACCACGAGCAGGAGGTGGATGATGTCGAGCGGGCCCGAGGCCTCATGGGCGAAGATGCCGGCGGCGAAGAGCAGGGAGTCGCCGGGGAGGAAGGGCATGAAGACCACGCCGGTCTCGATGAAGATGATCAGGAAGATGAAGCCGTAGGCGTAAAGCGGGCCCATGGCGATCCAGCTCGCGATGGCGGCGCGCGGGTCTTTGAGCAGTTCTGAGAGGAAGGTGATGAAACCCATGATGGAGAAGCTCCTTTTTGCAGTGGCACGCGGATGGCGGCCGGAGGACGGTCGTCGTCTGCGGAGACGCTAGCGGCTAGTATATCCGCGCCGCAGCCGCTGAGCTGCGGTGGTGGGTCGGCAGCGGGGAATGCCACGCAATACCCATGCGCTGTGGCGGGCTCGTGATGGCGAGGGCGGAGTTGCTCCGAGGCACGCGGCAGTCGCTCGATGCCCTAGGCGCCGGGCAGGCCAGCGCACCGAAGTACGGGCTTACAGGTGCTCCGGGGTTTGATACGCTTCCCTTTGCTCTGCATGGCACGATTATTAAGATGCCCTTTAAGCCTCTGTTGCCAGGTTCCCCGGTTTGGTGTGGGTTTTGCTTTCAGCACGATAAACTCCGTCGGTTTGGTGTGGGTTTTTGGGCCCCACTGAAGTAGCGTCAAATCGGATACCCCGTGTACCAGGTCTTTTCATGATCGACAAAGCCGGTCTACTTGGCGAGCCCGTGAAAACCCACACCAAACCGAGGAAGCGAGGGCACGAGAAGGCGGCGGCGCCCGCGCACGGCGATGATCAGGCCACCGGACTCGTAGCGATGCCGATGAAGCGAATGCCCCGTGTGTTCACCTGGCAGCCCCGTCCTCCCCCGCGAGCAAACCTCCTCAGTTTGGTACAGGTTTTGAGCGCATCGCCTTGTATCAATGAAACTCATCCCTGTTGTACCTGCGGGTTTATGAATGAGAATAGGCAGTATACTTTTGAGACCGGTAAAAACCTGTACCAAACTGAGGAGGTTTCACAGGCTGATGAGACTCTATATCCGGATGTGACGAAAGTTGCCCCCTCACCGCAAGATGCGAAGTGTGATATCGAACGAAACAGCAGAACTGTCAATCAGGTACCAGTGAGACGGTCGTAGGTGCTGGCCCACCGTGCCGCCATGTTGGAAAACATCAAGACAGATTGCCTGTGTGCATCAAGACAGATCGCCGGTTTGGCATGGGTTTTCGATTTGGTCATCGGATCCCCGTCGGTTCGGTGTGGGTTTCCGATTCGAGCGCCGCGTTCCTTTCGGATCGGTGTGGGTTTTTATCCACCTGTCTCGTAGAAGAGACATATCGCGAACCAAGACCGCAGGTACAGACGTTGCACCTTCGAGATGCTCAGCGGAATGTTCCCAAAACCCACACCGATCCGACGGAAATACCGCAGGCAGACGGCGCGCCTCAGCAGAAAACAGGGGTGGATCCCAGTTGATCCACCCCTGTTCACCAGTTGGCATGTCAGATCTGCAAAACTACTCGTCCATCAGATCCTCGAGTGCCTCATCTCCGCTACCGATATCGACGCGATCATCCTCGGGCGTCCCATCGCCTCCGGCGGCATCGAGATCGAGCGCGCCCTGGCCCTCGGGCACCGCAGGCGTCTTCGCCTTCTTCTTCGCACTCGTCATGCGGGCCACGGCGACCACGCGGTCATCATCGCCCACATTCATCATCTTCACACCCTGCGTGGCACGGCCCGTCTGCGAGATCTCATCGGTCTTCACACGGATGACCGTGGCGCCCTCGGTGATGATGAACAGCTCGTGCTGGGGGCCGACGACCTTCATCGCGGCGAGGTTGCCCTTGCGCGCCGTCATCTGGATCGTGTACACGCCCTGGCCGCCGCGGCCCTGGGTCGGGTAATCCTCAACCGGCGTGCGCTTACCGAAGCCACGCTCGGTCACCACGACGAGATCACCCCGACCGTTGGTGATCTCCATGCCCAGCACCTCGGCATCGCCCTTGAGCGTGATGCCCCTCACACCTGAGGTGTCGCGTCCGGTAGCGCGCACATCGGAGTTCTCGAACATGATGGCCTTGCCCGCGGTCGTCGCGAGGATGACGCGATCGCCCTCGGCCACGCGCCTCACACCGAGCAGGCGGTCGCCGGCACGCAGGCTGATCGCGATGATCCCGTCTCGGCGCACGCGGCCGTACGCGCTCATGACCGTCTTCTTCACCATGCCGCTCGCCGTGGCGAACATCAGGTAATCGGTGTCGGGGAACTCACGGCAGGAGATCACGCTCGCGATCTTCTCACCATCCTCGAAGGGCAGGAGGTTCACGATGGCGGTGCCACGGGCCTGACGCGAGCCAATGGGTAGCTCGTGCACCTTCAAACGATACACCTTGCCGCGGTTCGAGAAGAAGAGGACGAACTCGTGGGTGCTCGCGATGAACATCTCGTCGATGACGTCGTCCTCTTTGAGGGACGCGCCCGAGACGCCCTTGCCACCGCGCTTCTGACTGCGGTAGGTGGCCACGGGGATGCGCTTCACATAGCCGGTGTGCGTGATGGTGACGACCATGTCCTCGTCGGCGATGAGGTCCTCGACGTCCAGATCGCGCTCGGCCTGGGTGATCTCGGTGCGGCGCGGGTTGCCGAACTTCTTCGAGATCTCGCGCATCTCCTCCTTGATCACCGCGAGGATCTTCTCCTCGTGCGCGAGCAGGTCCTCGTAGTAGGCGATGGCCTGGCGCAGGCCGTCGAGCTCACTCTCGATCTTGTCGCGCTCGAGCCCGGTGAGGCGGCGCAGGCGCATCTCGAGGATGGCGGCCGTCTGCTCGGGCGAGAATCCGAAGCGCGCGATCAGGCGCTCGCTCGCCTCGGTGTCCGTCTGCGAGGAGCGGATGATGGAGATGACCTCGTCGATATGGTCGAGGGCCATGAGGTAGCCCTCGAGGATGTGCGCGCGGGCCCGGGCCTTCTTGAGATCGAACTGCGTGCGCCGCGTGACGACATCCACCTGGTGGTCGACGTAGTGGCGGAGTATCTCAGGCAGCGAGAGGCACTTCGGCGCGCCCCCCACGAGCGCCAGGTTGTTCACACCGAAGGTGGTCTGCAGGGAGGTGAACTTGTACAGGTTGTTCAAGACCACCTGCGGGATGATGCCCTTCTTGAGCTCAATCACGAGGCGGATGCCCTTGCTCGTGGACTCGTCGCGCATGTCCGAGATGCCCTCGATGCGCTTCTCGTTCACAAGCTGCGCGATCTTCTCCTGGAGGGTCCCCTTGTTCACCTGATAGGGAATCTCGGTGAAGACCAGGCGGTTCTTGCCCGTCTTGGTGGACTCGACATGGGCCTTCGCGCGGATCGTGATGGAGCCGCGGCCGGTCTCATAGGCCTGTTTGATACCCTCGGTGCCCATGATGAGGGCGCCGGTTGGGAAATCGGGCCCGGGCATGTAGGCCATGAGCTCCTCAACCGAAGCCTCGGGGTTGTCGATGAAGTGGCAGGTCGCCTCCACAGCCTCGTTGAGGTTGTGGGGCGGGATGTTCGTCGCCATGCCGACGGCGATGCCGTTCGACCCGTTGACGAGCAGGTTCGGGAAGCGCGCGGGCAGCACCTGGGGCTCGGAGAGCGACTCGTCGTAGTTGGGCTGCCAGTCCACGGTGTCCTTCTGGAGGTCGCGCAGCAGCTCCATCGCAGGGCGGGCGAGGCGGCTCTCCGTGTAGCGCATGGCGGCCGCGCCGTCGCCGTCGATGTTGCCGAAGTTACCGTGGCCGTCCACGAGCGGGGTGCGCATTGAGAACCACTGAGCCAGGCGGACCATCGTGTCGTACACGGCGCTGTCACCGTGGGGATGGTACTTGCCGATGACCTCACCGACCGTCCACGCGCTCTTCTTGTGCGGGCGGTTGGGGAAGATGCCACTCTCGTTCATCGCATAGAGGATGCGGCGGTGCACCGGCTTCAGGCCGTCGCGGACATCGGGAAGGGCGCGGGCTGTGATGACCGACATCGAGTATTCGATGAAGCTCTGCTTCATCTCGTTGCCGAACTCAGAGACCTGGAGCTGGCCGCCGTTCACATCCTCTCCAGCTGCCTCACCGCGGTCGACCGCGCCGAAGCTCTCCTCGACCTCCTCCTCGTCATCCTCCTCGTCCTCGCCGACGGCGTCGGGGTCGTAGGTGTCCGCGCCCTCGTCCTCATCGGCCCGCGCGAGGAGGCGGCGCAGGTCCTCGGGCAGGGAGGCCTCGTCTCCCGCCGGGGTCTTCTCGTCGTTGTTCATATCGTCTGCCACGTCAAACTCCTAAACGTCGAGGCCACATCAAGCCCATGGAACTCATCGAACCGGCGCCCGCCCGCGCATGAGCCGAGAGCGCGCCGGCGCCCGCCGGGCGGGATCGGGAACCGAGCAGCCTTATGCTTATGCATCCAGGAAGCGGGCGTCGTGCGCGTGCTTCTCGATGTACTCGCGGCGGTAGCTCACCTCGCTGCCCATGAGCTCGCGCACCGCCCGGTCGGCTGCCGCCGCGTCGTCGATGGTGACGCGCTGCAGGATGCGGGTCTTCGGATCCATCGTCGTGGAGGCGAGCTGCTTGGGATCCATCTCGCCCAGGCCCTTGTAGCGCTGGACGCTGTACCCGCGCCGCTTCTTCGCCTTGCCGTCGGCGTCGGCGCCACCCTCGTCGGGATTGAGGCCGAGCTCGCGGATCGTGTCGCGCAGGATCTCATCCTCGGCCTGGCGGCCGTTGGGGTAGACGTAGTGGATCTTGTTGCGCACCTTGACGCCGAAGATCGGCGGGCAGGCAACGTACACGTAGCCGGCATCGATGAGCGGTCGCATGTACTTGTAGAAGAAGGTGAGCAGCAGGATGCGAATATGCGCCCCGTCCACATCGGCATCGGTCATGATGATGATCTTATGGTAGCGGGCCTTCGTGATGTCGAAGTCCCCGCCGTCTCCGAGGCCGGTGGTCACGCCGGTGCCGATCGCGGTGATGAGCGATTGGATCGTATCCGAGGAGAAAGCGCGGTGGTCGCCCACGCGCTCCACGTTCAGGATCTTGCCGCGCAGGGGCAGGATGGCCTGGATATCGCGGCGACGTCCATCCTTGGCCGAGCCGCCGGCAGAGTCACCCTCGACGATGAAGAGCTCGGTCATCTCGGCGTCGCGCACCGAGCAGTCGGCGAGCTTGCCGGGGAGGCTCGCGGTCTCGAGGAGGCTCTTGCGGCGCGTGGCCTCGCGGGCCTTGCGCGCGGCGTTGCGGGCCTTGCTCGCCTGCTGCGCCTTCTTGACGATCTCGCGCGCCTGCTTCGGATGCTCCTCGAGGTAGTCGGTGAGGCCGTCAGTCACGATCTTGAGCACGAGGGTGCGCATGAACGAGCTGCCGAGCTTCGCCTTGGTCTGACCCTCGAACTGCGGGTCGGCGAGTTTCACGGAGATGACCGCCGTGAGGCCCTCGCGCACGTCGTCACCGGTGAGCTTGGAGTCCTTCTCCTTCAGGATGTTCTGGCGGCGGGCGTAGTCGTTGATGACCTTGGTGAGCGCCGTGCGGAAACCCTCGAGGTGCATACCGCCCTCAGGCGTGTGGATGTCGTTCGCGAAGCTCATGACCGTCTCGGAGTACGAGGTGCTCCACTGCATGGCCACCTCGACCTCGCCGGTCCGCTCGTTGGGCGCGTCGGGCTCCGAGGCTCCGGACAGGTAGATCGGCCGCTTGAGGCCGTCGGGCACCGTCTTGCCCTCGTTCAGGAAGCGCACGAAGTCCACGATGCCGCCGGCGTAGCAGAACTCCTCAACCCGCGGGGTGAGCTCGCGCTCGTCGGTGATCGTGATGCGGAGGTTCTTGTTCAGGAAGGCCGTCTCCTGCAGGCGGTTACGCAGGGTATCGTAGTCGTAGACCGTGGTCTCGAAGATCTCCTCGTCGGGCCAGAAGGTCGTGGTGGTCCCCGTCGTCTTGGAGGTGCCCACGATCTTCATCTTCTCGGTGGTGTGCCCGCGCGAGAACTCCATCTCATGGATCTTCCCATCGCGCTTGACCTGCACGACCATGCGCTTGGAGAGGGCGTTCACCACGGAGACGCCCACGCCGTGCAGGCCGCCGGAGACCTTGTACGCGGAGTTGTCGAACTTGCCTCCGGCGTGCAGGATCGTCATGACCACCTCGAGGGTGGGGATCTTCTTCACCGGATGCTTGTCGACGGGGATACCGCGGCCGTTGTCGACGACGGTGATGGAGTTGTCCGCGTGGATGGTGACGGCGATCTTGGTGCAGAAACCGGCCATCGCCTCGTCAACCGAGTTGTCGACGATCTCGTAGACCAGGTGGTGCAAGCCGCTCGCGCTCGTGGAGCCGATGTACATGCCCGGGCGCTTGCGCACCGCGTCGAGGCCTTCGAGGATCTTGATCTCGTTGCCGTCGTACTCGTTCTTCTTAGCCACGCCCTCATCCTCTCTGGCGCCGCGCGCCACATTCGCATAACCGATTCATTTTACCTGATTTCACTTTGCTCTTGGAAGGGCGTCTGAATACCCCTAGAAGGCAACACAATGCGCCTCAGAGCGCCTTTTTACCCTCAGAACCCTTTTTCCACTCAAAGTTAGCTCTCATGGCCTTCAAAACGGCCTCGCGCAGAATCGGATCGCTCACGCGCGAGGCGATCTCCTCGACCTCCCCCTCCTCTTTCTCCGTGAGGGGGACGGGGGTGGGGGCGGGTGCTTTCTTGGCGGCGGGGGCGTCCTTGCGCGCGCAGCGGGGCGGGGTCCGGGAGGTCAGGAAGACGAGCTCGTCGACGGAGGCGCCTTGGGCGGCCATCCTCGCGCGGATGATCTCGCGAAGCATCGTGAGCTCCTGCGTCCAGGAGGACCCCTCCACATAGATGATGAGCTTGTTCTCATCGGCGACGAAATGCAGGCCGGTCACATGGGAGCCCTCACGCGTGCCCTTGACCACGGCGTTGAAGGCCGAGAACACCGCGCCGCGGCGCTCGGCCGCGCGCAGGCGCTCCCGCCGCTCGGGGCTCGACCCGTCATAGATCTGGCCGCGCAGGATGGCCGCCCAGGATCCCAAACCGCGCGCCTCCCCTGTGCGCTCGCCAACGTCACGCCGTGCCACCGATCCTCACCACCTTCGCGGGCCCGAGCACGTCCTCGCCGAAGTAGCCGAGGTTCGTGGTCGTGATCACCGTCTGGATCTCGCCCTCGATGAAACGGACGATGGCGTCGCGGCGCTCGGCGTCGAGCTCGCTCATGACGTCGTCGAGAAGCAGGATGGGATAGCGCTCGAGGATGTCATGGGTGACCTTGACCTCGGCGATCTTCCAGGCGAGCACAAGCGAGCGCTGCTGTCCCTGGCTTCCGAACGACCGGGCTGGGCGGGTGCCGACGGTGAGGAGGATCTCGTCGCGATGCGGGCCCACACCGGTGGTCCCCCGCCGGATGTCCTCCTCGCGGCGGGTGCGCAGGGCATCTTGGAAAAGCAAGGTGAGATCGTCGCGGGATGCGGGCAGGGCGGCCTGGTCGTCAATGAGGCTCGAGACGTAGCTGGCATCCGCGCGCTCGTGCGGAGCGATCGAGGCGTAAACCTCGCGCAGGTGGCCCGCGAGGCGCGCGAGGAGCGTCCTGCGGTGGACGATGAGCGCCGCACCCGTGCGGGTGAGCGCCTCATCCCAGACGTCGAGGACGCCGGGGCCCGGGACCCCGTCGCGCAGCAGGCTGTTCCGCTGCTCGAGGGTGCGCTCGTAGCCAGCCACCAAGTTCGCGTAGGCGGCCGAGAGCTGGCAGCCGAAATCATCGAGGGCGGCGCGGCGCACACCCGCCGAGCGCTTCACCATGTCAAGGTGATCCGGGCAGAAGAGGACGCTCGGGAGGATCCCTCTCACTCCCGCCGCGGTCGCGCGCTTGCCGTTCACCGCGAATCGACGCTTTCCGGCCGCAAGGTCGCAGGCCAGGTCGATCACCCGGCCCTCCCCCTCGAGCGAGAGAGCGATCCGACCGGCCTCGGCACCCTCGCGCACGAGCTCGCGCGGGGTCGGGCGTCGGAAGGATTGTCCGGCGGTGAGCAGCTGAACCGCTTCTATGAGATTCGTCTTGCCCGCGGCGTTCGGTCCCACGAGCACGTTGACCCCGCAGGAGAGGTCGAGCTCGTAGAAGTCATAGCTCCGATAGTCGCGGACGCGCAGCGTGCGCGCGAAGATCGCCATTGCCGCCCTAGATGCGCACCGGCATCACGAGGTAGAGGTAGTTGATGGGCCCCGCAGCCTTGAAGACGCCGGCCTGCTGGTAGCTCTGGAGCTCGAGCACGATCTCGCGCTCATGGTTGAGCACGTTGAGGCAGCCGAAGATGTAGTGGTAGTTGAAGGCGATGACACCGGACTCACCGTCCACCTCGACGTCGATGGACTCGCTCGCCGAATCCTGATCGCTCGAGCTCGCCGAGAGCCCGAGGGTCCCCAGGTCGGCGCCGATGTCGAAGCGCACGGCGGAGTTGTTTTGCGCGATGACGGCCACGCGCTTGAGGGCGGCGGTGAAGGACTCGACGTCGATCTTCACCGTCGTGGTGCACGAGGGGGGCAGCAGGGCCTTGTAGTTGGGGTAGTTCCCCTCGATGCGCCGGGCCACGTACGTAGTGTTGTCCGCGACGAAGACCACCTGCGTGTCCGTGGCGCCGATGAGGATGGAACCCTGCCCGCCGGTGATGTTCAGCGCGTCGTTCAGGGCCTCGGCGGGTGCGTTCAGCTCGAAGCTCCCCTCGAGCGAGGAGGTCTCGACGTGGGTGTCGCAGACGGCGAGGCGGTAGGAGTCGGTGGCGACGAGGCGGACCGTGTTGTTCTCCACCGTCATGTAGACGCCGTTCAGAACCGGCCGGTTCTTGTCGGTCGAGGTGACGCGCCAGACGCGGGCGACCATCTCGGAGAGCACGTCGACGGGGAGCTCGACGGAGTTCACGAGGGTGTAGGTGGGGAACTCGGGGAAATCACCCACGTCGAGGGTGTTCAGGCGGAAGGAGCTCTTCTCGCAGGTGATCTTCACCTGGCGGTCCTCCATCTCAAAGGAAACCGGTGCGTCGGGGAGGGTCTTGGTGATGTTGGAGAGCATCTTGCAGGGCACCACCATCGCGCCCTCCTCATCCACCCGCGCGGCGATGCGGTGGCGGATGGCGATCGTGTAATTGGAGGTTTGGAACTCGATGACCCCGTCCTGGGCACGGATGAGCACGCCGGCGAGGATGGGTAGCGTGGAGGTTCCCGCTACGCCCTTCATGACGGTGGCGAGGGCGCTCGTGAGGGATGCTTGGCTGACGGTGAACTGCATCGCTATCTATTCCTCTCTTAGATATAAATACCTAATAACAATAATAAGGGCGTGGGTGATGTGCAAAACCTACGTTTCCGAAGTTGACGGCCGGATTTTTTCTCCCGGCCGCATGTGGAAAACAAAGGCGGTTATCAACAGGAGGCGCACGCCCCGGATGTTTTCCCCGCTCCCGCCGTCTTCCTCAACCCGTTTTCCGGACGATTTCCCCCTGTTCTCAACATCGCCGGGCCGCTAGGACCTCAGCGTGATCTTGTTCTTGAGTTGCTGCAGGTCATCGCAGACCCGCCGGTCCTCTTTGATCTTCTTCTCGACGACCTTCAGGCTGTGGATGATCGTCGAGTGGTCGCGTCCACCGAACTGCTCCCCCACGGCCGTCGCCGAGAGGTCGCAGAGGCTATTGGCGAGGTAGACCGCCACATGGCGGGCGAAGGCGATTTCACGCGAGCGCTTGGGCCCGATCAGCTCCTCATGGCTCACATGGTAGAACTCCTCGACCACATCCTGGATCGTGTCGATGTGGATGACCTTGTGGGCCGTGTCGAAGTACTCATGGGCCACACGCTCGATATCGGCGGCGGTGAGCTCCTCCCCTGCCTGCTCGCGCTCGTAGGAGAGGCTCGCGCACCGCTCGCAGAAGCTCTCGAGCTCGCGGATGTTGTTCCCGGAGATCTCGGCCATATGGCGGAGCTGCTCGTCGGTGAGGTGCCCCTCGTGGGCCTGGAAGGCTCCGAGGAGGGTGGCGTCGATCTCCATCTCCGACACGTCGTCGGCCGCGCAGATGATCGTCTCGTAATAGCGCTTCAGGATGGTGTACTTCATCTCGAAGCCCGGTTCCGATACAAGACAGAGCATGCCGGCGTTGAATCGGCTGGTCAGCCGCTCATCCATGCCGAGCTTCTTCGGTGCGCGGTCGGAGGCGATGACCACCTTCTTGTTCTCGCGGATGAACTCGTCCATGAGGTTGAAGAAGTACTCGATCGAAGCCTGCTTGCCGATGATGTTCTGGATATCGTCGATGATCAGGATGTTGGCGTCGTGGTAATCGCGCAGGATCGTGCGGCGCTCGGTCTTCTGCCGTCCGATCTCGTTGATGAAGTCGTCGATGTAGGCCTGGGAGTTCGCGTACTTCACACGGATATGGGGTTTCTTCTCGGCGAGGAAGTTCTTGATGGCGAGGAGGAGGTGGGTCTTGCCGAGCCCCGATCCGCCGTAGATGAAGAGGGAGTTGACCTGACCGGGTTCGTCAGCCCAGGCGGCGAAGCGCTGCGCCGATTGGTAGGCGTGCTTGTTCTCGTCGCCGTAGACGAACGTGGCGAAGGTGAACTTCGATGCGATGGGGGTCTGGGGGAAGACCTCCTCCTCGGGTGCCTTCTCGATGACGGCTGCGGGGGCCGGCGTGGCCGGGGCCCCGTTCATGCGGGTCACGAGTTGATGGTAGTCGTCGCGCGAAAGCGTGTTCCTGACCTTGATGCCCCGTTCGACGCCGCCCGCCACATCAGAGACGAACGGGGCAGCCGGGGTGGGAGTGGTCGTGATGGGCGTCACCGGCTCCGGCACCCGATCGGGTTGGTTCGCCGCGGCTCCCGCGGGGGCGCCGATCAGCTCGGGCTGGGGTGCGGGTGCGCCGGCGGGGGGCTCCAGCGTTGGGGTCTGGGCGGGAGCGAGGACACGGAGCGCCATGGGGGTGAACGCGATCTGCTCGATATATCCCTCGATCAGACCCCTATTCCGCTCCAGGTACGCGATCGCGAACCTGCTGGGGGCTTCTATGGTCAGGGCCTCGTCTGTCAGGTCTCGACCGACGGACTGCAGGAGCATCTGCACGAGACGGTCATCGCCGCCGTCGCGCTGAAGGTACGCGGCGACGTCGGCGAGGAGGATCTTGGCTTCGCTTTCCATGGCAACCTTTCACTTGCATGCTCGTGGTGACTGTGTTCTTACTGGCCCGCCTGCTGTTGGAGCCACAGGCGCCCCATGTCGGTGAGGATGCGCTTTTGCCCCACCTTGGTGACCAGGCCCGCGGTGGTCAGGGCTTCAAGCTCACGCGACCAGGTGGCGTTGGAGGATCCAAAGGCCGCCGCGAGCTCAGTGGGCCCGCATGTTCCGTGTTCGGCGAGATATGCGATCGCCTGCCTGCCGCGGTCGGTGACGTACGGCCCGCCCGGCCCCGGCATGGCGGCGGTGTTGACGCCGTTGCC
>NZ_LT838843.1:0-75464 GCF_900176655.1 Collinsella vaginalis
GGAGGCCTCGAGGGCCTCGTCGTGGCCGTCGACTGCGGCCACGGCGCCTCCTGCCTGACCACCCCGACCGCCCTGCAGCGCCTGGGCGCGACGGTGCACGCCATCAACACCGATTACAACGGCATGGACATCAACGTCGATTGCGGCTCCACGCACCTCGAGCCCCTGCGCCGCCTCGTGCTCGAGACGGGCGCCGACATCGGCCTCGCGCATGACGGCGACGCCGATCGCGTGCTCTTCGTGGATGCTGCCGGCAACGAGATCGACGGCGACTTCATCCTGGCCATCTGCGGCTCCGATCTTGCCGCCCAGGGCAAGCTTAACAACTCCGAGATCGTCTCGACAGTGATGTGCAACCTCGGCTTCACGACGGCCATGCGCGAGGCGGGCTTCAAGGTCGAGCAGACCGCTGTGGGTGACCGCTATGTTCTCGAGCGCATGATCGCCGACGGCGCGGTCCTCGGCGGCGAGCAGTCGGGGCACATCATCTTCCTCGAGCACAACACCACCGGCGACGGCCTCGTGACCGCCTGCCAGGTGCTTGACGTCATGAAGCGGACCGGGCGCTCCCTCGAGGACCTCGCCCGCGTCATGACCCGCTTCCCCCAGGTGCTCGTCAACGTGCGCNCCATGCGCGAGGCGGGCTTCAAGGTCGAGCAGACCGCTGTGGGTGACCGCTATGTTCTCGAGCGCATGATCGCCGACGGCGCGGTCCTCGGCGGCGAGCAGTCGGGGCACATCATCTTCCTCGAGCACAACACCACCGGCGACGGCCTCGTGACCGCCTGCCAGGTGCTTGACGTCATGAAGCGGACCGGGCGCTCCCTCGAGGACCTCGCCCGCGTCATGACCCGCTTCCCCCAGGTGCTCGTCAACGTGCGCAGCGAGCGCAAGGCGGAGCTTGCCGACTGCGTGCCGGTGTGGGAGACTGTGCGCGCGGCCGAGCGCGAGCTCGACGGCTGCGGCCGCGTCCTCGTGCGGACCTCGGGCACCGAGCCGCTCATCCGCGTCATGGCGGAGGCGGAGACGGAGCAGGCCGCGCAGGCCGCCGTGGACGCCATCGTCGCCGTGGTCGAGCGCGAGCTTCCCTAGCAGTGGAAGGTTGCCATCGAGGCCGGCTGCCCCGATGCGCTACGATACCGTTACGAACCATGTGAAGCCGTCCCCTTGCGGAGGGAATGTTGATGTTTGACGGGCTTATCCGACCGTTCCGGCGGCGCGTTCGCGACGCGGTGCTCGCCGCTCCCATCTCCGGACAGGTGCTGCCGCTCAGCGCCGTTCACGATCGGGTCTTTTCAACCGGTATGCTCGGCGACGGCGTGGCCATTCAGCCGGACGGCGACAGCGTCGTGGCACCGGCTGATGCGAAGATCGAGGCGATATTCCCCACGGGGCATGCGGTCGCCCTGCATACGGCAGACGGTCTCGATATCCTCATCCACCTGGGGCTCGATACCGTGGGCCTGAGGGGCCGCCACTTCACGGTGCATGCCCAGCCGGGGGAGACGGTGGTGCGCGGAGACCTGCTCATCGAGTTCGACCGCGTGGCCATCGAGGAGGAGGGCTACGACATGATCGTGCCCGTGCTGGTTCGCAACGCGCTCGAGTTCTCTTCCCTGCGACCGACTGACCAGGAGCATGTGAACGCGCTTGACGACCTGATCTTCGTGCGCTTCCGATAAGGAAGAGCCCGCCGCCGCGCTGCGGGCTGGCATACGCAGGCAAACCATGCCATGATAGGGCTATCCGGGTGCAAACCGGGTCGCCGCGGACGGGCAGGGGCCCCGACGCGGTGAACGGCTCGAACCGCGCGCGTCCTCGCCCTGGTGGTCGCGCCTCATAAGTTGGGGCGGCCTGAGGTTGGTCCCCCTTGGCGCTTTGCCACAAGAGAAGGGATTGCGATGCGCATCATTCGAACCAAAGACTACGAGGATATGAGTGCGAGGGCGGCGGACGTCATCGCGGCCGAGGTCATCCTCAAGCCTGATTGCGTGCTGGGCCTGGCGACGGGATCCACGCCCATCGGGGCATATGAGCGCCTCGTTGAGCGTTACCGCGCCGGTGAACTTGATTTCTCGCAGGTCATCTCCTACAACCTGGACGAGTACCGTGGTCTCGCCCACGATGATCCCCAGAGCTACCACTACTTCATGGAGCAGTACCTCTTCTCGCACGTCAACATCGACCCCGCCAACACGCATGTGCCCGATGGTGCGAACGAGGATGTCGAGGAGGCCACCGCGGGCTACGACGCGCAGGTCGCCGCGGCGGGGTATCCCGACCTCCAGCTGCTTGGTATCGGCAACAACGGCCACATCGGCTTCAACGAGCCGGATGCGGCGTTCTCGAAGGGGACGTACTGCGTCAACCTCACCGAGAGCACCATCGAGGCCAACAGCCGCCTGTTCGAGAGCGCGGACGATGTGCCCCGTCAGGCCTACACCATGGGGATCGGCACGATCATGCGCGCCAAGCGCGTGCTCGTGATCGCGAACGGCGAAAAGAAGGCCCAGGCTGTGCACGACATGATCTACGGCCCCATCACCCCGTCCTGCCCGGCGTCCGTCCTGCAGCTGCACCCGGACGCGATCGTCATCGCCGATGAGGCGGCGCTCGCGCTCTGCGAGTAGCCCCTCTCAGCCTCCGTTTGGTGTCTTGCGGACCCTCGCGCTGCGGGGGTCCGCTCCTGTTCCGGGCATGTTCCGCAACGGCGCGGAGCGGGACGCGGCGCGCATCGGGCGCTGGGTCGCGACCGCGTGCACGGGGTGAGGGCAAAACGTCATCTCAAGGCGTTCGCACGGGCAATCTGCCTGAGAATACGGCCGAGAGTAGGTTTTCGGATCCTTGCGAGTCAACGCTCCAGCGCATTGGGGCCCCGGGGCGTGACCGCCTGCATATGATGGGAGCAAAACGTCATCTCAAGGCGGCTCCAGAGGCGATTTGCCTGAGAATGCCGTCGGAAGTAGGTTTTCGGATCCTTGCGAGCCCGCCGGCCAGCGCATCGAGTACTGGGATGTGACCGCCTGCTTGTGACGGGAGCAAAACGTCTTTTCGAGGTGGGTTCAAAGGCATTTTGCCTGAGAACGCCATTGAGAGTAGGTTTTTCAGCCCATGCGAGCTGGCGGGTCTTCGCACACCGAGCGCTGGGTCAGATCCGACTGCGTCGCTGCCGGATGTAGCCGCATGCGCGGGATGAGGGGCAAAACGTCATCTCGAGGTGGGTTCAAAGGCATTTTGCCTAAGGGCGCCGTCGAAAGTAGGTTTTTCAGCCCAAGCATGCCAACGGTGCGGAGCGACAGGCTCCACGGCGTGAACTGGAGACGCCACGGTCCGACGCGCGGTCGCCAGGTACGGATCCAAGTCACTGCGTTGAAGCGGGAGCCGGTGCCGTGCGATGCGTTCGTATCGGGGAGGGCCACCGCATCCCAACTCTCCGCCCGTTTAACACGGCGCTCACCTGCGGAGCCACTCCTATATCAAGGTATTGAAAAGGGACGGCGCTCATCTGGTGTAAAATGCACCGGCAGTTGTGAGGCCCCCATCTGCGCGGTATACTGCTACGAACGCCGCGACACGGAGATGCTGTCACGGTCGGTCGCGCCATATGGCGTCAACGAGAGGAAAATGTATGTTCCCTAAGGGTTTTGAGTGGGTCGCCATCATCATCGTCGCTCTGCTGATCTTCGGTCCCAAGAACCTCCCGAAGCTCGGTAAGTCACTCGGCGCCACCGTGAAGAACCTCCGCGAGGGCATGTCTTCTGAGGATGACAAGGCGAATACCCAGGACGTCGAGGCCGAGACCGTCATCGAGGACTCCGACGACGCCGAGATCCGTGAGCTCGAGGCCAAGCTCGCTGCCGCCAAGCAGAAGAAGGAAGAGGCCGACAGCCCCATCTCCAACGACTAACCCACGCGTTCCCGCGTCTCTGATCTCGAACACAGCAAGGAGTTTTCCTATATGGATGCAAGCGACATCGTACTGACCGCTGAAGGCCGCAAGAAGCTCGCTGACGAGCTCGCGTGGCGTGAGGGCGAGAAGCAGCAGGAGATCATCGAGCACCTCAAGGAGGCCCGCGCCTTCGGTGACCTCTCTGAGAACGCCGAGTACGACGCCGCCAAGGAGGAGGAGGCCAAGAACGCCTCCCGCATCGCCGAGATCCGCGCGATCCTCGCCAAAGCCACGGACGCCTCCGCAGACTCCGCGCTCATCGTCTCCATCGGCTCTACCGTCGGCCTGGTTGACGGCGACGGCGTGGCCACCGAGGTCACCATCGTGGGCACCACCGAGACCAACTCGCTCGAGCGCAAGATCTCCAACGAGTCCCCGGTCGGCCGCGCGGTCATCGGGCACGCCGAGGGCGAGACGGTGGTGTGCATCACGCCGGCCGGTAAGCAGCGCACCTACACCATCACCAAGATCACGCGCTAGACCACGGGTCCAGTGCAGTTTGGCTCCTCGGGACCCGTGCGGCCTCGGGGAGCTTTTTCGTTTAAAGGAGCAGTTTCCATGGCAGAGCAGCAGAGCCCCGCGGTAGACGGCACCGCGTCCCCGCTTTCCGAGCGCGAGCAGCGCATAGCGCGCCGGCAGGCCTTCTTCGAGGCCGGGCAGACACCGTATCCTGAGCATTCAACCGTGGATGCGTACGCGGCCGATCTGATCGAGCGCTACGCGGGCCTCGAGGACGGCGGGGTCACCGAGGCCGCCTACCATCTGGCCGGACGCGTGATGAACATCCGCAACCAAGGTAAGATCGCCTTCCTGGTGCTCCGCGATCCCACGGCCGACATCCAGATCTTCTGCCGGGTGAACGCCATGAGCGAAGCCGACTGGGAGCTCGTCGGCCAGCTCGACATGGGTGACATCATCAACGTAGCCGGCACCGTCCTGCGCACCCGCCGCGGCCAGCTCTCCCTTGCACCCACCAAGCTCACGCTCCTCTCGAAGAGCGTGCGCCCGCTGCCCGAGAAGTTCCACGGCCTCTCCGACAAAGAGACCCGTTACCGTCAGCGCTACGTCGACCTCATCGTGAACGCCGACGTCCGCGAGACCTTCCGCAAGCGCTCGGCCATCGTGTCGGAGTTCCGCCGCTACATGGAGCAGGACGGCTACATGGAGGTGGAGACCCCCATCCTCCAGACCATCCAGGGCGGCGCCACGGCCAAGCCCTTCATCACGCACTTCAATGCTCTGAACCAGGAGAACTACCTGCGCATCGCCACCGAGCTGCACCTGAAGCGCCTGCTCGTGGGCGGCTACGAGCGCGTGTATGAGATCGGGCGCATCTTCCGCAACGAGGGCATGGACCTGACACATAACCCTGAGTTCACCACCATGGAGGCCTACCGCGCCTACAGCGACCTCGACGGCATGAAAGCCCTGGCCGAGGGTGTCATCAAGGCTGCAAACGCCCGGGTGAACGATTCCGAGCAGATTACCTACCAGGGGAAGGAGATCGATCTATCCGGCAGCTGGCCGAGTATCCCTATGAGCGAGGTCGTGTCGGCCGTGGTGGGTGAGACCGTCACCCTCGACACCCCGGTCGAGCGTCTCGCTGAGATTGCCCGCGCCAAGGGGATCGAGGTGAAGTCCGAGTGGGGCGCCGGCAAGCTCATCGCCGAGCTCTACGACGAGATCGGTGAGGACTCGCTGGTGAACCCCACGTTTGTGACCGACTACCCGGTCGAGGTCTCACCGCTCGCCAAGCGCCGCGAGGACGATCCACGCCTCACGCACCGTTTCGAGCTCGTCATCGCCGGGCATGAGTACGCCAACGCGTTCTCCGAGTTGAACGACCCGGTCGATCAGGCTGAGCGCTTCGCGCGGCAGATGGAGGAGAAGGCCGGCGGCGACGACGAGGCCATGGAGTACGACGCGGACTACGTGCGTGCGCTCGAGTATGGCATGCCCCCGGCGGGCGGTATCGGCATCGGCATCGACCGCGTGGTCATGCTGCTGACGGATTCCGCCTCCATCCGCGACGTCCTGCTCTTCCCGCACATGCGTCCTGAGGGCAAGGCCGCCGGTGCGGGAGCTGCGGCATCAAGCGCTGTGGATGCAACGTCCGCGGCGCCCGTTGCGGCTGCTGGTGAGGGCTCCGCCGTCAGCGAGTCACCTGCCTCCGTCGAGGGCGCCGTGTCCGACGTCGACCTCGAGAACGTGACCGTCGAGCCCCTGTTCGCCGACTTCGTGGATTTCGAGACCTTCTCGAAGTCGGATTTCCGCATCGTGAAGGTCAAGGACTGCGTCGCGGTGCCCAAGTCGAAGAAGCTCCTGCAGTTCACGCTCGACGACGGCACCGATGAGGATCGCACGATCCTCTCGGGCATCCACGCCTACTACGAGCCGGAGGAGCTGATCGGCAAGACGCTCGTCGCCATCACGAATTTGCCACCGCGCAAGATGATGGGCATCGCATCCTGCGGCATGATCATCAGCGCCGTGCACGAGGTGGAGGGCGAGGAGCGCCTGAACGTCCTTATGGTCGATGGCCGCATCCCCGCAGGGGCGAAGTTGTACTAGCAGAAGGGCGCGGTGCTAACTCGGCATTCGCATCTCTCTCTGCGGCAGGCTTTGATATCGACCCTACGGTTTCAGGGCCGAGCGTGTCCATGTGCTCGGCCCTGCCTGTTGTTCAGGGAGCATCTGCCGGGGTGCTCGTTGTCGTATGCGGTAAGGACATATCTTCGGTCACCGTATAGCTGCACGGTGCGACCTCAGCTCACCGCTCCAGCACATCGAGGACCGCGTTGATATCTGCGTTGATGAGCACGCTTTGCCGCTCGATCGTGCTCAAGGTGCAGGCCTCGCCGGCATTCACGCAGGCGTAGGTCGCCTGCGGGTTCTCGGCTGTCATCCTCCAGAACGGGTACTTGATGATGCCGGGGGTGTTGCCGCCCACACCGAGTTCGAGGTAGAGCATACGCGCGCCGCGGTGGCGTTGCGTGAATTCGGCATAGCGTTCAGCCGCCGCATGCCAGCCGACATCCTCCACGAACCGGCCGTCGATCCGCAGGTTCGTCGTCATCGGCGCACCGCAGACGGGGCAGTGGGGGATGAGCTCGCTCGGCACCCCAAGATCTAACTCGCTTGGTGCGATGCCCTGCTCCCGTTGGGCCTGAATCCGCTCGTTCACGGCTACGACCATGGCGTGTACCGCATCCTCGTTATCGTACGTCCGCTGGTGACAGGGGCGCGAGCACTGGAAGAGTCCGTAGTCGCCCTGCATGTAGTAGAGGCGCTTGCGGTCGATGCCCGCGCGTTGGAAGCAGTGGTCGACGTTGGTGGTGATGACGAAGTAGTCGCGGTCGCGAACGAGCTTGAGCAGGCGTTCGTAGGCGGCTCCTGCCTCTCCCTCGTATCGGTTCACGAGGATGGTGCGGCTCCAGTACCCCCAGAACTCCTCAAGGGTCTCAAAGGGGTAGAGCCCGCCCGAGTACATGTCAGTGATGCCGTACCGTGCACGCCAAGGTCCCAGCGTCTCTTCAAAGCGTGTTCCGTCATAGGTGTGGCCAGCTGCCGTGGAGAGGCCGGCCCCGGCCCCGATGAGGATGGCCTCCGCTTGGTCGAAGGAGTGTCGCAGGCGCTCGAGCGCACGACGGTCGGGCGTGCCGGGGCGGTCACCAGGGTGGGCTCTGACATGGTTCCTCCTTATCGGGCGGGTGCGGCGAGCAGCTCTCGATACAGCTCCCGATCCCCATCGGTGAAGACGTTGAACACCGCGATGGGGAAGGCCTGGCCTGCGGCCCGCGCCGCCTGCCGTCGCTCGCGTACGGTGGCGACGGCAATCTCTGCTGCCTCGCGCTGCGGGAACCGAGACACGCCGGTTGAGATGCAGCAGAACGCAACGCTCTCCAGGTTGTGATCCTGCGCGAGGCCAAGGCTCGCTCGGTAACAGCTTGCAAGGTCAACGCGGTTCTGCGTCGTGGGTGCCGCGCCGGTGACTATAGGTCCGACGGTGTGGATGACGTACCTCGCTGGCAGGTTGAAGCCCGGCGTGATCTTGGCGTCTCCCGTGCGCTCTTCATGGCCTTGGGCATCCATGATCGCGGCGCAGGCGAGACGGAGCCCCGTGCCCGCCTGCGTGTGTATGGCGTTGTCGATGCATCCATGGTTGGGCACGAAGCAGCCGAGCATCTGAGCGTTCGCAGCGTTCACGATGGCATCGGCGGCGAGCAGGGTGATGTCCCCCTGCCAGAGCAGATCGTCCCCAAAGCGCTCGGCGGCGTCGAGTCCAACGATTCCGCGCTCGTGCGAGCGCTCGGTGAGGAACGCGTCCTCGACGGCACGGTATTCAGCGCTCACGGGCGCGGGCGGCCGCGTGTTCACGAGCGCCCGGTACAGGCGCCAACGCTCCTCCGTATGCCTGGGGAGCGCGGCGCGGTCGGTCCGGTCATTCCGCTCGGTGAGCAGGCGATCTATGAGCCAGAGCAGGAGCTCAGATTGCGTCATGGCCGCAGGCCCGTTAGCGGCGTACCACGGAGATCCGCTCGTGCACATGGGCGTCCGCACCGGTGCGCTCGGCCTCGTCCAGCATGGCGATCGCGTAGTCGGCGTAGGAGATGACGGACTCGCCGGCTGTATTCAGCGTGAACTCCTCACCGGCGAGCAGGTAGGCGCCGGTGCGCTCCCCGTCAGCCTGGAAGTCGGCGGCAGGGGAGAGATAGGTCCAGCGCACGTCATCACGTGCACGGAGCTTTGCGAGGGAGGCTGCCATCGCGGTAGCCGTCGGGAGGTAGTCGGTGGGGAAGTCAGGAGCATCGGCAACGGTGACCGTGTGCTCGGGGTTCACGTACAGGCTGCCGGCACCGCCGACCACGAGCAGGCGCGTATCGGTGCCGGAGAGGATGTCGGCGAGGTGGAGGACGGTGTCAGTGTGCAGCGACATCTTCTCAGGGTCCCAGGTCCCGAAAGCATCGATGGCAACCTCAAACCCTGCGAGGTCCTCAGCGGTGAGGTCGAGGATGTCCTTTTGGATGGTGCTCGGCGCGTCGGTCTTGTTCTCGCTGCGGACGATGGCGGTGACGTCGTGACCGCGGCGCACGGCTTCGGCGGTGATGAGCCTGCCGGCGCGTCCGTTGGCGGCGATGATTGCGATCTTCATGGCGGTCTCCTGTTCTTGCGTGGGTGTGAACCCGTTTTCATCTGATACCTTCATGGTTCCGCAGCACAGTCTAAAATATAAGTAAGCACTTATTTATATGGTAGTATTCTTCTAGTAACTATTGGGTTTTACCTGCTATCTCTTTTTTGTTTAAGATATGGAGGCATGTATGATGACTACAGAGACGCTTCCTGCCTGTCCTGTTGAGACTACGCTTTGCCTGATCACCAGCAGGTGGAAGATCCTGATCGTGCGCGATCTCCTGGAGGGACCCAAGCGGTTCAGCGAACTGCAGCGCTCGGTGGGGCATGTGTCCCAGAAGATGCTCACTCAGAGCCTGCGCCAGATGGAGGCCGACGGTTTGGTAACGCGTACGGTTTACGCTGAGGTTCCCCCACGGGTTGAATATGCGCTCACGTCGTTGGGTCTGAGTCTCCAACAGGTGATCGAGGCCCTCTGGGCCTGGGGCGAGGGGTACCAGAAGCAGGTGCGCGCCCATTCGGATGGAAAGCCGGCCGAGGCGTAAGGCCACTCGAGTGGCCGCCTGTCATCGCGTCGCATCTGTTGTCCAGACTGGGGCCGACCGCCTTTTCCGCCGAGTGAGCGCTTTGCTACACTGGCGGGCAATCGGATGCCGTATTGGAGGGACGCATGTTCGAAACTGTGATCACACAGTTTATATTGTGGTTTCCGAGCATCCTCTTCGGCGGCCTGTTCGCCTACTCGTTCTGGCGTGAGCCGCGTCAGTTTAGAAACGCGCTCTTCCTCCTGCTGTTCATACTCACCACCGCGTCCCTGCTCCTTGCTCGATACGGCCAGGATTGGATGATCCTGCCAATAGCTCTGATCATTTTGGCCAGCCCTTTCGCGAGCGTCATCGCGCTCATCGCCAACGGCATCATCGTGATCAGACGCAACGGCCTGAGCGCCTCCTCCGCCCTCCCGATCGCGCTGGCCCTCTTCATCATCGGCATGTTCGCCGTGTTTCCCTTTGCGGCGTTTCTCGGCGCCCCCTCATGGTTCATCTCGCTGATGACCCTGTTCATCCTCGAGGGCCTCTGGTTCTCCTTCACTCTCCTCGCTCTGCTGGTCTACTCGTTTCTCTACCGGCTCCTGCCGATCCGTCGAACCTATGATTTCATCATCATCCACGGTGCTGGCTTGAACGGCACGGAGCCCTCGCCGGTGCTCGCTGGCCGTATCGACAAAGCCCTTGAGCTGTGGGAACGGCAGGGGTGCGATGGCATGTTCGTGGCTTCGGGCGGGCAGGGAGCCGATGAGGAGATCTCCGAGGCCGAGGCAATGGCCCGCTATCTTATCCGCCGCGGCGTGCCCGAAGACCGCATCATTCACGAGGACAACTCGACCACCACGCGGGAAAACCTAGAATACTCAAAAGCGCTCATGGACGAGCGCATGGCGGGGAAGTCATACCGTGCGGCGGTGGTGTCTAGCGACTACCACGTATTCCGCTGCGCTGAGTACGCCAAGGACCTGGGGATCGCCGCCGACGGCGTGGGCAGCCATACGAGGAGCTGGCTCTGGCCCGCGGCGTTCATTCGGGAGTTCGCCGCCATCACCCGTGCGCATGCGTGGCCCTATCGGGCGATCCTCATACTCTGGGCGATTCCGAATGCGCTCGCGCTCTTGATGTGGCTGCTGGGAATCGCGTAGCAACGGCAGATGGGGATCAATTTCAGCGAATGATCCCTGTTCAACCTTCGTTTTGCGGACGGCCGGATGCCGCGCCTCAGGCGTTAGACACCCCTCCGCACCGCGACTCTGATACACTGGACTGGGTTAATATGCATAGCAAACATATTTCGTATCAGATTTTCGCATCATCGGTGACCGTGTTGCGCCATGATGCAACTAACGAGCGTCACTAACGCACAACCCAAGGAGGGAACATGAAGAAGTTCATTGCAGAGGATTCGTTCTGGCAGCTCTTCCCCGAGGCGGCCATCGGCGTGCTGGTGGCGCGCGGCCTCAAACCGGCAGAGGAGGTTTCGGCCGAGGATGCCGCTGAGATCGCGCGTGGCCTGGACCGCGCCAACGTCCGTGCGGAGCGCTTCCTCACAAGCGGCACGATCTCCGAGAACGAGCCCGTGCGCGTCTGGCGCGAGGCCTACCGCCGTTTCAAGACGAAGAAGGGCGCCCGCTGCGCCATCGAGAACCTGCTCAAGCGCGTGCTCAAGGGTAAGCCCGTGGGCTCCATCACGCCGTCGGTGGACATCTACAACACCGTCTCGCTCACCTATGCTTTCCCAACTGGCGGGTTCGACCTCAACACGATCGAGGGCGACTATCGTCTGGCCGTCACCGAGCAGGGTGGCGAGCCCTTCCTGCCCATTGGAGAGGACGCCGATGACCCGGCGCTCCCGGGCGAGCTCATCTACCTTGATGACGCCGGGGCCACGAGCCGCTGCTGGAACTGGCGCGATAGCCAGCGCACCGCGCTCAACGATCAGACCCGCGACGCCGTGGTGGTCTTCGAGTGCATCGAGCCCGATCGCCTCGATGACGCCCGGGCCGAGCTCGAGGCCCTGGCTGACAACCTGAGCCGCTATCTCGGAGCCGAGATCACCGTCTCCGATCTCATCACCGCCGACCACCGCGAGGTTGTGCTCGAGGACTGAGGCGGCCCCTTCCGACGCGCACCCATCGATTCACGGGCGCGTCGCGACCACATATGCGGTGCCACTGTGGAGGGGCCTCCCCATGTTAGGGAGGCCCCTCTTTGGGTAAACAACTGACCTGATAGTACGATCCCGCACGTAAGAGGTAATCAGATGCTAGATAGATTCACCGACCGCGCGCGCAAGGTCATGTCCTTGTCCAAAGAGGAGGCCATCGCGCTCGGCTCCCAGAAAGTCGGCACGGAGCATCTGCTCCTGGCCATGGCGAAAGAAGACTCCGGCATCGCCGCAGAAGCCCTTCGTGAGCTTGAGATCACGCACGAGGACATCCTGGCGGAGCTGAAGCAGTCCTCCGCCCCGGCTGCCGACGGTGCGTCCGAGCCCGTCGCGGCTCCGGAGGCCGCCGAGGCAGCGGGTGGGGACGACGCCCCCGCGGCCGAGGCGCCCTCCGACGGGCCCGATGCCGCAGCTCCCGAGGCCGCAGACGCCTCGAAGCTCGCCTTCACCCCCGCGGTCATCGCCGTGATGGAGAAGAGCTTCCGCATCGCCCGCGAGAACAACCAGACCTACGTTTCCACCGAGCACCTGCTGCTCGCCATGGTCTCCGAGGCCAGCAACCGCGCCACGGACATCCTGAACCGGCTCGGCACCTCGGCGTCCTCCGTGCGCGGGGTCGTGGAGAAGCTCACGGCGAAGGACCAGGGCAAGAAGCGCCCCATGGCGGGCGCCGGCTCAGGTCGACCCGGCTCGGGGCTGCCGTTCTTCTCCGGCGAGGCCGGTCAGGCCCAGGCCGAGGAGAGCTCCACGCTCGCCCAGTTCGGCACGAATCTCACCGACCAGGCGCGCGCCGGCAAGCTCGACCCGGTCATCGGCCGTGAGAAGGAGATCTCCCGCATGATGGAGATCCTCTCCCGCCGCGCCAAGAACAACCCGCTGATCCTCGGTGACCCTGGCGTGGGCAAGACGGCCATCGTCGAGGGTCTGGCGCAGGAGATCGCCTCCGGCAACGTGCCCGAGAACCTCGTGGGCCAGAATGTCTGGACGCTTGACCTGCCCGGCCTCGTGGCGGGCGCCAAGTACCGCGGCGAGTTCGAGGAGCGCCTGAAGAACGTCATCCAGGAGGCCACCGAGGCCGACGACATCATCCTGTTCATCGATGAGATGCACACGCTGATCGGCGCCGGCTCCGCAGAGGGCTCCATCGATGCGAGCTCCATGCTGAAGCCCGTGCTCGCGCGCGGCGCCTTCCAGATCATCGGCGCCACCACGGCCGAGGAGTTCCGCAAGTACCTCTCTAAGGACCCCGCGTTCGAGCGTCGCTTCCAGGCGATCGACGTCGAGGAGCCCAACGTGGAGGACACAGTGCGCATCCTCACGGCGCTCACCCCGCGCTACGAGGAGCACCACCATGTGCGCTACACCCCGGCTGCCATCGAGGCCGCCGCGTCGCTGTCGAGCCGCTACATCCAAGACCGCTTCCTGCCCGACAAGGCCATCGACCTCATCGACGAGGCGGGTGCCCGGGCGCGCATCGCAGCCAACAAGGCGCCTGCCGAGGTGCGGGCCGCCGAGCGTCGCGTGAAGGAGCTCGCCACCTCTGTTGAAGAAGCCACCGAGGCCGACGACATGAACCGCGCCGCCGAGCTCACGGAACAGAAGGAGCAGGCCGAGGCCGAGCTCAAGTCCGTGCGCGAGGCCTGGGAGGCCGAGATGGAGGCGAATCCGCTCGTCGTCGACGTGTCCGAGATTGCCGATATCGTCTCCGCCACCTCCGGGGTGCCGGTGTCCTCGCTCACCGAGGATGAGTCACGCCGGCTGCTCAACTGCGAGAGCGTGCTCAAGACGCGCATCATCGGCCAGGACGAGGCCGTGGCGGCCGTCTCCAAGGCTATCCGCCGCTCGCGCTCGCCCCTCAAGGACCCGCGCCGTCCCGGCGGCTCGTTCATCTTCCTCGGCCCCACGGGCACAGGTAAGACCGAGCTCGCCAAGACGCTCGCGGAGTACCTCTTCGGCAGCAAGGACGCGCTGATAAGCTTCGACATGTCGGAGTTCGCCAGCCAGTACGAGGTCTCGAAGCTCATCGGTAGCCCCCCGGGCTACGTGGGCCACGAGGAAGGCGGCCAGCTCACCAAGGCGGTGCGCCGGCATCCCTACTCCGTCGTCCTCTTCGACGAGATCGAGAAGGCGCATCCCGACATCTTCAACATCCTGCTGCAGGTGCTCGACGAGGGCCGTCTCACGGACGGCCAGGGCAAGACCGTGGACTTCCGCAACACCGTGGTGATCATGACCTCGAACGTGGGTGCCCGCGAGATCGCCCAGGACGCGAGCGTGGGCTTCGGCACCACGGGCGAGGTGGGTCTCACCTCCAAGGAGATCCGCGGCCGTGCGATGGGCGAGCTCAAGCGCCTGTTCAGGCCTGAGTTCCTGAACCGTATCGACGACATCGTGGTCTTCCAGAAGCTCGCGGGTGAGAGTCTGAAGACGATCGCGGGCCTGCTCGTGGACGATCTGCGCCAGCGGCTGCTCGCGAACGGTATGAATATCGAGCTCACCGAGGCGGCGCTTGAGAAGATCGTGGCCGAGGGCACCGACCTCACCAACGGCGCCCGTCCGCTGCGCCGCGCCATCCAGACGCTCATCGAGGATCCGTTATCTGAGGAGTTGCTGGCAGGGGAGTGGAACCCGGGTGACACGGTGGTGACCGATGTGGTCGACGGGGAGTTCGTCTTCACGCACGGCTCGGGCGAGATCCCCGCGCCGCGTGCCAAGGGCGCCCTCGGGGCAAGTTTTGAGGCGGCGCCGCGCAACTCCGGCACCGCACCGGTGGTGGGTACACCGCGCTCTGGCTCAGGTGGCAACCTGCAGGTTGGAGCCGGCACGCGGTAAATGCGGGGAGGTCTGAGCCGCGCGGGGGCATGGTTCCTGTGGCGACAGACCAGCTCCGCGAACCTGCGGCTGCGACGAGATTGAGGACCCGGATGGCATCTGCCATCCGGGTCCTTTGCGTCTTCCTCGATGTCAAGGCGCTTACACACAATCTCGCGCCGGCTTGGATTTTGAAAACTTCCAGAAGTGCGGTAGTGCGTTGAGAATGTTGAAGTAGCAGCAAAGTCCGGCCAACTTTTTCCTGCGAAAATATCAGCATATCGAGGTGGCTACTTGAGCTCTCAAAATTCACTACCGCACTTCCGCAACTTTTTCTACGGAACACCTCACTTCTGATTCAAATTATAGAATTTTTACAATATAATTCTCATATTTGATCATTTCAATATTAAGAAGACGGGAAGCAAAGGAAACTTCTCTTGAAAGGGACGTGCCTTACCGCATATCGCTTCACGTTAGTGCTGGGGTCCATGGCAAAATGCATAGGTATATCTATGCAAGGGGTCGCGTGGTCCCTGTGCATGCGCATGCGTTCGTAAGTTTTCCTTTTCCGTTACGCCCTCGATTCGCCACAGAACCCCTACGAATCCGTGTCAAAATACATGCGTACACGCTACGACAACACGATGATGAGGTGGGTGCGGTCCGTGGAGAAAAGTGACGTCCAGAAGCGCATGCAAGAGGCGATCCGCCTGACCGCCCCCGGCCAGCCGATCCGCACCGCACTCGATATGATCATCGCAGGTCACCTGGGTGCTCTCATATGCGTGGGCGATGTCGAGCACGTCCTCGGCGCCGGCAACGACGGCTTCCCGTTGAACATCTCGTTCACCGCCAACCGCCTCTTCGAGCTCTCCAAGATGGACGGCGCGATCGTCATCGACGAGGACCTGACCCAGATCCTCCGCGCCAACTTCCACTTGAATCCCGACCCTTCGCTCGTCACGAGCGAGACGGGCATGCGCCATCGCACCGCGGCCCGCATGTCGGTGCTCACCGACGCCATCGTGATCTCGGTGTCCTCGCGTCGCGCGGTCGTGAACGTGTACGTGCGCGGCAAGAGCTACGAGCTCCAGCCGGTGAGCGCGCTCATGGGGTCGGTCGGACAGCTCATGTCCACGTTGCAGACCACCTGCACCTCGCTCGACCGCTCGCTGCTGCGCCTCACCGCCCTCGAGCTCGACGACTACGTCACGCTCGCGGACATCACCGACATCTTCTCGAGCTTCGAGATCATCCAGCAGACCAAGATCGGCCTCGAGGACGTCATCGAGAAGCTCGGAACCCACGGCAAGCTTCCGCACATGCAGCTTGAGCAGCTCGCCGGCGCCGCCATGGACGACGAGTACAACCTCATGATCCGCGACTACGCAGCCGACTCCTCGGAGGAGAACGCCGCGCGCATCCGCAACCAGTTCCTCGGCATGACGGCCCAAGAGCTCACGAGCCCCAAACGCGTGGCCGAGGTGCTCGGCTACGACAACCTCGACGAGGATTCCGTTCTGACCCCGCTCGGCCTGCGCACGCTCTCACGCGTCTCCGTGGTGCGCGACGACGTCGCCGAGAAGATCGTGGACGAGTACGGCTCGCTCCAGGACCTTATGAACGACATCCGCACTGACCCAGAGCGCCTGGGAGATTTCGGTGTGAACAACCCCGCGATCCTGGCCGACAGCCTCTACCGCATGCGCGGGGACAAGCAGGGGACCGGTGGCCGATGAGCCGGGTCTGCGCCGTCATCGCCTCAGGGGGAACCGGCTCTCGTTTCGGCAACCCCGGTGGAAAGCAGCTGGTGAACGTCGCCGGTCGTCCGATGGTGACCTGGTCGGTCATGGCGTTCGATCGCTCGGTCTACGTTGACCATATCGTGGTGGTCTGCCCGGCGCGGCGCCGTCTCGAGATGAAGCGCGTCGCCATCGATCCCTTCGACATCCGCACGCCGGTGACCTTCGCCGACTCAGGCGAGACGCGCCAGGACTCCACGCGTGCGGCCGTGGCAGCCGTGCCGGAGGGTTTCGAGTACGTGGCCATCCATGACGGCGCACGCCCCCTGATCACCACCGAGGCCATCAACAGCGCGATCAGCGTGCTGCTCGACACCGACGGCGTTGACGGGGTGGTCTGCGGCCAGCCGGCGATCGACACCCTGAAGATCGTCGACGGCGCCCGCATCCGCGAGACTCCGCCGCGCAGCATGTACTGGGCCGCGCAGACGCCGCAGATCTTCAGCATCGAGGCTATGCGTCGCGCACACGAGCGGGCCTTGGCCGAGGGCTTCGTGGGGACGGACGACTCCTCGCTCGTGGAGCGTGCCGGCGGTACTGTGCTCTGCGTGCAGAGCCCCCGCGACAACCTCAAGGTCACCGTGCCCGAGGATCTGCGCCCGGTGACGGCCATCCTGCTCGGGCGCATGAGTGATGCCGAGAGCGCCCAGGACACGGGGATGTTTCCGCGTCTGCCGTGATGCGGCCTGTGCCTGCGCGGATTTGCAACAGGGCGCTCTCGCGGCCCCGGCTTTGCGCGCGCACGGGTGACATGCCCTCATGGGGCGTCCATCACAACCCGTGCGACTCTTGGCCACGGGCGGCTGTCTGATGCTGGCGACCCCGCTGCGCTCGCGTCGAGAGTCTGGTGCGCCCTGGTCGCTGGGGTATCATGGCAAGCGGAACATTCACGATCAGAGGAGCTGACATGGGTGCCTTGCGCATCGGCCACGGCTACGACGTGCACCGCCTCGTCGAGGGGCGTCGCTGCATCATCGGCGGCGTCGACATCCCCCATGCGAAAGGCCTGCTCGGGCACAGCGACGCCGATGTGCTCGCCCATGCGCTGGCAGACGCCATCTTGGGCGCCGCCCGCGCCGGCGACATCGGCAAGCTCTTCCCTGATACGGATCCGGCCTACGAGAACGCCGACTCCCTGGTGCTCCTCACGCGCGTGATGGAGCAGGTCCGCGGCCTGGGGTTCGAGTTCGTGGACGCGGACTGCACGATCGCCTGCCAGGGGCCGAAGATCACCCCGCATCGGAACGCCATGCGCCGCAATCTGGCGGCCGCCCTCGGCGTGGGCATCGAGTCAGTGGGCATCAAGGCGACCACCACCGAGGAACTCGGCTGGGAGGGTTCGGGCCAGGGCATCGGCGCCTGGGCCGTTTGCCTCCTCGAGAAGCGATAGGAGACCCATGCGCATCTACTCATCCCAAACGCACGAAAAAGCCGAGTTCGCCCCCATCGAGGAGGGGCGCGTCCGCATGTATGTCTGCGGGCCGACCGTCTACGACAACATCCACATCGGCAACGCGCGCACCTTCATCAGCTTCGACGTGATTCGGCGCTGGCTCATCGCCTCGGGGTACGAGGTGACCTTCGCGCAGAACCTGACCGACGTCGACGACAAGATCATCAACCGCGCCAACGAGCAGAGTCGTGGTGCCGAGGAGGTCGCCCTCGAGTTCTCCGAGCGCTTCATCGAGGTCATGCATCGTGCGAACGTACTTGATCCCGATGTGCGTCCCCGGGCCACAAAGGAGATCGGGCCCATGATCGGCATGATCAAGAGCCTGATCGAGCAGGGGCACGCCTACGCGGCCGAGAACGGGGATGTGTACTTCTCGGTTCGCAGCGACGAGGGCTATGGTGTCGTCTCGGGCCGGCGTATCGACGACCTCATGGTCGGTGCTCGCATCGAGGAGAACGAGGACAAGCGCGACCCGCTCGACTTCGCGCTCTGGAAGGCGGCGAAGCCCGGCGAGCCCAGCTGGCCGAGCCCCTGGGGACAGGGGCGCCCGGGTTGGCATACCGAGTGCGCCGCGATGGTCCACCGCTATCTCGGCGTGCCCATCGACATACACGGCGGCGGCTCCGACCTCGCCTTCCCGCACCATGAGAACGAGTGCGCCCAGGCGAGCTGCGCTTGGCACCAGGGGTTCGCGAACACCTGGATGCACACGGGCATGCTACTGGTTGACGGCGAGAAGATGTCGAAGAGCCTCGGCAACTTCTTCACGCTGGAGGAGGTGCTCGAGAAGCACTCAGCCGCAGCCCTGCGCCTGCTCATGGCCCAGACGCACTACCGCTCTCCCCTTGATTTCTCCTGGGAGCGCCTGGAGGGGGCGGAGAGCTCCCTGGCACGTATCGCGGGCACGGTGGACAACCTGCGCTGGGCCGGGAACCACGCAGGAGCCGAGGCCGATGCCGCGCTCGCCGACAACCTGGCGCGGGCCGTCGAGGCGGCGGAGGCGGAGTTCCGTGCGCAGATGGATGACGACTTCAACACCGCCGGCGCCGTCGCGGCCCTGTTCACGCTGGTGACCGAGGCGAATGTATACCTCGAGCAGGCGGGCGCCGCCGCCGATGCCGGAGCGGTCACGGCCGCTGCCGATACGATCGCGCAGGCGTTCGACACGCTCGGCATCGAGCTCCCCGCGCGCGTGAGCGCCCTGCCGGCAGAGCTCGTTGAGACGGCGGCGGAGCTTGTAGGCTATGCAGGCGACGATGTGGACGGGGCTGCCGAGGCGATCCTCACCGCCCGCGCTGCAGCGCGCGCCGCCAAGGACTGGGGCCGTGCCGATGCGATCCGCGACGAGCTCACGACACTTGGCTTGGCGGTGGAGGACACCGCGGCCGGTTCTCGCATCAAGCAGGCGTAGGGGGACGGGATGGCTCAGAACAGGCGAAACGGTGGCTCGGCTGGCTCCTCCGGCGATCGTCGCCGCGGCCGCGCGCAGGGTGGCGGCCAGAGCAAAGGACGCAGGGAGCGTCAGGGGAGAGACGACTTCAATACGCGTGCAGAGCGGGGGAGCGCCGGCGCCCGGCGCGATGCTGCGGGCGACGGTGGCAAGCGAACGCGAAGCGCAGATCGCATGACGGAGGGCGGCCGCCACGACCATCGAAGCGCTTCAGACGGGCAGCTGAGAAAGGGGAGCGCTGCGCGGGGCTCTAGGGGGAGCGGGGTGCAAGGACACGCTTTTGGGGCGGCGGGCGCACGCGACACGTGGCCTGCCTCTGGAAGCAATCGCGCGGCCGCTCACCAAGGTCTCTATATCGAGGGCCGCCGCGCCGTGGCCGAGGCGCTTCGCACCGGGTTCCCGCATCGCCGCGCCCTCATCGCCGCGGGCCAGAGTGACCCCGGCAGCGAGGAGTTCATCTCCGCGCTCTCCGAGATCGGCACGCCAATCGAGTACGTCAGCCGCGAACGGCTGTCTGAGCTGTCGAGTCACGGGGCTCATCAGGGGATCATGCTCGAGGTCGGCTCCTTCCCGTATGCCGACATCACCGATATCATCTCGGCTGCCGGCTCCGGTCCCGCACTTGTGGTGGTCCTCGACCACGTGACCGACGAGGGCAACCTTGGGGCCATCGTGCGATCCGCCGAGGTGGTGGGGGCCGCGGGTGTCGTAATCGCGAACAAGCGCGCCGCGGGCGTGGGCATCGGCACCTTCAAGACCTCGGCGGGCGCCGTCATGCATCTGCCGATCGCGCAGGTCGCCAATCTGGCGAGCGCTCTTGAGCAGCTGAAAGAGGCCGGCTTCTGGGCGGTGGGTGCGAGTGAGCACGCCGAGGGCACCAGCTGGGAGACGCCGCTCGACGGCCGGGTCGCCTTGGTCATGGGGGCGGAGGGCACGGGGCTTTCCCGGCTCGTGCAGGAGCGGTGCGACATGCTCACCCGCCTGCCGCAACGCGGGCAGACCGAGAGCCTGAACGTCGCGCAAGCCGCCACCGTGCTCTGCTACGAGTGGCTCCGGCGCAGCTGGGACAGCTTGCCGCCTGTTCCGGAGGTGTGAGGCATGACGAAGAGGAATCGCGCGAAGTCGAAGGCGAAGCGCTTCGGCAAGGGGTCGGTGCGAGCCGAGGTGTCGGCCTCCACCTACGGGGTCGGCAACGCCTTCGCGAGCCTGGGCGCCGATGCCCCCGCAGCGCCTCCCCGCGGAGTGAACGCGCGTGGCCAGCAGGAGCTCCTCGTGGTTGACGGTTACAACATCATCCATGCGACACCTCGGTATGAGCGGCTCATCTTCGACCGCGCGGACGACCCCTACTCCTCAGACGTCTACGATGCGGCCCGCACGGCGCTCATCGCCGATGTGGCGGCCTTCGCGCAGGGGAGCTATGAGGCGGTGATCGTCTTCGACGGCGCGGGGAACGTCTCGCCTGCGCGTCCGAACCTACCTCAGGCGGGCATTCGCATCGAGTTCTCACCCACAGGGGTCTCGGCGGATACGGTGGTGCAGCGGCTGTGCACTGAGGCCCGCGAGGAGGGCCGGGCGTGCTCGGTGGTGACGAGCGACGGGACCATCCAGTCGACGGTGATGGGCAAGGGCGTCACGCGGATCTCGGCGCGTATGCTCGTGGAGGAGATCGGCCAGATCGACCGCGAGATCGAGCGCGTGCAGGAGGAGGCGCCCAACATGAAGTTGGCGCTCGGCAGCAGGCTCTCGCCCGAGGACCGCGCGAAGCTGGCACGCCTTGGGCACGTGGGGAGCAACGGGGCGTAGGTTTCGCCTGCGCCCCAATACGCTACATAAAAACGGGGCATGCATTGGCACACCCCGCGATCATCCTATGGAGCCAGCGACAGGAATCGAACCCGCAACCCACTGATTACAAATCAGTTGCTCTACCGTTGAGCCACGCTGGCGCGGCGTTAAGCATACTTGAAGGAAAACCGGGGTGCAAGACGGCGCGCTGTCGGCAGGTCACCCTTGTGAGGATGCATGTCGGCATGCGACCGGCCCAGCGAGGGGCGCCAAGCTGCCGCGCCCCCTCATGCAGGCATTAGCCCCGGCGCCGACGACGCAGCGCCACGCCGAGCAGCCCCGCGCCGCCCAGGGCGCCCGCGGCTGTGAACGCCAGCGTCATGTCGCCCGTTTTCGGCAGCACCCCGCGCGGCGTGCGCGGGTTCGACTTCGCGGGCTTCTCCGTCTCCGGCTTGTCAGGCGTCTTGGACGTCGGCTCGTGCCGGTTGGTGATCGTGAACCCATCGGCCGCCGTGCCTGAGACCTCCGCCGTATAGCCGCCCACCCCATCCTCGACAACGGTGTAGGCGATCTCCGCGCCGTCCTTCTTCACGGGTAGATCCTTGAACGACCCCTTCCAGGAGTTCTCAGCATTGAGCTCAAGGGTCTTGCCGGTGTCCACGCCGTTTGCGAGCAGGTGCACCGTGACCGACGACGGGCGCGTCTCGTCCTGGTTATCGGCGTCGTCCCACACCTTCGTCACCGCGATGTCGCGGGTGGAGACCACCGGGGTGTTCGTCACCGTGAAGCCATCAGCTGCGTTGCCGCTGATCTCCGACGTGTACCCGGCGGGCGCGACCTCCTCAACGGTGTACACGGATTCCGTCCCGAGGTCGCCGTCGACGTGCTTCGGCAGGCCCTCGAAGGTGTATGCCCAGCCGTTCTCCGCGGAGAGCTCGGCGGTGTCGACCCAGACCCCATCGCGCAGGAGCTTCACCTGCACGCGCGCCGGCTGCGGCTCATCGGCGTTCTCGTGCTCGTTCCACACCTTGCGGACCGGGACCGATACAGCCTCATCTTCAGCGCCGAGGACGATCGACCCGTTGGTGCCGATGCCGGCGCCGCGGACGGCCTTGTTCCCGGTGATGGTGAGCGTGCTCGCCGCGACGGCGGCAGCACGGCCCGCTTCCAGGGTCTCGGTGTGCAGGGCGAGGTCACGTGTGGTGTCCGCCACCGTGCCGGCATGCGGGGTTGCCCCGGCCGTGCCGGAGAAGCGCGCGACGGCAGGATCCGGCTCGCCGAGCTGATCTGTTTCAGTCGCGCGCAGGACACCTCCATCGTCATACCAGGTGGCGCTGCCGCCGCCGAGCATGCGGCTGGAGAGGCTGAGCTCGTACGAAGCGTCCGTCTTCCTCTTCAGGGACACGACATCGCCGCCCGCGCCATCAGAGGTGTTCGCAAACACCGCACCGGTGTTGTTCAGCAGCACGTGCACATCGCCGGTCGGGCAGGCCCAGATGCCGCTGCCGAGCTCACTTGCGGTGTTCTGCGTCACGAGGGCGCGGGTGAGATGGGCCACATAGGGAACCGCGGGCACATAGATGCCGCCACCCTGGTTGTCGGCGACGTTGTTCGAGATGGTTCCCGCCTTGAGCTGAACCGCGCCCGAGCCGGCGTAGATACCACCGCCCACGCCGTCAGTGGCGTTTCCGTCTATCACGCCGCCGTTCATGGTGAAGCGGGCCGGAACCTTCTGCGACCAGGTGTTCTCCCAGAACTGCTTGAGCCGCTCCTTCGTCCAGCCGGTCTGGGTCTCATATGCGTTGTCCAAATAACCGGTCCAGTAATCCCAGATGCCCACACCGCCGCCGCCGGTGATCTTGGCGCTTGCGGAGGCCACGGTCTTGTTGCCCGAGATCGTTCCGTTATTGAGTGTGAGGTCGCCGGCCATGGAGACGGCCACGCCTCCTCCCAGCCAACCGGAACGGTTGCCTGAGATCTCACCGCCGTTGATCACGGCCAGGGCTCGCCCGTTGATGGAGTCGTTGAGGTCCACCTCTCCGTTGCCCACGAAGAGGCCTCCGCCCGTGCCGCCGACATTCCCCGAGATCACGCCGCCATTCATGGTGAAGCGCGTCGGCGCATCGACCGTGCTGTTGCGAGCACTGATGTAGACAGGCGTCGTAGGGACGTTCTATCCCTCGACGGCCATTGCCGCGGAGACAACGGGCACGTCGGACCGTGCCATCGATATGAACACCTACTACGATGCCACTGGCATGACGGACACGTTACTGCGTTATGCGAAGTTGAGCTACGACGGCGTTAACAACGACGGTACGATCGGGCTCACGCTCTCGAAATGGCGTGAAGGAAATCCTCCCGGCGAGTTCAGCACCGATACTCAAAATCCATGGGCTGGAATGATCGTTTTCAGTTTTTCGGAGACAGATTTTTACCAGCAAATCGATTCGATCCAGTTCCAAAACGGCACATACATGCAGAAAAGCAATAACGGTGCCACTTGGACGGTCCCGGCAAACGATGTTCTTCAAATGGGGCTCATCGGCGTTGTTACGAATAGCAAAGTAACCATCAAGCTCAAGGATGGCGCCACGCTCGAATCACTCGGCCTGGCCGATGACAAGATCAGCTACGAAATGGTCCTCATCAACAACAAGGGCCAGATCGCTACCGAGGGTGTCTCGACCGGATACATCCAGCAGAACAACGACAACATTAAAAATGAGAAGACCACCGATTTCACCAAAGGCGTCATGACGAACACCATCGTCATGGATACCGACCAGATGCGGATCAATTCGGTACATACCTGGAAGCCGAACCAGAACTACCTCCAGACCGATTACGGTTGGGTCGTCTACATCAGGGAACAGGTTCCCGAGAAGCTCCTTCCCTTCATCGACATCACCGGCACGCAGCTCTACAACTCGGACGGGCGGGGCCAGTATGTGGACACCGGTCGTACCAAGTGGTCGGTGAACATGACCGAGGACGGGAAGGTCGATACCAGCACTGACCCGGCGCTCTCGCTCGCGGTGTACGGGGACGACCTCACCCTTGGTCAGCTCAATCAGGCGCGCAGCAACACGAATGACATTTTCTGGGGGACCCTCGGGCAGTCCCGCAGCTACACGATCTCCTACAAGCTGAAGGACGGGGTCACGCTCAAGGACTTCACCGATAAAGTCAATGATCTGGTGACGAACAAGGGTCAGCAGCTGTATTTCGAGTCGTCGATGGCTGCTGACTATCAGAACAAGTATATTGCCGGCGGTTTGCTGGGCAAGGCGGACAACGGCGCCCCATTCCAGCAGCTCACGAACTCCTACGCAAACTCCTATCTGCAGGCGAACGACAAGGATCAGGACGGCATCTTTGATTTCGTCGAGTTCCAATTCGGCTACAACTATATGAACGTCGACACCGACGGCGACGGCGTACCTGACCCGCAGGAGCTCTACACCGATCAGACCGACGGCACGGACGCCGGCCAGTACAAGGTGAGCGATCCGACCACCGAGACCACGTCGATCGTGCGCACGGCTGAGAGCACCATAACGGGCACGATGCCAAAGACCGTATACGATAACCCCGCTGACGCCACGGAGAAGATCCACGCCACCAATGAGGCGGCCGGCAATGCGATCGTCAAGCTGGTGTAAGCGGATGACGATGGCACCCCGACGGCCAATGGCGAGACGTATGCGACCTATTCGATTCCGCTAGCGGATCTCGAGTCCGGCGCCTTCACCCTCACGGTGCCAGCGAACGCCATTCCCAGCACGGTGACCAAGGCGGTTCTCGTGGGTTCTGACCCCAAGGGCGTGAACACCTCCACCGGCACCGTCATCACCATCGCGGAGAATCAGGCCGGGATCTACGAGCCGATCGGTCGCGATGCCACCGCCAAGCCCGGTGACGCCGCACCCGATCCGGCAACCCTGATCACCAACAAGGATGATCTGCCAGACGGTACGACCTACACCTGGGAGGCCACGCCGGATCTCTCCAACGAGGGAGACGTGCCCGCGACGATCGTCGTCACCTATCCGGACAATTCGACCGACAAGGTGACCATCAACATCGCGGTCACCGAAAACGCCACACAGGCGCCGACCTATAGCGCTCACGGCGGTTCGGTGGAGAAGGGCTATGGCGAGACGGCCACCCTCGATGAGCTCGCGGCGACCGTCACTTATGATCCCGCACTCGCAGAGGGCCTGAACCCCACGATCGCATTGGCCGACGGGGCGTCCATCCCGACTGAGGGTAAGAACAACGATGTGGCCCTCGTCGTCACCTATCCCGACGGCTCCAAGGACAACGTGACCGTGACGGTTTCCTACCAGTCTGCCGCCGAGAAGTATGCGGCAACTGGCAGCTCTATCATGAAGGGCTACGGCGAGACGCTGGCTGCCGATGAGCTGGCACGTGCGGTCACCGTGACGCCTGATGATTCCGCGGTGAAGTCAATTGCTCCGGCCGACCCGGACAACCTGCCCACCGAGGGCGCCGTCAACATGGTTCCGATGGTCGTCACCTATAACGACGGCACCACCGATACCGTGAATGTCGCGGTTGCCTTCGGCACCGCCGCCGACAAGTACACCGCCTCTGCCAAGGAGGTCATCCGTAAGCCGATCGATGGTGAGGTTACCCTCGACGACCTGAAGAACAACGTCGTCTACTCGCCTGCGCTCGCCAACGCGGACGATGTGTCCGATGTGAAGCTGGCCGACGGCCAGACCCTGCCCACCGAGGGCGTGAACGCGGTCGACGTGGTCGTGACCTACAAGGACGGCTCGACCGACACGGTGCCGATGCGCGTGGTGTTCGGCACCGCTGCAGAGCGCAACGACCCGCAGGGTCAGAACATCAACGCCGTCATGGGCGAGGATGCGCCTGCTGCATCTACGGCGATCTCGAACGCCGCCGCCCTTCAGGACGTCTCCGAGATCGTCTGGAAGGAGACGCCGGATACCTCCACGGCCGGTGAGCAGGGCGCCACCGTTCTCGTGAAGTATATTGACGGCACCGAGGACGAGGTTCCCGTCAAGGTCAACGTCATCGACAGCCGTGCCGATTCCGTCAAGTACGACGCCCAGGGCGGTTCGATGACGAAGCCCTACGGCCAGACGGCCACGCTCGATGAGCTCAAGGCGCAGGTTGCCTTCAACGGGGATGCCCCGGCGGACGGCACCTACTCGGTCGCGCTCGCCGACGGCGTGACGATCCCGACGTCCGGCAAGGATAACGCGGTCGTCCTGGTCGTGACCTACGCCGACAAGACGACCGACACGGTCACGGTGAAGCTCTCCTACGGGGACGCCTCCGACGCCTACACGCCGACAGCGCAGCCGATCGCCGCTGACCTCGGCGCCACCCCCGCGGCCTCCGACGGCATCGCCAACAAGGGCGACCTGCCCGCTGGCACGACCTACGACTGGAAGGACGGATCCCCCGACACCTCCGAGGCCGGCACGAAGATCGGCACGGTCGTCGTGACCTACCCCGACGGCACGACCGACGAGGTCGAGGTGGCCGTCAAGGTCACGTCTCAGTCCGACGCCTACACGCCCGAATACGTCGATGTGACCACCCCGATGGGCACGGTCCCGAACGCGGCCGCCGCGGTCTCCAACGGATCGACGCTCCCGGCCGGCACCACCTACGCCTGGAAGACAGGCCCCGATGTCAGCAAGCCCGGCACCACCGTTACGGCCACGGTCGTCGTGACCTACCCCGACGGCACGACCGATGAGGGCGAGGTCCAGATCACCGTCAACGACACGCGGGCGGACTCGCTCAAGTACGACGCCCAGGGCGGCGAGCTGACGAAGCCCTACGGTCAGACGGCCACGCTCGATGAGCTCGCAGCCAAGGTCACCTTCACGCCTGAGGCGGGCCGTGACGCCGTGGCGAGCATCACGCTTCCCACGAGTGCTTCGATCCCGACCAAGGGTGAGGGCAATGCGGTCACGCTCGTCGTGACGTATAAGGACGGCACGACCGACGTGGCGACGGTCACGCTCTCCTACAGCGACGCGGCTGACACGTATAACCCGACCGCTCAGCCGATCACCGTTGACCTCGGCACTGCCCCTGCGGCCTCCGACGGCATCGCCAACAAGGGCGACCTGCCCGACGGCACGAGCTACGGCTGGAAGGGTGGCACCGCTCCCGATACGAGCCAGCCCGGGACCACAACGGGCACGGTCGTCGTGACCTACCCCGACGGCTCAACCGACGAGGTCCCCGTGACGGTCAACATCACCGACACGCGCACCGAGGCCCAGAAGCACACGGCCACCAGCGAAGCGCTCAACGTCGCCTATGGGACCAAGGTCACCGCGGCCGACATCATCGCCAAGGTGACGGTGGATCCCAATGACGCCGCGAGCATCGCGCTCGCCGATGGCGTGACGATCCCGACTGACGGCAAGGGGCTGAAGGTGCCCGTCACCGTCACCTTCTCCGACGGTTCGACCACGTCCACCGAGGTCACGCTCTCCTACGGCGATGCGGCTGACGCCTACGCACCTGTGGCAAAGCCGATCGAGGTGCTCGTGAACTCGACGCCCGCCGCTGCCGATGGCATCGCGAACCTTTCCGATCTCCCCGCGGGCACGACGGTGACCTGGCAGGACGGGAAGGCCCCCGACACCTCTAAGGTTGGGACCACGACGGGCACAGCGCTCGTGACCTACCCTGACGGCACGACCGATACGGTTGAGGTCGCGGTCACGGTCAAGACCGCGGCCGATGTCTACGATCCGATCCCCAAGGACGGCGTCACGGCGCCCACGGGCGGCAACGCCCCCGATGCCAAGGACGTCATCGAGAACATGGGCGACCTGCCCGAGGGCACGAAGGCCGAGTGGACCCCGACGCCCGACACGAGCAAGCCCGGCTCCACGACCGGTACCGTGACCATCACCTACCCCGATGGTTCCACGGACACCGTCGAGGTCCCGGTCAAGGTCGGCACCGACGCCGAGCTCTACGACCCGGTCGGCAAGGACCTGAACGTCCCCACGGGGTCCGAGCTGCCTGCCGCCGCGGACGCGATCGAGAACATGGGCGACCTGCCCAGCGGCACGACGGCCACCTGGGCCGATCCCAAGCCCGACACCTCGAAACCCGGGAAGCAGACCGGCACGGTCATCGTGACCTACCCGGACGGCTCCACCGACACCGTCGAGGTCTCGGTCAAGGTCGGCACCGATGCCGAAGCCTACGACCCGACCGGCAAGGACATCACGACGGATGAGAACGGCACGCTGCCCGACGCATCCGACGGCATCGCCAACCCCGGCGACCTGCCCGACGGCACCACGATCGAGTGGAAGGACCCGAAGCCTGACACCTCCAAGCCCGGCGACTACACCGGCACCATCGTGGTGACCTACCCCGACGGCAGCTCCGAGGAGATCACGGTGAAGATCACCGTCCCGGAGAAGTCGAAGGACAACGGTCAGAACAACGGTGGCCAGGGCAACTCCGACGGCAACGGCCAGAACACCTCTGGTGCGAAGAACACCGGCGGCAAGGGCGGTCGCGGAACCAAGGGCAAGCTGCCCAAGACCGGCGACGCGAGTACCATCGCGACGGGCTCGCTGATGGGCGGCGGCATCATCGCCTCCGCGCTCGGCAGCATCATTGCAGCCTGGAAGCGCCGTCGCCGCGACGCCGAGTAAGGTAGGCGCCGCGCCGAGCTGAGCGTTCGGCATGGTATCAAGGCCTCCCGCCTTCGGGCCCCTACGGGTCCGAGGCGGGAGGCCTTTTTTGTGCGCCCACCGCGCGGGCGTGGCCGCATGCGGGGGGGGGGTCATGCCGACCGGTCAGCATTCGGTCTTTTACGTCGCTTTCAGAAAGAATTTTGAACTGTCGGTATAGAAGGGGGAGATGTGGGAATGATGACCGTCCTTGGCTCGTGCCTGAGAGGCGCATCGCTTCATGGTCAGGGCAAGATCCGGCCACGTCAGGAGGTTTTCAAATTTACTGCTTGACGTCATACCGCCCGTACGGTTTACTGTTTCGGACCAAACATCATCCCGTACCGTCATCGTAAGACGGTTATCCAGCACATCAGATTCGGCAGAGCATCTCAGAGGGTTATGGAGCGCATGGTAGAAGGCAGAGCACATCGGTAGCAAATCAACAACCTAATTGAGCATTGTGCCGGTCCCTGGGACAGCCTTGCCGCGTTTCGCCGCGATAGGGCACGTCCGACGGCACCGGCACCCCGGTCGCATGCTCCGGGCGCACCTTGCGCGTCGCAATCGAGGCGTCCCGGGGCGCCGACCCCGGACGCATATGCCGGGCGCACCTTATCAACCGGATATCATCCGCCGCCACCCCACCCGGCGAGCGCGCCTCCGAGTGCGTCACGACCCTCAAACAGCGAGCCCCAGCAGGGCCATGACCTGGGGCGGGGTGGTGACCTGACACGCTGCGGCATATCACACGGCCCGGGGACTTCCGAAGTTCAGGCCAGCAGTTACGCCGCAAGCCGCGAGACGGGCCCGTCCCGTCGCGGCAATCCCCAGCAACCGTCGATCAAGCACACACGTAGGAGGCGGATCTCGCGCCTCAGCACAGCACAGAAGGGATCACTATGACAGCTGCAACCCCCATGCCCGGCGCCCCGCGCATCCTCCGCGAGACGGCGGCGGGCCTCACATCCATCGGTATCTACGATGAGATGCTCAGCCGCCGCGAGCTTGCGCTCATCGGTGAGGTGCAGGAGTGGGTGTCGTTTGAGCTCTGCCAGCACCTGCTCTTCCTCGAACGTCAGGACCCCGCCGCAGAGATCACGCTTTTCATCTCAAGTCCGGGCGGCTCCGTCTCGGCGGGGCTTGCCGTCGTGGATGTGATGGCCGCCATCTCCTGTCCGGTGCGCACCGTCTGCCTCGACCGTGCGGCCTCGATGGGCGCCGTCATCTTCACCATGGGCGATCGCCGCGAGATGTCCGCGCACGCCGAGCTCATGATCCATGACCCGCTGATCCAGCAGGGGGCGGGCGGGTCGGCGCTCGCGGTGCGCGAGACGAGCCAACGCCTCATGGAGACACGCCGGACCATGAGCACGCTGCTCGCCGAACGCAGCGGGCTCACGCTCAAACGCGTGCAGTCGCTCACCGCAAAGGACACGTTCCTCTCAGCCGAGCGAGCCTGCGAGCTCGGTTTCGCCGACGCAATCATCTCAAGCCGCAAGGAGGCTGCCCATGCCTAACCAGATTCTGAGCACCGCATCCACCTCTACATCTGCCTCGCCCCACGACCCCCGCTCCGCCTACCGCGGCGAGACGCTCCTCGGTCGCAACCGCTCCCTCCAAACCGACTCACATGAGACCCTTCTCAACAACAACATGCTGGTCATAGGACCATCCGGCTCGGGAAAAACCCGGGACGCGCTCAAGCCGAACCTGCTTCAGATGACGTCGAACTACCTGGTGCTCGACACCAAGGGAACGCTCTGCCGCGAGGTGGCCCCCCTGCTCGCGAAGCAGGGGTATGAGGTTCAAAGCATCGACTTCTCGGATCTCAGCGGGCTGGGCGCCCCGGTGCCCGACGGGATCCACCCGCTGGGGTACGATCCCCTGCGCCAGATCCGCGTGACCGAGAGGGACGGCGAGCGCCATCCCAACCAGCAGGACATCATGTCCGTCGCACGGTCGATCTGTCCGAATGAGAATTCAGCCGAGCCGTTCTGGGACAACGCGTCGTCGAACCTCCTCGCCTGCCTCATCGCCCTCACCCTCGAGTCCCATCCCCTCGGCGGGGCGACGTTCAGCACGTTGATGATGTTCTTTGAGCGCCTTGGCACCGGTTGGACCGCCGGTCGCCTTGACTACGTCGTGAAGAACCACCCCAAGTCCCTGACCGCGGCGCTCTGGCGCGCGTACTCCACGACGAGGGCGGCTGAGAAGATGCATGCGAGCATCGTCGGCATCCTCGCCGAGAAGCTCAGGGTCTTCGGCTTTGATGGGGCGCACCGCCTCTTCACGTGCGCCGACCAGGTTGATTTCACGTCGCTCGGACGTCGGCGCACGGCGCTGTTCGTGACGGTGAGCGACATCGACCGGTCCATGGACCCCATGGTCGCCCTCTTCGTCGCCCAGGCCTTCCTGGGCCTGGTGCGTGAGGCGGACGCGCAGTCCACGGGAGCTCTCGACGTTCCGGTCTGCCTCCTCCTCGACGACTTCGCCAACCTGCGCATCCAGGATATCGACAACATCCTGGCGGTGACGCGGAGCCGCGAGATCTGGTGCACGCTGCTGTTGCAGTCGGTCTGCCAGCTCGAGGCGCTGTACGGGCGCCCGAGATCCATGTCCATCATGGGGAACTGCGACACGCACCTGGTGCTCGCCTGCCAGGATTTCGACACGGCGCAGGTCTTCGCCCAGCGGGCCGACCGCCTGCCCTCCACGCTGCTCCAGATGCCGGGGGATCGCGCCCTGCTCTTCCTGCGAGGGACCGCATGCGAGCAGGTCGAGCGGTACTGCCTCGCCGATCACCCGCGCTATGAGGCCATGCTCGCCGCGCAGGAGGCCGCGTGCCTACCGTCTGCGGCCCATCAGGAGCGCCGGGCGGAAGAGCCCGGTTTTGGTGAGAAGATCCCTGCATAAGCAGGTAGGATGGTGCCGGCGCCGTCTGCATGCCGGCCCGCCACGCCGCCGTTGAAAGGAAGACCATGATCGGGACGCTCTCCCCGCAAGACGTTATCGAACGCTACGCCGTGTACGCCGACGTGCTCGGCCGCGACCGAGCGGTGGAGGAGGACGCCGCCGCCCCGGTGCGCCGGCAGGCGGCCTACTCGCTGCTCTGGTTCTATCGCCACCTTGCCGCGCCGGATCAGCTCAACGGGATCACCCGGGCCTACCTCGGCGATGCGGACGCACAGGGGGCCCTTCATTTTGGTGAGGCAGGGGAGCGGTCGTTCGCCGACGCGCTCTTGGAGGGAGCCCACCCCCTCAACGCCAGTCAGGTCCAGGCCGTTGCCCGGGCGCTTGAGAGCGACCTCTCGCTCGTGCAGGGGCCTCCGGGCACGGGCAAGACGGAGACGATCCTGAACATGGCGTCGTGCATGGTCGCGCGCGGCAAGACGGTGGCCGTGGTCGCCAACAACGGCAAGGCGATCGACAACATCCAAGATAAGATCGAAGCCTGGCGCCGGGCCGGTGAGGATGCGCTCGGACCAAACCAGCGCCGCCTCGTACGAAGCTTCGCCAATCTTGGGAACAGCCTCAAGCGCAGGGCTTGGGCGGACGGGCACGCCGGATCGGATCGGCAGCTCGCGTTCGCCAGCGGCAAGGAGCTGACCGACCGCTTCGGATGCGGGGGATGGGAGCCCCGTATCCGTGCGGCCGAGTTCCTCGCGCGCTACCCCTTCATCACGAGCACCATCCACTCGCTCAAGAAGTGCTTCCGCGACGGGGACACCTACCAGTTCGATTACGTCATCATGGACGAGGCCTCGCAATGCAACCCGCTGCTTGCGCTCGTCGCGATGAGCAGTGCCCGGCATCTTGTGCTCGTGGGCGACATCGAGCAGCTGCCGCCCATCTACACATCCGATTTCGATGATGTGCTCGCGCAGGAGCTCGCGGATGCCGACCTCGACGCGGTCACCGACCCGCGGTTCTCGCTCCAAGATGGAGAGACCGGAGCCGGACTGAGCGTCATCGCGTCGGTTGAGCGCGCCTGCGCGGGTCTCGGCGTTCCCCACACCTTCCTGAACGAGCATTACCGTTGCCACCCCGGCATCATCTCGTTCAGCAACGAGAACGTCTACGCGCCGGGCGGCAGCCCGCTGGTCATCAAGACGCCGAGCTACGATCGGGATGTGGAGACGCCCATCCGCGTTCGCTGGTTCGAGGGCAACTACTGCGAGCCGTATGTTCTCGCGGGCAAACCCCGGCAGGGTGAGAAGCCCCCGCGGAAGCTCACGCGCACGAACGCGCGGCAGCTCGAGATCTTCATGACCGAGGAGTGGCCGGATCTCAAGCGCCGCCTCGAGGAGGATGAGGCGCTGAGCGTGTGCGTGCTCTCGCCTTACCGGGGCCTTTTGCACGAGCTGGGGAAACGGCTGAACTCGGAGGGTGTGCAAGGGGCCCAGCACGTGAGCGGCGAGCGCGGAGACGACCCCACGGCGGTGCCGGAGATCCCCACGTTCACGATTCACAAGTCCCAGGGCCAGGAGTTCGACATCGTCTACCTCATGCCCGGTGAGGATGGTGCGTGGGAATGGCCCTGGACGGAGGCGAAGCCCCTCATCAACGTCGCGGTCTCGCGTGCCAAACGGGAGCTCGTCATCATCGCGTCAACCTCGCTCATGAGCCCGGAGACCCAGGCTGCGCTCGTGGGGGAGGATCGCGTGGTGGCGTTCCACGAGAGCCAGAAGGGGAAGATCCCCGATGAGGAGCGTGAGCGCCGCGCCGCGCGCGAGCGGTTCCTGGAGAAGCTCATCGACTACGTCCGCGTGCGGAATGACCCCGCGACGCATCCCGACGGCCCCACTGGCTTCCCGGCGAGCACCTACGCGTTCGGCTTCCACCGTGCGAAGATGCGCTCGGTCTTTGATGCGATTCCCTTGATAACCGGGGGCAGGCCCGCGAACATCCCGATGAGCCCCTCGGCCCCCGAGCGCGCCCTCGAGGCCGCCCTGAAGGGCGTGCACCTCACTGAGCGCGGCCTGGCGTACCGCGCCGAGGTGCCGCTATCAGAGTGTGTCGACAACGCCCTGCTCAAGCGCAGTATCGATGTCGACACGCCACGACTCAGGAGTCTTCGCCACTACATATTCAGCAACGCGCGCTTCGACTTCGTGATCTTCGAGCGGGAATCCGGCCGTATCCGGCTCATCATCGAGGTCGATGGCGCCCAGCACCGCTCGCCGATGGGGCGCGTGTCAGACGATCAGTGGGACGGGGCGTTGAAGTCGCTCGCGGAGCGCCAGGACAACGATCTCAAGAAAGATCAGATCATCAAGAACCTGGGCGGATACGTGCTCGCGAGCAACCGGCGCGTCGACTATGCATGGAGGTCATCGGCGCGGGAGGCGGGCGCCCTCCTCCTGCGCCTGCCGACGGACGGCACGATCGCCTTCGAAACGCGCTCCCTTGCGGATGCGATGGCGGACGGCTCCGATTTCTTGAGCATCGAGGAGTTGCTCGACGACCTGGTCACGAGGCCGAGGAAGGTGCGCGGCCTGCTCCCCCTTTCCGATGAGGCCCCCGATGCGTCGCATCCCTCGCTGAGCGCCCTCATCAAAATGTGGAAGGCGGCAGGCGACGCCGATGCGCAGCGCTTCAACGGCCTCCTGACCACGAAGGCGAACGCCGTGCTCGTGCGCGCAGGATATATAGAGAAGGACGCCGAGGGCACCTGGCACGTGACCGAGCGGGGGAGGGGCATCGGCATCCATGAGAGCGTCGAGTGGTTCGAGGCCAAGGGTTTCCAGACGGTGCTCCGGTATGCCCCTGAGTCGGCCGATGTGGTGCGCAGGACGCTGCTCGAAGGGCTCGCATGAGATAGAGGGCTGGCCAGGCTTCACTCCTCGGGGTTCGTGACCGGACGCTCTCGGGGCGGTGGCTCTCAGCACGCCGGTGCGGGCTGCGGTCCCCATGCGCCCTACGGTCGGGCGTGGACTCGTCGGTCACCTGTCTCCCTACCCAGCTAAAGCGCAGGTTGTGGAGGTCTTACAGATATAGATACGCCCGATGCCGTGTATTAGAGGCTTCATGTTGACACGACTATCGGCACGTCGTACTATTCTTCTGCTTGCGAACGAGCCGGCGCATCTGGCTGGCGCGATCGCAAGACTTGTACGACTGGGAGTGTGCCCGAGTGGTTAATGGGGACGGGCTGTAAACCCGTTGGCTCTGCCTACCAAGGTTCGAATCCTTGCGCTCCCACCCGTATAAGTGCCTGTGTAGCTCAGTCGGTAGAGCACTTCGTTGGTAACGAAGAGGTCACCGGTTCAAGTCCGGTCGCAGGCTCCAGCACGGCGGTGTAGCTCAGTTGGTTAGAGCACACGGTTCATACCCGTGGCGTCACTGGTTCGAATCCAGTCACCGCTACCCGGTAACTAGAGTGGCTCATTCGGATCTCCGAGCGGGCCACTTAGGGTTAGAAGGCACGTCCCACAAGGGGGCAACCTAGAAGGAGGGCTTTATGGCCAAGGAAAAGTTCGAGCGCACTAAGCCGCATGTTAACATCGGCACCATCGGCCACGTCGACCACGGTAAGACGACCCTGACGGCGGCCATCACCAAGGTCCTCTCTGAGACCGAGGGCAGCAAGGCCGACTTCACCGCCTTCGAGAACATCGACAAGGCCCCCGAGGAGCGCGAGCGCGGCATCACCATCTCCGTCTCCCACGTCGAGTACGAGACGCCCAGCCGCCACTACGCCCACGTTGACTGCCCCGGCCACGCCGACTACGTCAAGAACATGATCTCCGGTGCCGCTCAGATGGACGGCGCCATCCTCGTCATCGCCGCCACCGACGGCCCGATGGCCCAGACCCGCGAGCACATCCTGCTCGCCCGTCAGGTCGGCGTGCCCTACATCGTTGTCTTCCTGAACAAGTGCGATATGGTTGACGATGAGGAGCTCATCGACCTCGTCGAGATGGAGACTCGCGAGCTCCTCTCCGAGTACGAGTTCCCCGGAGACGACATCCCCGTCATCCGCGGCTCCGCCCTCGGCGCCCTCAACGGCGAAGCCAAGTGGATGGATTCCATCCGCGAGCTCATGAACGCCGTCGATGAGTACATCCCCACGCCCGAGCGCGACAACGAGAAGCCGTTCCTGATGGCCGTCGAGGACACCATGACCATCTCCGGCCGTGGTACCGTCGCCACCGGTCGTGTCGAGCGCGGCCAGCTCCGCCTCAACGACCCGGTCGAGATCGTCGGCATCAAGCCCACCTCGAGCACCGTCGTCACCGGCATCGAGATGTTCCGCAAGTCCATGGACTTCGCCGAGGCTGGCGACAACGTCGGCCTCCTGCTCCGCGGCGTGAAGCGCGAGGACATCGAGCGCGGCCAGGTTCTCTGCAAGCCCGGCTCCGTGACCCCGCACACCAAGTTCACCGCTGAGATCTACGTCCTCACCAAGGAGGAGGGTGGCCGTCACACCCCGTTCTTCTCCAACTATCGTCCGCAGTTCTACTTCCGCACCACGGACGTGACCGGTAGCATCAAGCTGCCCGAGGGCACCGAGATGGCCATGCCTGGCGACCACGTCACCATCGAGGCTGAGCTCATCCACCCGATCGCCATGGAGGAGGGCCTGCGCTTCGCTATCCGCGAGGGCGGCCACACCGTCGGCTCGGGTATCGTCTCCAGCATCGAGGCCTAAGTCTCATCTGAGACATCCCTGGTCTTCAAGACCCGGCATCCTTTGGGTGCCGGGTCTTTTGTTCGTCAACGATGGGTCTCACATGCCCTTTTGCGTGCGTCTTATGTCGATGGAGGGTCACTCTATAGCCCCTGTTGACAAGCGCTCGACAAACCTGTTATTGTCTACAACCGCGCTGTCAGCGAGAGTCGTTTGATAGCGATTGTCTACAGGAGGATTAATGCGTACACAGGTTACACTCGCATGCACGGACTGCAAGCGTCGTAACTACACGACGACCAAGAACAAGGCTAACCAGCCCGATCGCATGGAGATCAAAAAGTACTGCCCTTGGTGCCACAAGCATACGGTGCACAAGGAGACGCGTTAGTCTCCAACATGTCACACGCCAGTAGTTCAATTGGTAGAGCATCGGTCTCCAAAACCGAGTGTTGAGGGTTCGAGTCCTTCCTGGCGTGCCAGTCATTCATCCGTAAGCCTCTCCGGAGGCTTACGGTTTCTACGGATTAGGCGGAAACGCCGGAGGTTTGAGCGATGGCCAACAAGACGAAGGCGAAGAAGGACCAGCGGACAGACGCCGCCGGTGCCGCTTCCAAGGCTGAGCCTAAGAAGGCCGTTGCCAAGAAGAAGCCTGCGAAGAAGGGCGGCAAGCCCGGCATCCTCGCGCGCGTGCGCGGGTACGTCTCGAGCGTCCGCTCGGAGATGCGCCGCGTTGTCTGGCCGACGAGGAAAGAGCTGATCAACTACTCGATCGCCGTGGTCGCCTCCCTCGTGGTGGTCGGCATCGTGATCGCCCTGTTCGACGTCATCATCAGCCAGGGCCTCGTCCTGTTCTCAGGGCTGAGGGGGTAAGCATGTCCAAGCGCTGGTACATTGTTCACACGTATTCGGGCTACGAGAACAAGGTCAAGGCCGATCTCGAGCACCGTATCGAGACCATGGGGATGCAGGATCGCATCTTCGATATCCAGATTCCCACCGAGCGCGTCACCGAGATCAAAGAGGGCGGCAAGCGCGAGGTCAAGGATTCCAAGATCTTCCCGAGCTATGTGCTCGTTCGCATGGAGATGGACGACGACGCCTGGACGTGCGTTCGCAACACGCCCGGCGTCACCGGCTTCCTGGGGGCGAACGGCAAGCCCGCCCCGCTCTCCCGTGACGAGTACAACAAGATGATGCGCAAGTCCGATAAGGGCGATGCGCCGAAGCGCACGGCGGTGAGCCTCGAGGTCGGTACCTCGGTGCGCGTCACCACCGGCCCGCTTGCCGGTTTCGACGGCCAGGTCTCCGAGGTCAACGCCGAGGCGGGGAAGATCAAGGTCTCCTTGCTCATCTTCGGCCGCGAGACCCCGGTTGAGCTCACGTTCGATCAGATCGAGGTCGTTGCCTAGACTCCTTCCACCCGTTCGCGCGTGATCCCTATCGTCTCCGGCCGCTCACCGGCAGGCGTGCTTCTTGGGGTGAGGGCGCTGACGATATAGCAAGTTCGCACGCACGTGTTTGAAAGGATATGACATGGCTGACAAGAAGATTGCCACCGTCATCAAGCTTCAGATCCCGGCCGGCCAGGCCAACCCGGCTCCTCCGGTGGGCCCCGCCCTCGGCGCCGCCCAGGTCAACATCATGCAGTTCTGCCAGGCCTTCAACGCCGCTACGCAGGACAAGATGGGCGACATCATCCCCGTGGAGATCACCGTCTACGAGGATCGCACCTTTGACTTCATCACCAAGACCCCGCCGGCGGCCCACCTGATCAAGAAGGAGCTCAAGCTCAAGGGCGGCTCCGCCACCCCGCAGAGCGAGAAGGTCGGCCAGCTCACCGATGAGCAGCTCACCAAGATCGCCGAGATCAAGATGCCGGACCTGAACGCCAACGACATCGACGCCGCCAAGAAGATCGTGGCCGGCACCGCCCGCTCCATGGGCGTCACCATCGCCGAGTAACTCGGCACCTTTGGGTAACCGCGCGGTCGCATCCGGTGGCCGCGCTCGATGTGGGAGGGCACAAGCCCGTTTGCACCACAGGAGGTAATCGCAATGGCACAGAAGCATGGCAAGAACTATCGCGCCGCAGCCGAGAAGATCGACCGCGCCGCACTCTACACGCCGCTCCAGGCTGTGAAGCTCGTCAAGGACGCCTCTCACGCCAAGTTCGATGAGACCGTCGAGGTCCACTTCCGCCTGGGCATCGACACCCGTAAGGCCGATCAGAACATCCGCGGCTCCATCTCCCTGCCCCACGGCACCGGCAAGTCCGTGCGCGTGGCCGTCTTCGCCGAGGGCGAGAAGGCTCGTGAGGCCGAGGAGGCCGGCGCCGACGTCATCGGTTCTGACGAGCTCGTGGCCGCGATCCAGGGTGGCGAGATCAACTTCGACGCCGCCATCGCCACGCCGAACATGATGGCCAAGGTTGGCCGCATCGGTAAGATCCTCGGCCCCCGCGGCCTCATGCCGAACCCCAAGCTCGGCACCGTGACCATGGACGTCGCGAAGATGGTCTCCGAGCTCAAGGCCGGCCGCGTGGAGTACCGCGCTGACCGCTACGGCATCTGCCACGTTCCCGTGGGCCGCGTCTCCTTCGACGATCAGAAGCTCGTCGAGAACTACGCCGCCCTCTACACCGAGATCCTGCGCGTGAAGCCCGCTTCCGCTAAGGGCCGCTATGTGAAGAGCATCTCGCTGTCCTCCACCATGGGCCCGGGCGCCAAGATCGATCCCGCCGTCCAGCGTGACTTCATGGCTGAGTAACCTCAGCGCATATCGCGTTTTGCAAACCCGATCCGCCTTGTGCGGGTCGGGTTTTTTGTGCCTTGGACTGTCTGTGCGCGCTGTGTTTCGCCGTGCAGACGAGGAGATGGGACCTGCGGCTACCGTAGCACGGTGGCAGGGGATGGGCCTGCAATAGCGTGTTGTGCCATGTGCGGGCCGGGCTTCTGTGCGCAGTCCCATCGGTAAGGTGCTCGGCGGCTGGATACGCGCCCGTCCTATCAAAAGTCGCGCCCTTGGTACACCTTTTCGTTGACGTGGCGAAAACCTCCTCAGTTTGGTACAGGTTTCAGGGCACATGCGAAGTAGACCGGGATTCAGGGCTGAAGATACCTGCAAGTTCTCCGCTTGAGTAGTGCTGTCTACTTTGGTCTACGGCTAAAACCTGTACCAAACTGAGGAGGTTTATATGGCGTATGCCAGAACCTGTACCAAACCGGCCAGTTTCGTTTCTAGACGTCTTTAACCCCCCCGATGGCTGGCTATCCCCAAGAGTTTGCAAGCCCTGATTTTGCCCTAGACCGTGTCTCGGAAATGTTCATAGATCCCATGTCGTGTTCTGGAAATGTTCGCGGACTCCATACCCTGCTTCGGCCACGTTGAGTGACGGTTGGCTGCACCGCCATGGGGGCCGTAGGGACTTGGATATCGTACCGGGGGGCTTGCCCCGTGCGATTGATGGGCGTCTGCCGCTGCAGGACGCGATGCGTGCCCTTTGGGTACACTGATGGGCGTGAACCTGAGGAGGATCATGGAAGCAACGAACGACACCACAGGGGATCTTTTCGAAAACGATCCCGTCATGCGCGAGGAGCAGGAGCACCTGAGCGCCATATACAGTCAGCTCGTCTCCTACCGCGACGAGCTGACTCAGCAGCTCGCGCGCGACCACGAGCAGGCTGCGGCCGACCTCGTGACGATGAGCGAGGAGATTCGCCCCGATTTCGGGGGCGCGGATGAGACGATGGAGACCCTTGCGGCCATCGAGACGCTGAACGCGGTCATCGACGCCTACAACCAGTACCACGACTTCAACACCGACCGCCTGCGCAAGGTCCTGCTGCTTCTGCGCCAGCCCTATTTCGCCAAGGTCCGCCTCAAGATGCGCGCCGACCGCCCCGCCCGCGACGTGTACATCGGTGCCGCCGGGATCACCGATGAGCACCATATTCCGCTCGTCGTGGATTGGCGGAACCCCATCGCGGAGACCTACTACAACCAGGAGAACGGCCAGACCAGCTACACGGTGAACGGTGCCCTGCGTACCGTCGAGCTTGAGCTGCGGCGCCAGTTCGATATCGACCGCGATAAGCTTCGGGCTTACTTCGACACCTCCGTGGCCATTGAGGACTCGCTCCTCCTGAACGCCTTGCGTTCGCACCATTCCGAGAAGCTCAAGGCCATCACGGCGACCATCCAGCGCGAGCAGAACGAGGTTGTGCGCCATGCCGATGTGCCGGTGCTGCTCGTCTCGGGTATCGCGGGATCGGGCAAGACCTCTGTTATGCTCCAGCGCATCGCCTACCTGCTCTACCAGGAGCATGAGTCGCTCTCGGCCGATCAGGTCTACCTGTTCAGTCCCAACGAGGTCTTCGAACGCTATATCGATGGGGTGCTGCCCTCGATGGGGGAGGCGAACCCACGGCTCTACACCTGGCGCGACTTCGTTGAGGAGCAGGGGGCCGGTAACCGCGACGACGGCGCGAACACCCCCGAGGCCTCACTCGACCTCCTTGAGGAACGTCTGCCCACCGCCGCGATCGAGGACGCCGACGTGCGCTCGATCACGGTGGGCGATGAGACCCTGCTTCCCGCTGCGCAGATCGCCGGTGTCGTGTCGCGGAACCTCAAGTTCGGCATCGGTCCGCGTTTTGCTGCACTAGTGGGCGATGAGCTGCATGACCGCCTTGACAGGCGGCTCGCCGGTATGGCGAAGAACGAGGTTTGGCAGGAGCGGATGCTCGGCCTCGACGTGGAGGAGCAGATCCGTCTGCTCGGCACTGCGGCGAATCCTGCCGATGAGGAGGAGACCGCGGAGCTCACCCGCGCCTATGTGGATCAGTTGTTCGCGCAGGAGGCCGAGGCCGCGATCGATCAGATGGCGTGGCTCCGTCTCGACCGGATCGGCATGCGCCTGCTCGGGGCGAAGACGCTTTCTGCCACCGAGCTGCTGTACCTCCGCCTGCTCATCGCTGGCCGCGCCGGTGCGGGCGTGCGCTACGTGATGATCGACGAGGTGCAGGATTATTCCGCGGCGCAGCTGCGCTTGCTCGCGCGTTTCTTCGCCGGGGCCCATTTCCTGCTCCTGGGCGATCCCAACCAGGCGATCCGTGAGGGCACGGCGAGCTTTGAGGAGATTCGCCGCATCTTCGAGGCGAGCCACGGCCAGGTGGATGTGTCGCGCCTGCTGACGAGCTATCGTTCCTCACCCGAGGTCACTGCCGTGTTCAGCCGTCTGGTGAACATGGGCGACGACATCAAGCTGGCGAGCGTGCGCCGTGAGGGGCTCGCCGCGCGGCGGGAGGCCTTCGCCGATGAGACGGGGCTGCTGGCGGCGGTGCGCGAGATCGCCGATGAGGCGCGCGTGGACGAGGAGGGCCTCACGGCCATCGTGGCCCATGACGGCAACGCCGCCCACCGGCTTTCGCGACAACTCGACGGCACGGTGTCCGTGCTCAAGCGCAGCGAGTCCCTGCCGGCATCGGGCGTGGTGATCGTCACCCTCGAGATGGCGAAGGGCCTCGAGTTCGACCACGTGGTGATCCCGGACGCGGACGGGGACACGTACCCCGACACCGCGCTCGCCCGTCGACAGCTGTACACCGCGGTGTCGCGCGCGATGCACCGGGTGACGCTGCTGGCGGTAGGTGAGCTGTCACCGCTGCTGGCGGAGTAGGGGATCGCCGGATCTGATTCCTGGAACACGGTGCCTGCCCACGGTGCGGGTCGTGGCACGCGAAGACGAGAGGTGGTTGTCATGGGAGAATCGAATCTTGACCGTTTCGGGCATCTCGTGCGGGAGGCTCGGAGTCGGCGTCGTTTCAACGAGGAGGCACCTGTCACCCGCGAGCAGCTCGCTGCGCTCGTGGATATCGCCCGCGCGGTTCCTTCGGGGGCGAACCGGCAGCCGCTGCGGTACCGCCTCGTCTCCGACGCTGCAGAGCGCGAAGCCGTATTCGCCGAGCTCATGTGGGCGGGCGCCCTCCCAGATTGGAACGGACCCGAGCCCGGCGAGCGCCCCGGGGCCTATATCGTCGTCTGCGATGCCGGCGGTGGTGCCACAACGGCCGTGGACGAGGGCATTGCCGCCGAGGTGATCCTGCTCGGGGCCACGGCGGCGGGGCTCACCGGTTGTATGCTCCATGCGTTCAACAAAGCTGCGGTGGCGCGCGTCCTCACATTGCCCGACGATCTTCGTCCGTTGATGGTGATCGCCCTGGGCGCACCGGCCGAGACCGTTGTCCTGGAGCCGCTCGCGGCCTCTCCGGATGGGTCGACGAACTACTGGCGCGATGCGGAGGGCGTCCACCATGTGCCGAAGAGGTCGCTCGAGGACGTGCTGATCTAAGGACTGGTTTCGGGCTCGCTCGCCGTGTGACGGTCCCGACGGGCGCCTCTCTCAGCCTCTGACGGGCTCGCGCCTCGATTCGTCGCGGCTTTGGTCAGGCTCACGTAATGCCACAGATGCCGGACATCTCGCGTTGTGCTTAGCGGTACACTGAATGCTTGCCGACATGGCTTGGCAAGGGAGGGCCCATGGCGCAGCAGCACGACCTGTTCGACGACATCATTGACATCAGCAAGGGCATCGGCGCCCTTAAGAACCCTCTGGGCGGCATCACCGATACGTTGATGGGGGTCTCCTCACCCGAGGCACCTCAATGGAATCCGGCTGACTACAAGGAGCGCCCGCGCGCCAACACCCTGCCCTGCCTTGTGTGCAAATACGACAAGAGCAGTTGCTCGGCATGTTTGGATGCCTGTCCGGTGGACGCGATCACGATTGAGGACGGCGGTATCGACATCAGCGACGCCTGCCGCAAGTGCGGCCTCTGCGTGTCCGCCTGCCCCACCGAGTGCTACGTCTCGCCGCGGATCGCCCCGAAGAAGCTCTACGACACCATAGCCGCGGCTGCGGCCGCTCATGAGACTGCCTACGTCACCTGCACCCGCGCGCTCGGTCGCGTGCCCCGCGAGAACGAGGTCGTACTCGCCTGTGTGGGAGACGTCACCCCCGAGGTCTGGCTCTCGGTGCTGACAGACTATCCCAACGTGAGCGTCTACCTGCCGCTCGACATCTGCACCCACTGCCGGAACAAGACCGGCGAGGAGCAGCTCGGCGAGTTCATCGCCACCGCCGAGGAGTGGGCGGGCGCCGGGCTCGGCCTCGAGGTCGAGGCGAAGGCGCTCACCTGCACGAAGCGCCGCGAGTACGAGCGCAAGGAGTTCATGGACAACGTCATGCGCACGACGGGCCTCGCGGTTTCGAAGTTGAATCCGGCGACGGCCGCGCTCATGAGCGTGACTCAGCGCCTGCAGGAGCACTCCAGCCGCCTGACCGACCTCGAGCGGACCATTAACGCCGCCTGTGGCACGAACACGGAGAAGCGCCGGCGCGTGCTCATCCAGGGCCGCCAGCTCCTGCTCACCACGCTCCAGCAGCATCCTGAGCTCGCCGAGAACGTGCGCGTGCAGGTGCCCGTCTGCGACTTCTCGAAGTGCACGATGTGCGGCGAGTGCGTGCGCCAATGCCCCGTGCACGCCTGCGACCTCGTGGGTGCGGGTCGCTTCAAGGTCGAGGAGCAGTACTGCATAGGCTGCGGGCTCTGCGCGGAGGTTTGTCCCGACCATGCGCTCACGATGACCGAGATGGATGCCGCCGCGCTCGTCGTGCCCGATCCCGAGACCGAGCAGAAAGCCGCTGCGGCGGCAAAGGCGCATGCGGAGGCTGAGAAGACGAAGGCCGAGGCAAAGCAGAAGCTGAATCATCTGCTCGATCAGGTGGAGAAGCTCGCCGAGTAGGCGCGTGGATCTGCTGTGTTGCCTGTTGGGACACGGCCGCCTTCAGACATGGCGGCGGCTGGGGCGGTCGCAGGGGATCGGTCCAACCGCCGGTTGGGCGTGAGAAACGTCATCTTGAGGCGTTTCCGCAGAGGATTTGCCTGTGAGTGCAGTCGAAAGCAGGTTTTCCAGGCCAATGTGAACCGGCGGTGTGGTGCGCGCCGCACCGCGAGCTGTCGGCGCAACGTCCAGGAGCGCACTTCCGCACGGCTGCTCGATTCTAGGCACTATAACTTTGCGCAAGTCTACATGGTCTGCCGTGCGAAGGGCGCCGGCCATCACGTGTTCCTGAGGTTTCGTCCCTATGTGACCCTATTTGAGGAGGGCCCAGGGCTCGACGGCGAGTGAGGAGGCGATGCGCTCCAGCGTGTCGAGGGTGACGTTCGCCCGGCCATCCTCGATGGCGTCGAGCAGGGGACGGCTGATATGCGCCATCAGGCAGAACTCCACCTTGTTCAGGCGGGCGTCCGCGCGCAGGGAGCGGACGTTTCTACCTAGGATATGTCGCACGTTCACCGAAGTCATACGACTGAGTGTGGATATGTGTCCTCGCGCTGATGTAAATTAAAAGTTACATTTCGGGGCATCTGCATAGAGATAACAAGCACCGGGAGGGCAGACTGATGCAGAGGGCGAGGCCTGGCCAGTTCATTTCGATCGTCGGTTCGCCGCAGGTGAGGACGGCGCCGCTGATCCTGGCATTCAGCTTGGGCGCACCCGCCGCCTCATCGGGTGAGAAGGTGCTCGAATTCCCTGCGACCGAATCGGCGCGTTCGTTTTCACCCGATGAGTCCTCGTTGCTATCTGAGATCTCCGCTGCAGGCATCGGGCTCGTGCTCATGGGCGAGGACGGCAATACGCCCCGGTGCGAGATGGGGCTAGAAGAAGGGTCGGAGCTCAGCGTCCTCCACGATCATGGTGAATTGAGAGCGCCTCCTCGGGCTCTGCCGCCCCGCCCCCGGCGCGACCGTGCAATGGCGCGAGCCGCGTCTTTGGCGGTGTATTGCATGGAGCGGGGTCTCTCACTCTCCCATATCGCCGTGATCGCCGCGAGCCCGCTCGATACGGCCGCGATGCTGGAGGCGGGATGCGCCCTCGCGCTCGTCGATGCGGGGTACGAGGCCTGCCGGGCGGCTGATGCCGTGTTCCCGGCACGTGCGGAGGGAGGGCTTCAGGAGGCGCTTGCGTTCGTTTTGGCTGCCTGTGATTGGGCAGGTGCTCCCGTAGCGCACGACCCTTCTCCCGGGGCTCAACAGCAAGGGTTTCCGGCCCGGGTTCGCTAGCCGTCCGTGCGGTCGAAGTTCACCGGGGTGTAGAAGAGCTCGCGCACGCGCTCGGGGTCGCGGGTCTGACCGAGGACCCACATCGTTTTCGCCACGAGGGCCTCGGTGGTCATGTCGCCACCCTTGAGGATGCCGGGGTGCTCAGCGTACGCGCGGCCGACTTCGTATAGGCCGAGGTCCATGCCCTCCTCGGGCACTTGCGTCGTCATGACCACCGTGCGTCCCGAGTCCACCCAGTCGAAGATGGCGCGCTGGAAGGAGTCGCCCTCGTCGGTGCCGTATGCGGGGATGCCGCCGACGCCAAAGGTCTCGAGGATGACGCCGTCGTAGTCGCAGGCCAAGAGGTTGAAGACGGCAGGGGTGAGACCGGGGGTGAGCTTCAGCACGCAGACCCGCTCGTCGGGGGCGTCGTGGAAGCGGATGGGCTCCTGTCTCACGGGGTCGGGCACCGCTCCGCCACCAAGCGTGGCGCGCACGATCTTGTCGGTGCGGATGAGCGCGAGCGGCGGGAAGTTGATGCTCTTGAACGCGTTGTAGCTCATGGTCCGCTGCTTGCGGGCCCGCGTGCCGGCGATCACCATGCCGCCGAAGACGATCGACACATCGCGCGAGGCGTCGTCGAGCGCGTAGAGCAGGCTCTGGTAGAGGTTCAGCTTGGCGTCGGTGAAGGGCGCCCCCATGGGCTGCTGGGAGCCGGTGAGGACGATGGGCTTCGCGCTGCCTTGGATGAGGTAGGAGAGGGCCGCGGCCGTGTACGCCATCGTGTCCGTGCCGTGGAGGATGACGAAGCCGTCGTGACTGTCGTATCCCTCGGCGATGGCGTCGCGGATGCGCAGCCAGTCGGCGGGGCGCATGTTCGTGCTGTCGATGTTCATGGGCTGCACGATATCGAGCTCGCAGAGGCCGGCGATCTCGGGGACGCTCTCGGTCAGCTCCTCACCCGTGGCGGTGGGGGAGAGGCCATGGCCGTCCTCGCGCGAGGCGATGGTGCCGCCGGTGGCGATGAGCAGGATCTTCTTCATGGTTGCCTTCTCAGGTGAGGGGTGAACTCGACAGTCCGCGCGCATTTGGGCTCACAGAGCCCGCTGACAGACAGAGTAGCAAAAACGCGGGGCGCTCTGAAACTCTCGTGCAGCGCTCCACGGGTGTGGGCAGGTGGGACGGGCCACGCTATCATGGATCAGTTCAGGAACCGATTCGGCCGCCCTATCGCGGTCTGATCGCATAGAGGGGAGCCCCATGTCGCAGAGCAGCTCGAACCAGATCGATCAGAAGGTCCTCGTCCTCGATTTCGGCGCGCAGTACGGTCAGCTCATCGCCCGCCGCGTCCGCGACCTGCATGTGTACTCCGAGCTCGTGCCGTGCGACATCACGGCGGAGGAGCTGCGGGAGAAGAGCCCCTCGGCCCTCATCCTCTCCGGCGGTCCGGCGAGCGTCTACGCCGAGGACGCCCCGTCCATCGATCCCGCTATCTTCGAGCTGGGCCTGCCGGTCCTCGGGCTCTGCTACGGCCATCAGATCATGACGGTGACCCTCGGCGGCGAGGTCGCCCACTCCGAGGTGGGCGAGTACGGCGCCGCCGCGCTCGAGCGTGATCGGGAGTCGGCGCTGCTGAATGCCACGCCGCTCGAGCAGACCGTGTGGATGAGCCATCGCGACGCCGTGTCGCGTGCTCCTGAGGGCTTCACGGTGACCGCGAAGACCAGCGTCTGCCCGGTGGCGGCCATGGAGGACGCGAGCCGCAAGTTCTACTCCACGCAGTTCCACCCGGAGGTGCAGCACACGGAGCATGGCCAGCAGATCCTGAGCAACTTCCTGTTCGACATCTGCGGGCTTGAGCCGAATTGGACGATGGAGAACATCGTCGAGGAGAAGGTCGCCGAGATCCGCAAGACGGTGGGCGAGGACCGCGTGATCCTCGCGCTCTCGGGTGGCGTGGACAGCTCGGTGGTGGCAGCGCTCGGCGCCCGTGCCATCGGACGTCAGATGACCTGCGTGTTCATCAACCACGGTCTGCTGCGGAAGGGTGAGCCGGAACAGGTTGAGTCCGTTTTCACGCAGCAGTTCGACGTGGACTTCATCCACGTGCACGCTGAGGACCGCTACGCGGCGCTGCTCGACGGGGTCACGGATCCCGAGGAGAAGCGCCGGATCATCGGCACCCAGTTCTGGAATGAGTTCTTCGCCGTGGCGACCGAGCTCGAGCAGGACGGCCGGCCGGTGAAGTACCTCGCGCAGGGCACCATCTACCCGGACATCATCGAGAGTGGCGCGCGCAAGACCGGCGGCAAGGCCTCCACGATCAAGAGCCACCACAACCTGATCCCGTTCCCCGAGGGCGTGCACTTCGACCTGATCGAGCCGCTCGACCACTTCTTCAAGGACGAGGTGCGCGCGCTGGGTCTGGCGCTGGGTCTGCCGGAGCACATCGTGCACCGGCAGCCGTTCCCGGGGCCGGGTTTGGCGATCCGCATCATCGGTGCGGTGAGCCCGGAGAAGCTCGAGATCCTGAAGGAGGCCGATGCGATCGTCCGCGAGGAGCTCGATGCCTACAACCAGCGGCTTTTCGAGCAGACGGGGGAGCGCAACTCCGAGCACGCGGTCTGGCAGTATTTCGCGGTGCTGCCCGATATCAAGAGCGTGGGCGTGATGGGCGACGAGCGCACCTACGCGCGCCCGATTATCCTGCGCGCCGTGGAGTCGACCGACGCGATGACGGCCGACTGGGCGAAGCTGCCCTATGACGTCCTCGCGCGGGTTTCGAGCCGCATAGTGGCTGAGGTGCCGGGGGTTAACCGTGTGGCGTATGACATCACGAGCAAGCCGCCCGCGACGATCGAGTGGGAATAGCGGGAACTGGCTTCTGAGCTCGCGTTTTGGTGCTGCCGAGTACCGCCTGGTACTGTTTCGGCATCGCCGCAGGACAAAGCCACCAGCGAAATAGTGGGAATAACAGCCCTCGAACCCTCTGGTTCGAGGGCTTTCTTTTTACATCTCTACCTGGGAAAACGACCCAATTATTCCCGTCTATCCCTACTGGGCGGTACAACGGAGTACTCGGCGGTACGGGAATAATTAGGCACTGCGGGAATAATTCACAATTCGGGTCCTCGAAGGCCGATTTCGAACGGTCGAAACTGAGTTGAAACTGCGAGGCGGATTTAAACCCTTTTCAATTGTATTTGCCCAGGTCAACAAACGGGAATAATGAAACGCGGAAATCGGTTTCCGCAGTTTCGACAACCCCGAATGCCGCCGAATAACGCCGTGTATCTTGCTGTATTTTGGCGCGCAATTATTCCTCGAACGGGGCTTCCGGGGTGCCGATTTCATACGGGAATAATGGAACAGCCTCCGGAGAACCGGAGGCTGTTCGCAAGGAAACGTCAATTCACCTGGGAAGATGTCAGAAAGAGGCTTTCCAGTCGGCGTAAGCGTCCTCGTCGAGTTCGCCGCGTTCGAGCTCGGCACGCTTTTCGGCCCAGGTTTTGATCGACTGCGCGAGCTTTGGGGCGTGCGGCGCCTTGGGGTCGACCGCCAGGCCCATGCCGTCCTCGCTGGGCACGAGGCCGTAGCCCTCCTCCAGCTGCAGCAGCAGGGCCATGAGGTCGTGCAACGTCTCGACGCCGTAGTCCTTGAGCGCGCCCTCGGAGACCTCGAGCGCCTTCGCGATCTTCTCGAGCAGCTCCGGCTTAACCGCACGGATGCCGCTCTCGTAGTGCCTGATTGCGCCCTCGGTGAGACCCACGGTATCGGCGAGCTGGGCCTGCGTAAAGCCCTTCGCCTTGCGATGCCGCCGAATGTTGTCGCCTGTCGCCATGTGCCCTCCTATAGATTCCGTCGGCGATCATTCTATCAGCGTACGAGTTTGTACGCAATTCTATTGACAGTACGGATACGTACGATTATTCTCGGGAATACCAGCGTACAGATACGTACGGATAGACAGGAGGTCCAAGATGGAACAGTCGGCTGCAAGGACACCGAGGCCGAGCATGCTCACCGCCGACGAGGTGGCGGAGCGCCTGAAGATCAAGAAAGGCAGCGCCTACGAGGTGATCCGGCAGATGAACAAGGAGCAGGAGACCCTCGGGCGCGTGGTGATCCGCGGGCGCATCCGCAGCGACCTGTTCGAAGCCCGCTACTTCCCGGAGGTGAACGATGCCAGCCTATAAGGACAAGAAGACGGGCCTCTTCTACGTGCAGTTCTACTACCGCGACGCGCGCGGGGCCAAGCGGCACAAGACTAAGAAGGGATTCCAGACCGAGCTCGAGGCGCTCCTGTGGGAGAAGAACTTCAAGGCCCTCAAGGACGACGCCATGGACATGACCTTCGCCGACTTCTGCAAGGTCTACGAGGCGGAGGTGAGGCCGAGGGTCCGCGAGCACACCTGGCTCACCAAGGAGAACATCATCCAGAGCAAGCTCATCCCGTTCTTCGGCGACATGCGCATGTGCGACATACGGCCCGTCGACATCGTCAGGTGGCAGAACTCTCTCACTGGATCAACAGGGGCGGACGGCGACGGCTTCAAGCCCACTTACCTGAGGATCATCAACAACCAGCTCAACGCCATCTTCAACCACGCCGAGCGCTACTACAACCTTGAGAAGAACCCCGTCCACAAGGTGGACAAGATGGGCAGCAAGGAGGCCGGCGAGATGCAGTTCTGGACCAAGGACGAGTACCTTCGTTTCTCCGACGCCATCTCCGACAAGCCGCTTGCCTTCTACGCGTTCGAGGTTCTCTACTGGATGGGCATACGCTGCGGCGAGCTCATGGCGCTCACGCCCTCGGACTTCCTGCTGGAGACGTCCGAGCTGCGTATTGATAAGTCATACCAGCGCCTGCGCGGCGAGGACGTGATCACGAAGCCGAAGACGCGCAAGTCGGTGCGCACGATCAAGATGCCCGCGTTCCTCCGCGACGAGATGGCGGAGTTCATAGAGATGCGAGATGACGTCGCGCCCGACGAGCGGCTCTTCGGATTCACAAAGCACTTCCTCGTGCACGAGATGGACTGCGGCTGCAAGGCGTCGGGCGTCAAGCGGATACGCATCCACGACCTTCGCCACAGCCACGTGAGCCTGCTCATCAACATGGGCTTCTCCGCCCTCGACATCGCCGAGCGCGTGGGACACGAGGCCATCGACATCACATACCGCTACGCGCACCTTTTCCCCGCCAAGCGCGCGCAGATCGCCGACGCGCTCTCCGAGCTGAGGGGCGAATAGGATGCCGTGCGAGAACAGCGCCCGCAAGCGCAGCAAGACGATGGCGTTCCGCTGCACCCCCGAGGAGTACGAGCTGATCGCCAATATGGCCTCTTGGAGCGGCATGAGCCGGCAGGACTACATCATGGCAAGATTGACCGGGACTGAGATAACCGTGAGGCCGTCGTCTCGGACGCAGCGGGCGCTGCGCGACTCCATGAAGGGCCTGGCGGAGCGGCTCCTCGCCGTGTGCGACGCCGATGAGCTTGATGCGGACCTCCAAAGGCAGCTCGCCCTGGTCATGGAGATCTTCAACGGGTTCGGCGAGGCGCCGCCGCCCGGAAGGCGCGCAAAGCGCGAGAAAGGGCTCAGCGACGATCTCTTCGGGATGTCTCGATGCTAATCCCAGACCGCGATCAGGAGACGCAACCGCTTCCGGGCGCACGCGCGCGTGCCGGCGCGGCGAGGGACCGCAGGCGCGATGCATGGGCAACCAAGGCAATCAGAGGCAATTTGATGAAAAAGGTATATACTATTTTCATCAAAAAGGAGGAACGCTATGACAGAAGCAGAGGCCATCGTTAAGCGCATAGAGAGATTCGGCGCCGGCAGGGCCTTCACAGCCGCCGACTTCTCCGACATCGCAGGCCGACGCAATGCTGCTAACGCGCTCGGGCGCTTGCATGCAAAAGGAGGGATCGCCCGCGCCATTCGCGGCGTCTACTACGCGCCGGAGCGCAGCGCGCTCATGGGCACCGAGGTACCGGCCAGCGCCGACGAGGTCGTGCGCGCCATCGCCCGTGCCAACAAGTGGATCGTCGCACCGTCCGGCGACGCGGCGCTCAATGCGCTGGGCCTCGACACGCAGGTGCCCGCAAAGCTCGTCTACGTCAGCAGCGGTCCGTACAAGCGCTACGAGTACGGGCCGTACGATATCGAGCTCCGGCACCGCGCCAACCGCGACCTGCTCGACTGCTCGCAGATCACCTGCACCATCGTGCAGGCTCTCAAGGCGCTCGGACGCGAGAACGTGGGCGACGAGGAAATCGGAACGCTCGCGCGCAACCTCACGGAAGAGCAGGCCGGCGCGTTCCTGGAAGAGTCGGCGGGACTCACCTCCTGGGTTGCCGACGCCGCGAAGAAGATATGGGAGGCGAAGCATGGACAGGATCGCTAGGGCCTCAACCGACGAGCGCAGACTGGTCTTCGAGGCCGCCGCGCAGAGGATGGCGCTTGCGCCGGCCGCCGTCGAGAAGGACTTCTGGGTGTGCTACACCTTGGACCACCTTTTCCACAGAAGCGGCTTCGCCGAGTCCATGGTGTTCAAGGGCGGTACGAGCCTGTCGAAGGCTTTCGGGCTCATCGAGCGCTTCTCGGAGGACATCGACCTCATACTCGATTGGCGACTCCTGGGCTACGGCGAGAACGAACCGTGGGAGCCGCGCAGCAACTCGGCGCAGGAGCGGTTCAAGACCGACAGCATCGAGCGCACGAACGCCTTCCTGGCCGACGCCTTTGTCCCGAAGCTCAGGGCTACGCTCTCCGAGTCCCTCGGCACCGAAGCGTCCGTTAGGTGCGGAGCCGAGAAGGAGACCGTGTACTTCGACTACCCGCGCTCCTACGAGTCAGCGGGCACGCTCGACACCATCAAGCTGGAGTAGGACCCATGGCGGCATGGTCGCCCTCCGAGGAGGCGGCGATAACCCCGTATTCGGGCCCGAGCTGTCGACCACGGTGCACACCGCGAGTCCCGAGCGCACGTTCTGGGAGAAGGCCACCATCCTGCACCAGGAGGCCAACAGGCCCGAGGGCAAGGCTATGCCCAGGCGCTACTCCCGCCATTACTACGACATGTACCGCCTCGGCCACTCGTTCGTGCTCGGCCGCGCCGTAGCGCAGCCCGGCCTCCTCGTCCTCATTTTAATTAAAGCCATCGACCTGTCGCTCTTCTTTTGGTCACCGTCGTTTCTCACTATTTCCACCCCTCAAGAATCCCTAGTTGCTAGACGCTCATCATGTAGAGCCTCTCGTGAGGTAGAAGCCTTCGGCGGAGTCAGCTGTGCGAGAGGATGCCCAAGGGCGCGAGACCCGTTCTGCACTCGGACATGGCTGGCAGTACCAGCATGCCGGCTGGTGCGGGCGGCTGAAGGCCGCCGGGATCGACCAGAGCATGTCCAGGAAGGGCAACTGCATCGACAACGGCGTCACCGAGCAGGTCTTCGGCCATATCAAGGACGAGTTCTTCCGCGGAAGGACGTGGCCGGACTTCGAGTCCTTCAAGGCGGACCTCGACGGCTACGTGGTCCATTGGAACACGAGGAGGCATCAGGTTAAACTGAGGGGACTGACCCCGGAGGAGTTCCGGAACCAGTCCCTGGCGTAGTCTTTATTTAAGCCGTCCAAGTTTTGGGGCGCAATTCGCGTTTGGGGAGGGGGGCTCTTTCTTTGCCGTTTTGTTCCCTTTCATCTACGATTTCGCTATTCTTTTTCGTTTGCGCCGGCGCGCTCGTCCTCATTGCACTGGTGTTTGTCGCCGTCGCTACGCTGAGCTTTAGAAGGAGCCGCTACGAGCACCTTTAAGACCGCACTTCGCATGGCGCTTGCGCACCCGTTCTACCTGCTCATCTATACGGCATTCATTTCGCTCGCCGTGTTCGCGCTCGCCGCCGTGCCCACCGTCTGCATCTGGCTCGAGTCGAGCATGATGGGCGCCGCGGGCTTTGTCAGTTCGGTTGCCGAAGTTGGAGTGGGGCGCGTATGCCTGGCGTTGGCGGCAACGTTTGCCCTGGCGCTGACGCCGCTGGCCGTTGGCTTTACGCTGCCGAGCCTGGGCGCGCGCGAGGAGCTGCTCAACGGCGTGGGCAACCCGCTCAGCATGTTCATGACGTTTTTGGCGGTGCCTGGATGCTGCCATCGCCGTTGCGGGTTTGGCCTTGATATGTGCCAAATTCCATGCATAGCCACGACCCGTCTCCGTTGACTAGTTTAGAAATAATCGCGCCCGGCGCTAAAAATAGTTCACCTTGGTTTACTATTAGCCTAGAAAAGTAGCAGAAGGCCAACAGCAGGGGGTAGCATGGCGACAAAGCATGTCTACGTACAGGTCAACGGGCTCAAGAAGCACTACGGCGACGGTGATGCTCGCCTGACGGTGCTCGATGGTATCGATACGTCCATCAACCGCGGCGAGATCTGCGTCATGCTGGGGCCTTCGGGCTCGGGCAAATCGACGTTTCTCAATCTCATCGGCGGCCTGGAGGATGCCGACGGCGGCTCCATCATGGTGGGCGGTTGCGACCTCACAGTGCTCAAGCCCGCCGATCTGGGCGAGTACCGACGCCGCGAGCTGGGTTTTGTCTTCCAGTTTTATAACCTGGTGCCCGACCTTACCATCAAGGAAAACATCGAGGTTACGGCGCATTTGTCCAAAAAACCGCTTGACGTCGACGACCTGCTTCGCTCGCTGGGTCTCTACGAACACCGCAACAAGTTCCCGCGCCAGGTCTCGGGTGGCCAGCAGCAGCGCTGCGCCATCGGACGTGCCCTCGTCAAAAATCCGAGCCTGCTGCTGTGCGACGAGCCCACGGGCGCGCTCGACTACAAGACATCCAAGGAAATCCTGCAGCTCATGGAGGACGTCAACCGCACTTTCGGCTGTACCATCATCATCGTCACCCACAACGCCGCCATCGCGCGCATGGCAAACCGCGTGCTGCGCCTGCGCGACGGCCGCATTGTCGAGGACGAACTCAACGAGTCGCCCGTCGCTGCCGCCGAGCTCGATTGGTAGGCGGCGCCATGACACCTCTCGCAAAACGACTCCCGCGCGAGCTGCGCCGCAATATCGGCAAGTACCTGGGCATCTTTTTGCTTATGTGCGGAAGCATCGCCCTCACGTCGGGCTTTTTGCTCGCGGCGCATTCCATCGGCTGCCTCATTGACGACATGCGCGACGAGTACACGATTGAGGACGGCCGCGTGACCACTTCCTTCGAGGCTACCGACGAGCAGCTCAAGGCTGCCGAGGACGCGGCAGAGGACGTCGGCGGCGTTACGTTCTACAAGAACTTCTCTACCGACGCCATCATCAAAAAGGCGGCTGACGACGACGGCACCAAGCGCACCCTGCGCACCTATGCGCATCGCACCAAGGTTGACATTGCGTCCTACTGCGAAGGCAAGCAGCCAAAGGCGGACGACGAGGTGGCCATCGACCGCGTCTTTGCCACCAACAACAACCTTGTTGTGGACGATAAGGTCGAGCTCGAGGGGCGCACCTACACCATCTGCGGCATCATGACACAACCCGATAGCCAGGCGTTGTTCCTCAAAAATTCGGACTTTACGGTGAACACCATTACGTATGGCGTCGCCGAGGTCACCGACGCCGGTTTTGGCGCGCTCGAGGATGCCGGCGGCGCGCCCGCCTACACGTACTCCTTTACCTTTAACGACCGCGACCTCTCCACCGCGGACCGCATCGATGCCGAGCAGGATATAGTCAAGGCACTGGAGGATGCCGACGCGCGCGTCGACGATCTTGTCGATGCCGATGCCAACCAGGGCATTGGCTATGCGCGCAATGACGTGGACGGCGACTCCATGATGTGGACGACGCTGCTCGACATCATTATCGTGATCATGGCATTCGTCTTTGTGGTTCTTGCCAACGCCACCATCGAGGAGGAGAGCGCCGTCATCGGCACGCTGCTTGCCAGCGGCTATCGCCGCCGCGAGATTGTGCTGCACTACCTTGCGCTTCCCGCCGCCGTGGGTGTGCTCGCGGCACTTTTGGGCACCGCACTCGGCGTTACGTTCTTTACCGAGCCCATGCGCAGCCTCTATTACGGCTCGTACAGCCTGCCGCCCTTCCAGGTGTATTGGAGCTGGGAAATCTTTGTGAAGTGCGCCGTGGTTCCCGCCGCCGCGCTCATCCTCATCACGCTGGTGGGCCTACTCCGCAAAATGGACAAGACGCCGCTGCAGTTTCTCCGTCGCGAGGCAAGCGGCAAGTCGGGCACCAAGCGCGGCCTGCGGTTGCCGGAGCGCATGGGCTTTGTCTCCCGCTTCCGCCTGCGCATCTTCCTGCGCAACCTGGGCAACTTCGCCACGCTCTTCGTGGGCATTGCGTTTGCATCGTTGTTGATGCTCTTTGGTCTGGCGATTCTACCCACGATGACACACTATGCGGATAACCTGGAGACAAGCCTGGTCGCCGAGCATCAATACACGCTCAAGGCTCCGCTAGAGCTTGAGGGCACCGCCGAGGAGCGCGAGCAGTGGGCGGCACTCGAACGCTTGCAGTCGGTGGACGGTGCGTTGCTCTCCGCCGCTCAGGACGCCAGTGACGAGCTCGATGACGCGGCCGATGCCGCGCAGGCGGCAGCTGACGCCGCAGCCAGCTCTTCGTCTGCCGAAAGCCTATCGGCGATGCAACGCGCGCTCGCAAACGTTCAAGACAAGAAGGATGCGCTCTACGCGCGCCTTGATGATGTGGCTGATGCCCTTGGCTGCGACCGCGACGAGGCCATCGATCTGATCGAAAACGCCTCGAAAATCGACGCCGACAACGATGACATTCATCCGGTTAACACGACCGACAACGGTACGGCCAAGATTGCACAAGCCGAGAAATACGCTGTCTACCAGCTGCAGTACGACCGCGGCAACGGGAACGGCGAAGAGGCGATTTCCGTCTACGGCATCTCGCCAAACTCGCGCTACTGGAAGGCCCTCAACGTCGGCGATGGACATGTCGCCTTTGGCGGCGGTCTGCTCAACAAGTTTGGCTGGAGCGAGGGCCAGAAAGTCGAGCTTCGCGACAAGTACGAGGCTCGTGATTATTCCCTTGAGTACGCGGGCAAGGACTGCGCCTGGGGCTCAAAGTCGGACATGAATATCTATATGAGCATCGATGACTTTAACGAGCTGTTCGGCAACGATGCCGCCTACTTCAACGGCTATGTGAGCGATGAGAAGCTCGACCTCAATGCGCGCTACTTTGCCGGCGACACCACGCCCGACGACATGCGTGCCGTGGGCGACCAGTTTATCGGCATGATGAGCAAAATGATCGGCATGATGGTCGGGCTCGCGGTGTTTATCTTCCTGCTGTTTATGTATCTGCTGACCAAGGCTGTTATCGACCATAGCGCCCGGTCGATTAGCTACATGAAGGTCTTCGGCTATCGCGATGGCGAGATCTCGCATCTGTACGTCCGCTCGATCACGCTGTGCGTGGCAGCATCGCTCGTGCTGAGCGAGCCGTTGATCATCGGCTCGCTCACTGCTGTTTTCCGCTCCATGTTGCTCGCCTATAACGGCAATATCGAGATTTACGTGCCGGGCTGGTCCGTGGCGGCGTGCGTGGGTATCGGCTTTGCAACGTACCTGGTCGTGGCGCTGCTGCACATGCGGTCCATCAAGCGCGTCAGCCTGGCCGAAGCCCTCAAGGTGCAGGAGTAGTCATCGGAGACGTCCTCAACGACTGGGCACCGCGCTTGACTTCAACCCCACTTCAGCGGGCGCCGTCCTCTACGTCTATAGACCAAGGGGATATATCTATGACCGCAACTGCGCCCGCTACACCCGCCAAAGTGTGCTTCACCAACCTGCGCGCACGGCCGCGAGAGCCAGTTCGACGAGCTCAGGCGCCTCATCTGTCGCGCCGGTATCGAGCAGATCGACTTCGATGACAAGTGCGTCGCCATCAATATTCACTTTTGCGAGCTTGGCAACCTGGGGTTTTGCGAACGGCGCGCAAGCCGCCCGCGTTTATTCACTTGCAGTGGCGGTCCCGTGCGCATATCGGCCGTGAGCGGCACGGGAGAGGCCGTCCCGATTAGGGTAGCGGCGCCGCGACTCGGAAACGCGCCTCCGTCCTCCACGCGACGTCCCGACGTAAACCCTCGCGAGCGCCCCAGCAATCGCCGACAGGTCGCATCCCATGCCCGGAAGCCCCGGCGCCCATGCCCGATTCCATACCGCATGCCTCTGCCCCTCCGACCCGAAACCCGCCCCGGCGCTCCTTGGACGCGCAGGGCCGCACGCCGGCGGGCGGCCCGCAAGGGCCGCGACAGTTTTTCGAGTTCTTCGCCCCATGCGCTGCGCGCGCGAACAACGCGAAAAACTGCCGTCTGAATACTTCTGTTTCCACGCCCGACTTCGCTTCCCCCCTTGCAGGCACGCCCGCGCTGCATGCGACTCGCGCGGCGCAAGGCACGCCACAGGGGCGGGCCTCAGAGTCTAAGGAGCAAGACATGAACGACATGAAGGAAAAAGCGATGGGCGCGGTCAAGGCCTTCCTCGAGCGCAAGGGCTACGAGATCGTCGACGAGGCCTGGCAGGGGCCCGATGGCATCGGCGGGATCGACCTCGTGGCGGTGGACGAGGACGGGACCCTGGTGTTCGTCGACGCCACGGTCCGCATCGGGACGGACGGATTCCCTGAGGCCCACAGGGCGCGCGGGATGCGCGAGGCGCTGGCGGCGACGTGGCTCGCCGGCAACGGCGACGACTACGCCGACACCCCGGTCCGCTTCGACGAGGTGGCGATGATGGTCGTCAAGGAGAGCCGAGCGCTCCTGCGCCACCACGTCAACTGCTTCGGCGAGATGGAGCCGCTCTCCTAGGCGGCGCGCCCGGCCCCGGGCTTCCGGGGCCGGGTTTCCCCGAATCCGGCCCCTGTAGCACGAAAGCGTACATATTCGTACGTTTTCATGGTACACTCCGCTTGTCGGACAAATCCGTACGCTTTTGTCCCGACGCTCCGAGACTCGGGGCGCGCCGGACCGATGGCGGCGAGGCGCGCCCCACGCTAGAGAGGGCGCGACCCATGCGCACGATAGCCATTTCCAACTACAAGGGCGGCGTCGGCAAGACGACGACCGCCGTGAATCTGGCGGCGATCTTCGCCGCCCGGGGCCTTCGGACCCTGCTCGTCGACCTCGACCCGCAGGCGTCGGCCACCGACTTCTTCAGCCTCTACGACCGGGCCGCCTCCGAGCGCCGCACCTCGGTCGAGCTGCTCTACGGCGCCGCGCCCGTGGAGGAGGTCGCCTACGCCGCCGGGGAGAACCTCGACGTGGTTGCCTCGACCATCGACCTCGTCGACCAGAACGAGATGCTCCTACGCGAGCAGCGCCTCAAGTTCGCCCTCGACGACGCCTCGGGCTCCTACGACGCCTGCCTCATCGACTGCAGCCCCGTGATGCGCAGGCTCGCCTTCAACGCCTACCTCGCCGCCGCGGAGGGCGGCATAGTCGTCATCCCCGTGAAGCTCGACTCCACCGTGATGCGCGGCACGGCACTCACCGTGGAGGCGACGCGCTCCATCGCGGACGCTCTGCGCATGCCCACGCCCAGATGGAAGATACTGCGCACCTGCGTCCCCGGGCGCATGACCAACGCCGAGGCCACGGGCGCGGCCGTGCTCGACGGCTTCTTCCCGGGCGAGCAGTTCGAGACGGTCATCCACGCGAGCAGCAAGGTCTGCGAGGGCAGCTGGCAGTGGAAGCCGGTGGCGGCCTTCGAGCCGGGGAGCCGCCCCGCGCGCGACTACGAGGCGCTCGCAGACGAGGTGTCCCGTGAGCTCGCCTAGGCAGGTGGCCGCGGGCTTCACCATCACGGGGCTTCTCGACGGCGCGTCGCGCACCCGCGGGCGCTACCCGGTGTCCGAGATCGCGGTGGCCGACATCGCCGACCACCCGGCGAACGCCGCGTACTCCATGGACCCGGCCGGCATAGCCGAGCTCGCCGAGTCCATACGCGAGGACGGCCTCACCGACCTGCCGCTCGTGCGCAAGGTCGGCGACGGCTCGTGGCAGATGGTCTCCGGGCACCGGCGCAAGGCCGCCTACGCGCTGCTCGCGGAGGACGACCCCGCCTACGAGAGGGTGCCCTGCCGCGTGATAGAGGGCATCGACGACGAGCGGGCGGTGACGCTGCTCCACGCCGCGAACTACTTCACCCGCGCGCTCACCGTGACCGAGCGCGCCGCCGCGACCGAGGCGCTCAGGGGCGACGCCGTGCGCCTGCGCTCCGAGGACCCGTCGCTTTCCGGCATGCGCGTCGACGACGTGAAGGCCGCCATCATCGAGCGGCAGACGGGCCGCAAGGTCTCCGGCAAGACTATCGCGCGCGAGGAGAGGCTGGCTCGCCGGATTGCCGAGGACCTCTCGCCCGAGTGGGCCGCCGAGGCCGACCGCGGCAACCTCAGCGCCGAGGCGGTGCGATCGCTCGCGGGCATGCCGAAGGAGCGCCAGGCGGAGATGCACGCCGCCATGGAGCCCTGGCGGCGCACCAAGCGGGAGCTCTCCGACTACGTGAGGAGCGAGGGCAAGACGCAGGCCGGCCCCGACGGGCGCATCGCGAAGGCAGCGAGGCTCGTCGCCGACTTCCTGGAGAGCCCGCCCAACAGCCCGAGCGCGGCCGACCTCACGCTGCTGCGCGAGATGGCGCTCATGACCGCGCCGTACGCGGAGGCGGGCACCGATGCCCGAAAGCGCCGCAGAAGGGCCTCAGGCCCGAAATCCAGCAAGTAGCCTATGGCGTCCGACATATCGTCGGGCGTCCATAGTACTTGGGGACCGGGCTGCCTCGGACCCGTCATGCCGCGGGCCGTTTGGGAGCCCGCTTTCGCGAGGCCCGGTCCCAGAGGCGGCGCCCGGGCCGGGCACCGCCTGCGGGGGATCCCCCGCGCCCCTAGAGAGACGCGCCCGCCGCACGGCGGGCCTGAGGAAAGGAATCCGCCATGGAAGAGGAAGCCGGCGCCGCCAAGGGCAAGGAGCGCCGCGTCACGTTCCGCATGGAGGGAGGCGACTACGACGCGCTCTGCGAGCGGTGCGAGCGCGCCGGCCTCAGCAAGTCGGAGTACCTGCGCTACCTCGTGCGCATACCGCTGTCGACGGAGGCCAACGCGGGAGACGAGCACCGCATACTCGTGGACCGCAGGGCCCTTTGGGCGATGTCGCGGGAGCTCACGAAGTGGGGCTACCACTACAACCAGGCCGTGCACGCGATGAACCTCATCAACTTCCACGCTCGCCACGGGCACGTCGACCGGGACCTCGTCGCGGAGAGCGTCCCGACGATCGAGCGCGAGCTCGCCGACGTGAACGCCGCGGCCCGCGAGATGGCGGCGGAGCTCGGGCGCATCGGCGCCGACTCACTCGTGGAGGGCTCGCCATGCCGATCCTGAAGCCGATAAGCGGCCACGGCTCGACCGGAGGCATCCGCCGCTACCTCGAGAAGGGAGGCCGCGCCCTGGCGCGCGACCTGTTCAACCTGAGCTACGACGAGCGCGACGCCGGCGCGCTGGGAGACGGCGCAAAGGAGGCCTGCGCCTGGGACGCCGAGATGGACGCCACGCGCGCCGCGTTCGGCACGGACGCCCCATGGCGGGGAAAGCCCGCGCGCACGTTCAAGCACTTCGTGCTCTCGCCGGACCCCGGCGACGACATCGACCTGGCTGCGCTGCGCGAGCTCGCGTGCTCGTGGGCGCTCAAGCACTTCGGCGACCACGAGATCGCCATCGTCTACCACGACGACAACGCCCGCGGCATACCCCACGCGCACATCGTCGTGAACAACGCCAACCTCCGCACGGGCTACCGCATGCAGACCCAGCACCCCGAGGACCTCAACCGCGACCTGCAGGACATGGCCCGCGAGCGCGGGCTGTCGGGGCTTTCCAACGACCGGGCGCCCGAATCTCCCTCGAAGGCGCGCGGACGGACAGGTGCGGGCGGGCCCAGGAGCCGCAGGAACGTCTACCTGGGAAGGGCCGAGAAGGAGATCATGCGCTCGGGCGGCTACTCGTGGGTCGGCGACATCCGCGCCCGCGTCGCGCTCGCCAAGACCACGGCGCGCGACGAGGCGGAGTTCCTCGGCATCCTCGACGCCCTGGGCGTGCACGTAGCCGACAANGGCGGCGCGCAGGTCCCGCGGGTGGCGCTTCATGCTGGCCTCGGAGGCCGAGCTCGGGCGCGCCCGCCGCGTCCTGCTCGACGGGAACGAGGCGTTCGCCCGGGTGCGAGGGTACCTGTGCGACGCGGCTGCAATTTCCGCTTGCTACCGCGAGCACGTGGGCCCTCCCTCAAAATCGCTGAAGTCGCAGATAAGGGACCTGCAGCGCACGCTGGGGAGGGCGGAGGTCCCGGGTGTGCCGGACGAGCTGGCGAGGCTGCTCGCGGAAGAGAAGGAAGAGGGCGCCGAAGAGAGCGCCCGTAAGGTCAAGGAAGATTGGGGTGACGTCGATGAAGAGGCTTGGTAGGTTCCTCAAGGCGGCGCTTAAGGTCACGCTGGGCTTTTTCGTCTGGCTGTTCCGCGCCGTGTTCAAGTGGGTGATGTGAGAACGAAGGCACCTGGTGCCTAGAGTAGCCCCTTGGCTCGCTCGTCGTAGATCTTGTCGAGCTCCGATTGCACGTACTCCTCTTTGAGCCTCGCGACGAAACGAGCATCCGAGAACAGCCGGTAGACGAGCACCGCCGCGCCTCCGAGATCGAGGCACTTGGGGTTCTTCGTTATCGATGCCTGCACGACGCTGCTCGAGGTCGCGATGGTGTCGGAGATGAGGATGATCTTCTTGGTGCGCGCCTGGTACATCTCGGTGCAGAAGTCCGACCCGTCGTCCTTGAATATCAGCGAGCAGCCGTGGAGCGCCGCTATCAGCCAGTTGATAAGCACCGTCATGCCCGCCTGCATGCCGGCTTTCAATACGTCGCCGGTGCTGACGTATTTGGTGAGGGCCTCGGTGTGCGCCTTGTCGAGAACGAGGTTGGCGAACGGGACCTGTATCCCGCACGGCGTGTAGAGGTCCGTGCCGATGTGGATCAGCTGCTTGATCAGGGCCGCCGCAGCGGCATCCGGCTCGCTCACGACGCGTCTTCCCGCCGCGACCAGCATCTCCACGGTCCCGGCGGGCGCCCCGATCAGCGGGTTCTTCCCGAAAGCGTCGTAGGAGACCGAGTAGGTCGCAGGGATCCGCGCGCCGATCCCGAAGACGTTGGCGTCCTTAACGCAGGTGATGCTGTTGGTCATGATGTTCGAGGTTTCGAACACGAGGCCGAGCACCGGGTCGTGGCCGAGGGTCGCGAACCGGTGGTTCGCCCCCTTGAATACCTTGAGGTTCTCAGCCTCGTAGCGTGTCGCGTCGTACGGCACGCCTCGTGAGGAGAGGATGTGGCTCTTGGAGGCGAACAGGCGGCCCGATTCCGCCGGAACCCCGTCGTCGAAGCCGGAGAAAACGCGGTCCTGGAAGCTGTGCAGGGCGTCCTCCTTGGCGTTGCCCGCTCCCGCCCGCTCGACCTCCGTCAGGGAGTTGATGATGAGCACGCGGGCGACCTGGAGCATGGTCGCGGCGACGACGAAGGCCGCGTCGGCGTCCTGCAGCCTCGTCCGCTCCTTGAACTCGCGGTCGATGCGCTCGAGGTTCTCGCCGTACTCGCGGACGGACTTCTCGACCGCCTGCTCTGCCCAGCTATCGTCAACGGCCACGCATGCAGCCCTCGCGGCCATGTAATCGGCGAAGAGCCTGCAAGCGTGCTCCTCTTCCTCCGTCACCTGACCGTCCGCCGCCGCGGCGACCTGCAGCTGCTCGGCGATGGAGCCCAACGACACGATGCTCACGTTGTCCACCCTCCGACAGGCAGTGCTCCATGCGGCAGGCCTCCCGCGAGGCGGTCTTCCCGTCCACGCCCGCCTCGAGCAGGAGCCCCTCGAAGAAGCGGTGGCGCCCCAGCGCCCGGCGGGCGATCCGCTCCCCCTCGGGGGTCAGGCGCACGTCCCGGGCAACCACCTCGGCGAGCCCGGCGGCGGACAGGCCCGCCAGCGCCTTGGTGACGCTCGCCTTGGAGTATCCCAGCAGGCACGCTATGTCCACGTTGCGGCAGGAGCCGCGCTCGGAGCGGATGCGCAGGATGGCCTCCAGGTAGTCCTCCGAGGATTCCGTGGAACGCTGTTTGTTCATCGGTTTACGCCCCCAGCTTCCAGTCGGCCGCCTCTTCGCGCATGCGGATGAAGCGGCGGTAGATCCCGTCTTCACGCATGAGCTCGTCGTGCGTGCCGCGCTGCACGATGTGGCCGGCGTCCACGACGAGGATCTGGCCGGCGTTGCGCACCGTGTTCAGGCGGTGGGCGATGGTGACGAGCGTCTTGCCGCGCGTGAGCTCGCCGATCGCCTCCATGAGCAGATGCTCATTCTCGGGGTCGACGGAGCTGGTCGCCTCATCCAGGATGACGATGGGCGCGTCCTTCATGATGGCGCGCGCGATGGATATGCGCTGCCGCTCGCCGCCCGACAGGTCGGCTCCGCCCTCTTCCAGCACCGTGTCGTAACCTTGCGGAAGGCGCTCGATGANACGATGGTCACCGCCATGATGATCAGGTTGAACACGACGAACGTCAGCACGTCGCGCGTGGTCCACCTGTTGCTTTTCGGGGTTGGAGCGCCTTGCGTCATCCGATTTCTCCTTATGTTTCCTGTCTAGTTAGACATTTCTAACTCTTGGCTATAATGGACGAATAGGCAGAGTTCCAGTCTTCGCGAAAGCAAAAGCGGGACCCGATACGGAATGAAAGGGACGAATCGGGGAACGCCGCATTGAAACGAGGCGAAAGAGGGTCAGATGAAAAGCATAGAACGCGACCTTTACGAAGAGGCGTTCAAGAAATGGCACCTCGTGCCTTCCCGCGATGTCGGCAACTACGGTCCTGCTGGCACTTTGAGGGTTCTCGAAAGCGACATGGGGTCCGGGGAGTACTGGGCGTACTTTCGGGACAACCTCTTCGCTGTGAACGCGTTCAGGATGAGCTTCGCAAGGGAGTGGACCATACGCTATCGATGCACCGAGCACCTGTGCTTGGGCTGCTATGACGAGGTTTCGGGCGTCGCGCAGCGTCGAGGGGCTCCGCTCGCCCCGGGCGCCATCACGGTGTATCTCGGCGGGGAAAACGAGGAGTACGAAGCGCGGTTCTCGGAAGGTTCCGTTGCCGTGGCGTCGTCGATCACCATCTCGCCAGATTATTATCGGGATTATCTGCAGAGTCGCTTCGGCGAAATAGAGGACGTCCGCAAGGCGTTTGCGAGCGTAGACGGACGGCGCGACCTTCCGGGGCTTGTCGACTTGCTTCGCAAGGCGCGTACGTATCAAGGCGGGGGGATCGCGGCGGATCTGTTTTACGAAGGAGTTATCTCCGAATCTATCGCCCTCGTGATGGAGTGCGCAGCCCAGCCGAATGGCGGCAGGCCCAGAATGACCGACGAGGACCTTGCGGCAGTCGACTGGGCGTGCGCGTATATCGCTCGGAACCTTGGCGGCGATTTGTCGTGCACGCGGCTCGCGTCCGAACTGTATATGGGACAGACGAAGATGAAACGGCTCTTCAAGAAGGCGACAGGCCTTCCTCCGGCGTCCTACGTGGCGAGGGAGAGGATGAGGGAAGCCGAAAGGCTGCTCACTGAAACGGCGCTGCCCATCGCCGAGGTCGGCAGGGAAGTCGGTTACAGCAAGGCGGGAGCGTTCACCGAGGCGTTTCACAGGTACAAGGGCTGTTCCCCCCAGCGGTTCAGGCAGGATCGTCTGTGAAAAGCGGGCGAGAAAAGCTGACCGGCTCAGACACTGCCACATTCCTTCAATATCGAATTATGTTGTTGCAGCAAGCATGCCTTAACGAACCCCCAGCACGTTCAAACGCAGCAAACCGAAAACGACACGTATGAATCACAGCCATTCGAGCTAGAGTAAACGATTCGGGATACCCGAAGAGCGGACGACGAACTAACTGCAAATCCTTTTTCCCTGCCCATTTTGACCACGATCTGCCCGCGGCGCGTGATCGCGGGCGGGAAGGAACCTGCCGAGCCCCACCTCGAGCTCGGCGCACAGCCGCACGAACTCGTCGGCGCGCATGGCGCGCTCCCCGTTGAGGACGCGCCACAGGCGCTTCCCGTCGACGCCCACACGCCGGGCGAGCTCGGCGACGGGGATGCCGCGGCGCCAGACAATCCTTGACCCGGTCGAAGGACAGGTCCTCGTCGTCCGCGATTGCCTGCACCTTCGCCTTCACGTCGTCGGGAGGCCGCCGTCCAGCTTGAGGTAGTCGAGGCCGTCCTCGAGCCACCCCCGCTCCTCTTGGGAGAAATCGCCGTCGCAGCGCATCAGGAAGCAGAGCGTTGCCACGTAGGCGTAGATGAAGTTGTGCCGTTTCTCGCCCGCAAGGCAGGCGCCCTGCTTGATGCCGTCACGGAAGCCCTTGATGCGCACCTTGCGGAGGCGCGCGGAGAACGAGTTCTCCTTGATGGCGTTGATGCCGCCTTCGAAGGTCGACGCCGCGCCGGACGCGAGGGACGATGCTCCCTGGGCCAAGCCCATTGCGGCGCCGACGGCGATTCCGCCCACCGCGTTCGCAGCCCCTGCGATCGCCTTGCTCGCATCGGACGACGCGATCTGCTCGCCGGCGTTCGACACGCCTTCCGCAGCCGAGTACATGGTGCTTCCGACGGCTTCGGATGCCGAGGCGGCCGTATCGACGATGGCGTTCCCCGCGCCCTCGGCTGCATTCGCGACGCCTTTGGCGGCGGATTCAACAGTTGCCGATGCACCTTTTGCCATCTCTCCTGCGGCGTGGGCGGCTTGGGACAGAGCTTCCCCGAGATCGAATTTGAGCGCCATCTGTATCTCCTGACGTACACGAATCTTGCGTAAGGCGCTCATGCACAACCGATGCAACACGGCACACACGATGCGTCTCACGTGCTCTTCATTATCCCACCATGCGCAAGCCCCTCGTCCGACCATCGGAGCGAGAGGCTTGATCGTTCTGCTCGGTTGCGGTTTCGGTTTTCGGCGGTTAGTCCCGGTCGTCGTCGCCGGCTGCGCAGCATGCGTAGGCAGTAAGCGCGAGGAGCCCCATGAGGAGCCCTATTCCGAAGGGCGCGAATCCCATCCCTCCACCTCCTTCGCGTAAACGACGGTGCGTGAGTTGCTCGTCTGATAGCTGCACGTCACGAAGGCCCATGCCTGGACGACGTCCGCCGGCTCTTCCAGGACGACCTCGCACTGGGACAATTTGTCCCCGAGGTAGGCGTCGAGCTCCGCCGCGTCGGCGAAGTCGGTCCGCTTGCCCTCTGAGCTCGCGTCGACCACGTCAACCGCGAAGACCTCGAGCTCGATCTCCTTCTCGCGGGTGATGACCCGGATGGTGCGGTGCCCCTCGGCGAAGTCGCGCGAAGAGTACTGAGCGAGCGGCGCGAACATGGTGCCGTCGGACATGTGGTGCCCGTAGACGATGACGAGCGGGCTCTCGGCGCCCTGCGCGCACCCGGCGTCGATGTAGGGAGCGCCCCACGCGGATCTTTCGCCGCTGGCGTCGTGCGTGAGGTAGAAGTCGGGCGATTCCCGCCGGCCCTGGACGATCGGGTAGTCGACGGTCGTGCCCGGCACGCGCACCCATGCGACGACGGAGGCGGGANGTAGAAGGGACAGGGGGTCAGGCGCACGTCCCGGGCAACCACCTCGGCGAGCCCGGCGGCGGACAGGCCCGCCAGCGCCTTGGTGACGCTCGCCTTGGAGTATCCCAGCAGGCACGCTATGTCCACGTTGCGGCAGGAGCCGCGCTCGGAGCGGATGCGCAGGATGGCCTCCAGGTAGTCCTCCGAGGATTCCGTGGAACGCTGTTTGTTCATCGGTTTACGCCCCCAGCTTCCAGTCGGCCGCCTCTTCGCGCATGCGGATGAAGCGGCGGTAGATCCCGTCTTCACGCATGAGCTCGTCGTGCGTGCCGCGCTGCACGATGTGGCCGGCGTCCACGACGAGGATCTGGCCGGCGTTGCGCACCGTGTTCAGGCGGTGGGCGATGGTGACGAGCGTCTTGCCGCGCGTGAGCTCGCCGATCGCCTCCATGAGCAGATGCTCATTCTCGGGGTCGACGGAGCTGGTCGCCTCATCCAGGATGACGATGGGCGCGTCCTTCATGATGGCGCGCGCGATGGATATGCGCTGCCGCTCGCCGCCCGACAGGTCGGCTCCGCCCTCTTCCAGCACCGTGTCGTAACCTTGCGGAAGGCGCTCGATGAAGTCGTGGCATCGCGCGCGCTTCGCCGCGGCGACCACCTCATCGCGCGATGCATCCGGCCGCCCGAACCGTATGTTGTTCTCCACCGTGTCGTTGAACAGGTACACGTTCTGGAACACCAGGGATATGTGCGAAAGTAGGCTCTCCGCCGTGCCGCCGCGCACGTCCGCGCCGCCCACGCTCACGAATCCTTCATCGACGTCCCAGAACCGCGCGAGCAGGTTCACCAGCGTGGTCTTGCCCGACCCGCTTGGCCCCACGATGGCGCATGAGGTGTCCTCGGGGATGCGAAGCGTCACGTGGTCGATGACGCGCCGGTCGTCGTAGCCGAACGACACGTCGTCCATCGCCAGGTCGAAACCTCGCGGCGCAAGAGGCTCGTCGGTCGTGTCCTGACGCGGAACCGCGCACACCTCGTCCACGCGGTCGAGCTCGCCCTCTATCTTCTTAGTGAGAAAGGCGCTATTGTTCGCGCTGATCAGCTCGCCGTAGATCATGAACGCGGCGACGAGCAGCGTGAGCGCCCACGAGAGTGGCAGCCCACCCGTGAGGTACAGGGCGCACGCCGCGAACAGCACCGCGCAGCTCGCCAGATTGAACACCAGTGCATAGAGCTTGAGAATTCCCTGGGCCGCCTGCTCCTGACGGTAGTCGGCCAGGCGCTTCTGCTCGAAAGACGCCTTCGCCTCGGCAAGCGCCTCGTCGGGCGTGGCGAACGTGCGCAGCACCGCCATCCCGCGGGCGTACTCGATCACCTTGTCGGTCATGGCCTCTTGGGCGGCGGTTACCTCGCGCGTCACCGCGGTGGAGCGGCGGCGCAGCCATTCGAGCACCACAAGCCCCATGGCGATGCCCGCGAACGTGATGAACGCCACCGGCGGCGCGAACAGCATGAAATACAAGCTCATGATGACCGCCGTCGCCACGCCGCCCGAAAGACCGGTGAGGCAGATGGTCATGAACTCCTCCAGCTGGTGCAGCGTTGTGGTGAGCGTGGTGGTGATGGCGGAAAGGCGCTGCTCGGAGAAATAGCCCATGGGAGTACCCTTCAGCCGATCGCCCACGTGCAGGCGCATGTCGCGGAAGATGTGGAACCCCTCGGCGTCCATCTTGATGTCCACGAGGTACTGAAAGATATACTGGCCCGCTACGCTCGCCAGCAGGATGCCTAGGCACTGCAGCGCCACATCCGCACCCATATGGTCACGATTCTCGAGCGCCCACCACACCGCGGCAAGCATCCCGGCCATGAAGAACGCTTTTAGGACGTTGCATACCATGCCAACAATGAGACTGCGTCGGGACGCAGGCGAGAAGCTTCTCGCCACGTCGAGTATGCGTTTTACGATGGCGAACATCTACCTCGCCTCCTCGGGGCGGATGGCCGCCCGGTCTTCCACGTTTTTGTCCGTGAGCACCTCTACCGCGCCCTGATGCTCGCGCCACATGCGGGCGTACAGCGGGCAGCTTTGCAGCAGCTCATCGTGCCGCCCGCGCCCCACGATGCGCCCCGCATCCATGACGAGAATCTGGTCGGCGCCCGTGATGGTCGAGAGCCGGTGCGCGATGGTGACGAGCGCCTTGCCCTCAACCAGCTTGCTGATGGCGCGCTCAATCAGCGCCTCGTTCTCGGGGTCGGCGTAGGCGGTCGCCTCGTCCAAGATGACGACGGATGCGTCCTTCAGGATGGCGCGCGCGATGGTGATGCGCTGCCGCTCGCCGCCCGAAAGTCGATCGCCCGCCTCGCCCGCAGGCGTAGCGTAGCTCTGCGGAAGCTCGCTGATGAATCCGTGGGCACCTGCGGCACGCGCCGCCGCCTCCACCTCGGCGTCAGTCGCGTCGGGCTTGCCCATGCGGATGTTGTCGGCAATGGAGCGGTCGAACAGGAACGTGTCTTGCGCCACGTACGCGATGTGCTCCATGAGCTGTTCGAACGGGATGTCCTTCACGTCGACCCCGCCGAATGTGATGTTTCCTGCGCTCGCATCCCAGAACCCCGCCATAAGCTTGGCGACGGTCGATTTGCCCGAGCCCGACGGCCCGACGATCGCCGTGATCGTTCCCGGTTCGGTGGAAAAGCTCACGTCGTGCAGGACCTCGGTGCCCTCACGGTAAGAAAACGACACTTCCTCGAACGCGAACGACTCGCCCTGTGGCTCCACGCGTTGCGTGGGACGCGCAAGCTCGGGCTCACCGAGGAAATCCCAGACCACGTTCAGGCAGGCATCCATACGCGAGATCTGGCCTGCCGCCTGGGCAAACTTCAAAACGCCGCCGATGAAGCCCAGAGGAATGACAATGCACACCATGAAGGCGGGAAGCGCAATCTGCCCGACGGAGAGCAGCCACACGCCAAGCGGCAGCGAAACGAGCAACGTGCAGGGCACGACCGAGCGCACCGCCGCCATCCACACCCAGCTCTGCCGGAACCACGCAAGCGTGGAGTCGTGGTATTCCGCCACGGCATCGGAGAACGACCCGTAGGAGGACGCCGTGCGCCCGAACGCCTTGATCACCTGGATGCCGTTGACATACTCCACGAGCGTGGAGTTCATGTCCTGCTCGCTTTTGATGTAACGCGCCATCTTGGGCTTGTAATCGCGCATCATGCCCAGGTAGAAGAGCACGCCCAAGGGGATCGTGGCGATGCCGGCAAGCCCCATGCGCCAGTCGATGGCGAACACGATGGTCATGGCGAGGATGGGCGCAAACACGTTGCTCGGAAGCTCCGGCATGAAGTGCGCGATGGCGTCCTCCAGCTGATTCACGTTGTCCACAAAGCGGTTCTTGAACGTGCCCGTGGGCGTGTCGACGATGACACCCATGGGCACGCGCGACATCTTCTCGGCCATCTGCTCGCGCATGGTGCGCAAAGCCTTGAAGGCGATACCATGGCTGATCATCGACGATCGCCACGTGAGCACGAACTTGAGGATCTGCCCTCCTGCTGCAGCGAGCGAGAACAGAGCTACCATTTCAAGCATGAGCGTGCCTTCGATGAGACCGGAAGCCAGCAAGGCGACGACCACGTACGGGACCATACCCGCCGCCTCGCCCAAGCAAGCGAGGACAAGCGAGAGCACCATGCGCGTTTTATCGGGCCGCATGAAGTAGAACAGCTTCGAAAACGCGCTCGGACGCGCGATGCGGTCAAGCGGAGTCACGTGACTCATACTCCTTTTCTCCCTTCGTCATGCGCTGCCAGCTCAACCCTCCGGTCGCCCGCCAGCCACGCTAGCATTTCATCGTGGGCGATAATCACCACTGCCTTTCCTTCCGCCGCAAGCCTACGGCACCACAAAGCCACCTCCCGCATGCTGCGCCCATCCAGTCCGCTCGTTGGCTCGTCGAGCACCACGAGCTCGGCGTCCGAGCAGTACGCTGCGGCAAGTGTCACGCGCTGCTTCTGCCCGCCCGATAGGCTGGCGGGGTGCCTGTCGGCAAGGTCTTTCAGGTCGAAGGCATCAAGCGCCTCCCAGGCGCGCGCCTTCAAAACATCATCAACGCGTCGGCCAAGCACTACCTCGTCGGCGACGCTCCCCGCATACAGTTGATAGTCGGCGTCCTGCATCACGAAATAGCTCAGGTGCCTCCGCTCCCGCGGTGAGAGCGCTTTGCCGTCCCTGGTTATCAGACCTTTCTGCGGGCGGGACGCCCCGACGAGAACCTTCGCAAGCGTTGTCTTGCCCGAACCGTTCCCCCCGCATACCACCGTCACAGCACCGCAGGGGAACTCCGCCGTCACGCCTCGAATGCCACGGCCTGTCGAGCGGTAGAGATACGTCACGTCCTCCATATGCCATGAGGTGGAACCGCAGCGGGAATCAAGTGATTCCGCTGGTCGTGTATTCGAACCGCGCGCGATGGTGATATCGGGATGACGCAACCCGAATGCATCAGCTTCCTTGTCTGGAAGCGCAGCGAATTCTTTCGTGCTCCACCGCGCCGCGACCTTGCCATTTCTCATACAAAGGAATTCGTCGGCGACGGGCAGAAGCTTGTGGAGCCTATGCTCCGACACCAGAATCGCCACGCCGCGCTGCTTGAGCTGGACAAGGACGCTCACGAGCGCGTCTACGCCCTCCGCGTCCAAGTTGGAGGTCGGCTCATCGAGCGCGAGAAACGACGGGCGACACGCAATAGCGGCTGCGATTGCGACGCGTTGTTTCTGACCGCTGGACAGTTCGGTAAGCTTCTCAGCAAGTAAACCTTCAACCCCGCACAGCCGTGCCGCCTCATGCACATGTTCAACGGTCACAGCAGGGTCGACCCCGAGGTTTTCCAGCGAGAAGGCGATCTCGTCGCCGACCGTCCCCATGAAGAACTGGCTGCGGGGATCCTGCATGACCACACCCATGGCCTCGGTCCTCCCGCGAGCGGAAAGCGAAAGGACCTCCGTGCCGCCCACCAGAACGGAACCCATACGCACTCCAGGGAAGAACGTCCCTGCCAACCCATCTGCTAATCGCAACACGGTCGACTTGCCGTCGCCCGACCTTCCGCACAGAACTGTGCAGGAGCCGGTGCGCACCTCGAAGGACACGTCCTCGACCCTGCTTCCTCCCGCATCGTCAGCAGATGCCGAATCCTCTTGTTCTGCCTCATCCACATAGCGAAACGAGACGTCGCAAAACGCGAGGGCTGCCCTCCGCAGGCTTGCCGCATACGGGCTTTCCTTGAGCGCATTGGATGATTCGAATTCGCCTGTCACAAAATCACCCCCGTTCCGTAGATTCCCGCGCATATGACCGCGACAACGGTCGAGCACACTGCATCCCTCCAGGTGAAGCCCACGTGGTAGACCGAAGTCCGTCCCCGGCCGATTTCGATGCCGCGCAGCTCGGCGGAGGCGGCAAGCTCACTCGAAAGCCTGAGCGAGCGCATGACGAGCGGCGTGTAGACGCATTCGTACGCCAACCCCGGGTGACGGACGATGTCGAACGCGCGAGGGAAGATGCCCCGCATTCGGATGCCGCGCACGATGGAGCGAGCTTCGAACGAGAGGACGGAGGCGAACCTGAACACCATGCACACGCCCACGAGAACCCGCTGGGGCAGCCTCCAACGGTCGAGCGCGCACATGATCGCCGAGGGTGACAGCGTGAATAGCGCGCAGCCCGCCGTGAACGGCGGGATCATGTGAAGGAAACTCACGAACAGCGCCCCGTACAGTCCGGAGAGCGGGAGGAAGCTCAGCCCGCACACAACGGTGAAGCTCGCGCACATCTTGAGCGAAAGGCGCGCCCTCCCGTTCGCCGCGAGGTACGCCGCGGCGAGCAGCTGCAGAAGCGCCGTCTCCAAAAGGCCGGTCACCAGCATCGCGGCGATGCCGACAACGAGAAACGATAACAGGTGCGTGCGCGGGTCGAGGCCGAACACCCCAGTTTTGATGTCGCACTTTTCCATGGTTAGGCGATCTTCGCCTTGCGCACGTGCTTCTTCAGGAACTTCGACCCGATGAGCCCTCCGACGATCGTGCCCGTAGCGAACATCGCCATCATGAGCAGGATCCACGGCAGCTCGGTGTACTGGGCCACCATAGCCGCCACGTCAGCCGCGTCGTAGTAGGTTCCCAACTGCTCCATATAGGCGTCCCTGAACAGCAGATACGGTATAATCCCGTAGAAGCCGAACGTCATCCAGTACACGATGTAGCCACCTACGACGCGCTTTATGTCGTGGTAGGAATCCTTCCCCCACATGACGAGCTCTCCGATAAGGGCGCCCACGACGGCGACGGGAGCGCAGTAGAGCCCTCCCATGAACGTGTAGAGCAGCCCGAATACCAGCGTCGAGCCCGCCAGCACGCCTCGCTTGCCGATGCGGTCCGCCATCACCACGTAGAACGGCGTGGCAAGCAGCGGAAATAGCCACGACCCCACGAAAAACGTGTTCTGGGGCGCCAGGACCATGTCCTCAATCATCTTCGCCACGATGGTCACCGCCATGATGATCAGGTTGAACACGACGAACGTCAGCACGTCGCGCGTGGTCCACCTGTTGCTTTTCGGGGTTGGAGCGCCTTGCGTCATCCGATTTCTCCTTATGTTTCCTGTCTAGTTAGACATTTCTAACTCTTGGCTATAATGGACGAATAGGCAGAGTTCCAGTCTTCGCGAAAGCAAAAGCGGGACCCGATACGGAATGAAAGGGACGAATCGGGGAACGCCGCATTGAAACGAGGCGAAAGAGGGTCAGATGAAAAGCATAGAACGCGACCTTTACGAAGAGGCGTTCAAGAAATGGCACCTCGTGCCTTCCCGCGATGTCGGCAACTACGGTCCTGCTGGCACTTTGAGGGTTCTCGAAAGCGACATGGGGTCCGGGGAGTACTGGGCGTACTTTCGGGACAACCTCTTCGCTGTGAACGCGTTCAGGATGAGCTTCGCAAGGGAGTGGACCATACGCTATCGATGCACCGAGCACCTGTGCTTGGGCTGCTATGACGAGGTTTCGGGCGTCGCGCAGCGTCGAGGGGCTCCGCTCGCCCCGGGCGCCATCACGGTGTATCTCGGCGGGGAAAACGAGGAGTACGAAGCGCGGTTCTCGGAAGGTTCCGTTGCCGTGGCGTCGTCGATCACCATCTCGCCAGATTATTATCGGGATTATCTGCAGAGTCGCTTCGGCGAAATAGAGGACGTCCGCAAGGCGTTTGCGAGCGTAGACGGACGGCGCGACCTTCCGGGGCTTGTCGACTTGCTTCGCAAGGCGCGTACGTATCAAGGCGGGGGGATCGCGGCGGATCTGTTTTACGAAGGAGTTATCTCCGAATCTATCGCCCTCGTGATGGAGTGCGCAGCCCAGCCGAATGGCGGCAGGCCCAGAATGACCGACGAGGACCTTGCGGCAGTCGACTGGGCGTGCGCGTATATCGCTCGGAACCTTGGCGGCGATTTGTCGTGCACGCGGCTCGCGTCCGAACTGTATATGGGACAGACGAAGATGAAACGGCTCTTCAAGAAGGCGACAGGCCTTCCTCCGGCGTCCTACGTGGCGAGGGAGAGGATGAGGGAAGCCGAAAGGCTGCTCACTGAAACGGCGCTGCCCATCGCCGAGGTCGGCAGGGAAGTCGGTTACAGCAAGGCGGGAGCGTTCACCGAGGCGTTTCACAGGTACAAGGGCTGTTCCCCCCAGCGGTTCAGGCAGGATCGTCTGTGAAAAGCGGGCGAGAAAAGCTGACCGGCTCAGACACTGCCACATTCCTTCAATATCGAATTATGTTGTTGCAGCAAGCATGCCTTAACGAACCCCCAGCACGTTCAAACGCAGCAAACCGAAAACGACACGTATGAATCACAGCCATTCGAGCTAGAGTAAACGATTCGGGATACCCGAAGAGCGGACGACGAACTAACTGCAAATCCTTTTTCCCTGCCCATTTTGACCACGATCTGCCCGCGGCGCGTGATCGCGGGCGGGAAGGAACCTGCCGAGCCCCACCTCGAGCTCGGCGCACAGCCGCACGAACTCGTCGGCGCGCATGGCGCGCTCCCCGTTGAGGACGCGCCACAGGCGCTTCCCGTCGACGCCCACACGCCGGGCGAGCTCGGCGACGGGGATGCCGCGGCGCCAGACAATCCTTGACCCGGTC
>NZ_LT838843.1:75565-85424 GCF_900176655.1 Collinsella vaginalis
GCGTTGAAGCGCCCGAACGCCTGCGCGAAGAACATCGCAGGCGTTCGGGCACTTTTTTTGGAAGCGATCACACGTGGCTTCTCGCGGGGTGCGCGCATGGTCCGGTTACCCACCCCCCCCCCTCGTCAGCCTTGCGCATGCTCCCGCACCCATGCAAGGCACATGGTGACGAAGTCGGCGTAGGCATCCTCAAACGTCCCCGGGGCCGGCGGCATGCCGACGATCTGGATTGCCTCAGCGGAGCGCCCGGCCGGATGGTGGTGGCTGTAGAGGTTTGGCGCTTGGAAGATGAGGCGGAGGTACAGCTCGCGGGCTTCGATGGGGGAGCAACCTGTCTGCCGGGAGAGCAGGTCTGTCAGAGGGGCGTAGATCTCGGTGAGGGTCCGTTTGAAATCAACCAGGCGCTCGAGCGAGGTGTTCGATTCGATGATCGCGATCAGGATGTCTTGATAGCGGAGGAACGCGCGGTGCTTAGCGGTGACCTTGGCCCAGACACGGGCGAGGTCCCTGTCGTCACAGGGCACCGCGGGGAGCGATGACATGAGCTCAGCGATATAGGCTTCATTTGCCCGACTGTGGAGAGCGAGAAAGACCTCCTCCAGGGTTGCCGCGTATTTGTACAGGTTTGAGCGGGACCATCCCAACTCCTTCGCGATGAGCCCCATGTTGATCTCGTGGTAGGGCAGCTCGGCGAAGAGCCCCTCAGCCGCATCCATGATGGCCTCCATGCGTTCCGCCTTCTGCTCAGGCGAGCGGGCCCGCTGATACTCTGCCACAAGGTCTCCTCTCAAACGAACCCCTATCGTAACAAATAATCCGACGTCCTTGTGTTAGAGACAGTATGTCTCGTATAATCTTATCGACAGGACAGGAGTGACATGCTGCCCTGCAGAGCGAAAATCGGCATCGTGCATGGCCGGTTTTCCGCCCTGAGCACTGCACTACCGGGCAGATGCGGGTAAAAGACATCATGTTCCTTACATTCAACGTTGGAGGATCTTATGACAAAGCCCGTTGCCGCAACTGATGGAAACGTGTACCTCCCCTACGAGGAGCGCACCGGTGAGGAATCGGTCGTCTACTTCACGCGCGACCTCTCGCCCGAGGGCCTGAAGCACGCCTATGAGCGTGTGAACGCGCACATCACCGGTAAGGTGGGCGTCAAGCCGCACACCGGTGAGCCCCACGGGCCCAACATCATCCCAGCCCCGTGGGTGCACGAGCTCCTGGATACGGAGTCCGAGCTCGCGGACGCCAACATCGTTGAGACGAACACCTACTACGAAGGGGATCGCTACACCACCGCGCAGCACCGCAAGACGCTCGAGATCAACGGCTGGAACTTCCGTCACGTCGACATCATGGACGAGGAGGGGACCGTCGAGCTCCCCATCGAGGGCGGGAAGTGGCAGCAGACCATGTCGGTCGGCTCGCACATGCCCAGCTATGACTCGCTGGTGGTCCTCACGCACTTCAAGGGCCATCCGATGGGCGGGTTCGGCGGTTCGGACAAGAACATCGGCATCGGTTGCGCCGACGGTCGTATCGGAAAGAAGCGCATTCACACCATCGAGGGCTCGGATGACATGTGGTCGATCGATAACGAGGAGCTGATGGAGCGCATCAGCGAGTCCGCGAAGGCGACGGTCACGAGCTTCGGTGAGAACATCTGCTTCGTGAACGTTATGCGCAACATGTCGGTCGACTGCGACTGCATGGGCGTGGCGGCGGCGCCGGTGGTCACCCCGAATGTGGGCATCTTCGCCTCCACTGATATCCTCGCGGTCGATCAGGCCTGCGTCGACGCGCTCTACGCGATGCGCGAGGAGGACAAGCATGAGCTCGTGGAGCGCATCGAGACGCGTCACGGCCTGCGCCAGCTCTCAGCCATGAAGGAGCTGGGCATGGGCAACGACCGCTACGTGCTCGTCGACATCGACAACGGTGACGCGCATATCGTTGCGAAGGACGCGGTGGCGGAGGTCGTGCCGTTCGAGGCGTAAGGTTGAACGACAAAGCTCGTTTTGAGCGGCGGTTCGGGGGTCTCCCCGGGCCGCCGTTTTTCGCGCGTACGCGGCCGGCTCAGACCAGCCGCAGCGGGGCGCGGCTATGCGGTGTGCCTGGGATGGGGAAAACGTCATCTCGAGGCGGTCCCGCAGGCGATCTGCATGAAGGCGCGGTCGAAAGTAGGTTTTCGCGCCCATGGTGCCTTGAACGCCCCGCAGGCCAGCGGGCCGTTGCATCGGGCATCGGAGCACGGCCGCGTGCAGGGGAGGGGACCAAAACGTCATCTCAAGGTCGTCCCAAAGGTGATTTGCATGAGAGTGCGGTTGAAAGTAGGTTTCCGGGTCGATATGGACTGGCGGAGTCATGCGCCGGGTGCTGGGCGATAAAACGCGGGCTTCCGACACCGAGGCCCGGCGCGCGCTCGCGCTCGCAGTTCCCCTTGGACTTTTCCTGTTGATGACCGCATCCGTACACGCTGTTGTGGTGGGAGCGCACGGGTGTGGGCAGAATGTGATGAATGACAGATACAGCAGAAAGGCACGGCATGCGAGAGCAGATGATCGGGACCAGGCGCGTCGAGGTGCCTGACGAGCCGGGACCGCAGGGCCGCGAGTCCTACGGGCGGATCGACTTCGAAGAACTCCCGAACACACGCGACCTCGGCGGCCTCATCGGGGTGGACGGTCGACGCGTGAAGCCGCGCCGACTCCTGCGGTCGGGCGCCTTGGGATTCGGCTCCACGGACGATCTCAAGCGCCTGCGTGACGAGTACCGGCTCGGCCTCGTGGTGGACCTTCGCAACGACACCGAGCTCGCGGAGGTCCCCGATCCGATGGAGTTCTTCCCGGACGCTTCCTATGTCCACGCGAATATTTTGCGTGAGGAAACCTCTGGTATCACGCAGGAGCAGGCGGCGCGGCTCGAGCGCGCCCAGCGGCAGGCGCGCGAGGAGGACGATCCCGTGGTCTTCATGGAGGCTGTCTATCCACATCTGCTGCTCAATCAAGCGGGGATCGAGGGCTACCGCGCCTTCCTCCGCGCCGTGCTCGATCGTGATGCGGATGCCTCGCTCTGGCACTGCTACGTCGGTCGCGACCGCTGCGGCATGGCGTCGGTCCTCATCGAGGCGGCGCTCGGCGTGTCGCGCTCCGATATCGAGGCCGACTATCTCGCCACGAACCTGTATGCGCCACGCCAGCTGACCATCGACGCGCCGGCGAGCCTGCGCTTGATCGATGCGGCCTGGGGCGCCGCGGATCGTGAGTTCGGCGGCATGTTGGGTTACATCACCGGTGCCCTGGGCCTTGACCAGGCTGACATCGCCGAGCTCCGCGCACGTTATCTGGAGCCCGCCGCATAGGGGCTCCGAGGCGGTTCGATCGACTATCCTAGGGGATCCCAAACAATTGAACCGCAGCGAGAATCGGAGCGCCCGTGATCATCGAACGCCATGCCCTCTGGGGAGACGAGCCCACCCCTGACCATCCAGCAACGTACACCGCCTACCTTGCCGACCAGCTGCCAGAGGCGGCTGCCCAGACGCATCCAGCCGTGGTGATCTGCGGCGGCGGAGGCTTCACGCACATCGCCCCGCATGAGCAGGAGCCGGTGGCGCTTGCGTTCCTCGCCCAGGGTTACCAGGCCTTCGTACTTGATTACGTGACCAGCGAGTCGGGGGATGTCGCCTACCCCAGCCCCGAGGTCGATCTTGCGCGCATGATCGCGACGGTCCGGGAGAACGCCGCCGCCTGGCGCGTCGACGCGGAGCGCGTGGTGGCCGTGGGCTTCTCGGCGGGCGGCTTCATTACGGCCTCCCTCGCCGCGGGATGGAAGACTGGGCCCTTCGCGGCCCTTGCCCAAGCGCGCCCCGAGCAGATCCGCCCCGATGCGGCGGTCCTCTGCTACCCCGTGATCGACCTCGCCTTCATCCGCGACATACAGACCCGCGATCNGTCTCTCGGGCCTCCTAGACCCTGTTCGCAAGACGCTTGATAGAATCGCGTGATACGAGCGATTGGAGCAATCGATGAGGATCGTATCACGCCGGTGCATCGAGATTCTAAAGCGGCTGCATCTCAGCGCAGATCCGGTTCCCGTCAGGGTGCTTGCTGAGCATGTGGGCGTGAGTGAGCGAACCGCCCGCTACGATCTTTCGGATCTGCGCCTGTTTCTTTCGCAGTACGGTGTCTCCATAGAAACTGTTCCAGGCGCAGGGCTTGCTCTGGCACCTGTACATCGCGAGCGCGTGGTGGAGATCCTCGACCAGTGGGACGCGCACATCGGGCCAGATCAGCACTATAAGGACGCGGAAGAGCGCTGCATGGCGGTTGCGATTGCGGCGCTCGCGGGGCAGGCGTCGCACACGATCGCGGAGTGGGAAGAGCAGCTCGGGGTGAGCCGCTCAACGTGCCTTCGCGATCTGTCCGCAGCCCGCAAGCAACTTGCGAGCTGGGGACTGAGGCTCATGGAGGGAAGGACGCGGGGGATTTCGGTCATCTCGCCCGAATCTGAGATAAGGTCGGTGCTCAGCCGGGTGCTGCTGAGCATTATTCTGGAGGAGCAGCTGCTTGCGGTCTTGGTGCGGGAGCGAGGGCATACTCATCTGCTGGTAAAGCCGACCCCATTCGCGTATCTGAACAACATCATCGAGGCGCCCACGATGGAGTTGATCGTCGAGGCGGCGATGCAGGCGTTTCAGACGTATGAGACGCGCCCTGCAGATAATGAGCTGATCTCTTCACTTGTGAGGATTTCCGTAGCGTGCAAGCGGATGTCCGAGGGCAAGATGCTCCAAGAGGCCCCGGCCCCGTCGTTCGCTTCAAAGCGCGTTCTGGGCATCTGCAAGAGACTCGTGCGGGCGGTTTTAGGTGATGGGCTCGAAGACGGTGTTAGAGCCAGGGAAGCGGGGGCTTTGGCAGCGCTTCTGCCAAATCCCATGGAGCGTGCCGGAGCTGGAGAGCCGCCGGGAAGGGAAATTGAGTCAACTCGCATCGCAACATATGTCTTGCAGCGGATAATTGAGACGCTCGGAGTCGATCTCGGGCGTGACCCCCACCTCTTGGAATTGTTCCGCCTGCACCTGGGATCCGCCATCGCACGGGCCCATGCGGGCGATCAGGTGCGGAATCCCTTTCTTGATGCCGTGAAAGCCCAGTATCCGGTTGTATTTAGCGCATGCACTGAGATCTTCGCAGACGTTTCTTCCAAGTTCGGTGTCGCGCTGAGTCCGGATGAAATCGCCTATATCGCGATGTATGCGGCTGCCGCGCTGGGGCATCAGGAGACCGCACCGGTCCATTCTGGAATCTCAGCGGTTTTGATCTGCGGCTATGGCTATGGCTATGGAACGGTTGCCCTGTTGAAAAGTGCGCTTAAGCGGCGGCTGCCATGGGTGCATGTGATTGAGCAGATCTCTGTGTTCCAAGCGATAGAGCACCGCTATGACGGTGCCGATATCATCCTCACGACTGTGGAGGTTCCCGTTCCCCTGCCCCTGCCTGTGATTCAGGTGAACCCGATGCTGCCTATAAGCGATATACGGAAGATTGAGGCGTTTTCACCGTGGCGCAGCGAAGGCCAGCATGTCCGCCTGGAGGATGTCCTTTCAATCATCCATCGCCACTGCACCGTGCATGATGCGTCGACATTGGAGAGCGACCTGAATAAACTGCTGGATAACAGGCTCCCACCCGTGGTGGTCAGTGGTGGCCAGCCATCGCTCCTCGACGCGCTGGGGAGGGAGCGGACCCTTGCGAGGGTGCATTGCGCGAACTGGGACGAGGCAGTGCGGCGCGCGTCCACGGTGCTGCTCGGGGAGGGGGAGGCGGCGTCGACCTGGCTGTCAGACGTTTACAAAATCCGTGACGACTATGGGCAGCTTTCGGTGCTCCCCACCGGCATATGCATGCCACATGGGTTTCCACGGCCCTCCTATTCGCTCTCAATAACGCTGATCACCCTTGATGAGCCGTTGGAGATTGAGTCGTTTGGCGAGAATGTGGAAGTTCGCGTTGTCATGGCGATCGCATCACCGCATAACGAGATACAGGCGCGTGCCCTCGATGAGCTGTTCTCCATGATCGATTCTCACGTCGGACTCGCTAGAGAACTCAGCGATACCGCGAATTCAAGCGAGTTGTACGAGCTCTTCGTGCAACGGTATCGTGAGCTTTTCCCTGGCTGAAGTCGGGGTTGCATGGGGTTCAAGGTGCTGACCTGACGTGCGGATCACTGTGAAATGGCTGAGACGCAGAAGCTCTTTATGCTGGTCGATCGACCTCCAACGCAAAGGTGCCCCAACGCGCTGCGCAGAGGCACCTTCGTTCGTTCGACCGCATCTTACCGGCGGCTCTGGCCGATCATCCAGATCGACTTTGAGAAGCTCTCGATGTAGCCGTCGGCCTTGGCGGCCACCAGGTCGCTGCCGGCCTCCTCGGCTGCGGCCTTCACGGCCTTCGCGGATGCGAGCAGGTGCTTGAAATCGGCCTCGACGGCGTCGAACACCTCAGCGGAGGTCACGAACGTGCCCGGGGCCTCCTCGATCTTCGTGAGTGCGATGAAGTCGGCCATCTTCGAAACGGGCTCGAGGCCTTCCATCAGCATGGCTTCAGCCACATCGTCAATGACATCATGGATCCCGTCGTAATACTCCTCAAGTTGCTCGTGGGCCTGGAAGAAATCCGGACCCTTCACGTACCAGTGGAAGCTTTGGAGCTTGTGATACTCGACGACGAGGTCTGACAGGAACTGGTTCATCGTGCTCTTCATGGGATGTCCTTTCATCCGTTCTTGTCCTTAACAACTAGCATGATGAAGTACATTCAAATCAGATACTAGTAAATAATGCTCAATTAGTTGTATTATATATTCAAATACAGACATTTGTAGAAAGATGAGGGGCGATGAACGGGGTAATCGACCTGCCGATCGAGTTTGAATACGAGGATGCGCGGGCCCTTGGGGAGATGGGTGAGCTCGCGCATTGGCACGGTGCCATCGAGGTCGTCGGCGTCACGCGCGGCCGCATGCGGTGCCAGACCAATGCACACGCGTTCGAGCTCGAGAAAGGCGACCTCTGCTTCATCAACCGCCGGCAGCTCCACCGTCTGATGCGTGACGGCGAGACCGAGGGGGCTGCGCGGACGCTTGTGGTGGGCACCGACGTGCTGGTGCAGAACCCGGCGATCCTCGACGCCTATGTGCGCCCTGTGCTTGAGAACCCCGCGTTTGAGCACATGCTGCTCCCCGGTCACCGCGAGGCCACGGCGCGCCTCCGCCATGAGATCGACGAGCTCGAGATGCTGCTCGCTGAGCGCCCGCCCGCTTTCGAGCTGGAGGCCATCGCCCGCTGTCACCAGATCTTCCGCGGGCTCTTCCTCGCCCTCTCGGAGCGAGGGACGGGGGAGACTGAGATCGACGCCAACCTCGAGGTGGTCCGTACGATGATCTCCTTCATCCGCGAGCACAGCTCCGAGAACGTGCAGCTCGAGGACATCGCCGCCGCGGCACGCGTGAGCAAGAGCACCTGCGCGCGCCTGTTCAAGCGCTACACGGGCCGCTCCCCGGTGACGTACCTCATCGCGTACCGTCTCGAAACGGCCGCCGCCATGTTGCGGCAGGGCAGCGATCCCATCGGTGCGATCGCACATGCCTGCGGGTTCTCGCAGCAGAGCTATTTCACCCGGATGTTCCTCAGGGAGTTCGGGGTGACGCCGCGAGCCTGGCGTGCGGGCAAATCGGAGGTCGGGTGAGCCTGTTCCGCAGGCCGCCCCTGCTATCATAGGCACGAATCAACAACGCAGGGCCCCTGGACCTCGGGATTGAAAGTCCCCTGCTCCTTCGGCCCCTCACCAAGGGGAGCATGCATGGATCGCACCAAGATCGCCCAGCTCTACGCCGACGCCGAGGCGCTCGCCGGCGCCACCGTCACCGTCGCCGGTTGGGTTCGCTCCGTCCGCGACATGAAGAACTTCGGCTTCGTCACGCTGAACGACGGTAGCTGCTTCAAGGACCTCCAGATCGTCATGAACCGCGACGCGCTCGCCAATTACGACGAGATCGCGCACCAGAATGTCTCTGCGGCCCTCGTGGCCACGGGCACGGTGAAGCTCACCCCGGATGCCCCGCAGCCCTTCGAGCTCACCGCTGCCGAGATCCGCGTCGAGGGCGCCTCCACGCCCGACTACCCGCTGCAGAAGAAGCGCGCCACCGTCGAGTTCCTCCGCACCCAGCAGCATCTGCGCCCGCGCACCAACCTCTTCCGCGCGGTCTTCCGCATCCGTTCCGTTGCGGCGGCGGCCATTCACCGCTTCTTCCAGGATCGTGGATTCCTCTATGTGAACACGCCGATCATCACCGCTAACGACGCCGAGGGCGCCGGCGAGATGTTCCACGTCACCACCATCGATCCGGCTACGCCGCCGCTCGATGATCACGGTGCGGTTGACTACAGCCAGGACTTCTTCGGCACCCGTGCCTCGCTCACGGTGTCCGGCCAGCTGAACGCCGAGAACTTCGCCATGGCCTTCGGCGACGTGTACACCTTCGGTCCGACTTTCCGCGCCGAGAACTCGAACACCGCGCGCCATGCCGCCGAGTTCTGGATGATCGAGCCCGAGATCGCCTTCGCCGACCTCGCCGACGACATGGACCTCGCTGAGGACATGCTCAAGTACGCGATCCGCGATGTCATGGATCGCTGCCCCGACGAGCTCGCCATGCTGAACAAGTTCGTGGACAAGGGCCTGATCGAGCGCCTTGATCACGTGGCGAGCTCGGACTTCGCGCGCGTCAGCTACACCGAGGCCATTGAGATCCTCGAGGCTGCGGTCAGAGCGGGCCACGTCTTCGAGTTCCCGGTGTCCTGGGGTATCGACCTGCAGACCGAGCACGAGCGCTTCCTCACCGAGCAGCATTTCAAGCGCCCGACCTTCGTGACCGATTACCCGGCCGAGATCAAGGCCTTCTACATGCGCCTGAACGACGACGGGAAGACGGTGGCCGCTGCGGACTGCCTCGTGCCGGGCATCGGTGAGATCATCGGCGGCAGCCAGCGCGAGGAGCGCTTGGACGTGCTCGAGCGCCGCATCGCCGAGCTGGGCATGGACGCCGAGCAGTACCGGTACTACCTCGATCTGCGCCGCTTCGGCAGCTGCAAGCACGCGGGCTTCGGCCTGGGCTTCGAGCGCCTGGTCATGTACCTCACTGGCGTGTCGAACATCCGCGATGTCATCCCGCACCCGCGCACGGTGGGCAACGCCGAGTTCTAAGGGCGGATGCGCCGGCGCCTCTCGTTGCCAGGAACGTCGAGACGGGGTGATCAGATGCTGGGCACCGGGTCCAGCGGTTCGCGATCTACAAGGAGGATCCCATGAGCATCACGGTCAACATCATCTACCGCGGCAAGAACGGTGCGGCACGGGCCTATGCGGAGGAGATGCTCTCCTCCGGAACCGTGGCGGCCATCCGCGCTGAGGACGGCAACGAGGCCTACGAGTACTTCCTGGGCTTGGAAGATCCCGAGCAGCTGCTCCTGATCGACCGGTGGCGTGATCGGGAGGCGCTCGACGTGCACCACGCGACCCCGATGATGGACACCATCGCCACGCTGCGCGACAAGCATGATCTGCACATGGAGGTGCGCCGCTTCGAGGAGGAGGCCCCTTCACCGGACGGGGACTTCATCCGACAGTAGCGAGTCCAAGGTACATGCGTTGAAGCGCCCGAACGCCTGCGCGAAGAACATCGCAGGCGTTCGGGCACTTTTTTTGGAAGCGATCACACGTGGCTTCTCGCGGGGTGCGCGCATGGTCCGGTTACCCACCCCCCCCCTCGTCAGCCTTGCGCATGCTCC
>NZ_LT838843.1:85732-129594 GCF_900176655.1 Collinsella vaginalis
CTCGGCGGGCGGCTTCATTACGGCCTCCCTCGCCGCGGGATGGAAGACTGGGCCCTTCGCGGCCCTTGCCCAAGCGCGCCCCGAGCAGATCCGCCCCGATGCGGCGGTCCTCTGCTACCCCGTGATCGACCTCGCCTTCATCCGCGACATACAGACCCGCGATCCGCGTATCGACCTCAGGGTTCCGAAGACCGGGGGAAAGACCGGGCGCGACCTGTTGAACGACTTTCTCTCGATGGTGATCGGTGGCGAGGCGACGGATGAGCGTCTTACCGAGGCGTGCCCGACAGCGCAGGTGGGCTCCGCGATGCCCCCGGTGTTCATGTGGGCCGCCGCCGATGATGCGACTGCGCCCGCAGCCCAGCTCTACCCGTTCGCCTGTCGCCTGGCCGAGGAGGGCGTGGTTCACGAGCTCCATGTGTTCGATCGGGGTGGGCACGGGCTCTCAACCGCCGCGCCCCAGGTTGAGGCAGGAAACGGGGAGCTCATGGAGGCTGTGCGCCCGTGGCTCGGGCTGGCTTTGTCCTTCCTGGCCCGGCAGGGAATCGCGTAAAGGGCTCAGTTACCGGCCGAGCACCTCAACCTGGCAGCTTGCCATGGTGGCCAGTGCGGCGTCATGCGATGCGGGCGTCACACCGGCACAGAGCCGCGCGTCCACGCTCAGGGGCACCTCGGGGAGGGCGGCCTTGATGAGCAGGGCGTTGCTGACCACGCAGATATCGGTGCAGACGCCGCAGAGCTCGATGGAGTCGATGGGATGCGCGACATGCTCGGCGGCCAGCCAGGTGGCAAGGGTGGTCGACCCAAAGGTCGGCTTCTCGAAGACCGAGGCTCTGCGGCGCTCACGAACCTCCTGGAGCTGCGGGGCGAGCTGCCAGCCCTCGGTGCCGCGCAGGCAGTGGGGGACGGGGAGGTTCCTGCCCTCCTGCGTGTCAGCGTAGTCGGTATCGTGGGTATCGAGGGTGAATGCGACCGTTCCCTCAAATGTAGCAGCACGCTCGGCGACGGCATCGACGATGGCGGCGGCCTCCGGCGTCCCAAGCGATCCGGTGAGGAAATCGTTCTGCATATCGACCACGATCAGATAGCGGTTTGCCATGGGGGACCCCTTCGTTGGCGAGATAGAACGGGATGGTTTCGGTGTGAACACCGCAGGGTTGATAGAGAGCGGATGGGCCGTTGGTTTCAACGTAGCACGGAAATCTCTATCCAAAGGAGACAGATGCCAACTTAATAAACACCCTTACATAAGATGAGGATATGAAGGCGTCCGTTTGCCAATGCACCGAAGTCATCCGAACGCTGATGATTCCAGCATACGGCGAAAGCAAAAAAGGCCGCATGCTCTGCACGCGGCCCGTGATTGCCTCAGATCGGTAGAGGGGTCTACTCGCCGTCGACAGCGTCCTTCACGCGGTCGACGGCCTCCTTGGCGGCACCCTTGGCACCGTCAACAAGATCCCCGACCTTCTCAGCAGCGGCGTCTTTGATGTCGCCGGCATTATCGGCCAGGTTCTCGGCAGCCTCCTTGGCGTCAGAGGCGACCTCCTTCGCCTTTCCGACGAGCTGGTCGACGAGGCCCTCAGCCTTGACCTTCTCATCGCCTGTGACGTCGCCAGCGACCTCCTTGGCCTTGCCAGCTACCTTATCGAGTGCACCGTTGTCAACCATTGCAAACCTCCCTGGTTCGTTAGGACCACAGCGTCCTTTCCTCTTTTTTCTCCATTCCGGCGTTTCGCTATACGTTCTTTTCGAAAAAAGCCAAATCGTTTCGTTAAGCGCTTTGCTGGGGTTCAGACGCCCTGTGACTTGGGTCTGGCGGCAGTTATGCGTTTTCACGACCAGGGTATGCGGCGCGCACGGCGGCGGGATAATGGCAGGGAACGAAAGGATGAAGCGCATGTACGATAACGGACCTGACCTCGGACGCAACGACACCTGCTGGTGCGGAAGCGGCAAGAAATACAAGAAATGCCATCTCGCATTCGATGAGCGCCTGCAGGGGCTGTGGGAGGAGGGAGAGGAGGTCCTGCCACGGGACCTCCTGAAGACGCCTGACGATATCGAGGGTATCCGCCGGAGCGCCGCGGTGAACATGGGCGCCCTCGACGAGGTGGCCGCCCGCATCGCACCCGGTGTGACCACGGCGGATATCGACCGATGGGTGCACGAGTACACGGTGGCCCAGGGCGCGATCCCGGCGCCCCTCAACTACGAGGGATTCCCGAAGAGCTGCTGCACCTCGGTGAACGGCGTGATCTGCCACGGGATCCCGGCTGAGGACGAGGTGCTCGCCGAAGGGGACATCGTGAACGTGGATTGCTCGACGATTCTCGATGGCTATTACTCCGACTCATCGCGGATGTTCACGGTCGGTGAGGTCACGTCGGAGCGGCAGCGCCTGGTTGATGTGACGCGCGAATCGGTGGAGCGCGGGCTCGCCGCCGTGCGGCCCTGGGGACACCTTGGAGACGTGGCGCATGCGGTTCAGGAGCATGTGGAGGTCGCGGGCTTCTCCGTGGTGCGCGAGTTCGGCGGCCACGGGATCGGGCTCGAGTTCCATGAGGACCCCTTCGTGGGGTTCGTGGGCGAGCCGGGTACGGGCACGGTGCTCGTCCCAGGGTTCTGCTTCACGATCGAGCCGATGGTGAACGCCGGGCGCCATGAGATCGATATGAACGATCCCAACGGATGGACGGTCCGTACGAAGGACGGGTCAGATTCAGCGCAGTGGGAGGTGCAGCTCGTGGTCACCGAGGACGGCTACGAGGTGCTGAGCCGCTAGAACGCGATCGCTTCTCCGCGGCTCAGCACCTCCGTCAGCGGCTCTCAACCCGGCCGTAATGGGGGAGCACACCGGGTGCGCCCCGGCGCTCCCGCTTTGGCGTGGGGATGCGGAAGAGCCCGTGGCGGTTGCAGTAAGCGTAGATCTGCCCGCTCTGCCCGCGGCGGATGCGCGCCTCGGCCGGCTGCTCGGGATAGAGCTTGTGCAGCTCGATGCCGCCGGTCGTTACGTAGGCGATGAAGCTGATGAAGTGGTCCTTGGCCATGGGGTGGTCGATGCTGATATGCCAGTCGTCCTCAACTGATTCGACCGCGATGGCATGCGCTTCATCGGGCTCCTCGGCCTCTTGGGGAAGCAGCGTGCTGCCGCAACAGGAGAAGGAGCCCTCTCCGAGTGCGGTGACGACGTTTCCGCAGATCGGGCAGACGTAGAAGCGCATGCGCGTCATGTTGCCCGCGCGGTTGGCGTTCTCGCGCACATCGCCGGTCAAGAGCTCGGCGACGGAGATGCCGAGGGCCTCGGCGAGTGATTCCACCAGGCTGATATCGGGGAGGCCGCGGCCCGACTCCCATTTGGACACGGCTTTGTCGGTCACGCCCACGCGCTCGGCGAGGGCGCGTTGGGTGAGTCCGCGTTGCTCGCGCAGGCCGCGAATGGTCTCTGCGGTGAGGTAGGTGTTCATGGGTGCTCCGTTTCCGGTTGGTTTCTCTGGTCGTAGGGGCGGGTTCATGCGGTGGGGGCGGGACGTTCGGTTCGGCTCAGCTGTTGCCTGTCCCGCTGCAGTGGCCATTATGCAGGCCGGGGGACACACGGGCTACCTACGGGCCGTAGAGTCGGCCGCGTATGTCGATAAACCGTGAAGGCGCCCCTGTTTGCGCAGGTGGAAGCAGCCGTCATGGAAAGGGGCTCGCTAGGCTGCGGCCTTGTTCACATGAGCAATGGGAATCGCGAGGGAATCGTGTCCGGCCGAAGAGCCATCACCATCTGACCTCCACCTTGGAGCGGTCGCTCGTCCTAAGGCGTATCCTCATGGAGTCAACCTCGCACCCTGGATTCTCCCGTGGCCAGCGCACCGGGCTTGTGGGCGAGGTCGGCAGGCACGAACAGGTGAGAGGGTGAGTCCATGGAGCAGCGCATCAGCATCCGCCAGGCAATCGTCTCTGATGCTGCGGCATTGGCGGCAATCTACGCGCCGTATGTCGAGCACACGGCTATCACGTTCGAGAACGAGCCGCCCACGGTCGATGAGTTCGCGCAGCGCATGGCTGACACGCTCAAACGCTATCCGTACCTGGTGGCCGAGGGTGCGGACGGTCCGGTCGGCTACGCCTATGCGGGGCCGTTCGGCAGCCGCGCCGCCTACGATTGGTCAATCGAGACCTCGATCTACGTTGCGGAGGGCCATGCGCATGAGGGCATTGGGCGGGCCTTGCATGAGGCACTCGAGCGAGAGCTCGCCGCGATGGGCATCAAGAACATGTACGCGTGTATCGCCGTCCCCGAGGTTGCCGACGAGCATCTGACCCGCAACAGCGCCGAGTTTCACGAGCATCTGGGGTATCGGCTCGTGGGGACCTTCAAGAAGTGCGGTTCGAAGTTCGGCCGGTGGTACGACATGGTGTGGATGGAGCGCATCATCGGCGAGCACGAGCCAGATCCGGTTCCGCCGCGGTGGCGTGCCGCTTGATCGCACGCTCGGCCGCGACCTTGGCAGATGAGGGCGCGGACGGTCCGGCAGGCGCATCCGCACGTCCCGACGCGGGTGTTCGAATGAGAGGAGACCCATGACCTTCGTCCAGTTGAAATACGTGCTCGCCGTGGCCCGCGAGGGGTCCATCAGCCGCGCCGCGAAGACGCTCTTCATCTCGCAGCCGAGTCTCTCGGCGGCGGTGCACGAGCTTGAGGCCGAGCTCGGGATCACCCTGTTCCGGCGGACGAGCACGGGTGTGGCCGTCACCACCGACGGCGAGGAGTTCTTGGGGTACGCACGCCAGGTGATCGAGCAGACCGACCTCATCGAGGAGCGCTACCTCGGCACGGCCCCGGTGCGGCATCAGTTCTGCGTCTCCTGCCAGCACTACTCCTTCGCGGTCGAGGCGTTCGTAGCCCTCATCAAGGCGCATGGCGGCCGCGCATACGACTTCCGTATCCGCGAGACCCAGACCTACGAGATCATCGAGGACGTCGCCGCCTTGAGGAGTGAGGTGGGCGTCCTCTATCTGAACGACTTCAACCGCGCGGTGATCGAACGCACGCTCGAGGACAACGCCCTGCGCTTCACACGGCTCTTCACGGCGACACCCCATGTCTTCGTGGGAACGGGAAGCCCGCTTGCCACCCGATCGAGCGTGAGCCTGGCCGACCTCGAACCCTTCCCGCGCCTGTCCTATGAGCAGGGGGAGCACAACGCTTTCTACTTTGCCGAGGAACTCGCGAGCACGCGGGCCAGTGCGAAGGACATCCTCGTGCGCGACCGCGCGACCTTGTTCAACCTGATGGTCGGCCTCGATGGCTACACCATCAGCAGCGGCATCATCGACAGCGACCTGTACGGTCCGAACATCGTGGCCGTGCCTCTTGAGCTAGACGACGCGATGGAGATCGGCTACATCACGCATACGCGGGTGACGCCGGGCACCTACGGTGCGCTCTACATCGAGGAGCTCAAGCGCACCGCAGAGGCGGCACGCAGATCCGGTAGAGTGCGATAAAGGCAACTTGACCTGCGTCTATAGTCTCCCTCTATGGCCTCGTATCGGCAACGGGTATTAGCGTCCGCGTGCGGTGCGCCCTAGGATACCTCCCATGAGCACCACAGGGCTCGCGCCCTATATTGAGAGGAGCCTTCCATGGCAGTACCCACCGCGCCGTTTCGTTACGACTACGTCGGCAGCTTCCTGCGCCCTGCGGCGCTTGCCGACGCCCGCGCCCGCCACGCCGCCGGCGCCATCGATGATGCGGCCCTCAAGGAGGTCGAGGACGCGTGCATCCGGGATCTGGTTGCCAAGCAGCAGGCGGCCGGTTACCCCGTGATCACCGACGGCGAGTTCCGCCGCAGCTACTGGCACCTCGATTTCATGTGGGGGCTCAACGGGATCGAGCACATCGAGCTCGATCACGGATACTTCTTCCATGGCGAGGAGACCACGCACGGTTCCGCCGAGCCCTCCGGCAAGATCAGCGGCGAGAACCACCCGTTTGTGGAGCATTTCCAGTTCGTGAAGGCGCTTGAGGATGAGAGCACGGTCGCCAAGCAGACCATCCCGGCGCCCGCCCAGACCCTGGCCGAGCTGTTTCGCGAGAACAACGGTGTCAAGACCCGCGCCATCTACCCTGATGACGACGAGCTGATCGAGGACCTCGCCGCCGCATACCGCACCGTCATCCGCGACCTCTACGACGCCGGCTGCCGGACCATCCAGTTCGACGACTGCACCTGGGGCATGATCGTGGATGAGGGCTACTGGGCAAGCAAGATGGGCGACGGCGCCTCATTTGAGGAGGAGGCCGAGCGCTACCTGCGCGTCAACAACCTTGCGCTTGAGGGGAAGCCGGCCGACCTCGCGATCACCACGCATGTGTGCCGCGGCAACTACCACTCCACCTACGCGAGCAGCGGTCCTTATGATCGCATCGCGCCCTACCTCTTCGCACAGGAGAACGTCGACGCGTTCTACCTTGAGTTCGACGATGAGCGCTCCGGCGGGTTTGCCTGTCTGGCCGAGGTGCCCACACCCAAGCAGGTGGTGCTCGGCCTCGTGACGACCAAACACCCTGAGCTGGAGGACGAGGCGGCGTTGCGCGCCCGGATCGAGGAGGCGGCGGCCTATGTGCCAAAAGACCGCCTTTGCCTGTCCCCGCAGTGCGGGTTCGCCTCCTGCGAGATCGGGAACAAGCTGACCGAAGACGAGCAGTGGGCAAAGCTCGCGCTGGTGAAACGGGTCGCTGAGGAAGTTTGGGGCTAGGGTGCCGCTCGCGTGACCGGGGGAGTCGGCGCTTGGCCCGAAGAGGCTTTCATCAGCGCTCGCTCATCGCGCGCGGCCAGATGCGTTGCTCCGCCCGGTCTGCCAGGGTGAGCTCTGTTGGGTTCATCCTGCGCGGCCAGGAGCGTTGGAGCTTGTCCATTCTGCCTTTCAGGTGGCGATGGGCCTGTATGTTGGCAGGGTGGCCGGGACATACGGCCGTGCATCCCGGTCTGCCAGGTGAAACCTCGCGGCTTTGGTACAGGTTTTGATTCGTGCGGTTCAGATCTCCTCGGTTTGGTACAGGTTTTCATCGCAGGCCAAAGTAGACCGCTTTTCGTCGAGCCAACGACCTGCACCTTTAGTGCTGCCGATCGCTGGTGTACATGGCCGCGACGATAAAACCTGTACCAAACTGAGGAGGTTTTACACGTGTCCCGCCGAACCTGTACCAAATCCGCGAGGTCTGTCCGTGGGAGGCGTACCACACTGCTTGAAAGTCGCTCGGGCAGTGGTCTAGAGCTGTAATCTGGCAGATGCTGGCACGGCTCGAGCAAACGTGCGGTACGCAGCCTGTTCCGAACCACGATGAACCCTTATACTGTGCGACCTCGTCTCATTCCGTATGGCTTTGTCCTATGTTGCACAGCTTTATTCCAGGCGGTTTGGTGTGGGTTTGCCCGATGGTGCGGGAATTCTCGTCGGTTTGGTGTGGGTTTTCTCAGTGCTCCAAAGTAGACGGAGATCCTGTAACCCTCTGACCAGGTGATTTATCGGCTCAAGATGCCTATCTAGTTGGCGGGTCAGTCAAAACCCACACCAAACCGACGAGAAAAATCTCGCGCACGCCGAAACCCACACCAAACCGGGTTTTCTCGAGCCTTAACCGTTCTTGACTGCGTACCTGAGCCAGAGGGCGTCGCCGCGTAGGCGCTCGACATCTATGAGCTTGAAGCCGACGGGGTCGATGGTGGAGAGGTCGTCTTTCTGCGCGAAGAGGGCGGGTGTGGTCGTGCTGCCATTGGCGGCCGGGCACAGCACGATACTCAGCTCGTCGCAGAGACCCTGCTGGATGAAGGACCAGTTCAAAACCCCACCGCCGCCGAGCATCAGACTCTCGATCCCGAAGAACCCGCGCAGCTTCTCCAGCATGAGCGAGAAGTCAATCTCCGTCTCCCCGCAGATAATGTACGAGATGCCGAGCCCGCGCAGGAAGGCCTTGTACGCGTTGCTCGCGCGCTCAGAGAGAACTTCGACCACATGCGCCTGGGTGGTCCGGTACGTGAGGGTCGCGCTGTCCCAACCGAGGCGACCCGAGGGGTCGATGCTCACGTAGTGCATGGCGGCGTCCGGGTCGGCCACGAAATCGCCGGCAGGAACCGGAGCTGCGTTCTCATCAAGCTCGGGCGTGCGGTAGTCGGTGAAGTTGTCATCTGTGGTCACCCGGCCCGACAGCCAACCCTGGTGTTGGTAGTGGGGGGTTTCACCGAAGGCAATCTCGTAGAAGCAGCCCCCGCTCGCGGCGGCGGTCTCCGAACTCATCCACGGTCCCATGATCTTGCCATCGAGCGACGTCTCCATGTGGCAGAAGACAAACGGTTTCGACATAAGATGTCCTTTCCTGTTGAGGGGCGGCACCTCGCGATGTCGCCCCCGTGCGCTCGCTTGTCCTGTTCAGGGCGGACCGGCTTCGCGACGTCGCGTGGTTCGGCCGCCGGGGGGGGGTGTCCTTCCGCACGTGCGTAGGCCAGCTCCGCTTACCCGAGCTTGGCGTACTCCTCCGGATCCACCGGCTCGAGCCACTCGTTGCTCGTGTTCTCACCAGGCACGGAAAACGCCAGGTGACTGAACCAGCTATCCGCTGCCGCCCCGTGCCAATGCTTGACCTCGGCGGGGATGTTCACCACATCACCGGGGGTGAGGAGCTGGGCCGGCTTGCCCCACTCCTGATACCAACCACGGCCGGCGACGCAGATGAGCTGCTGCCCACCGCCGGAGGTCGCGTGGTGGATATGCCAGTCGTTGCGGCAGCCGGGCTCAAAGGTGACGTTGGACACCGGCACCTGCTCGGTGCTCACCGGTGCGAGCCAGCTCCTGCCGCTGAAGTACTGCGCGTAGGCGTCGTTGGGCTCGCCGATGGGGAAGATGCTCGCAGCCTTGAAAGCGGCGAACTCGTCCTCGGCGGAAGCAGCGTCATCGGCCCAGACCTCCTTGGCCAGGGCGAAGACGGCCCAGGCTTTCGGCCAGCCGGCGTAGAACGCGGCGTGAATGATGATCTCGGCGATTTCCGTGCGGGTGATGCCGTTCTTGCGGGCGGTCTCGAGGTGGAAGCGGATCGAGTTGTCTGTGATCCCCTGCGCCATGAGCGCGGTCACGGTCACAAGGCTGCGATCGCGCAGGGAGAGCTTGTCCTCGCGGCTCCAGACCTCCCCAAAAAGGACGTCATCGTTCAGCGCGGCGAATTTGGGGGCGAACTCGCCCAGTTGGGTACGTCCGGCGGTCTGTTTTACTGCCATGTCTACTCCTAACGATCGGAGGGGTGCCCCTTGCGGCCTGCAGATGCTTGGATGGCCCGTATGGCCTGGTCGAGGCAGGTGAGCCTCTGGTCGGCGGCCCGCAGGTCGGCAAGGAGGGTGAGACGGAAGGCGGCAAGCTGGGGGAGGGCCTCCGCTGCGCGCCCCGACCGGGCGAGGCGATCCAGGCTGCTCCGCAACGGCTGCGGGCACTCCGCCTGTTCAAGATAGGCATCGAGCGGCTCCGACATCTGCCACCTCCTTCGTCCCCTTCATCCTGGGATGGATTTGCTTCCATGTATAATGCTTATATCGATAGGTATCTATGCGATATATGAATAGATATCCGGTGGCGGGGAACGCCTTGAATAGGATGAGGGGAGGGGCGATGGAGCTGCGTGTCCTGGAGTACTTCCTTGCCGTGGCACGTGCCGGCAGCATATCGGCCGCGGCGGAGGAGCTGCACGTCTCCCAGCCCACGCTCTCGCGCCAGCTCATAGATCTGGAACGGGGCCTCGGCACCACCTTGTTCGAGCGCTCCCGCGCGGGCGTCACCCTGACCGCAGACGGCATGCTGCTGCGCCGTCGAGCCGCCGAGATCGTGGACCTGGCGCGCACGACGGAGTCCGAGATCATGATGAGCCGGGGCGCGGTGGCGGGCGAGGTCCGCATCGGGTGCGCGGAGACCCGCGCGATGGAGCTCTTAGCGCAGGTGATGGGGGATCTCAAGGCCGATCATCCGCAGGTGACCTACCGTATCATCTCGGCAGACGCGGATGATGTGGCCGAGCGCATCGAGCGCGGCCTGCTCGACTTCGGACTCGTGCTGCGCCTGGGAGCCTGCCATCGGCTTGATTCGCTCGAGCTACCCTCACAGGAGCAGGCCGTGGTGGTCCTGCCGAGCGATGACCCGTTGGCGAAGCAGGAACGGTTCACCCCCGCGGACCTCGAGGGCCTTCCGCTCATCGCGCCCTGGAGCTCTGCTGAGAGCGGGATCCTCGGCGGCATGCGTTCTCGCGCGGAGGGCGGCTCCCTGAACGTGGTGGCCACCTACAACCTGAGTTACAACGCGACGCGCCTGGTCAAGATGGGGCTCGGCTATGCGGTATCGCTTGCGGGGCTCGGGGACGTGTCAGCGGAGGACGGTCTCACGGCCCGCCCGCTCGACGTTCCTCTCGATATGCCCGCGTATCTCGTGTGGAAGCCCTTTCAGCTGCGGACGCGCGCCTGCGAGGCCCTTCTCGAGCGGGCGCGGGAGGCGTTTGGCGGCGCTGGCGATCAGCACTAGGCGGATGCGCGCGAAAGGGCGCTAGTCGGTGCCGGCACAGCGCGAGGCCGCTTAGACCAGCTTCATCATGCGTCCGCGTTGTCGCGTCTTGAAAGTTCCCCATTCGCCTTGGCGAGGGTGCGGCGCATCTGCGCGAAGCGGACGAGGGTCCCGATGAACCCAGCGAAGACCACCGCCGCGAGTGCCAAAAACACGAACGACATGGCGGAAAGGAAGACCTCGGGCGCATCCTCCACGTAGTCGGTGACCTGGTAGCCGAGCTCGGCGCTCATGCTGCCGTAGAGCGCTGAGGTGCAGAACGTGAGACCGGCCACCTGGCCGAAGTTGCGAGCGAACGCGGCGAACCCGCCGATGAGCCCCAGATCCTCGGGACGTGCGGAGCCCATCACAAGGGAGTTGTTCGGCGCGTTGAACAGACCGCTGCCGATTGCGTAGACGATGAGCGAGATGACGAGCTGCAGGCCCGTGCTCGTGCCCGACCACATGTTGAAGAGCAACTCGCCGACCACGACGAAGCCGAGCCCGATGCAGGTGGGGATATAGGACCCGATGCGATCAGAGAGCGCTCCGGCAACCGGCCCCACGATGCCGGTCACGATGGGCGCCACGGTCATGTAGAGCGCGGCGGTGCCCGGTGACATCGCCCGGGCATCTTGCAGGTAGAACGGCATGAGGATGCTGTGGCCGCCGATGACGAAGAAGAGCGCGAAAAGCGTCAGCATATTCAGGATGAGGCCGGGGTTCTTGAGGACGCTGAGGGGGAAGACCGGGTCGCTCACGTGGAGTTCGACGACGATGAAGGCAGCGAACAGGACACCTCCGAGGCCGAGCTGCGCCCAGACGAAGGGCGTGGAGGACTGCTGCAGCTCGGTCAGGGCGCCGACGATGAGGACGAGCGAGCAGAAGAGCAGGATGCTGCCGGGGATGTCGAGGGAGCCGGGATGCTTGGGCCGGCGATTCGGCAGGATCTTCAAGCCCATGAGGAACATGAGCGCGCCGATGGGGACGTTGACGAGGAAGATCCCGCCCCAGTCCGTGACGGACAGGATGAGGCCTCCGAGCGCCGGCCCCACAAGCGCGCCTGCCGAGGCGGCGGTGGCGATCCAGCCGAGTGCGTGGCCGCGCTCGTTGCTCGGGAAGGTTTCGGTGATGATGCCCTGGTTGTTGGAGAACGCCGCAGCACCGCCGAGACCCTGCAGGGCGCGGGCGGCGACAAGAACGGGGAGCGAGGGGGAGATGCCGCAGAGGAGCGATCCCGCGGTGAAGACGGCGACGCCGATCATGAAGATCCGCACCTTGCCGTGGATATCGCCCAAGCGCCCGCAGATGAGGATCGCAGCGCAGGTTATAAGCAGGTAGGAGGTGTTCACCCACTCGACATCGCCCATGCCGACACCCATCTGATCGGCCATGACAGGCAGCGCCACGCCGACGATGCTGCCGTCGATGGTGACCATGAGCGTCATGATGACGACGTTGATCAGGATGAGCCAGCGCCGCCGCTCCTGGCCGTCGCCGCTGCGTGGGATGGAATCTGGTTCGTATACGGCCTCGTTCACGTGCATGCTCCCTCCGCCGCGCGGACGGAGTCAGCGGGCTCTGCGAGGGGCCTGCGGAGGGCGTGAGTCACGGCATCTATGATGATGTGGTAGGTGATTAAAGATACCCCATATATATGCGGCCCGACAGCGGGCGCGGAAATGGTGGATGGAATTCACGAACGCGCGTCCGCGGGCGCGTGAGCTTGCTCGGCCCGCTCCCTTCGGGTGATAATGGCGGCCATTGAACCCTCGCATATTCCGGAGGACCGCCATGTCCATGACATTCAAACGCCTGCTCCCTATTCCAAAGCAGATTCGCGAGGAGATGCCGCTTTCGGCGGATTCCGTCGCCCGCAAGAAGATCTTTGATGCTGAGGTTGCCGCGGTGCTCACGGACGAGGATCCGTCCCGGCGCCTGCTCATCATTGGGCCGTGCTCGGCGGACCGCGAGGATTCGGTCCTCACCTACATGGAGCGCCTCGCCGCTCTCGCCGAGCGGGTCCGCGACCGCTTCATCGTGATCCCGCGTGTCTACACCAACAAGCCGCGCACCAAGGGCACCGGCTACAAGGGCCTGCTGCACAATCCTAATCCCGAGGCCGCGCCCGACCTGCTCGAGGGGGTCAAGGCAATCCGCCGCATGCATCTGCGCGTGGTGGAGGAGACCGGCATGTTCACGGCGGATGAGATGCTTTATCCGAGCAATTACCAGTACCTGATTGACCTGCTGAGTTACATCGCCGTCGGTGCGCGCTCGGTTGAGAACCAGGAGCACCGGCTCGTGGCCTCGGGTGCGCCCTGCCCGGTTGGCATGAAGAACCCTACGGGCGGCTCCATGGCGGTGATGCTCAACTCCATTTTGGCCGCGCAGGCGAAGCAGACCTTCATCTTCCGGAACTGGGAGGTCGAGACCACGGGGAACCCGCTCGCCCATGCGGTGCTGCGCGGGTTCATCGGGCCGGATGGCACGAACTACCCCAATTACCACTACGAGAACCTGGAGCGTCTGGCGGCGGTCTACACGGAGATCGAGTTCTCGAACCCGGCTGCCATCATCGACTGCAACCACGATAACTCGGGGAAACGCCCGCTTGAGCAGCAGCGAATCTGCCACGAGGTGGTTGACTCCTGCAATCGGAGCGATGCGATCGCCCGGCTCGTGCGCGGGTTCATGGTCGAGTCCTATCTGGAGGACGGGAGCCAGCCGGTGGACGGCGGTGTGTTTGGCAAGTCGATCACCGACGCCTGCCTGGGCTGGGAGAAGACCGAGCGCATGGTGCTCGAGATGGCTGAGCGCCTGTAGGGGTTTGGGCCGTTGGGGTCGTTGGAGGGGCGTCCTGCGCGTGCTTCCGGTGCCCCAGCCCCCTAGGTTGGCTACCAGGGGGAATCTTCTGCATCCTATGTATGTTGGGCGTCCAATCACCCAGGCTGGCGCCATGGCGGATCGAGGGAGGCCGCACGTGCCACCAATGTAGACGCAGTCCCGACATCAACGTTCGACACGCACCCTCCCTCGTTGCTTTGACCACGCGGTTTCCCTTGCGCTATGACTCAATGGGTTTGATATATCAAAAAATCGAATATTCTAACTTGATTCCTAGATATATTGTATTGATTTCAAGACATGCTGATGAAAACTTCCGGAAGTGCGGCAGTGAATGAGGGCGTGCCAAGTAAACGGGTTTTCACGCGCAGAAATCCTGCGGAAACGCTGCGGAAAAGCAAGGGATACTCACGAGATTTCGTTTTACTGCCGCACTTCTGGAAGTTTTCAATATCCGCCATCCGAATGGGGACGAAGATAAGGGGCCGTTGGACCAGGATCTAGTGCTTCTGATCCAAATGCAATGTCAAATCAATGCGCCCGGATCTGTGCCTGATTTCGAATGTGAATAAGACTACAATCTGTCGGCTATTCTCTTTACAAGTGACATAATGTTCCTTAAATTGTAAGTACGAACAACATCGAAAGGGGCATGGTATGGGAGCGACACTCGTTGCGTACTTCTCGGCAACCGGCACCACGGCGGAGGCCGCGCAGGCGATTGCAGAGGAGATCGGCGCCGACCTGCAGGAGATCGCGCCGGCACACGCCTATACGGCGGCGGACCTTGATTGGACCAATGCGAACAGCAGGAGCTCGCGCGAGCATGCGGAGGGGGCCGACCTGCCTGAACTCGGAGAGGCGCCCGGTGATCTCAACGCATATGACACGGTGTTGATCGGCTTTCCCATCTGGTGGTACACCGCGCCGAAGATCATCTCGGCGTGGGTCCGGGATGCGGACCTCGCCGGCAAGCGTGTCATCCTGTGGGCGACCTCGGGCGGTTCCGGGCTGGGCGCGACGCTGCAGGATCTTGAACCGTTTGCACCTGAGGCCACCTGGGAGAACGGACGCGTGGTCCATGGCACCGCTGCTGCGCGCCGTTGGGCATCGGCGCTGTCGTAGCGTCAGGCAGGCTGGGCGGCGCGTATTCGCACGCCAAACAAGCTCAGTCAAACAAGCTCAGATATAGAAAATCCCTCCCCCGCGGTGCGGAGGAGGGACCTTAAGAGCCCTGCAGCTTCACGACAAGCAAATCTATTCACGAAGGCCCCTCTCCTACGCTGCAGGAGAGGGGCCTTCGCGATCGCATGGCGCGCGCTGTGGACGCCGTGGTATTGCTACGGTAATTGACCTGCTCAAACTGGTAACTGCGCGCGCCTCAGACGTTGGTTAGCGCTCGATGCGGATGCGCTCGCTTGCGGGCTTGCGCTCCTGCGGGCCGGCAGGAGCGGCGATGCCGCCAAATACGAGCTGGGCCACGAGACGCCAAGAGGCGGGGACGTTCCAGCGCTCGCGCACCGCGTCGTCGATGACGGGGTTGTAGTGCTGCAGGCTGGCACCGATCTTTGCCTCGGCCAGCGCGTTCCAGGCGTTCGCCTGCGCGATGCCCTGGCCGTGCGCGGAGAATCCGTCAAATGCGGCGGCGTAGGTCGGGAACTGCTCCTTCATCTGCTTGACGATGTTCTCGTCTTCGAAGTAGAGGACCGTGCCATGGGCGGCGGCGAACATATCCATCTTCTGCTGCGTGGGCTCGAACGCGTCCGCAGGGACGATCTTCTTGAGCTCGCCCGTGACGATATCGTTCCACAGGGCCTTGTGCTGATCGCCCAGCAGGATGATGGCCTGGGCGCTCTGCATGTTGAACGCAGACGGGCTGGCAACGATGGCGTCCTCGATGATCTTAACAGCCGCATCCTCAGAGATGGGGAGCTGTCGTTCAAAGCGTACACGCTGCGGCGGGTGTTGATGATGTCCTGATAGCTCATGGAAACCTCCTCATGTGGGGTGGCGCTTTTTGCGCCCGACGATCCCCTCATACCCACCAGATGGAAAGATTTCTCGATAAGGAGAAAAAATTTTTAGAACATCAAAAAACCGATCATTGGACAATACGTGGGATTTTATCGAAGGAAGCTGCGGAGGTTGGTGTGTCCACACCCTTTATTGACCGGTACTGGGCGGCGGGTGTCATCGCAGTCTCCAGCTGATCGAGTGGGGCAGGGGTGGGTGCGCGTGCAATCTAAGTCAAATTTGCCTCCGAAAGAAGGGATGCGAAGGAATGCTCTCAAGTTCGCAATCCGGTCAGATGGTGTTGGGGAAGTCTTTCTACCGCCGGAGGACCCCTGTCAATCTTGAAAGAGCTCACCGTTGCCCCGCTGCCCCAAACCTTACGGCATCGTCACCCATCTGTAAGCCAGATCGATGGCAGCGCCACCTCTGACTTGGGAAGATGTCAGTGTGAGAACGAGACGGACCGAAAGGGGCTTGAGCATGAGCAAGATTTTAGAGCATATACCAGCTGCCAATAAGAGCGCATCCGCATGGCGCGTCGTCCCCGCTTCCTCGGTTCCCACCGTCGCGCCTGCGATGGCGGGGCATGGTGCGATCGCCGACAGGCCGGTGCCCTTTGCGGGCTCCCCATCCCTGGTGTCCAACGGCGCTTCGTCGCACCCGAACCCGTACGATCCCGTCCCGCAGTCGCGTCGGGGTGGGTTTCGCCTGGCAGGGTGCATCTTTACCTTGCTCGTGATGGCCGCCCTCTGCTTCGGCACGGTCTACCTCCTTTGGAAGTTCACGGGCAAGTAAGTGGGCGGGCACGCGGGAACCCGCAAGCAGGTGGGGCAAGATCGTTTTCCCATGGACGGATGCGGTACAGTACGAATATGGACGAAGGTTACCGACATATCGCGCATGGGTTTGACCCGCTGTACAACGCGGGGTCGCGGATCCTTGTGCTCGGCTCGTTTCCGAGCGTGATATCCCGGGCTGACGGCTTCTACTACGCCAACCCGCAAAACCGGTTCTGGCGTGTGATCGCCACCTGCTTGGATGCTCCCGTCCCAGAGAATAATGATGCCAAACGCCGCCTCCTGCTTGAGCACGGTATCGCATTATGGGACGTGATCGAGAGCTGTGATATCAAAGGCTCAAGCGACGCCAGCATCAAGAACGTCGTTCCCGCGTCTGTGGAGCGCATCACGACGGCAGCGCCGATTGAGGCCGTGATCTGCAACGGCGGAACATCGGGCCGTTTGTATGCCAGGCATCTTCAGGCGAAAACCGGGATCAAAGCCCAGATCCTGCCGTCGACAAGTCCGGCGAATGCGGCCTGGTCGCTCGAACGCTTGATTGAACGCTGGGGCTCTTACTTGAGTGCCTATCTGCGGTAAAAAAGTACGTGGTATGGGTGCGGCCTTGCGCTATGGGATACACGGGGGTGCACAGCGCTCGGGCATGTGCCGGCGTGCGGGGTCGCAGCTGGTCTCGGGTGCTGATGCCGAACGGTTGGCAGTAGGTGACGTGGGCGGCCTTCCATTTTTCAGGCAGTATGCACCTTAGACGGCTCGAGATTTGAGCATGCGGCAGCGTGAAATTCAGCCGCTGCGGCTCGCTTAGTAGAAAATGTCAGATCTGAGTCTATACACGGCGTTTCTTGACTTCCGATGGCAATTTCTGTTCAAGCTCGCATCTATGAAGCTTTATATAAGTTACTTTTTCATGTAAATGTAATCGATCTATGCCGTGAAGAGGCGCTGAGGTACAAGCGTCAGGGCGAGAATGACGCAGATCTGACATTTTCTACTAGTCAGATCCGAGTCGGAAAATATAAGAACCTAAATATTTAATATTCTATATAAAATATTAGAAAAATATAATATTTCGTCGTGGGTGCGTGGAGGATAAGAAGCGAGCGAGGGCTGCCCTTAGAAATGGTGCGAGAATGCGCCGAGTGGAGCGCGCTCGCGGCTGAGCGCGGCCACGGTGTGGTCACGGAAGAAGCCAGAATCGGCCACGGAGGAGGCAAGAGCTGGCAGAGCTAGCCACGGAGGAGACAAGAGCCGACCACGGAACGCTGCACCCCAGAGCCTGAACACATGGTATGAGTCAGGGTTTATGAGTCCAGTTCTGGGGCGCAGCTCGAACGTGGAAGCGTCTTTACATGTTGCTCAAGGTCACGGCCGTTCCGCTCGCGGTTACCATGAGCATGCCGCCGTTGCCCAGCGTCTCGTAATCCACATCAACGCCCACCACCGCATGGGCGCCGAGCGCCGCGGCACGCTGGCACATCTCATCGATCGCGTTGTTACGGGCGGCGAGCAGCTCGTTCTCGTAGCTCTTGCTGCGCCCACCGACAAGGTTGCAGATTCCCGCCGCGAAGTCCTTGAACATGTCGACACCGCTGATGACCTCGCCAAATACAATCCCCTTATATGAGGTGATCTGGCGTCCGTCTACGCTGTGAGTTGTGGTCACGATCATGAGCGCTCCCTTCGGGTCTCAGGGGGCACCATCATGACACCATGCTGAAGCTGCCTGTTTAGGCCGCTTCTTCAGGCCGCAGGCACCGCCCCGTGGTTTCTTCAAAGTATAAAGGGCGATGCTTGGACCTTCGTAAGCGCTCGGTATGCGTGGGTATATTTTCGGCGACCGACCGCGCACGCGCGGACCTGATACCAAGGAGGCCACCATGGCAACGTCATACGAGCTCTACTACCGTCCCACCTGTCCGTTCTGCCGCAAGGTCCTGAACTTCATGGAGCAGAACAGCGTCGAGCTCCCGCTGTGCAACATCTCATCTGATGACAGCGCCCGAGCTGAGCTTGAGCGCGTCGGCGGCAAGGTGCAGGTACCCTGCCTCTTCATCGACGGCAAGCCGCTCTATGAGTCTGACGACATCATCACCTACTTGAAGGAGAACGTCGCGTAAGACGCTGTTTCCCAAGTTTGCAACCTGAATGCGCCCCCGTCCGGGCATCCGGGCGGGGGCGGCTTTGTCTGAGAACATATTCCGTGTCCGCATGTGGAATGGCGCCAGCTCAGAGGCCCCAAAGGCTACGCTGGCAGCGGAGGATCCATGATGAAGCAGCGCTGGTTAACAAGCACCGGTGTCAAGGAGATCAGTGTGCCGAAGCTCATGCGCAACGTAGGGCTGAGGAGATCGGCGCACCGGACTCCAAGGCTTTAGCAGCGCCGAAAAAGGGCAGCGGGCCGACGTCCATGCGTGATGTCCGTCGACCCGTCCCGCTTCTACAGCGGGCAGACGTTCTCCGGTGTGCCGGCGGCCCAGGCAGAGACATTCCCGAACTCGATCACGGCGCGCCGCGCCATGGCCTCCTCGGTAAGGAAAGCGACGTGCGGTGTGAAGATGGTGTTCGGGGCCTTCAACAGGGCGTAGTCCGCATCGATGGGCGGCTCGGCGTCGAAGACATCGATGCCGGCCCCGGCGATTCGCCCTTCGGTGAGGGCCTGGGCGAGCGCATCGTTGCCGACGATCGCCCCACGCGCGCAGTTGATGAAGACAGCATCGGGCTTCATCTGAGCGATCTTATCAGCATCGAAGCTCTTGCGCGTCGCGTCATTCAGGGGAAGGTGCAGCGAGACGATGTCGCTCTCGTGCAGCAGCGTTTCGAGGTCGACGTGCTCGATGCCGGCAGCCGTGGCCTCCGGGTTCTCGTGGCGGGCGTAACCGAGCACCCGCGCGCCAAAGGCGCTGAAGAGCCGCCCCGCCCGCGTGCCGATATGGCCCGTGCCCACGATGCCCACCGTCTTCCCGGCGATCTCACGACCCGTGAGGCCGGCGTTCGTCCCGCAGCCGCGCACCGCGGCATCGCCGGCGGCCACCTGGCGCAGAACGTCGATGGCAAGGCCCACGGTGAGCTCGGCCACGGCGACATCGGAGTAGCCGGCGCAGTTGCAGACCGTGATTCCACGCTCACGGCAGACATCGAGTGCCACATGGTCGATGCCCGTGAAGGCGACGGCGATCATCTTGAGGTCGGGAAGCGCGCGGATGACCTCAGCCGGCAGCGGGTTGTTCGCGATCATGACGACCTCGGCACCGGCAGCCCGCCGGGTGAGCTCGGCCGGGTCGGTGGTCTTCGTATCGAAGGACGTGAAGCTGTGTCCTGCCTCCATGAGGGGGCGTGCGAGCTCTTGGACTCGCTCAGCGCTGATGCCGAGGGGTTCGAGTAGCGCGATGTGCATGATGCTCTCCAATCAGTTGCGGTGCGTGCGGTTGCATGTCGACGGTCACTTGCAGGATACCTGTCGGTCCGGGTTGGCCTCAACGGCTCCCCTACGCAGGCGAATCATGCGGACGCGGTGGGGGAGCGGACTCGTCGTCATGGACAATTTCGTCGAGGAACGCCAAGGCCGCTGCATACGCCCTAACGCCTGCCGGGTTAGTCGTATCGCGGTCGAAGTCATGCTCCAGATAGTAGACCTGATGCATACGAGCGCGTGGTGCGGTGCGGGCGAGGCGCTTGGACACGCCGAGTGGCACGTCTTCATCGCCGGTGCTCGCGGTGATGAAGAGGGGAGGGAGCGCGGCGATGTCTACGGCCGTAAGTGAGAGCGCGTCCAGGTCGTCCAGATCCACGCCGAGCAGCTCCGGCCAGCGGCCCGTCTGCCGTGCATGCACGTAGAGGCCGAAGCGGGTCGCCTTGGGCCCGGCGGTCACATACGGCCCCTCAGCAGGCGAAGATCCAGGGGCACCGGCCAGTCGGTCCGCCAGCTCCCGTGAGACCGGGGGCATCGCCGCATAGTGCGGGGACACCGAGGCGACAAAGGACTCGCGCAGGTCGTAGTACCCGTAGAAGTCCCAGATGGCAAACGGCCTCATCGCACCACGGCGCGCGAGCCGCGCGGCGACCATGAGCGCAAGGTACCCGCCGGCGGACCGGCCAAAGAGCGCGTACCGGCTGCAGCCGAGCACCGGAAACAGCCTGTCGGCAACCTCGCCCACCGCAGCCTCGGCAACATCAACGATCCGGGGGAGGGGGCACTCGGGTGCGAGCGGGTAATCGAGAGCCACAAGCGCATGGCCGGTACCCGTGATCTGGCGGATATACGCTTCCGGCAGGTCGTCGCGCTCACCGTAGAGGAATCCGCCCCCGTGCAGGTAGATGATCGCGATCCCCGATGCAGCGACGTCCTCGGCGGCAGGATGCACGGTGGCACCGAGGGCCCCATCGAGCAGTGTGACGTTCTCAGGCACCATGGCGGGCCTCCGATTCCGGGGAGCCGATGAGCCGGTAGATGCGCCCGGCGAGCGCGATCTGCAGGCGGTCGTCGGGGTTGTGCAGATCGAGCCCGAAGAGCTCGGCGATGCGCCCCGCGCGGTAGCGCACGGTCTTGGGGTGCACGAAGAGGACGCGGGCGCTCTCGTGGTAGTTGAGGTTCTCCTCGCAGAGCGTGAGCGCCGTGCGGAAGAGGTCCGCCGACTCATTGCGCAGGCGCTCGACACGCGGGTCGACGAAGCTGGCGAGATGCCCCATGTCGTGCACTTGCATGAAGATCTTGTAGATGCCGAGGTCGTCGTAGCTCATGACGGCGCGCGGGTAGCGGTCGCCGTCGAAGAAGCGCACGATATCCAAGACCTCGCTGTTCAGACGCGCCAACTCATCGCGGCCGCCGATCGAGCTGATGGCGGCGAGGTGGTTCAGGTCGGTGGCGTTCGGCAGGGAGCCGAGCTCCGACAGGATGTCGCTGATGACCTGCGTCTTGAAGCGCCCCTCCTCGGTCCGGAAATTGTGGATGAACGTGATGCGGTCGTTCGCCTCGAAGTAGGCGAAGTCACGGCAGATCATCGCGATGCGCTGGCGCACCGTGCGCAGAATCTCCTCGTAACGGTCACGGAGGGCGCGCCCGCTCTCGATCCGCACCTGCAGGATCTCGTAGAGCGGGTGCTCGCCGATGCCGAGCTCCTCGGTTGCGAGCGCCACCTCGGACTCGCCCTTGACCTGGCCGAGCAACAGGTCGTGCGCGAGGTTGTTGTGCCGGAAGAAGACCTTGCGTTTCACGGCGTTCTGCTTCAGGACCTCCATCTGCAGCAGGCTGATCACGTTCTCGGTCGCCATGATGTCGATGGCGGTGAGGTCACTGCTCACCGCATGGATCACGAGGTAGTAATCGTGGTCGTCCGAGCTGGGGATCCGCGCCGCCGTCGCCCAGCGCGTCGCGTCGCCGCAGGTGAGCACCGCGTCGAAGTACTGGTTCGAGCGGTAGCGGCCAGGCTTCATCGTCGTGAGCTTTGAGATGGCGTACTCGCCGAGGCCAGGGTCGGTGGAGATCCGGCGGCCCTTGGTGGCGTCCAGGAAGGTGAGGTTCGCATGGATGATGCTCCTGAGGCGGAGGAGGATCTGCAGGACGCTCGGGCGCTCGAGGGCGAAGGCCATGGTCTGGCGGTGCACTTCGAAAAACCGGTTCAGCAGCGTCAGGTTCGAATCGAGGACGTGGCCGAGGACATCGAGGAGCAGGGACTCGTAGCTCGTGTTCTTCCCGATCAGGATCAGTGGGATCTGATGCTGATCACAGAGCTCCACCATGCGCGCGGGCGGGTCGGCGAGGAGCCGCTCAGGCTTGAAGACGATGGCGCTGATCCCTATCCGGGCGACCTCGCTGAAGAAGGAAACGAGGTCCTCGTCTGAGAGCACGTCGAGCGCGTAGAAGCTCGTGATGAGCATCTGCCCTTCGCGGCCCCAGGACTCGATATCCGTCGCCTCGAGCACCATGGCCGAGGTCACCTGTCGCCCGCTGCCGGCCGCACCGGCGACGATGTGCGCCCCTTCAAACGAGGGGAGCTGGAGCACCTCGGATACGTTCATACTGACCTCCCTGAGAACGGCGGACGCATCTGGTTGCGCTGCCGTGGAACGGCAGAGGCCGCCCTGCGCGCGAGCGACAAGGCGGCCTCTGCCTACGATGACGTGCGCTTACAGCGTGACGTCGCGGTTGCAGTCCTTGGAGTAGATGTAGGCGAACTCCTCGTCGCGGCCGATGCCGTAGGCCGCCTGCGGGCAGTAGGCGCCCATGTAGAGGTAGTCGCCTTTCTTGACGGGCAGCCACTGGTCCTCGAGGACGTACATACCCTCGCCGGAGTAGATGTAGGCCCCGTGCTCCTGGAAATGCGTCTCGATGTAGCCATGGCAGGAGCCGGGCTTGAAGGAGAGGATGTGCATGTTCATATCGAAGCCGAGGTTGGTGGCGGAGGGCAGGAAGTCCTTCACGCGGACATCGGACATGCCCTCGTAGTCAACCCACTCGACATCGTTGATGTTGCCGATGACGGTGTGGGCCTCGTGCCCCTCGAGCGGCTCGTAGAGGCGCTTGTACATGAAGCCGCGGGCATCGCCCTCCCCGACGTTCTCGAAGAAGATCCGCTTGCCCTCGGGCACGTAGATGTAGCCGCCGTCGGTGACGGTCTGCTCATCGGCGCCGTCGGAGACCTTCACGGTGCCGTTGAAAATGTAGAGGAAGAGCTCCTCGCCGGCGCGACCCCAGCCCTGGGTGTTCTTGCCGCCCTCGTGGATGGTGATCAGGTAGTCGGCAAAGCTGCCGCCGAGCTTCGGCGAGCCGAGGATGGTGATGTCGCAGTTCTCAAAGCCGGGGATGGTGTTCTTCACGCAGCCGTCGGGCTCGATGACAGCCCAGTTGCGCTTCACCACCGAGCGGTTCTGAAGCAGGTCGTCGCGGTATCCAGTAACGTTGTTCAGGTAACCCATGTGCGATTCCTTTCGTTCGTGGGGGTTATCGTGCAGAATGCCGCCGCGTCCCCGGGAAGGTGCGCGGCGGCGGAGAGTAGTGAGCTTTCGCAGCCTTACGCAGCAGCGACCGCAGCCTTGCTCTTGGCGTTGGTGAGCACGAAGAGGACCGTGCCGACCGCGAGCAGAGCCGCCCCGACGTAGAAGCCGAGCTCGCCAGAGCCGGTCGCATCAATGATAGCGCCGGTGAGCGCAGGCGCGACAACTGAAGACGCCATGCCGAAGAAGTTGAAGACACCGAGGGTGGTGGCAACGGACTTCGGATCAGCCTGGTCAGACATGTAGGAGATGAGGACCGGGTCAACGGCGAGCTTACCGAGCAGGCCGTAGAGCAGCAGGATGGCCGCGAGGATGCCAGCGTTCGGGGCGAACATGGAGACGGCGACGAGGACGAAGGCGCAGATCTCGAGGAAGATGATGATGAAGTTCTTCTTGTCGCGCTTCTTGTCCGAGATGCGGGAGAAGAGCAGGGCGCCCGGGATGGCGGTGACTGAGATCATCGAGACGATGAGGCCGATCAGGCCGCCGGTGATGCCGCGCTCCGTCTCAAGGAAGGAGGGGAGCCAGGTCACGATCATGTAGTACGCATAGCAGGTGCAGAAGTACAGGACGTAGCAGGCGATGAAGCGGAGGCTGAAGAGGCGGGGCTTGACGGTGGGAGCGGTCTCGACCACAGTGTCCGCCTTGCTGGCGGCAGCCGCCGCGGCCTGGCCGCCCTCACGCAGGGCCCGCTTCTCGGCCATGTTGTCCTTGAGCGCGATGGCGTACCAGATGACCATGAAGGTGATCAGGCCAGCGGAGATGAACACCATGGTCTGCCAGGGGAGGTGCAGCTGCTTGACGATGAAGCTCGAGCCCGTCATACCGAGGATCATACCGAGCGCGGAGCCCGAGTTCACGATAGCGGTGCCCACGCCCTTCTTGTCGGCGGGGACATGCTGGGTGGTGAGGGAGAAGGCGGCGCCGTAGTACACACCGCAGCCCACGCCGGCGAGCACGCTACCAAGGTAGATGGTGGAGAGGCTCGAGGCGGTTGCGATCAGGAAGGCGCCCGCGGCGAAGACGATGAAGCCGGGGATGAGGACGCGTTTCTGGCCGAAGTGGTCGACGAGCCAGCCAGATGGGATCTGGAGCGCCGTGTAGCCAAAGAAGTAGCAGCTCGAGATCAGACCCATGGCGGCATTCGTCTGCTCGCCGATCGTGCCCTGGATCTCGCTGTACACAGGCGAGAGCATCGAGCGGTAGACCCAGATGACGACCCATCCGAGGCAGAAGGTGAATATGATGCGCTTCCAGTAGTTCTTTCCATACATGTCGGCCATTGAAGGACCCCTTTCAGTTCGTGATCAGTGCTAATACGCGAGCTTGTGCAGGACCGCGGCGAGGGCGTCGATGCCCTCAGCGAGCTCCTGAGGATCGGTGTCCTCAGCAGGGTTGTGGCTCACGCCGCCGATGCTCGGGACGAAGAGCATGCCTGTGGGGACATGAGGGGCGATGACCTGGGAGTCATGGCCGGCGCCGGAGTGCATGACGCGGTAGTTGGCGCCTCGCTCGGCGCAGGTCTCCTCGATGAGGGAGACGAGCTCCGTATCCATGGGAACCGGATCCTCATCCATCCAGCGGTCGATCTCGATCCCGACGCCGTGCTCTGCGGCGATGCGGGCCATGTCGGCCTCGATCTCCTCGGAGAAGCGCACGAGCGTCTCCTTGTCGGTGTGGCGGCAGTCCATGGTGAACATGGCGTGCCCGGGCACGACGTTGACCGTGTTGGGGGTCACCTCGATGTGGCCGAAGGTGAGCACCAGCGGATCGCCCTCGACGTTCGCCTTGGCGATGGAACCCGCGACGATCTCCGCGAAGACCTGGATCACGTCGTGGCGGTAGCACATGCGGGTGGTGCCGGCGTGGTTCGCCTGGCCGGAGAGGGTGATGTTGTAGCGGCGCTGACCGGCGATGGCGTTGACGACACCCACGGTCTTGCCCTCCATCTCGAGGGTGTTGCCCTGCTCGATGTGGAGCTCCACGAAGGCTTTGACGTCATCGAGACCGCTTTTGGCGGAGGTGCGCAGGCCGAACCCGGATTCGGTCAGGGCCTCGGTGAAGGGGACGCCCTCGGCGTCGGCGACGCCCTTGAGGTCGCTTGCCGGGACGGTGCCCACGAGGTTTTTGCTGCCCCAGAACACGAAGGGGAAGCGGCTGCCCTCCTCCTCGGCCATGGAGATGATGCGCAGGGACTTGCGGGGCGCGCCGTAGGTCTCGATGAGATCCTTGACGGCGAGGTAGCCGCCGAAGATGCCGAGTGCGCCATCGAGCTTGCCGCCCTGGACCACGGTGTCGACGTGGCTGCCCGTGGCGATGACCTCACCGGTGCCGTCGGTACCGGGGTAGGTGGCGATCAGGTTGCCGACCTCATCGAAGGCGGCGCTCATGCCGAGGTCCTCGAACCTCTGCTTGAGGGCGAGCTGGGCGTCCAGCCACTCGCGGGTGAAGAGCAGGCGGGTCATGCCGCCTCGTTCATCGGGGCCGTATTGCCCGAGCCAATCTCGGGTTGCCGCGACCTCCTCGGCGGTAACACTCATCTTCTGACTCCCTCTCTTTTCGACAGGACGGCCAAAGGCCGTGCGGCTCTTTGCCATTACTTGACAGAGTACGGAGGGGGAAACAGGGGGGCAATGTCCGACGCGGATAAAGAAACCCCTAAAACGCTATCTCAACCGGTCCATGCGGTGCCATATCCGCCGTGCTTAACTGTCAGCGTATGCAAGTCTGCACGCAGCCATCCCGCTTGGGGCGGCGAACCGATTGAATGCGAAGGAAGGGGTTGAGTGATGCTCTACACCGTGGTGAAGCAGAACTCATATCAGGACTCCATCAACCTGATGCTGCTCACAAACCAGATCAACGCGACGCCGGGCGTCGTGCGCAGCCAGATCATGATGGGCACCGAGGCGAACAAGGATATCTACAACGCCGCGGGTCTGCTCACACCCGAGGCGGCCGCCGCGAACCCCAGTGATATGGTGATCGTCGTCGAGGCTGAGGAGGAGGGTGTCGTCGAGACGGTGCTCGCCGAGGCCGAGTCGTTCCTGGCCGATCTGTCGGTCAAGAAGGGGGCCGACGAGGGCGCCGGTACCGCTGAGAGCTGGGAGGAGGCCGTCTCGCTCCTTCCCGATGCGAATATGGCGCTCTTCTCCATCCCCGGCGAGTACGCGGCTCCCGAGCTCGAGCGCGCCCTCGATCTCGGGCTCAACGTCTTCTCCTTCACCGACAACGTGCCGCTCGAGGATGAGGTCCGCCTGAAGAAAAAGGCGCATGAGAAGGGCCTGCTCTTCATGGGTCCCGACTGCGGCACCGGCGTCATCTCCTCGGTTCCCGTCGCGTTCACAAACGTGATCAACCCGGGAAACATCGGCATCGTGGGCGCATCCGGCACGGGCATCCAGGAGGTCACCTGCATGATCGACCGCCTGGGCGGGGGATGCGTGCACGCCATCGGAACCGGCGGGCGCGATCTCAACGAGGCCGTGGGCGCTGTGACCGTGAAGGACGCCATCGCCGCCCTCGAGCACCACGACCCCACGGATGTGATCTGCGTCATCTCCAAGCCGCCCGCGCCTGCGGTCCGCGATGAGGTCGTCGACCTCCTCGCCCGCTGCTCGAAGCCGGTCGTGGCGATCTTCATCGGCGAGAAGCCCGAGGCGCACCAGGGCCACGTGCACCTCGCGCACACCCTTGAGGAGTGCGCGCGCATCGCCGTCGACCTTGCCCGCGGCGAGGCCGTCAAGAAGAACTACCTCATGCCCCTCGACCTCGAGGTCACCGAACCGCTCTCGTCCGACAAGACCGTGATCGGCCTGTACTCCGGCGGCACCCTCGCCGGTGAGGCGGCCATGATGATCACCGAAGCGCTCGACCTCGGCCACATCATCAAGGAAGACGGCTACATGCTCCGTCATGACGGCTACGACGTCATCGACCTCGGCGACGACATCTACACGCAGGGCCGCCCGCATCCGATGATCGACCCCGAGGTGCGCGTCCGCATGATGCGCGAGTACGCGGCGAAGCCCACCACGGGCGTCATCGTCTTCGACTGCGTGCTCGGTTACGGCTGCCATCCGGATATGGCCGCCGAGCTCGCCCCGGTGATCTCCGAGTGCATCGCCACGGCGAAGGCCGATGGCCGCGACTTGCGTTTCGTGGGAACCGTCGTGGGCACCGAGCATGACCCCCAGGACTACCACCGCTCCGTCGCCCTACTGCGCGAGGCCGGGGCCGTCATGGAGGAGAGCAACGCCGCCGCCGTGCGCGCCGCCCTCGCCTACAAGGGCATCGATTTCACCGAGGCCGATCGCGAGACCGTGCCGTTCGAGCCCACGGGCGTGCCCGTCCCCGCTCCGAGCGAAGCCGTGATGGAGCTCCTCACCACCAAGCCGCGCGTGATCAACGTCGGTCTCGAGAGCTTCAACGAGCCGTTGCGCGCCTACGGGGCCCAGAGCGTCCAGTACAGCTGGAAGCCGCTCGCCGGCGGCAACAAGCGCATGATCCACCTGCTGACCGAGCTGTCCCGCATCGAGGGCCTCGACGAGGCGAACGATCGCGTGATCGAGCGTTTCCGTGCCTCGCAGCCTTTCCTGGTTGACGTGAAGCCGGCCCGCGAGCTCATCCCCGAGATCAACGGCAAGGTGATCCTGCATGCCGGCCCGCCCATCGAGTACGGTCACATGACCGATCCGATGCAGGGCTCCTGCGTGGGCGCAGTGCTCTTCGAGGAGTGGGCCGACAACGAGGCCGACGCCCGCGCCCTCCTGGAGAGCGGCGAGGTCACCTTCATTCCGTGCCATCACGTGCACGCGGTGGGCCCGATGGGCGGCATCACCACCCAGAGCATGCCGCTCGTGGTGGTCGAGAACCGCGTGGACGGCACCGTCGGCTACTGCACCATGAATGAGGGCATCGGCAAGGTGCTGCGCTTCGGTGCCTACTCCGAGGAGGTCGTCCAGCGCCTGCGTTGGATGCGCGACGTGCTCGGCCCGGTGCTCGCGGCCGCGCTGGCCGAGAAAGAGGGCGGCATCAACCTCAACGTGCTCGTGGCCCGCGCCATCACCATGGGTGACGAGTTCCACCAGCGCAACATCGCCGCCTCGCTCTGCTTCCTGAAGGAGGTGGCGCCGCTCATCACCGCACTTGACTGGGACGCCGCCGAGAAGCAGGAGGTCATGCAGTTCCTGGCCGACACCGACCAGTTCTTCCTGAACATCATGATGGCTATGGGCAAGTCGATCGTCGACTACGTGCGCAAGGTGCGCGAGGGATCGATCGTCACCACCATGTGCCGCAACGGCGAGAACTTCGGCGTGCGCATCTCGGCGCTCGGCGACGAGTGGTTCTGCGCCCCGGTGAACACGCCGAACGGCCTGTACTTCACCGGCTACGGCCCTGAGGACGCGAACCCCGACATCGGCGACTCGGCCATCACGGAGACCGTGGGCGTGGGGGCCATGGCGATGATCGCCGCCCCGGGTGTGACCCGGTTCGTGGGCGCCGGCGGCTTTGGGGACGCGCTCGCGACCTCGAATGAGATGGAACGCATCTGCGTCGCCCACAACCCCGCCTGGACGATCCCCACCTGGGACTTCAAGGGCACCTGCCAGGGCATCGACATCCGCCGCGTGGTGGCGACCGGCATCACGCCGCTGATCAACACCGGTATTGCCCACAAGCGCGCAGGCGTCGGGCAGATCGGCGCCGGCACGGTTCGCGCCCCGCTCGGCTGCTTCGAGGCAGCACTCGAGGCCCTCTGCGCCAGCATAGGAATCGAGTAGCATATGATCCCCGCCCGCGCCCCCTCTGTGAGCTTCCTGCGGGAAGGGCATGCCATGGGGCACGTGCACAGCGTGTTCGCCACGAGCTTCAACATTGAGTTCAGCGGGCGGATCGTGCACGTGGGCGCGGCGGGGGAGCCTTTCTCCTGCATCGGGTTCACGCTCGATGCGGGAGAGCTCGCCCGGTTGCTTCCCCGCCTGAAGGCCGGCTATGTGGCCGCCGTGCAGGAGGGCATCCTGCGCATCTACACCCTGGATGGGGTGGTTGAGCTCGATCTCAACGCCGCCGCGGTTGTGGACTGCGCCTGCCCGCAGATCGAGGTAGAGGATGCCAACTGGATCTTCATCCAGCTCAGCGGGCAGGGTGTGGCGGAAAAGAGCGGACTTGCCGGCGACGCCACCGCGACTGCCGCAGTCACCGTGCTCGCTTGCGCAGATTGGCGAGGGGAGGAGGGCACCCGCGCCCTTGACACGCTCATCGGTCGCGGGCCTGGGCTCACCCCCTCGGGCGATGATTTCCTCCTTGGATACGCTCTTGCGTTGAAGGCATGCGGAAGCGATGACGATCTCGCAGCCCATATCGTCCGGGCATCTCGCGGCAGGACAACCGATGTGAGTCTCGCGTATATTGAAGCCCTCGCCGCAGGGTGGGTGAATCCGGTCTGGATTGATCTCACTCAGGCCGTGCGGGAGCGCCGGCTTGTTGATTTCGACCGATGCGTGCAAGTCATGGTCGGCATCGGCCACACCTCTGGCTGGGATGCCTTGTTCGGTTGTGCTGTTGGATTTCGCCGCGCGCGGGCCCGCGCCTTCGTTCCGGCGTCTACGTTGGCTAGTTCGGAATGAAAGGAGATGAAGGGATGAAACGGTTCAGGTACAATGCGACGGTTGCCATCGCACTCGCCCTCGTCCTCGGCGTTATCGCCGGCCTGGTGGGCGGTAGCGTTATGGGGGAGATCGGCTTCGTGGGCGAGATCTTCTTCTCGCTGGTTCAGATGTGCATGGTTCCCTTTGTCATGGGGCAGATTATCGCAGCGGTGGGCTCTCTCACCCCGAGGGAGCTCGGAAGCATCGGCATCAAGGCCATCGCGCTCTTCTTCCTCACCTCGCTCCTGGCTGCGGCGTTCGGAGTGCTCACAGCCGAGATCTTTAAACCTGGGATCACAGCAGACGGCGCTTCGCTGGTTGCGCATGCCTCCAGTGATCTCGAGGTGGCCACGCTGTCGCTCAAAGACACGCTGACGAGCTTCTTCTCCAAGAACATCGTGTCCTCCATGGCTTCGGGCGCCATGGTCCCCTGTATCGTGTTCTCCATCTTCTTCGGCGTGGCGTGCAGCGTCTACCGCGAGCATCATGAGACGTCGCACGTGTACTCCTTGATCGAGGAGATGAACGAGCTGCTGCTCATCATCATCCGCGCGGTCATGAACGTCGCACCCATCGGCGTCTTCGCCTACGTCTCAGCGAGCGTTGGCGCGCTTGGGATTGACGTGCTGATCTCGGTGGGCAAGTTCATCCTCGTGCTCTTCGGCACCTCGATGGTCTTCTGCGTTCTGTGGTACGTCTTCGTCGCCATCTACTGCAGGCTTCCGATTGGGAAGCTGTTCCGCAAGACCGTCCCCATGGTTGTCATGGCGGCGGCCACCATCTCGTCGGCGATGACGCTTCCTGTTGAGATGGAGGATGCCAAGAAGAAGATCGGCCTGCGTCGTGACATCTGCGATCTGGTGCTCCCACTTGGCATGCCGCTCAACAGCAACGGCAAGGCGTTGCAGCTTGCGGTCACCGCGATGTTTGTGGCCCAGCTCTACGGCATCGAGTTTACCGGTCCCGCGCTCATTCACTGCGCGGTCATCAGCTGGCTGCTCTCATTTGCCAACGCTGCGGCCCCCGGCGGAACGCTCATCTCGCTCACCATGCTGTTCCCGGCCCTCGGTCTGCCTATGGATGCGATCGCCATCGTCGGCGGTCTCGAGTACATCACGGCTGGTATCGGAACGCCCCCGAACGTCATCTCCGACGTGTTCTGCGGCATGCTCGTCGCCAAGCATGAGCCCAACGGCATCGACCGCGATATCTTCTTTGGCCGCAAGGAATACGTCGAGCCGACCGACGAGCCTGACGTGGCATCAGAACCGCCCGTAACTCAGTAAACCCCGGGCCGGCATCCGTCGGCCGCGGTTACAACTAATTCCCGTCTCGAAAGGACAAAGGACATGCTCGTTGCACGCGAAGAACTCAAGACCCTTATGAAGAACAAGTTCGTGGCCGCCGGCCTCTCCGAGGAGCACGCCGAGCAGACGGCCGAGGTGCTCACCTGGTCTTCCGAGCGCGGTCTTCACAGCCACGGCGAGGTGCGCGTCGAGTACTACACCGAGCGCATCGCCAAGGGCGGCATCACCCACGATCCGCAGTGGACCTGGGAGCAGACCGGCCCCTGCTCGGGCATGCTCGACGGCGACAACGGCTGCGGCTACCCCTTCGCCATCAAGGGCCTGGAGTACGCCATGCAGATGGCGAAGGAGAACGGCATCGGCGTCGTGGGCGTGCGTCGCGTCTCGCACACCGGCGCGCTCGGCTACTACACCGAGATGGCCGCCAAGAACGACCTCTGCCTGCTCACGATGTGCCAGTCCGACCCGATGGTGATCCCGTACGGCGGCGCCGAGCCCTTCTACGGCACGAACCCCATCGCGTTCGGCGCGCCCACGGCTGACGACCGCTTCGTGAACTTTGACATGGCCACCACCGTGCAGGCCTGGGGCAAGATCCTCGACGCCAAGAGCGCCGGCCGCTCCATCCCCGACACCTGGGCCGTCGATGTCGACGGCCGCCCCGTCACCGATCCGCATATGGTGAACGCCCTCGTTGCCATCGCCGGGCCCAAGGGCTACGGCCTCATGATGATGGTCGATATCCTCTCCGGCGTGCTGCTCGGCGTGCCCGCGGGCAAGAACGTGTCCTCCATGTACCACGACCTCTCCGAGGGTCGCGACCTCGGCCACCTGCACATCGTGATCGACCCGGCGCGCTTCGCGGGCCTCGATGCGTTCAAGCAGCACATGTCCGAGGTGCTCGACGAGCTCTCCGCTGTGAAGCCCGGGCCCAATGCCGACAAGGTCTACTACCCCGGCGAGCGCGCCCTCATCCGCAAGGCGGCCTGCGACGCCGCCGGCGGCATCGAGATCGTGGACAGCATCTACGACTACCTGACGAGCGACAAGCTCTACATCAACAGCTGGGACCACAAGAACCGCTTCGCCGAGTAAGTCGACGATTCTCAACACAGATGAACGCGCCCTTCCGGCCTCTAGCTGGGAGGGCGCTTCTTTATCGCTTCTGCGACCTCATAGCTCCCGTATCGACCGCTCGAGCAGCAGGGCCGCGCCTGCTTCGGGGCTCCAGAGCGGCGGGGTGATGCGGAACCGCGCGGGGAGCGCCTGCCTCAGCGGGTCCAAGATGAACGCTCCCGCCTTGAAGGTACCGCCCACATAGGAGACGGGGATCTTGCTGCCGTCATCGGGGAAGATGCTGCAAGCGATGGTCGTGATGAGGCCCGCCTCCTCTTCGGCGGCGCGCTTGAGGATTTCCTGGGCACTTGGGTCCCCCGCGGTGGCCGCTGCGGTGACGAGCGGGGCGAGCGCGGATATGGCACCGCGTTCGGAGAAGTGTGTGTTCGCGAACGCGATGAGTTCGAAGGGGTCTGTGAAGCCTAGTTCCTCGTTGACGAGATCAAAGAGAGGGCCGCGTGTCGCGCGCCCATCCGCCTGCCGGGCGTAGGCGTAGAGTGCCTCCTTGCCGAGCCATCCGCCGCTGCCCTCGTCGCCGAGGAGGTAGTCCCAGCCGCCGCACCGCATTGAGCGCCCGGCGCAGACGCCGTAGGCGATAGAACCCGTGCCCGCGATAAGGACGATGCCGGCAGCGAGGCCTAGGCCCGCTGCCCAGGCCACCTCCACATCGTTCACGACGATGAAGGGTGAGTCGCCCGCGATCTCGGCGCAGATTCGGTCGATGGCACGGGTTGATTCCGCACCCTCGCCGTAGCCGCAGATGCCGAAGGCGATGCCTAGGGGTTCGTCGCCCGCTACGTTTTGTGCCCACGTGAGCGCCTCGGCGAGGACACTCTTCATGCCCTCGAGGCCCACCTGCGCGTAGTGGCAGGTGGGGAGGGTGATTGAGTCGAGGGGGACGGGGGAGCTTCCCTCAAAACGGAACAGGGTACAGGCGGTCTTCGTGCCGCCGCCGTCGATGCCGAGATGGAACATAGCGGGTCCTTTCGCAGCTCAGGGGCTCAGGGCGCGGGTTTGTGTTTGGAGCGCCGCATGCTCCACCCGATCAGGAGACTGCGGAGTGTGGCCGGGAGGGGCTGGGCGGCTTCTATCAGGCCTCTCCGCGCGGCGAGCACCTGTGCGCCCGGTGCCCCGTAGACCAGGGCTGCCTCCAGCACGTTGTACCCGCCGCGTACTGCACCGATCAGCCGATCGATGGCCTCTGAGCAGTTCCGACGCAAGCAACCCATGCGTGGTGCATGAGCAGCTAGCAAAATCAGGTCGCCTCCGGTCACGGTAACCCCGCCGCACCAGATCGCCCCGACGTCATGGCACCACTTGTGCAGCTCGGTGAGGGCCGGAATGAGGTCGCTCGGCTTACCCTCATCGGTGGTGCCGATGGCGTAGACGCGCGTCCCTCGTTCGGGGGGCAGTCCAGCGGTGCTGAGCCCTGCAAATCTCGTTCCCGCGCCGATTTTCCCATGCGATCCGAAACCGATGACCAGAGTGTCGAGGTTGCTGAAACTATGCGTGCACGGCATGGGGATGCGCCAGATGGGTGATTTCCCCGTACTGTTGCGCTCTTCCTGCCGGGGCTCAGCTCCAGATGTATCCGCAGGCTCCACGGAGACCGTCTCCGGACTTACATCATCCGTCTCAAATGAACGCGAAGGGATGATGACCTCGTAGAACGTGGGAGGCTCATCGACCTGCACGCTGATGTCGGAGACGCGGTCATAAGCGAGGAGCGCCTCGGCAAAGTCATTGAGCAGGAAGCGCGTGGCGTATCGTTCGCCTGGTGTGTTCACATCGACGAGGCCGATTCGCCGCGCGGGAGATCGGGTGATGGTCGGATCAGGGGCGGCGGGGAACGGTGAGCCAGGGGTGCCGTGCTCAGATGCCTCGGCCGGGCCCGCACTGCTTGAGCCGCGAAGGAAGTCTGCGTCTATCTGAGTAGGAGCCTGTGCAGTTTGATCTGCCGTACCGGACCCTGCGGCATGTGCGGCCTCGTTCGCCGCGCCCGTGTTGTCGGCTTCATCCGCTTCGGCGTGCATCGGTCTCCCTTCGTCTGTTCCTCAGTGTGACAGATGCGCCGCGGTTCGCATACGACGCCACAGGGTACGTGAGATCGCCGTGAGCTCGATGAGCTCAAGGAGGGTGATGAGGTGACGCTCACCGATGTCGACGGCAACGTGTTCACCTACGTCGCCGTCGTGCGTGAGGCCCTGCCTGCCGATGCGAGCACCGAGATGCTCACGGGCAACTACGCACTGACGCTCTTCACCAGCACCTTTGGCGGCGAGCAGCGGATCGCCGTGAGGTTCGACCTGCAAAGCTAGGCTCGATTTGGCACGGAGATCGACGGCGCCCAGTGCCTGTTGCGCAGTGTTTGAACGCGATTGTGGTCAAAACCATCAACTTCTTGGGCAAATTGGGCAGCGACGGATACGATCATCCAGTGGTTTCCTGCGGAAATGATGGCTCCGGGGCCGACTGGTCTCGTCGAGTGGAGAACCCGTCGATCTTTTCCTGCGGTTTCTTCGTTTTGAAATCACGCAAATGCCCAAGAAGTTGATGGTTTTGGCCAACGTTCTGTTCAGTCGTGAGAACTGACTCAAGATTCGATGCAAAGACGTCTTGCAAATTCATTAACCCCCTAGTTGAATCTGGGGAGTGGTTGCAGGGTCAATACGATATTGTGTCTCCATGGGATTCTGCGTATGTGACATAAGCGCCCTTGAGGTGTTTCGCGCCAGCGGTCGGCTGCTGCCCGATCTGCTTGAGCGCCCGAGGACGGCCAAACTGGACCGGTGCTCCGTCCTGCCCGCCGCGATACTGGAAGATGAGATGGTGCGACTCGGCGTTACGGACAAGCCGTATCACCTGCTCGTTGGATCCGTGTCCCAATGCCATCGCCGTCGCTCAGACATTGTGCTGTACACATGCGAGCGTGATCTCTCGCCCCGCTCTATCGTTCGCCTGTCAAACGACGCGCACGTGGTGGGGCCCGAGCTCCTTTTTCTTGAACTGGCGTCACATAGGACCATAGACGAGCTCGATCTTGCATGTATCGGCTATGAGCTGTGTGGCACATACGTGCTCGACCATTCATGGGATGGCTTTACTAATACGAACGTCCCGATGACATCCGTCACGCGAATTAAACGGTTTCTCGATCGGTCATCCAATGCAAGAGGCGTGCGTTGTGCTCGTAGAGCCCTTGATCTCATGCTAGATGGAGCGCATTCGCCCATGGAGACCATCATGGCGCTGTTGCTATTCACACCGCAGCGCATTGGTGGCGCGGGGTTCGAAGGGGCGCGCCTCAATTACCGCGTCATGACATCCGACGGTCCGAAGCTTGTCGATGCTGCTTTCCCTGGTTTAGGAGTAGGGCTGGAATACAAAGGCCGAGCTTATCACTCTATTGAGGCATCGGGGCGGGATGACCGAAGGCAGAACCGTCTTGTGGGAGCTGGCATGACGATACTCAATGTCTGGTATGAGGACCTTGCTGACGAGCGCCACCTTGATGCGCTTGTCCACGATATTGCGCGTGCACTCGGAGTTCGCCTTCGCTGTCGCCGTAAAGACTATGAGATGCAGCGTCGCCTCCTCCATCACCGGCTTCTTCCGTCCATTCGACAGTTTGCAGGTGAATAGAGTGCAAGCTGCATGATGCTCCCTTCGAGTGTGACGGGGAGTTGGTTGAGGCGAGCGTTGGTTGGGATAGGGTGCGAAGCTCTGCGCGGTCGCGGTGCAAAGCGCTCGTGGCACCTTGGATGATACGCATACCTTTGCTTCTAACGTGGATTCAGATGTCGCCCTCCCGTGCAGGGCTCAAGCCTTAACTTCAAAAAGACTTGGGCTGCATAGACGAACGCATTGCCTCTGGTAACAATATGGAACGGATATTCGAGACAGTGGTCAAAACGATCAACTTCTTGGGCAAATATCTACATGCTCGGCGATGCAAAACAAAACGATCCTGCGGAAACAATGCAGTGAGTTCGAGTCGGGGTAGAGGCGAGCCGCAAAAGAAGATCGGATCCTGCGGGTTTTATAAGTTCACTGCGGAGCGTTGCCCAAGAAGTTGACTGTTTTGACCAGTCGCTCTGAAATCCGCGATGGGCACGGCGTTGCGGGTGGGATTTGTGCTCGTCCGGTGGGGGATCGAGCGGGTTTGATGTCGTGGCCACTACCGCCTTGACGCCTCGCCCCGCCCTCTGGCATACTCTCAACGTTCAACGCACGATTCGCTGCCAGAGACAGCTGGTGCCAAGGGGTCTCGCCCCACGGCATAATGGGGTTCCCGCCAGCCGAGGTGGTCGATAAGTCAACTGACTTCTCGCCCCCGTCGCTCTTGCAGCGCGGGGGTTTCTTTTTTCGAGACGTCCGCGTCATCTGCGCGGGTCGTGCCCGGGAAAGCGAAGAAGGAGGTGTACCTATGGCAGTAAAGCAGTACAAGATCGACAAGGTCACCGAGATCGAGTCCCACATCGAGGCTAACGCTGGCGTGTTCGTCGTCAACTACAACGGTCTGACGGTGAAGCAGGCGCAGGATCTGCGTCATCAGCTCCGCGAGGTCGGCGCCGAGATGAAGGTCTACAAGAACAACCTCGCGCGCATCGCCCTCAAGAACCAGGGCCAGCCCGAGATCGACGAGCTCCTCGTCGGCCCCGTCGCCTACGTGTTCTATGAGACCGAGCCCGTCGAGGCCGCTAAGGTCCTGAAGGACTTTTCCGCAGCAGCGAAGGACGTCCTCAAGGTCAAGGGCGGTATCTCCGAGGGCAAGGCCGTCACGGCCGATGAGGTCAAGGCCATCGCCGAGCTCCCCACCAAGGATCAGCTCCTCGGCCAGATCGCTGGTCTCATCAGCGGCTTCTCTCGCGACATCGCTGTGTGCGTCAATGGCGTTTCCGGCGGTCTCGCCCGCTCGATCCAGCAGGTTTCCGAGCAGAAGGCTGCCTAGCAGCAGCGCGGTATCGCCGCGCACCCGCCGCGCCACCCGCGCGGCGTCACAGAAAGATCTCCGCGCCGCCCGGCGCGGGAACCGAAAGGATTTGAAATGGCTAAGCTCACCACCGATGAGATCATCGAGGCTCTGAAGGAAATGACCCTGCTCGAGGCTTCCGAGCTCGTCAAGGCGATTGAGGAGACCTTCGGCGTCTCCGCCGCCGCCCCGGCCGCCGTCGTGGCCGCCCCGGCCGCCGGCGAGGCCGCCGCTGAGGAGAAGACCGAGTTCGACGTCGTGCTCGAGGGCTTCGGCGACAACAAGATCCAGGTCATCAAGGTTGTCCGCGAGCTCACCAGCCTTGGCCTCAAGGAGGCCAAGGAGGTCGTCGAGGGCGCTCCCAAGGCCGTCCTCGAGGGCGTGAAGAAGGAGGACGCCGACGCCGCCAAGGAGAAGCTCGAGGCCGCCGGCGCCGCCGTCACCCTGAAGTAACTTCGGTCTCATACCGAATCACCCGCGGGTGCATGAGGGCCGATCCGGTTCGTCCGGGTCGACCCTTTTCTTTCTGCCGATTGAAAATAACCCTTTAACCCTGTGGGATATTATGAATTTTTTTGACCTGCGCATATGTGTATAGAATCGGTATCTCGTTGGTATACTATCGAGCACACAAACCGAAGGTGGGACGCTGTCTCACCTATGGGGAAGGGTTCAACATGAAGAACTCCGCAAGCAATTTCATGCCCAACCGCCGCCAGGTGCTCGGCCTCGGTGCCGTGGGCACGGTCGCCGCCCTCGGCCTCGCCGCCTGCGGCACCACCAACAGCACCTCGCCCTCAACGGGCAGCGCCGCCACCTCGGGCAGCAGCTCCGAGGACCAGGTGGCCGAGCTCGACGCCACCGCCTACGACAAGCTGATCGCCGCCGGCTCCACGGCCGATGACGCCACCATCGCCGCCAGCACCTGGGCGCAGAAGATCAAGGACGCCGGCTCCATCCGCCTGGGCGTCGTCCAGACCTCCGCGCTCTTCAGCCTGCTCAACGAGAAGGACGGAAAGCTCCGTGGCTTTGATGCCGGCATCTCCCAGCTGCTGACCCGCTACATCCTGGGTGACGAGAGCAAGGCCAAGACCACGCAGGTCACCTCCGACACGCGCGAGTCCGTCCTGGAGAACGACCAGGTGGATGCCGTCTTCGCAACCTACTCCATCACGGACGACCGCAAGAAGGTCATCTCCTTCGCCGGCCCCTACTACCAGAGCCAGCAGTCCATCCTCGTGCTCGCCGATAACACCGACGTCACGAGCGTGGACGACCTCTCGGGCAAGAAGGTCGCCGTGCAGTCCGGTTCCACCGGCCCCTCGATCATGGAGGAGCTCGTCCCGGACGCCACCCTCCAGGAGTTCAAGACCGATGAGGAGGCCCGCAACGCCCTGCTCCAGAAGCGCGTTGACGCCTACGTCATCGACCGCAACATGCAGCTCGGCGCCATGATCAAGCAGCCCGGCAAGTACAAGCTCGCCGGCGAGCCCTTCGGTCCGGTGGATCCGTACGGCATCGGCATGCCGCTCGACTCCGATGGTGTCTCCTTCGTGAACGACTTCCTCAAGAAGATCGAGGACGAGGGCACCTGGGAGGAGCTGTGGAAGATCACCATCGGCGACCGCGCCGGTGTCGACGAGGTCCCCACACCGCCCACGATCGGTGCGTAAACGTAAACGATGTGAGAACGCTGCGCGGTGACGCCCATGGGTGTTGCCGTGCGGCGCGATGATCATGGGGGCCGTCCACGCGTGATGGCCCCCGATGGTTTGGGGGAGGGATATGGGGTTTTCCGAGCTTTGGTCCACCTACGGTGAGAACTACATATCAGCGCTGATCACAACCTGGGGTATGACCGCCGTCTGCTTCGTGTTCGTGATGGTGCTCGCCGTGCTCGTGACGGTGCTGCGCGTCTCGCCGTTCAAGCCGCTCCGGTGGGTCGGCGATTTCTACGTGCAGGTCTTCCGCAACATCCCCGGCGTGTCGCTCCTCATCATCGTCGTCTACGCCCTGCCGTACCTCAACCTCACCCTGGACTACCTGCCCAGCGTGATCGTGACGGTGGTGCTCGTAGCCTCGGCCTTCGGCTCTGAGAACTTCATGAGCGGCATCAACACCATCGGCGTGGGCCAGATCGAGGCGGCCCGCTCCCTCGGCATGTCCTTCGGGCAGATCCTGCGCCGCATCGTCATCCCGCAGGCCCTGCGCTCCGCGGTCCTGCCGATGACGAACCTGCTCATTGCGGTGATGCTCACCACGGCCCTCGGCTCACAGGTCCCCCTGGACACGCCCGAGCTCACCGGCGTGGTCTCCTATATCAACACGCGATCTGCCGGCGGCATCCTCGCCTTCGCCGTCTCCGCGCTTGGCTACGCGCTCACGGCGCTCGCGATCGGTTTCGCCGGAAGCCGCCTCGATCGGAAGGTGAGGGTGCTCAGATGAGCGTGAACGCACGGTCAGCGCAGTTCTCCATGCGCGACGCCCTCTACGAGGAGCCTGGTCCGCGCACACGGCGCCGCATCCAGATCGGCACGGCCATCGCGGCCGTGGTGGTTGCGGCCCTACTCGTCGTCGTGGTGCATCAGTTCTGGGCGACCGGCCAGCTCGATCCCCAATACTGGTTGTTCTTCACGCAGGGGACCACGTGGACGTTCCTCTTCTCGGGCTTCCTCGGCACCCTGAGCGTCTCGCTCACGGCAGCTGTGATCGCCATCTTCCTGGGCTTCCTGCTCATGCTCGGTCGCATCAGCGGCATCCGCCCGCTCGCGGCTGTCTGCCGCATCGTGACGGACTTCTTCCGCGGGGTGCCGAGCCTGCTGCTGATCTACTTCTTCTTCCTCGTGGTTCCGCAGTACGGCATCAAGCTGCCGGCGTTCTGGATGATCACGGCGCCGGTGGCGCTCGCGGCGTCCGGGGTCCTCGCCGAGGTGCTCCGCGCCGGTGTGAATGCGGTGCCGCGGGGGCAGACCGAGGCCGCGCTCTCTATCGGCATGCGCCCCTTCCGGGCCCGCATGCTGATCGTGGTGCCGCAGGCCATCCGGTTCGTGATCCCCTCGCTCATCTCGCAGCTCGTGGTCGTGGTGAAGGACACCACCCTCGCCTACGTGGTGAGCTACCCCGATCTGCTGCAGAACGCCCGCGTCCTCATCACCAACTACGACGCCCTCGTCTCCACCTACTTCGTGGCGGCCATCATCTACATCCTGCTGAACTATGCGATCAACCAGCTTGCTGTCCTCGCCTCGAAGAAGACCGGATCAGGGCGGGTCGACCGCATGACCCAGAACTCAACCTGAGGTAGCTGCTGACCCCCGCCCCCACGCCCACCCCTCCATTGATCGGAGCGTCCATGACCACCCAAGACACCACCGCGCCCGTCATCGAGCTGCGTCACGTCGAGAAGTCTTTTGGCGATATCCACGTCCTCAAGGACATCAACCTTGCGGTCAAGACCGGCGAGGTCGTGGTCGTCATCGGACCTTCGGGGTCGGGAAAGTCAACGCTGTGTCGCACGATCAACCGGCTGGAGTCCATCGATTCAGGTGAGATCCTGATCTCGGGCAAGCCCCTTCCCGAGGAGGGGGCCGAGCTCGCGGCCGTCCGTGCCGAGCTTGGCATGGTGTTCCAGAGCTTCAACCTCTTTGCCCATATGAGCATCCTGCGCAACGTCACCATCGGCCCGACGGAGGTCCTGGGGATGAGTCGTGCGGATGCCGAGCGCGAGGCCATGGAGCTGCTCGAACGCGTCGGTGTGGCCGACCAGGCCGAGAAGGTGCCGGCCCAGCTATCAGGAGGCCAGCAGCAGCGTGTGGCCATCGCTCGCTCGCTCGCCATGCACCCCAAGGCCATGCTCTTCGACGAGCCCACCTCGGCCCTCGACCCCGAGATGATCAACGAGGTTTTGGACGTTATGGTGCGGCTCGCCGGTCAGGGCATGACGATGATCGTGGTCACGCACGAGATGAGCTTCGCCCGCCGCGTCGCCGATCGCGTGGTCTTCATGGCAGACGGCCAGATTCTGGAAGAGGGCGCGCCCGAGGAGTTCTTCGAGAACCCGAAGACCGAGCGCGCCCGCGAGTTCCTCGATTCCATCAGGGGGCACTAAGTACATGCGGAAACCGCTTATCCTCATCACCCCTCGAGTCGAGTCACGTCCGCGCAGTCTACAGGCCCCCGAGCAAATGAGCACGGAATCCGGTGTCGCCGACGTCTTCGTGGACGCCATCTTCGCCGTCGGTGGAGTTCCGATGCTGATGGGCATCACCAAGGACAAGGAGACCATCGACGGCTACCTCGAGATGGCCGACGGTATCGCCATTCCCGGCGGTCATGATGTCAATCCGGAGCTCTGGGGCGTCAAGGACTACCATCACCCGGAGTTCCTCTGCCCCCGTCGCGACCGGTTCGAGCTTGCGATCATACGCCGCGCCATCGAGGCGGGCATCCCGCTGTTCGCCACCTGCCGCGGCATGCAGATCATGAACGTCGCCCTTGGCGGGACGCTCGACATGGACGTCCCCAACCGGGACCCCCGGCCGGGCACGGCCCTCTGGCGGCATGCGGACATCCTGAACGATCCGGCGCACCCGGTTGAGGTGCGCGAGGGGTCGCTCCTGCAGCGGATCGTGGGGGAGCACAGCCTCATCCAGGTCAACTCCGCGCACCACTGCTGCGTCGACCGGCTGGGGGAGGGCGTCAAGCTCGTTGGCGAGGCCACCGACGGGGTGCCCGAGGCCATTGAGCTCGATGGACCTGCGTTCGCCCTTGGGGTGCAGTGGCATCCCGAGTACACCTGGTCGAAGGTCGAGAGCGACGCCGCACTCTGGCGGTCGTTCGTGGCGGCTGCTGCAGAGCGGGCGGCCCGGTAGGCACAAGGCTCCGCCTAGCCTCCGTCTCTCGCGGCGTACGGCACCGGTTCCGTCTATAGATTTGGGCGGCATAGGTGTCGGCTGCCGTCGGCGGCGGTTGAGCGGGATATACGAGGGCCCGCGCGCCACCCTCCATCCGCAATGGACAGCCTGCACACCGCGCATCGAGTCCGCTCTTAAAGCGCGTCGCCCCTTGAGTTTGTCTACGCCAGCAGATCGGCCCGTTCGGGGTGCTTCTCGAACCAGTGGATGGCGTAGGGGCAGGTCGCCCGGGCCCGCTTGCCGTCCCGCTCGATGATGGCGACGGCGCGGTCGAGGAGCTCACCGGCGACACCCTGACCGCGCAGCGAGGGGTCGACGAAGGTGTGGTTGATATCCGCGATACCTGGCTCGACAGTGGGGAAGGTCACCTCGGCGAGGATCTCGCCTGCCGCGCCCTCGCTCTCATCGGAGATGAATTCGACTCGGTCGGAGTATTCGACAGCGTGCATGAGCTCCTCCTCGTGGTAGACCCCGGATGGGGCGCGATCGCCGCTCAGCGCCGCAAACGGCCTTTTCGACCGTCCTGAGCGGTGTGTACATTTGGGCTCCTTCTGCATTTCCTGTCGGGTAACAGGGGAGCGCGGAGCGTCCTTGCTATGATAGCGTGCAGCATTTCGCCACGGGTCGGCCGTGGCGCAGTCGGTTTCCGCCAGGGGCCCGCGGTCCCTCGAAAGGACGTTCCCATGAAGGCCATCATCCCCGCCGCCGGTCTCGGCACCCGCTTTCTCCCCTCCACGAAGTGCACTCCGAAGGAGATGCTGCCGGTGCTGGACAAGCCCGTCATCCAGTATGTGGTCGAGGAGGCGCTCGAGCCCGAGGAGATCGACGGCGTCATCATCGTCACGAGCCCCGGCAAGCCCGAGCTGCTCTCTTACTTCCAGCCCGACCGCTCGCTCGAGGCGCTGCTGCGTGAGCGCGGCAAGGCTGAGTACGCCAACGCGGTGGCCGAGGCCGGTGGCATGCCGGTCGACTTCCGCTACCAGTACGAGCCGCGCGGCTTGGGCCACGCCATCAGGAGCGCCGCCGACGCCACCGCCGGTGAGTCCTTCCTCGTGCTGCTTGGCGACTACGTGGTCCCCAGCCGCTCTATCTGCAAGGCGATGCTCGAGGTGAGCCAGGCCCACGGCGGTGCCTCCGTGGTCGCCGTCGCCCCCTGCGCTCCCGAGGACGTCTCGCGCTACGGCGTGGTCGCGGGTGAGCGCGCCGGATCGCTCGCCGGGTTCGAGAGCGTGGGCGACGAGGAGCCGGGCGCCGTCTGGCGGATCTCCGGCCTGGTTGAGAAGCCCGCGCCCGCTGATGCCCCGAGCAACCTCTACATCGTCGGCCGGTACCTTCTCTCGCCGCTCGTGATGGACCTCCTGGCCGATCAGGAGCCCGGCAAGGGCGGGGAGATCCAGCTCACTGATGCCATGGCTCGCAGCCTCGAGCGCGAGGCCATGTACGCCGTCGTGGTCGATCCGCTGTCCGGGTACGACACGGGCACGCCATCCGGCTGGATGGCCACGAACGCCCTGATGGCCGCCTCCGACCCGCGGTTCGCGGATGAGTTCTGGGCCGCCATCGACGAGCGCGGCGGTCTCGGTCGCTAGGTTCTGCGGCGCATCAGGCGGGCCTGCTTTGGACGGAGTGAGGTCGGCGGATGCGCCCTGTGTCCAGTGGGTTCGAGCCAGCGCGCGAGGCTCGGG
>NZ_LT838843.1:130389-240657 GCF_900176655.1 Collinsella vaginalis
AACCGCCGCATCCGCACCGTGGGCGAGCTCGTCGCCAACCAGTTCCGCATCGGCATGAGCCGCATGGAGCGCGTCGTGCGCGAGCGCATGAGCTCCCAGGACATCGACGAGATCACCCCGCAGAGCCTGATCAACATCCGCCCGATCGTAGCCGCCATCAAGGAGTTCTTCGGCTCCTCGCAGCTCTCGCAGTTCATGGACCAGTCCAACCCGCTGACGGGTCTCACCCACAAGCGCCGCCTCTCCGCGCTCGGCCCGGGCGGCCTCGCCGGCCACAAGTCCGGCTCCAGCCGCCGCACCAACGTGCCGACGGCCGTCCGCGACGTCCACAACTCGCACTACAGCCGCATGTGCCCGATCGAGACCCCTGAGGGCCCGAACATCGGCCTGATCGGTTCGCTCGCGCTCTACGCCCGTGTGAACGAGTACGGCTTCATCGAGGCTCCCTACCGTCGCGTTGAGAACGGCGTGGCCACCGACCAGATCGACTGGATGACGGCCGACGAGGAGGAGGACCACATCATCGCGCCGGCGAACACCCCGCTCGATCCCGAGACAGGCGCGTTCGTCCAGGCCGACGCCGAGGGCAACCTCACGCGTCCGCACACGGTCGTCGCCCGCACCCGCGACTTCGACGGCTCCTTCGGCGCCCCCGCCGACGTGCCCGTCGAGGCCGTGGACTACATGGACGTCTCGCCGCGCCAGATGATCTCCGTGGCCGCGACCCTCATCCCGTTCCTCGAGCACGATGACGCCAAGCGTACCCTCATGGGTGCGAACATGCAGCGCCAGGCCGTGCCGCTGGTGCGCCCCGCCGCGCCCTACGTGGGCACGGGCATCGAGCGCCGCGCCGCNCGCGCCCGCTGATGCCCCGAGCAACCTCTACATCGTCGGCCGGTACCTTCTCTCGCCGCTCGTGATGGACCTCCTGGCCGATCAGGAGCCCGGCAAGGGCGGGGAGATCCAGCTCACTGATGCCATGGCTCGCAGCCTCGAGCGCGAGGCCATGTACGCCGTCGTGGTCGATCCGCTGTCCGGGTACGACACGGGCACGCCATCCGGCTGGATGGCCACGAACGCCCTGATGGCCGCCTCCGACCCGCGGTTCGCGGATGAGTTCTGGGCCGCCATCGACGAGCGCGGCGGTCTCGGTCGCTAGGTTCTGCGGCGCATCAGGCGGGCCTGCTTTGGACGGAGTGAGGTCGGCGGATGCGCCCTGTGTCCAGTGGGTTCGAGCCAGCGCGCGAGGCTCGGGTGAAACGAGCCCCGAGCCTCTCTCACAACATGTCCTTCGAATGCACGAATAATAGGGGGTTAATTGCAAGATGTCCTCTGAATGCACGTTCATTCAGGGGGCTTCCCGCTATCGTGACGAACCTTGGTGGCAACAGAAGCATTTCAGCACCACCTCTCCATGTCGTTGGCTCAAGTGGGCCTGAAAACATACTCGCGGCCGCGTTCCCAGGCAGATCGCCATTTAAACCGCCTCGAGAAGACGTTTCGCCCCCTTTCCATGCGGGTGGCAGCGCCCCGATGCCCGACGCCGCCGGCCCGCCGGTTCGCATGGGCCGAAAACTTACTTTCGACCGCGTTCTCATGCAGATCGCCTGCGGGACCGCCTCGCGATGACGGCCTGCCTCATGCCGCCCGCGTGCCCCGCCGCCACTCGCCGATTCGCCATCCGTGGCCTCAAGTGCGCCTCACGTGTATCCCGTTCACGTAAAACCCATGAACATATGTTCGATTTGATAGTATCTACCAGCGGAAATTCAAGAAAGAAATTCTGCTAGCCCAAACAGGCCGCAAGGTCAAGGCTTTTCTTGCCGAACGGTTATCACCTGCTACACTAATACGTTGCGATAACTGGCATCGTCTCGATGCCGACCATCTCTTTCCCAAAAGGAGGGAACACCTGGTGCTGAGTGCAAACGTCACCCCGGCCGCAACGGCCACCGAACGCGAACGCGTGAACTTCGGGAAGATCCCAGGGGTCATGGAGCTGCCGAACCTCATCTCGGTTCAGAAGGAGAGCTTCACCCGCTTCATGAGCGAGGGTCTGCGCGACGCCTTCAAGGAGTCGAGCCCCATCCAGAGCCAGAACCACGTCCTCGAGGTCTCATTCGGCGAGCATCAGTTCGGCGATCCCGCCCACTCCGTCGAGGAGTGCCGCGAGAAGGATATGACCTACCAGGCCCCGCTTCTGACCGATGTCCGCCTCACCAACAAGGAGACCGGTGAGATCAAGGAGCAGCTCGTCTTCATGGGCGACTTCCCCATGATGACCGATGCCGGCACCTTCATCATCAACGGCACCGAGCGCATCGTCGTCTCCCAGCTCGTCCGCTCGCCGGGCGTGTACTACTCCACGGAGATGGACGGCGGCAAGCAGGTCTTCAAAGCTCAGATCATCCCCGCCCGCGGCGCATGGCTCGAGTTCGAGGTCGACAAGCGCGATCAGCTCGTCGTCTCCATTGATCGTCGCCGCAAGCAGTCCGCCACGATGTTCCTGCGCGCCCTCGGCATCGCCCCCACGAACGACGACATCGTCGAGCTCCTGGGCGATTCCGATGTCGTCAAGCGCACCATCGAGCGCGACACGGCCCTCACCCGCGAGGACGCCCTCATCGAGATCTACCGCCGTCTGCGTCCGGGCGAGCCGCCCACGGTGGACGCCTCCCGCAGCCTGCTCGAGGGCCTGCTCTTCAACCCGCAGCGCTACGACCTCGCCCGCGTGGGCCGCTACAAGGTCGACAAGAAGCTCAACCTCGACACCACCGAGGATGTCACGGTGCTCACCGACGAGGACATCGTCGCCACCCTGCGCTACCTCCTCGCGCTCGCGGCCGGTACCCCGGGCTTCAAGGTCGACGACATCGACCACTTCGGCAACCGCCGCATCCGCACCGTGGGCGAGCTCGTCGCCAACCAGTTCCGCATCGGCATGAGCCGCATGGAGCGCGTCGTGCGCGAGCGCATGAGCTCCCAGGACATCGACGAGATCACCCCGCAGAGCCTGATCAACATCCGCCCGATCGTAGCCGCCATCAAGGAGTTCTTCGGCTCCTCGCAGCTCTCGCAGTTCATGGACCAGTCCAACCCGCTGACGGGTCTCACCCACAAGCGCCGCCTCTCCGCGCTCGGCCCGGGCGGCCTCGCCGGCCACAAGTCCGGCTCCAGCCGCCGCACCAACGTGCCGACGGCCGTCCGCGACGTCCACAACTCGCACTACAGCCGCATGTGCCCGATCGAGACCCCTGAGGGCCCGAACATCGGCCTGATCGGTTCGCTCGCGCTCTACGCCCGTGTGAACGAGTACGGCTTCATCGAGGCTCCCTACCGTCGCGTTGAGAACGGCGTGGCCACCGACCAGATCGACTGGATGACGGCCGACGAGGAGGAGGACCACATCATCGCGCCGGCGAACACCCCGCTCGATCCCGAGACAGGCGCGTTCGTCCAGGCCGACGCCGAGGGCAACCTCACGCGTCCGCACACGGTCGTCGCCCGCACCCGCGACTTCGACGGCTCCTTCGGCGCCCCCGCCGACGTGCCCGTCGAGGCCGTGGACTACATGGACGTCTCGCCGCGCCAGATGATCTCCGTGGCCGCGACCCTCATCCCGTTCCTCGAGCACGATGACGCCAAGCGTACCCTCATGGGTGCGAACATGCAGCGCCAGGCCGTGCCGCTGGTGCGCCCCGCCGCGCCCTACGTGGGCACGGGCATCGAGCGCCGCGCCGCGATCGACTCCGGCGAGGTCACCCTCGCCCGTCACGCCGGCGAGGTCATCTTCGCCGACGCGAGCAAGATCACGGTAAAGTCCGCCGAGGGCCTGGAGGAGTACCACCTGCCCAAGTACCAGCGGTCCAACCAGAGCACCTGCATCAACCACCGTCCGCTCGTGAACGTGGGCGACGAGGTCGTCGAGGGCCAGCCGCTGGCCGACGGCCCGTCCACCGATCACGGCGAGCTCGCGCTCGGCCAGAACCTGACCGTGGCCTACATGCCGTGGGAGGGCTTCAACTACGAGGACGGCATCGTCGTCTCCGAGCGCCTGGTCTCCGAGGACCTGCTCACCACGATCAACATCTCCCGCCACGAGATCGATGCCCGCGACACCAAGCTCGGCCCCGAGGAGATCACCCGCGAGATCCCGAACCTCTCCGAGGACATGCTCGCGAACCTCGACGAGGACGGCATCATCCGCATCGGCGCCGAGGTCGGCCCCGGTGACATCCTCGTCGGCAAGGTGACACCCAAGGGCGAGAGCGCGCTGACGGCCGAGGAGCGCCTGCTCCGCGCCATCTTCGGCGCCAAGGCCCACGATGTCCGCGACACCTCGCTCAAGATGCCCCACGGCTCCTACGGCCGCGTCATCGACGTGGTCCGCTTCAGCCGCGAGGCCGGCGACGACCTCGCCCCGGGCGTGAACGAGATGGTCCGCGTCTACGTCGCCCAGCGCCGTAAGATCCAGCAGGGTGACAAGATCGCCGGCCGCCACGGCAACAAGGGCGTCATCTGCGAGGTTCTGCCCGTGGAGGACATGCCCTACATGGCCGACGGCACGCCCATCGACGTGATCCTGAACCCGCTCGGCGTCCCCTCCCGTATGAACGTCGGCCAGCTGCTCGAGTGCCACCTCGGCTGGGCCGCGGCCGCGGGCTGGGATCCCGAGTCGGATGAGTCCGAGCGCTACGTGCCCGGTCCGTTCTTCGTCTCCACGCCCGTCTTCGACGGCGCCAAGGAGGACGAGATCGCCGAGGTCATCCGCCGCGCCAACAAGAACCTGCTGAACCTCGCCACCGAGCGCTTCGGCTCGCATATGGACCCCTCGTTCGTGACCCAGCTCGACGACCGCGGCAAGACGGTCCTCTACGACGGCCGCTCGGGTGAGCAGTTCCGCGAGCCCATCACCGTCGGCACATCCTACATCCTGAAGCTCGGCCACATGGTCGACGACAAGATCCACGCGCGCTCGACGGGCCCCTACAGCCTCGTGACCCAGCAGCCGCTGGGCGGCAAGGCCCAGTTCGGCGGCCAGCGCTTCGGCGAGATGGAGGTGTGGGCGCTCTACGCCTACGGCGCCTCCAACGTGCTCCAGGAGATCCTGACGGTCAAGTCCGACGACACCGTCGGCCGCGTCAAGACCTACGAGTCCATCGTCAAGGGCGACAACGTCCCCATGGCCGGCATCCCCGAGTCCTTCAAGGTGCTCGTCAAGGAGATCCGCTCGCTCGCCCTCGATATCGAGCCGATCCAGGAGCACCGCGCCGCCGCGCCCGCTCCCGAGGCCGCTGACACCGAGGTCGACGACGTCCTCGCCGACCTCGCCGACGAGCTCCCCTCGATCGATTCCGCCGACGCCACCGCCGATGAGCTCATCGGCGAGCCCGTGGCCACCACCTCTGTGAAGGAGTAGTTGACTGTGGCAGATTTCGAAGCTACTGATTTTGACGCGGTAAAGATCTCCCTTGCCTCCGCCGACCAGATCCGCTCCTGGTCGCACGGCGAGGTCAAGAAGCCCGAGACCATCAACTACCGCACCCTGAAGCCCGAGAAGGACGGCCTGTTCTGCGAGAAGATCTTCGGTCCCGCCAAGGACTGGGAGTGCTCCTGCGGCAAGTACAAGGGCATCCGCTTCAAGGGCATCGTCTGCGAGCGCTGCGGCGTCGAGGTCACCTCGGCCAAGGTGCGTCGCGACCGCATGGGCCACATCGAGCTGGCGGCCCCCGTCAGCCACATCTGGTACTTCAAGAGCCCCACGAGCTTCCCGATGAGCCGTCTTCTGGACATCAAGTCCAAGGACCTCGAGAAGGTGCTCTACTTCGCGAGCTACATCATCACGGAGGTCGACTACGAGGCCCGCGAGGCCGACGCCGACGACCTGCGCGAGGAGCTCGCCGCCGATCTCGAGGAGATCGACGCCGAGTGCGCCCGCCAGGTGGAGAGCCTGAAGACCCAGGGCGATCCTGAGAACTTCGATGAGTTCTCCGACGAGGATCCCCTGACGCCCGAGGAGGTCGCCGCGGGCATCATCGACATCGAGGAGGAGATGAAGGACGAGAAGCAGCTCCGCCAGGACGCCTTCAACGCCTTCATGAAGCTCACCGACCGCGACCTCGTCTCCGACGAGCCGCTCTTCCGCGAGATGAAGCGCTACTACTCGATGTACTTCAAGGGCGGCATGGGCGCCGAGGCCATCCGCGATCTGCTCGCGGCCATCGACCTCGAGTCCGAGGCCGAGAAGCTCAAGGCGATCATCGCCGACGTGGACGGTCAGAAGCAGCGCCGCGAGAAGGCCGTCAAGCGCCTCGAGGTCGTGGACGCCTTCCTGAAGGGCCACAACGACCCGGCCAACATGATCCTCGACGTGATCCCCGTGATCCCGCCCGACCTGCGCCCGATGGTCCAGCTCGACGGCGGCCGCTTCGCCGCGTCCGACCTGAACGACCTCTACCGCCGCGTCATCAACCGCAACAACCGCCTGAAGCGCCTGCTCGACCTCGATGCCCCTGCGATCATCGTGAACAACGAGAAGCGCATGCTCCAGGAGTCGGTCGACGCCCTGTTCGACAACGGTCGCCGTGGGCGCCCGGTGTCCGGTCGTGGCGGTCGCCCGCTCAAGTCCCTCGCTGAGGCCCTCAAGGGCAAGCAGGGCCGCTTCCGCCAGAACCTGCTCGGCAAGCGCGTCGACTACTCCGGCCGCTCGGTCATCGTGACCGACCCGAAGCTCAAGCTCCACGAGTGCGGCCTGCCCAAGGCAATGGCGCTCGAGCTGTTCAAGCCCTTCGTCATGAAGCGCCTGGTCGAGCTTGGCAAGGTCGAGAACATCAAGGGCGCCAAGCGCGCCATCGAGCGCGGCGCCAGCTTCGTGTGGGACATCCTCGAGGAGGTCATTGACGGCCGCCTCGTCCTGCTGAACCGCGCCCCGACCCTGCACCGCCTCTCGATCCAGGCCTTCGAGCCCGTGCTCGTTGAGGGCAACGCCATCCACCTGCACCCGCTCGTCTGCTCGCCGTTCAACGCCGACTTCGACGGCGACCAGATGTCCGTGCACGTGCCGCTGTCGCTGCAGGCTCAGGCCGAGGCCCGCGTCCTCATGCTGTCCTCGAACAACCTGCGCTCCCCGGCCTCCGGCAAGCCCGTGAACATCCCCTCGCAGGACATGATCATCGGTGTGTACTACCTCACCCAGGTTTGCGAGGGCCTGGCAGGGGAGGGCCGCGTCTTCGCGAGCTTCGACGACGCCCTCACGGCCTACGACGCCCGCGCCGAGGTCGACCTGCAGGCCAAGATCCAGGTCCGCGTCAGCGGCAAGGACGCGAACATCATCACGGACGATGGCAAGTTCATCTTCCGTGTGATGAACGACCGCAACGAGCAGGTTGATTACGACGTCTCCGACGGTAAGACCGCGCGTTTCGAGACGAGCATCGGCCGCATTATCTTCAACCGACAGTGCCTGCCGGCCGACTACGAGTACATCAACTACAAGATGGTCAAGGGCGACGTGGCCAAGCTCGTGGCGGCCTGCTGCGACCGCTACCCGCAGGCCCAGGTCGGCCCCATCCTGGATGCCATCAAGTACTCGGGCTTCCACTACGCCACCCGCGCCGGCCTCACGATCTCGCTGTGGGACGCCCTCATCCCGGACGACAAGCAGCAGATCCTCGCTGACGCCCAGGCCAAGGTCGACCAGATCAACGAGTACTACGAGGAAGGCTTCCTGAACGAGCAGGAGCGCCACATCGAGGTCGTCAACGAGTGGACGGCCGCGACCGACGAGGTCGCCGCCAAGATGCTCGACCTCTTCGACGAGGAGAACCCCATCTACATGATGGCCGACTCCGGTGCCCGTGGTTCCAAGACCCAGCTGCGCCAGCTCGGTGGCATGCGCGGCCTCATGGCCGACATGTCCGGTGAGACGATCGACCTCCCCATCAAGGCGAACTTCCGTGAGGGCCTGCTCCCGCTCGAGTACTTCATCTCGACCTACGGCGCCCGCAAGGGCCTCGTCGACACCGCGTCGCACACGTCCGACTCCGGTTACCTCACCCGCCGTCTGGTGGACGTGGCCCAGGACGTCATCGTGCGCGAGGAGGACTGCGGCACCGCCGAGGGCGTGACCTACAACCTGATCATCGCCGGCACCGACAACCTGAACGCCGACCTAGTGGGCCGCTGCCTCGCCGAGGACGCCGTGGCCGCCGACGGCACCGTGCTGCTCGCGCGCGACGCCTACCTCGAGTCCGAGGCCGATATCCAGCGCCTGCTCGACGCCGGCCTCAAGACGGTCAAGCTCCGCGCCCTGCTCACCTGCCGCTCCAAGTACGGCGTCTGCCAGAAGTGCTACGGCTGGGACCTCTCCACGCGTCGTCCGGTCGCCATCGGCACCGCGGTGGGCATCATCGCCGCGCAGTCCATCGGCGAGCCCGGCACCCAGCTCACGATGCGCACGATTCACTCGGGCGGCGTCGCGGGCGTCGACGACATCACCCAGGGTCTGCCGACCGTGGGCCGCATGTTCGACGTCGTCGGCAACGTGAACGAGAAGATCCTCGGTCGCGAGGCCGATCTGGCCCCGTTCTCGGGCGTGCTGGCCATCAAGCCGGAGAAGTCCGAGTACGTGCTCACCCTCACCGATCCGGACGATTCGACGCGCATCCTCGAGGAGAAGCGCGTCCCGGCCTCCGTGCGCTTCATGCCCGGCATCGAGGACGGCTGCACCGTCCGTGCCGGTGACCAGATCACCAAGGGCTTCGTGAACTTCCGCAACCTGCGCAAGCTCACGGACATCGAGAGCACGATGCACACCTTCGTGGAGAGCGTCAAGGACGTCTACACGAGCCAGGGTGTCGACCTGAACGACAAGCACATCGAGGTCATCGCCCGTCAGATGCTGCGCCGCGTTCAGATCACCAACCCCGGCGACTCCCGCTACCTGCTCGGCCAGTATGTGGACCGCTACGAGTTCGCCGACGAGGTCGAGCGCGTGGCGCGCCTGGGCGGCAACCCGCCTGCCTCTGAGCCCGTGATCCTCGGTACGCTGAAGGTCGCCTCGAGCATCGACTCTTGGCTGTCCTCCGCGTCGTTCATCCGCACCGCGGGCGTCCTCACCGAGGCCGCCATCGAGGGCAAGGTGGACCGCCTGCTGGACCTCAAGTCCAACGTCATCGTGGGCAAGAAGATCCCCGTGGGCACCGGTCTCGCGCCGTACCACGACGCGCAGCTCACCTACCGCACCGCAGAGGGTTACCGCACGGTCGAGGGCTCGGCCGCCGGCTCCAAGAGCCTGCCCGACTGGGCGCCCGAGGAGCTCAAGGAGCTCGATGAGCAGCTGCCGCAGGAGCTCGACTGGTCTGGGTACGACGAGTACGGTGGAGGCGACGGGTCTTTCACCCGCAACGGCCGCACGATCTCGGCCGAGGACGCCCGCCTCTACCTCTTCGACGACCTGGGCGTGTCCCAGCGCTGGACCAACAAGTTCAGCGAGGTTGGCATCGAGAACGTCGGCGACCTCGTGGGCAAGTCCGAGGAGGACCTGCTCCGCATCGACGGCATCGGCGCCAAGGCCATCGAGGAGCTCCGCGACGGCCTCGAGCAGCACAACCTGCTCTACATCCTCGACAACTCCGAGGACATGGCCGACGAGGAGGACCTCTCCCATCTCCTGCAGATGGTGTTCTCGCCGGACGGCCCGGACGACATCCTGCTTGGCGCCTCCGCGCCCCGCAGCCACTTCGGCTCCGACGAGGAGATGCTCGGCGCTCCCGCCGACACCTCCAAGAAGGAGGGCGGCGTGATCAACGAGGACATGGCCTCGCTCGATGAGCTCCTGAACCAGCTCGTCGAGACCGATGACGCTGACGGTGCCGAGGAGTCCGAGGAGTAGGACGGTTCGAACCGCACGGGTTTGAAGCACCCCGGATGTGGCGACGCCGCGTCCGGGGTGCTTTTTATGGAATGGGGCGGCACCTCCAGACACCTTGGCTCTCGGGGTTCGAGGGGCTCATGCTCTGTGCGGCTTCGTGTATGGAGATGAACCTTAGGGTCATCTCGTTCAGTCCCGCGCTGTGAGATGGCGTGTCTGACGCATCCCGGATCGATGCGTCGCGCGGCCGGATCTGCGCTGCGGTGCGTCCCGCTGTTCCGCCGCTTGGTCGTCGCCGGGCACCTGCCTCCGTGCTATCGTAGGAGGCTGCATACACGCGGCTCACGCCGCATCGTCTGATAAGGAAGCACCATGGCCCTGTCTATCGGCATCGTCGGCCTGCCCAACGTGGGCAAGTCGACGCTCTTCACCGCCTTGACCAAGAAGGGCGGGCTCGCCGCGAACTACCCCTTCGCCACCATCGACCCTAACGTCGGCATCGTGGATGTGCCCGATGCCCGGCTCCAAGCGCTCGCCGACATCGTGCACCCGGGTCGCATCATGCCCGCCACGGTCGAGTTCGTGGACATCGCCGGTCTGGTGAAGGGGGCCAACGCGGGCGAGGGCCTGGGGAACCAGTTCCTCGCGAACATCCGTGAGACGGATGCGATCTGCGAGGTCGTGCGCTATTTCAAAGACCCCGATGTCGTGCATGTGGACGGTCGCGTGGACCCGGCGAGCGACGCCGACACCATCATGACCGAGCTGATCCTCGCCGACATCCAGACGCTTGAGCGCCAGATCCCCAAGCTCGAGAAGGAGGCGAAGCGCGACCGCGCGCTCGCACCCAAGCTCGACGTTGCGAAGCACCTGGTTTCCTGGTTGAACGACGGTCACCGCGCCGCCGCGATGGAGATGACCGACGACGAGCGCACGGCCGCCCGCGAGCTCTTCCTGCTCACCATGAAGCCGATGCTCTACGTGGCGAACGTGGATGAGGACGCCCTGGGGGATGAGCCGGCGCCCATCGACGGGGTCACGCCGATTCCCATTTGTGCGAAGGTGGAGGCCGAGCTCTCTGAGCTCGAGCCCGATGAGGCGGCCGAATACCTGGCTGACCTCGGCCTTGAGCACTCGGGCTTGGAGACCCTGGCCCAGGCGGCCTACAGCCTGCTCGGCCTCCAGAGCTTCTTCACCGCCGGCGAGATGGAGGTCCGTGCCTGGACCGTGCGCGTGGGCGCCACGGCGCCGCAGGCCGCCGGCGTCATCCACACCGATTTCGAGCGCGGCTTCATCAAGGCCGAGGTCATCGCCTATGACGACTACGTTGAGCTCGGGGGCGAGCAGGGGGCGAAGGCCGCCGGCAAGCTCCGGATGGAGGGCAAGGACTACGTTATGGCCGACGGTGACGTCTGCCACTTCCGCTTCAACGTCTAGGGGGCGCTCATGTTTCGCTACGGGACGCGCGGCGGCGTCATGTTCATCGCGCTGGTGGTGCTCGCGCTCATCCCGCTTGTCACCGCAGCGGTGGTGGTGCCGGGCCTCGCGGACAGCGTGCCGATGAAGATCGCCGCCGATGGCGAGGTGCTCCGCTACGGGAGCCGGTTCGAGCTCCTGATGCTCCCGGCGCTCTGCACGCTGCTCGGCCTCGCCACCGCGGGGAGCGCCGGCAAGCAGGCTCGCGAACGGAAGGGGGAGTCTGAGGTCACGGCGCGCATGACCTACGAGCGCTACCTCCGCAACGGGCTCGTCACGGCGGTGGTCTTGAACGCGGCGAACGCGTACCTCTTCTACATGGTGCTCTCGGGCCACGGCATCGGGTTCTAGCGGGCGGCTTGCCGGGGCGGGCGAGGGTCTCGCCTACACACCCACGCTTAAGCGCGTAAAACGTCTTCTCGAGGCCATTCCAAGGGCGATCTGCATAGAAGCGCGGTCGAAAGTAGGTTTCCGCGTCCATGTGCGCCAGTGACGCGGAGCGGTAGGGGCAAAGCGCGGGCCGCTAACACGTGAGCTGCCGGCATGCGGGCAGCTGGCACAAAGATTCGACGCGCGACCCCGCTAGCATGGCCTCGATGCTGACAGTGCACGATTAGCCCTTTCAAACCGAATTCAGTCCAAATTTCGACCTGTCAGCAGGGGACCAAGGCGCTGACAGGTCGATATTCGCCTTTTCCGAGGGATGAAAGCCGCGATTCTGCACTGTCAGCATCGGGGCCACGACTCTGCACGGTCAGAACCGGGGTCATGACGCCGACGGGTTGGAGCCGGCCCTCCGAACCGCGTCCGCCATATCACGCACAGGGCCGAATTATGCACGGTCGGCAAGGTGGGCGTACGGGGCGCGCGGCGGGCCCCGGTCGACCTGCTACAATGGGCTGCGTCTGTGGAGCCGGCCGACGCGAAGGGACAACCATGACAACAGATTCGCTCAGAAGCTCGTGCGCGCGCACGGACGGTGAGATCGCTCTCATCGCCAACCGTATGCGGCACGACATCATCGCGATGCTCGAGGCATCGGGCACCGGTCATCCGGGCGGCTCGCTCTCGGCAGCCGATATCTTGGCGACCCTCTACTTCTCAGGCGTCATGGGCTACGACCCGGCCAATCCGGAGTATCCCGACCGCGATCGCTTCATCCTCTCAAAGGGTCACATCGCCCCGGGCCTCTACGCCGTTCTCGCCCAGGTGGGCTATCTCACCCGCGAGGAGCTGCTCACCCTCCGCAAGCTCGGTTCGCGCCTCCAGGGGCACCCCGATAGCAACATCTGCCCGGGCGTCGAGGTCTGCACCGGCTCGCTCGGCCAGGGCCTCTCCATCTCCTCTGGCATCGCGCTCGGCTTTAAGCTCGACGCCGCCGCATCCGGTACCGCGCCCCGCCGCGTCTTCACGCTCACCGGCGACGGCGAGCTCCAGGAGGGCCAGAACTGGGAGGCCCTGATGTTCGCCGGGAACCACGGCCTGGACAACCTGGTCGCCATCGTCGACAACAACAACCTGCAGATCGACGGCCATGTGAGCGACGTTAACGACGTCCAGCCCCTGGCCGACAAGTTCCGGGCCTTCAAGTGGCACGTCATCGAGGTCGACGGTCACGATGTGCCGGCGATCCGCGCCGCGCTCGACGAGGCCGTGGCCCACACCGGTCAGCCCGTGGTCATCATCGCCCGGACCGTCAAGGGCAAGGGCGTCTCCTTCATGGAGGACCAGTGCAAGTGGCATGGGAACGCGCCTGACGCCGAGCAGGCGGCTGCAGCCCTCGAAGAGATCGATTCCGTGGGCGCGCGCCTCGCCGCCGCGGTTAAGGAGGCCTAAGGACATGGCAAAGGCAACCCGCGCCGCGTTCGGCGAGACCCTGGTGGAGCTCGTCGACGAGGGCCTCGACATCATGGCGGTCGACGCCGATCTCGCCGGTTCAACCACCACCTCCAAGCTCGCCGCCGCCCATCCCGACCGCATGGTCGACGTCGGCATCGCCGAGCAGAACATGATCGGCGTCGCCGCCGGCCTCTCCCTCACGGGCCGCACGGTCTTCACCGGCTCCTTCGCCGTCTTCGGCGCGGGCCGCTGCTGGGAGCAGATCCGCAACACCGTCTGTGTGAGTAACCTGAACGTGAAGGTCTGTCCCACGCACGCCGGCATCACCGTGGGCGCCGACGGCGAGACCCATCAGGCGCTCGAGGACATCGCCCTCATGCGCACCCTGCCGCATATGCGCGTCCTCGTTCCCGCCGACTACGCGAGCGCCAAGGCGGCCATCCGTCTCGCCGCCACGACCCCCGGCCCCTTCTACGTGCGCCTCGGCCGCGAGGGCCTGCCGGCGGTCTACGAGGACGGTATGAGGATCGAGGACGAGGCCTTCGCCCGCGTGCTCCGCGAGGGCGCGGACGTCACCCTCGCCGCTTGCGGCGTCGAGGTGGCCCAGGCGCTCGCCGCCGCGGAGGCCCTCGCCGAGGAGGGCATCTCCGCCGAGGTCATCGATGTCATGAGCGTGAAGCCGCTCGCCGAGGACGTCATCCTCACCTCCGCGGAGAAGACGGGTCTCGTGGTCACGGTCGAGGAGCACAGCATCTACGGCGGCATGGGGTCCGCGGTGGCCGAGCTCCTGGGCGAGAAGCTCCCGACGCGCATGGTGCGCATGGGCATGACCACCTTCGGTCAGTCCGCCGCCGCGTCTGAGCTGCTCGAGTACTACGGGCTCAATGCAGCCGGCATCGCCGCCCGTGTGCGCGAGGCTTGCGGTCGATAGAGGTTGAGACCCCGTCGTGGGCGGGGCATGGTTCTGGGAACCCGGGCGCATCCCCGCGCTCGCCGACCGGTCGGTCGGCTGGGGGAGCGGCCGGGTTCCGTGCGTCAGAAGGTCTGAGGGGAGGGCAGATGATCGAGATCACCGAGGCGTGCGTCGAGCGCGGGGGATCCGTGGCCCTCGATCGCGTCTCGCTCACCCTTGAGCCCGGTGAGGTGCTGGCGGTTGCGGGCGAGAACGGGTCGGGGAAGTCGACCTTGGCCCGTCTCGCTGCCGGGGCCCTGCTCGCCGCTGGCGGCTCTGCCTCGGTGGATGGTGTTGACCCTGCCGCCGGGGTGCCTGAACGCGCCGAGGTCAGGCGCCTGGTGGGCCTCGTGCCGCAGGACCCGGCCGATGCAATCGTCTCACCCCGCGTCTTCGATGAGATCGCCTTCGGGCCGCGCAACCTCAGATGTTCCGAGGAGGAGGTTGCCGACCGCGTGGCGGCGTCCCTTGCAGCCGTTGATATGACAGGGGCACGGGATCGCCTCGTGGCCGAGCTCTCCGGTGGCGAGCTTGTGCGCGTCGCCCTTGCGGGGGCTCTTGCGATGCGCCCGTGCTACCTGGTGCTCGACGAGGTCGGTGCGATGCTCGACGGGGCGCTCAGGGGCGAGGTTCGCGCCCTCGCGCACCGTCTCGCGAAGGAGTCAGGCCTCGGGATCCTCATGGTCACGCATGATCCGATCGATATCGTCCGTGCGGATCGCGTCGCGGTTCTCAAGGCGGGACGCGTGGCCTGGAGTGGATCCCCGCAGGACCTGATGAGGTATGAGGAAGGGCTCTGGAGGCAGGTCGTGGGGGAGGGGCTGCTTGCAGCCACCGTGCGGGCGAGGGAGCTCGGCAGCGGATCCCGGCACCCTGGTGGGTCCGCTGCGCTGTTCCAGGGAGCAAGCCTAGTGGCCGACTCGCCCTCGGGACCCTCGCTCGTCATCGCGGGCGTCTCCCACCGCTATCCCGGGGCCGACCGGCAGGTGCTCACTCAGGTTGATCTCACGGTTCAGCCCGGGGAGGTCCTGCTGCTCAGCGGGCCGTCCGGTTCAGGGAAGTCGACGCTCGCGGCTATCGCGTGCGGCCTCCTGGCGCCCGAGCGGGGCACGGCCTCGCTCGATGGCGAGCCCGTCCATGCGTCCCAGGTGGGCTTCTCCTCGCAGCGTCCGGAGTCCCAGCTGTTCCTCGATCGGGTCCACGATGAGCTCGCCTTCGGACCCCGTGCCATCGGTCTTGGCGCTCAGGAGGTCGAGGCCCGCGTCGGCGCTGCCGCGCAGGCGTTTGGCATCGACGAGACGACGCTTGATCGCCATCCCCTCGAGCTCTCCGGGGGGTGGCAGCGCCGCGTAGGGCTTGCCGCCGTGCGCGCTCTCGGTCCGGCTGCCTACGTGTTCGACGAGCCGACCGCCGGCTTGGACGCGCAGGGGCGCGCCGAGGTGCACGGTCTCGCGACCGATCTCGCCCGAGCGGGGGCTCCGGTGCTCGTCATCTCGCATGATGTCGATGAGTGGCTGGAGCACGCCGGTGCGGTTGCCCTCATCCGCGAGGGCGAGCTGGTGTGGCGGGGGAGCGTTTTTGCGCTTGCGGATCACCCCGAGGTGTGGGCGCGCGCCGGTCTCGACCGACCTGTCGTGCTCGGCGGCGCGCTCGATGGCGGGGTGCGCTCAGGCGCCTCCTCGGATACGGTCCCCATCTCCTCCGCTCCCGCGCGCGGCGCTGCGCCCGTGGGGTCCGTGCACGGTCCGGCGGCTACGGCTCCGCCTCGTTCGCTCGACGCCCGTGTCAAGATCGCCCTCTTTCTCGCCGCCGCCGTGACGGCGTTCCTGGCGCCGCCGCCCGTGGCCGTTGCGGTCGGGGCCCTCGCCCTCCTCGTGACCGCGGCCATTGCGGGCCCCCGCCGGGTCGCCCACCGCCCGCCCCTCGTCCCGATCGTCCTCCTCGCGGCGCTCGTCCTCCTGGCCAACCTCGTCACGCTCGATGGGAGCGGGGCGGTGTCGCTCATCGGAAGCGTCGGTCTGAACCCGTCTGCGGGCCTTGTGGCGGTGGCGGTCCTGGCGCGCCTGGGCATCCTGCTCGGTTTGGCGCTTGCGCTGGCAGGCACCACGGCGGTGCCCGAGCTCTCCGACGCTCTGGTGCGCCTGCTGTCCCCGCTCGCCCGCCTCGGCGCACCCGTCGGGGTCCTGGGCGCCGCGCTCTCGATCGCGCTCACATCCATCCCGGCGGTTTCGGAGGAGTTCCGCCGCATCGCAGACGCCCAGCGCGTTCGCGGGGCCCGATTCGACGACGGCTCCCTTACGGAGCGCATCGGTTTACACGCCGCCATCCTCATCCCCCTCGTTTCCGCTTTGCTCGCCCGGGCTGATCATCTGGGGGAGGCGATGGCGGCCCGCGCTTTCGCACCCGATGTCATCCAGGTGCCTGCGCAGGGGCTCGCCCGCCGTGATATCGTGACGCTCGCTGCAGGTCTCGCAGCCTGCGCTCTCGCCCTCGCTATCACGTTCATGATCCGCTGACGTCAGAAAGGCTCTCGTCCCATGTCGATCGACCCCATCGTCCCTGCCACGTCAAGCCCGGAGCCTGCGGCGGCCATCAGCCGCCCCGTCCCCGACCCCTCGGAGCCAGGAGCCGATGCCCCCTCCGCGGGCACCGTCGTGCTCCGCCTCGCCTACGACGGGGCCGCGTTCTCGGGATTCGCCGAGCAGCCGGGTCAGCGCACCGTCGCCGGCGAGGTCCGCCGCGCCCTCGAGACCTTCCTGCGCCGTCCGATCGAGCTCACCTGCGCGGGTCGCACGGACGCGGGGGTCCATGCGGTCGCCCAGTACGTGAGCCTGCCGGCTGCGGGAGACGAGCTCGCCATCGCGCGGAGCCGCTGGATGCGGGCGCTTGCGGCCCTCCTGCCCGGGGATATCGCCGCCAAGGCCGTCTACCACGCCGCCCCGGGGTTCTCGGCCCGGTTTGACGCCCGCTCCCGCACCTACACCTACCGTATCGCCACCGGCGAGGCCAAGCCCCTCCTCACCCGGGGTGTCGCCTGGTGGCACCGGACCCTGCTTGATGTGCCCGCGATGGAGCGGGCGGCAGCCCAGCTGGTCGGTGAGCACGACTTCAAGAGCTTCTGCAAAGCCTCCTCGGCGGTGGGGAAGTCCACCTGCCGCTGCATGCAAGCGGTCTCCTTTGCTCACGAGGTGCAGCTGGGAGAGGAGCTCATCGCCTTCACGATCACGGGGAACGCCTTCCTGCACTCGATGGTCCGCACGATCGTGGGGAGCTTGGTGGAGGTGGGTACCGGCAGGCGGGACCCCTCCTGGATGGCTGAGGTGCTCGCTGCCCGAGACCGCATGGCCGCCGGCCCCACCGCCCCGGCGCAGGGTTTGTGCTTTATGAGTGTGTCGTATGATGAGGGCGTGTTGGCTCTCTGTTCTTGATGTGCCCCGCCCGGGCCCCCCGATCCCCTCCGAACGGTTGGGATACCATGCAGTCACATGAGTAAGGAGGCGCGGGTTGACCCATCGGACTGTGAAGCGACCAGAGGTGTCGGTGCTCCTCGCCGTCCATGACGCCGAGGATCTGATCGCCCGGTGCGTCGAGAGCGTGCTCAGCCAGTCCCTCCGCGATATCGAGGTCATCATCGTCGACCTCACCTCCACCGATCACACCCCGCAGCTGCTCGATCGCTTCGTCGACCGCGATTTTCGCGTCGATGTGCTCTCGTGTGAGACCGGCCGCATCGAAGACGGCCTCGCCACCGCCATCGAGGCCGCGCACGGAGAGCGTCTGCTCCTGCTCGACCAGGCCGATTGGCTCTCTCCCGATTACCTCGATCAGATGCTCGCCGCCGCGCGCGAGCGGTCATGCGAGCTCGTCATTCCGTTTACGCCTCGTGAGGACGCGCCCCGCTCCGCTCGCCTGCAGCTGCTGGCGACGGACGCCGAGCTCCATCATGGGGCGGTTGACCTGCTCGCTGAGGAGGTGCTCGAGAGCGCCTTCGGTATGCTCGCCGACGCCTCGCTCATGCGCGCTGCCGCCCAGTCCACCACGGATCCCGGGCTCCTCGCCCTCGACCTCTTCGACCGCGCTTCGTGCGTCGCCGTTCTTGAAACCTCATCGCTCCATCGTGACCTCCCCGTTTGGCCGGGACCGCTCGATCCGGCGCGCTATGAGCGTTGCGAACGCCAGCACGAGCGTCTGCTCGCGCTCTTCGCGGCCTGGGGCCTCGCTGCGGACGAGGAGAGCATGACGGCCCTCCATCGCCATCATCTGGTGGGTGTGATCCGCTGCATCGAGAACGCCTGCCTCGGCGCGGGGCATCTCTCATCGATCGAGCGTCGCCAGCGCGTGCAGGACATGATCGACGACCATCTCACGCGCGATTCGATCGAGGCGCTCAGATCATCGAGTGGGGAGTTCGGTCTGATGTTCGCCCCCATCGCCCGACGTTCGGCCGCGGCCTGCTTCTTGGGTGCCCGGATCAGGGGCGTTGTGGGCCGCGTGTTCGCCCCCTGGCCCTTCGCGCGCCCGTTCGCCACGCTCTCGTAACGAATATCGCACCGGTTCGAACCTCTCATCATTAGTTGTGCAATTTAATTAAATATGCAAGGTGTGTCAGTTGTCCTCCCGTTGTGGAGGAGTTCTGAGTCAAAGAAGTAAATATGCGGTCATGCATTCCATAGGGGCCGTTTAACCGTTATGCTAAAAATCGATCAATCCATACGTATGAGGGAGAGCAGGATGGCTAAAAAACGCAATAACCGTCAAGAAGCTATTCGCGATATCGTACGCAACCGCAATGTCCGAACCCAGCGCATGCTGGTCGACGAGCTGAAGGAGTGCGGCTTCACCTGCACGCAGGCGACCGTCTCACGTGATATCGCCGACATGGGCCTGCGCAAGCTTCCCGAGGGCGTATACGTGCTGGCCGAGGATCTCCATCTTCAACGCATGGTGTCTGAGCTCGTCATCGGGGTGCAGCGCACGGACAACCTCGTGCTCGTGAAGGCTCAGCCCGGCACCGCTTCGGGTATAGCGGCCGCGATCGATGGGGCGGAGCTCCCGGACGTCATGGGCTCGCTCGCCGGTAACGACACGATCCTCGTGATCGCGCGCTCCGCTGAGAACGGGGAGCGCTTCGAGGCCATGATCGGCAAGCTCAGGAACGTGCGCAGTAAATGATCGCTCTCTTCCATATCCTGCTGATCGCGCTGGTGCTCCTGCTGCCCATCGCGCTTATCGGTCTTCTGGTCTGGTACTACCTGCGTTCACGGGCGAGCCGCTAGGGGACGGATCCTCATACGAACATGCCGCGATGACGGGGCGCATCCAAGACGGGTGCGCCCCGTTTGCTCTGTGCCGGGAGCGCCTCGGAGCTCGGCCGTGTTCACCATCGATTCGTGAGCAAGCTGCTGCTATACCACCTGCCGCTGCATTATCCGTCACGGCTTCACAGGTCTCCGCCGGGTACCCGCCGGCTTGAGCGCCGCTGCCGAGGTCGATGGGCCCGGGCCTCGGCGCGGCGTGAAAAACGGGACCTGGCGCGCTGCCAGGCCCCGTTTAGTTCGATGCTGCCCGCTGCCTGCGTGAGGGCGCTATGAGTGGGCTCGTTACTCGGTGGTGCCTCCCGGGTTCGGTGTCACGGTGTTGTCCTGACCGTCGCCGGGCTGTGTGGTGTCGTCGGTGTCAGTGCCCGTGTCGTCGGTGCCGGTGTCCTCAGGATAGTCCGCATTGGGATCGATCTCGGTCTCATCCTGCGTGTCCGTGGTCTCCTCGTTGGTCTGGTTCTCCTCGTCCTCACGTCCCGTGGCGTCGTACGTGAAGCCCCAGCTGCTGTTCTCCTTGTAGGTGGGGGCGTCGCCGGTTGGGAACTCCTCGCGCGCGACGCCTGACAGGGCCGCGGTCATGAAGGTCTTGAAGATGGGGAGCGGGAGGTCGGAGGTGCGGTAGCCCACGCGCGCGTTCGAGCCCGAGCGGCCGGTCCAGATGGCGGTGCAAAGCTGCGGCGTGTACCCGACGAACCAAAGGTCGGAGGTCGTGTTCGCCGTACCGGCCGTACCGGTCTTGCCGGCGACGGGCTGGTTGATGTTGGGGGCGTAGCCCGCGCCTGTGCCGCCGCTCGCGAGGACGCCCTCGAGCACGTCGGTCACCGCGGCCGCCTCACCGGCGGTGAGGATCTCCTCGGGGGTGTCCTGGTGCTGGTAGAGCGTCTCGCCGGTGCGCGAGGTGATCTCCGTGATGGCGACGGAATCGCGGTGCTTGCCGCCGTTGGCGAAGGTCGCATAGGCCTCGGCCATCTCAAGCGGCGTCAGGAACGCGGTACCGAGCGTCAGGCTCGGCTGGCCGACGAACTCGGCCGCCTCATCCGAGGTGTCGATGCCGAGGTTCTTGCTCATGTTCGCAACGGCGTCGTAGCCGATGGCCTCCTGCACCGCCACATAGCCCGTGTTCGACGACACCGCGGTGGCCTGCGCGAGGGTGCGCACGCCGTAGTTGATGTTGCCGTAGTTCTGCACGGTGAAGGTGGTGCCTGAGATGGTGAAGGTCTTCGGCGAGGTGCAGTCGAGCGAGACGGTGGGGTTCATGCCGTCTTTGATGGCCGCGGCGAGCGTGATGCCCTTGAACGCGGAGCCCGATGAGCGCCGGGTCAACACGTGGTTGGTGTGCGCGCCCGCGGCGTCGTTGTAGTTCCTGCCGCCGACCATGGCCTTGATGTAGCCGGTCTTGGGGTCGATCGCCACGAGGCCCAGGTCGAGCTCGCTGGCGCCCTTGGCCTCGAGCTGGCCGATAGCGGTCTGCTCCGCCTGGGCCTGCATGGTGGGATCGATCGTGGTCTTCACCGTGAGCCCGCCCTTGAAGATCACGTCGGTCGTGAACTCCTTCTGCAGGAGGCTCTTCACGTAGTCCACGAAGTAGGGGTAGGCGAGGGTGCCGCTCTCGGGGGTCTCGGTCACATTCAGGGAAAGGGGCTCGGCCTGGGCGGCGTCATGCTCCTCCTGCGTGATCACGTTGTTGGAGAGCATGCGGTCGAGCACCGTGTTGCGGCGCTGGACGGCGAGGTCGGGGTTGACCGTGGGGTCGTAGGTGCTCGGGGAGTTGGGCAGGCCCACGAGGAGGGCGGCCTCGGCGAGGGTGAGGTCGTTTGCGGACTTCGAGAGGTAGGTCTCGGCTGCGGCCTCGATGCCGTAGGCGCCGTGGCCGTAGTAGATGGTGTTGAGGTACATCATCAGGATCTCGTCTTTGGAGTAGATCTCCTCCATCTTGATCGCGATGAAGGCCTCGCGGACCTTGCGCTCGATGGTGACGTCGAACTGCTCCTCGGAGAGGATCGTGTTGCGCACGAGCTGCTGGGTGATGGTGGAGGCACCCTCGGAGCGGCCCAGGAACTGCATGAACGTGGCGCGGGCGATGCCGACGGGGTCGATGCCGCCGTGCTCGTAGAAGCGCTCGTCCTCGGTGGCGACGGTGCCCTTCAGCACGTAGGGGGAGACCTGGTCGGCGGTGACGGTCACGCGGTTCTGGACGTAAAGGCTCGCGATCTTGTTGCCGTTGGCGTCCAGGACCTCGGTGGGCTCGCTCACCATGTAGAGGTTGGTGTCCGTGTAATCGGGCAGGTCGGAGAGCCAGCGGTTGACATTCGCGACCATGCCCACCGCAAAGGCGACACCTGCGATGAGCAGGAAGCCGAAGACCGAACCGAGGATTACAGGGATGGTGTGCGACTTGGCGTGCTGCCGAGCGTGGCGCTCGCGAGGGCCCATGCGTACCTCCAAGAGTGTGCGGAAACACGATAGATATCAACACAATAGCGCAACCTGCCGGCCTGAATACGGCCCGGGGGATAGCTGTCGTAAGAAAACACGGTGTTTGAGCGTATATCGGGTCGGATGCCTGGGGCTTGCCGTTGGCTGCACCTGGTTGCCTGTACCGCCCTGAGCCGCCCGCCCGCGGGGCTTGGGGCCGGAGCTGCCCCGGGACGTGAATTTGGTTTCGACTGCCGCGGGCGCGCTTTTGCATTTCTTTGAGCTATGCATAGCCGATTGGCGTGACGAGGAGTACGAAAAGAGAATCCGCAGATCAGAGCTGGTGCAAAAAGTGGCGTTATGCATAGGTTGGTTCACAGCGCGGCTTGTTCGGCTACAAATCTATGCACAGCTCAAAGAAATGCAAAAAGCTGGTGGTATGTACATGCAGACCCGGCGGCATGTTGGGGGTGCGAGCGAAACGTTGAATCGCTTGCGGTCCGGATTGGGGCTGCCGCGCGGGAGGAGATCGAGCCGCCCTCGCCCTCTCCTGAGGAGGGGGTGGGGGCACCGGCGTCGTCGCCACTGCCGATGCCCGCGGCAGCCATGGTGCCACGGTGGGGCCGCATATCGCCCCGCCCGCCCCCTGTCATCTCCGTTACACTAGAAAAGTTACCTACATGAGCACCGCCCGGGCGCGTCCCCGGCGAGGGCGCTACCCGTCTCTAGGAGGACCGAGCATTGCTATCCGTTGACGAGCAAATGCGCATCATCACGTCCGGCGCGGCCAAGATCGTGCCCGAGGCAGATCTCAGGAAGAAACTCGAGCGCGGCGTGCCGCTGAACATCAAGCTCGGCGTGGACCCCACGTCGCCCGACCTGCACCTCGGCCACGCCGTCCCGCTGCGCAAAATGCGCCAGTTCCAGGACCTCGGCCATCAGGTCACCCTCATCATCGGCAACGGCACCGCCATGATCGGCGACCCGTCGGGCAAGAACTCCACGCGCCCGCAGCTTTCGCAGGAGCAGGTCGAGGCCAACGCCCAGACCTACGTTGAGCAGGCTATGAAGATCCTCGACCCCGCGCGCACCACGATCGTGCACAACGGCGACTGGATCCTCTCCCTCGACCTCAAGGGCCTGCTTGAGGTCGCGAGCAAGTTCACGGTGGCGCGCATCCTCGAGCGCGACGACTTCACGAAGCGCTACCACAACCAGACGCCCATCGCCCTGCACGAGTTCCTCTACCCGGTGATGCAGGCCCTGGACTCCGTCCAGATCAAGGCAGACGTCGAGATGGGCGGCACCGACCAGCTCTTCAACCTCCTCGCCGGCCGCGAGCTCATGGAGAAGATGGACATGGAGCCGCAGGTGGCGCTTACGATGCCCCTGCTCGAGGGGACCGATGGCGTGCGCAAGATGAGCAAGTCCTACGGCAACTACATCGGCCTCACCGATGAGCCGGCGGATATGTTCGGCAAGGCGATGTCCATCCCCGACGAGATGATCGGGAAGTACTACCGCCTCGCGAGCTCCAAGTCGCCCGATGAGGTCGACGCCATCGAGGCCGCCCTCGCCGATGGCACGGCCAATCCCTATGAGCTCAAGCGCGCCCTCGGCCGCGACCTCTGCGACACCTACCATGGCGCGGGCGCCGGTGCCGCCGCCGAGGAGGCCTTCGATCGCGTCTTCAAACAGAACGAGCTGCCCGAGGACATCGCCGAGGTCTCAGTTGACCTGGCACCCTCCGAGGACGGCACCGTCTACCTCGCCGGCGTGCTGAAGGACGCGGGCCTGGCGCCCTCGGCCGGTGAGGCCCGCCGCCTGATCGACGGCGGTGGCGTCAAGATCGACGGCACGGCGGTGGCCGCCAAGAGCTACAACGTGGACGCCGCGCTCCTCAAACCCGGCACCGTCCTCCAGGTGGGCAAGCGCAAGTTTGCCCGGCTCGCCTAAAATCAGGTAACCCCAGAGCCCCGCTCAAGCACGCGGGGCTCTTTTCATGCGTGAAGATCATGGTGCGCCAGTGAATAGGGCTAGGGGAGGTCGTGTCGATCTCTGCCCTCTTTTCAGCACAAAAACGTCCCCTGGTGCAAGGCACCAGGGGACGCGCTCTTTTTACTCCCTTACATGGGGATGGCTTTTCACACAGCGTAGCCCGCGGGGCCTGTGCGCCCTGAAGCGTTTGCGAAGCCACGTGAAAGGGCGCACAGGCCCCGCGGGCGAAGCGATGGGATGGGATAAGCCCGCTACTCCGCGTACGTGAACGTCGTCACATCGAACATCCCCTCAGGCCGAATCCGCAGCGTGGGTATGACCGGCAGCGGCAGGAAGATCATGCCCATGATGGGATCAAGCGGCTCTCGAATACCGAGCTCACGGCCTTGTCGCATGAACTCCTCATGCTCACGGGCCACGTCCTCAGCGGATCCGTCTGACATGAGCCCGCCGAGCGGCAGGTCGATCTTGGCCGTCACCTCACCGTCGCGCACGATGACGAAGCCTCCCTGGCCAATGGCTGAGACGGCAGCGAGCATGTCGTTGGGGTTGTCGCCGACCACGCAGATGTTGTGTGAGTCGTGGCCGATGCTCGACGCGATGGCGCCCCTCTTGACGGTGAACCCGCGGACCCAGCCGCGTCCGATATGGTGCCCGACGAGCCCTGTTCCAGGCGCACCCGTGCCGTCGGCCCCGGCCATCTGCGCCGCAGCTCCGCGCCCGTGCCGCTCGATCAAGGCGATCCGGCACAGGCCCTCGTCCGACGTCGGGCGCGCGAGGCCGGTGATGGCCTTGCCGGGGATGACGTCGATCACGGCCTCTCCCGGGGTGAACGCGTAGTCGAAGACCTCGCGGCTGAGCGTCGGCAGGGAGACCGTCGCGTGGAGGAGCTCTTCAAGTTGCGTGACCTCAGGAGAGGTCGGGGAGATCTCGCCCACGAACCTCCCGTCTTCGGCCACGAGCTCACCGGCCGCGAAGACGCGGGCTGGTGCGCTCTTGAACGTGAGATCGTCGAGGAGGAGCAGGTCAGCCCGTTTGCCGGGTGCGATGGCCCCGCGGCGCTCGAGCGGCGAGGTCGCGGCGGCGCCATGGTCGAGCCCGAAAAGCTCGGCGGCCGTGAGGCTCGCCATCTGGATGGCGACGACGGGGTCGATTCCCGCCTCGACCGCGGTGCGACAGGCGTTGTCGATCATGCCGATCGCGAGGGCGTCTGAGGGCGCGCGATCGTCGGTTGCAAAGCAGCAGCGCCGGGCTCGGGCGGGATTCTCCAGGATCAGCGGCGCGAGGTTCTTGAGATCATGGCTGCAGGTGCCCTCACGGAGCATGACGTACATGCCACGCGAGAGCTTGTCCAAGGCCTCCTCAGGGATGGTGGACTCATGGTCGGCGATGATGCCGGCGGCCGCATAGGCGTTGAGGTCACGCCCGGTGACGAGGGGCGCATGGCCGTCCGTGAGCCCCGAGGCGGTCAGCGCCGCCGTGTCGATGCGCGCGCAGGTCTCGGGATCCGCCCCAAAGACCCCCGGCAGGTTCATCATCTCCCCGAGGCCGAACACGTCTCCTGGGCGCGACGCGATGAACTCCCGCATATCGGCCGCGGTGATCTCGGCTCCCGCCTGCTCATCGGGGAGGGCCGGCACGCAGGAAGGCATCATGAACTTGAACGAGAGCGGTGCGCGTTTTCCGTCCTCGACCATGAAAGCGAGGCCGTCGGTTCCGCAGACGTTCGCGATCTCATGTGAGTCCGCGACGGCCGTGGTGGTGCCGCGGGTGAGCGCCATGCGGGCGTACTCGGCCGGGCGGATGTTGGAGCTCTCGATGTGGAGGTGCGCGTCGATGAAGCCGGGGGCGAGGTAGCGGCCGCCGCAATCGATCACCTGCGCGGCCTCGTAGGTTGCAGCTCGATCGGGCTCGCGGTCATCGAAGAGGACGCCGGCGATGACTCCGTCCTTGACGGCGACACGCCCGGGGACGATGCGCTGGCCGTACACGTCGACGATCTGCGCGTTGACGAACAGCGTGTCGACGGGCACGCGTCCCTCGGCGGCGTCGATCAGGTGGGGGAGCTCGATGTGCGGCATGGGCGTCCTTTCGAGAGGGGTCTCGTATCGTGTTGGATACATGGTACCCTTCCGTACCCGATATGCGTGACGCCCGCTTGGTCCTCACGGTTCTTCCTGTATTGGAATCCCTGAGGGAGGGGGTGCCTAAAATCGCCAACTTAAACGCCATGCCACACTGCGCAGGGAGGTAACTGAAATGGAGCGCCTGATAAATGAGGCTGTGCGTGCTGTGACTTGGTGCCGGCATGCGGTGCGCAGTCCGAGATCGCTCGAAGCTGCCCTGCCCGAACCTGGCCCCTTTTCCTGCGCCTGAGCGCTCAGATACAATCGGGCCAAGATCGGCAGCCATCCCGAGAGGAGCTCTCATGTCCTTTGACTTCACCAGCGTGCTCGACCGTCGGGGTCACGATGCGATCGCCTTTGACGGCATCGGTGCGGCATCCGGCGCCCCGATGGCACCCGATGCGGGGTTCGACCCCATCCCGATGTGGGTTGCGGACATGTGCTTCCCGGTGGCGCCCTGCATCACCCGTGCTATCAGCGAGCGGCTGGAGCACCCCGCGTTCGGGTACTTCAGCCCGCGGCCGGAGTACTTCAACGCCATCGTTGACTGGCATCGCCACCGCCATGGGATCGATGACCTCAAGTTCCGCTGCATCGGCTATGAGAACGGCGTGCTCGGCGGCCTCATCTCGACCGTCACCGCCTTCGCCGCCCCGGGGGACGCCGTGCTCGTTCACAGTCCCACCTACATAGGGTTCACCAAGAGCCTCGAGAACGCCGGGTTCCGCATTGAGCTTTCGCCACTCATCCTCGATGAGAAGGGCGTCTACCGCATGGATTACGAGGACATGGACCGGCGGCTCTCCGCGAGTCGCGCCCATGTCGCCGTGTTCTGCTCGCCGCACAATCCCACGGGCCGGGTATGGGAGCGTTGGGAGATCGAGCGGGCCCTCGAGGTCTATGCGGCGCATGAGTGCGTAGTCGTATCGGATGAGATCTGGTCCGACATCGTGCGGCCCGATGCGGTTCACGTTCCGGTGCAGTCTGTCAGCGAGGACGCGCGCCGTCGCACGGTGGCGCTCTATGCGCTGAGCAAGACCTTCAACCTCGCCGGGCTCGTGGGGAGCTACCATGTGATCTACGACGACTACCTGCGCGACCGCGTGCGCGCCCAGGCCTCGAAATCGCATTACAACGCCATGAACGTCCTCTCCATGCATGTGCTGATCGGTGCGTATTCAGATGAGGGGGAGACCTGGGTCAATGAGTTGAACGAGGTCATAGCGGGCAACACGGAGCGCGCCGTGGCGTTCTTCGCTGAGCGAGCGCCTGGTGTTAGCACCCGGGTCCCGGAGGGCACGTACATGCTCTGGCTCGATGCGGCCGGCTGGTGCCGCGAGCAAGGTTGTGATGTGGGCGAGCTGTTGCGGGCCGGTTGGCGCGTGGGCGTGGGCTGGCAGGATGGGCGCCCGTTCCACGGTGAGAGCCATATCCGGATGAACCTGGCCCTGCCCCGGACGCGCCTCGACGAGGCTCTCGACCGCCTCGCCAAGCACGTGTTCTAGCGGGTCTCACACCCACGGCAGCGGGGCGCCAGGTTGGTGAGAGCGACCCCGCTGGCAGCTCCGGGACGGCGTCGCGAACGACGCTACGCCGCCGGAGCAGCGCGCCGCCGGCACAGGGCNACATCGTCATCAAAGATGAGGAGCTGGTCGACGCGCTCGAGCTCGTGCGCCGCTGCACCGTGCTCGGCGCCGACGCCTTCATCATTCAGGACTGGGGGTTCTTCTTCGAGGTCAGGCGCCTGATGCCCGAGGTGGAGACCCATATCTCGACCCAGGCCAACATCCATGACGCACGCGGCGCCGCGTGGTGCGCCGCCGCCGGTGCCAACCGCGTGACCCTCTCCCGCGAGCTTTCCGTGGACGAGATCGCGCAGATCGCCACGGTCGGTGTCGAGCTCGAGGTCTTCGCGCACGGGTCCATCTGCTTCAGCTATTCCGGGGTCTGCCTGCTGTCGAGCTTCGCCTGCGCCGGCCGGTCGGCGAACCGGGGCATGTGCGCCCAACCCTGCCGCCTGCCCTATGAGCTCCTCGATGAGCAGGGGAGGAACATCTCCGCGCCGGGGCGGGAGCGCGCGCTTTGCCCGCGGGACACCAATACCTCCGAGATGCTCGACGAACTCGTGGCCGCGGGTGCCGGCGCGCTCAAGATCGAGGGCCGCATGAAGGCACCCGACTACGTGTACGCGGTGGTCGACGCCTACCGGCGCGAGCTCGATGACGTGCTCGCCGATCATGCCGTGGGCGATGTGGAGCGCCATGAGCGCGCCCGCCAGCTCAAGCGCGCGTTCAACCGCGATTTCACAACGGCCTACCAGCATGGGCGCTCGGGCGATGAGATGATGAGCTACGAACGATCGAACAACCGTGGCCAGGTGGTGGGCGAGGTCGTCGAGAGCCGCACGGTGGGCTCGGGGCTCAAGCGCCGCCTGCATCCCGAGGATCGGCGGAACCGGCTCGCCCGGGCCCGCTTGCGGCTCACAGAGCCCGTCGGGGCTGGTGACCTCATCGAGCTTCGGCACGACGAGGAATTCGACCGGTACCTGACCTTTACCGCCACGGAGGATGCGGCGGCCGGCACCGAGATCGAGGTGGGCATCCCCCGGGCCGTGCCCGCGGGTGCGAAGGTCCGTGTGATCCGGAGCCAGCGGGCGATCGAGACCGCAGCGGCAGTTCTGAAGCAGCCGCAGGCGCGGCGTCGTCCGGTTGACGTCACGGTGCGGGCGCGGATGGGCGAGCCTTTCACCGTGACGCTCACCTGCGCGGACGATCCCGCCCTCACGGCCACCGCCACAGGCTTCACCGTGGAGCCGGCGCGAACGCGGTCGGTCTCGGCCGAGGATCTCATCGAGCACGTGGGCCGCATGGGCACCTCGCCCTTCGAGGCCGTGGGTTTCACGGTCGAGCTTGACGATGGCTGCGGCATGGGGTTCTCGGCCGTGCATCAGGTGCGTGCCCGGGCCTGCGCGCTCTTGGAGGAGGTCATCCTCGCGCCAACGGCGGCGCGGTCGGACGCCGCGGCTGCATGGGCGCCGTTCGCAGGTCGGGCGCTCACAGCGGAGCGCGCGAGCGCTGGAGCTCGCTCCGGACGGGAGGCACCTGCGGTCGGAATCTCGCCGGCGGGCTCGTCAGACCTGCCAGCTACGTTCTCGACAGCGGTCGGCACGACGTCTGATGCCGTCGTCACACCTACGGATGCAGCTCCGGTCTCGCCCGTGGTCCCCGCAGCTAGTTCACCTGCTGCCGTGGCTGTGGGAGGCTCGGCGCTCGTTGGCTCAACCGCAGACGGCGCCGCACGCTCACCCGAGGTCTGTGCCATCGTGGCGAGCGCTGAGGCGGCTGCGGCCGCCCGCGCAGCCGGGACCGAGCGCGTCTACATCTCCACGGACGCCCTCGACGAGGCCGGCCTCTCACCGGAGGATGCGGCGGAGCGGGGGCTCATCCCCATCCTCGACGAGGTCTGCCGCGAGGCTGACCACGCGCGCTTGGATCGCTGGATTGCTCCGGGTCGTCCGGTCGCCGTGGGCAACATCTCTGAGCTGGCCCTTGCCGCGGAGCGTGGCGCTGCAGCTGAGCTGCGCCCCTGTGTTCCCGTGCACAACGTGGCCGCGGCCGCGGCGCTCACCCGCGCCGGCGCGGCCGGTGTCTGGCTCACGCCCGAGTTGACGCTCGCGGAGATCGAGCGCGTGGCCCCGCACATCGAGGTGCCGGTGGGTGCCGTCGCTATCGGCCGACCGCGGGTCATGACGAGCGAGCACTGCATCCTCATGGTCGCGGGTGCGTGCATCCATGACTGCCCTCGGTGCGCCCTTCGCCGCCGTAAGCTGTCCTTGAAGAACATCGACGGGAAGATCCTGCCCGTCCGCACCGATGTCCATGGTCGATCGCGTCTGTACGAGGACGGCCTCATCGACCTCACGCCGCAGATGGGCTCGCTCGCGGCCGCCGGTGTCAACCGCTACCTGGTTGATGGCACGCTCATGGACAATGACGAACTCGCCCGCGCCCTCGCCCAGGTGACGCGTGCCGTGGCTGCTGTCCGAGCCGGTCGTGCACCGGCGAAGCGCCTGGCTGGGGCCACAGCGGGCTGCCTGTTCGTGGGCGTGGAGTAGGGGATCGTTGTCTGCGGGAGTTGTCGCGGCGGCCAATGGCGCAAGGCTGCCGCCGGCACGTGGGCGGCGTAGATCCGGCGTGATTCTCGCCAGGAGCGTGATCACGCCCCGCTGATCGCTGCCTTTTGATGGCCTGACAGGTAAGCTGCATGCTGAGCTCTGGGCATCTGGCCAAAAACAGCGTTGAGGCGGTGATCAAGAGCAGCGGATGTGCATACACAGGGGGCCTTCTTCTTGAAGAGGCCCATCCTACACCTCGAATAGAGATCATACTCAAGCAAGCTGTACGATTACTTTCTTCGTGGCGACCAGGAGGCTATTTTGAAATACAGCCTCAACGTCTTTTTTGGCCACACGCCCGATCACGCGCAGGGTTGAACGCAAATGCACCCCTCGTGCCGACAGATAAAAGATACGAATGTCTCTTATATGTGCGCCTATGGACGCCCCTCCGGGCTTCATATGCACCGCGACTGCGTCAAAGTGGCTACCGCGGGAGTCCCACGGACAAGGGAATCAATCTGTAGTGATGACTCTAGAAGTAGGAGAGCGCGGCCGCGATCACGAGGGCGGGCAGCATGTTCGCCACACGGAAGGTCTTGGGCCAGATGAGGTTCACACCCACGCAGAAGATCATGATCGAGCCGACCATCGAGATCGCGTCCACAGCACCTTCGGTGAGCAGGGGCTGGAGCGCTCGTGCCGCGAGCGTGATGCTCCCCTGAAAGAGGGCCACGGGCACGGCGGAGAAGATCGCGCCGCGGCCTAGCGAGGCGGCCATGATGCAGACGACGATCGCGTCGAGGGAGCCCTTCAGGGCGAGGGTGCCCCAGTTTCCGAAAACGCCGTCCTGCACCGATCCCACCACGGCCATCGCGCCGATGCAGACCGAGAGCGAGGTGGAGACGAAGGCCTCGACGAAGGCGTTGTCGCCGGAGCTGCCCGAGACGCGGCGGAGCCAGGCGCCCAACCGCTCGATACCAGTCTCGATGCCGACGACCTCGCCGATGAGCGCCCCCGCGGCAAGTGAGATGAAGATCCGCATCGTGCCGCCGCTCGCGATGCCGGCCCCCTCTACACGGAGCATCTGCTCCAAGGCGCCGCCGAGGCCGAGGAAGAGGATGCAGACGGCCGTCGCCTTCAGGACGCCCTCGCGGATCCGCTCGGTGATGAGCGAGCCGCTGGCGAGGCCGACGATCCCGCCCGCGATGATGAGTCCCACGTTGATGAGGGTGCCAAGTCCGATCATGTGCGTCCCCGCCTGCCGCCTTCCGATGCGGCACGATGGTAGCACGTCAGTTGGGTGGGGTTTGTGCAGGGGGGGGGCAGTGGAGGGGCGGCAGCGGTGGATGCGGCGGCTTGGGCGCGGCGGGGTATGGCCCTGGGGTGTGTTGTTGCATCGCCTACGGAGGTGGCTCGGAAAACGTCATCTCGACGGCGTCCCGAGGGCGATCTGCATGAACCCAGCTTCCAGATGACATTTTCGAACCCGAATGCGCACCCGCACCTCCCGCTGCCCGTGTTCCGTCCCAGGTGGCGAGTTCCGTGCTTCCCGTCGCCCGAGCCGTCCTGGATGCGTTCGAAAACGTCATCCCGAAGGCATCCCCAAGGTGATCTGCATAAGACCGGCTTCCAGATGACGTTTTCGCTGCCAATCCTCAGGTTAGAGGCCCCGTGTAGGGTTGGGGTTCCAGTGCGCCATCCCACACGCGCCATCTCGTTGTGCCCCTTCATCCAAAATAGGGCGCGGCATCGATGGCACACGGCATTGGCGCGCAGGTCCCAAGGTAACCGCTTGGTAACGGTATTCGCACCCGATTCGTTTTTGTTAGACTGGCGTCTCGCAATTACCGAGGTGCAGAGGGGAGGGGATTATGGACCGGATCAAAACCGTCGTGCTGCCCGCCCTCGTCGCGGCGTTCCCCCTGACCATCCCCATCCTCGCGGGCTTCGTGCTCACGGGCATGACCTGCGGCGTCTTCGCGGTGCTGCTTGGCCTACCCTGGTGGGTGCCGTCGTTCATGGCGGTGGCGATCTTCGCGGGCTCGGCCGAGTTCCTGGTGGCTTCCATGCTGGTGGGCGCTTACGACCCCGTCTCGGCGTTCGTCACCATCCTCATCGTCAACGCGCGCCATCTCTTCTACGGTCTGTCGCTGCTCGAGCGGTTCCGTCGCATCGGCGCCAAGCGCTTCTACGTGATCTACGCCTTGTGCGATGAGACGTTCTCCATCGAGTATGCCTCACGGCCTCCGCAGGGCGTGGATGACGGTTGGTTCATGTTCTGGATCAGCCTGCTGAACCAGTTCTACTGGGTGCTCGGGTGCACGCTCGGGGCCCTGTTCGGCGCTGTCCTGCCTGTGCAGATTGAGGGGATCTCCTTCGCCATGACCGCGCTGTTCATGGTGATCTTCCTCGATCAATGGACGCGCGAAGCGAGCCACGCAGTTGCGCTCGCGGGTTTCGCGGCTTCGGTTGCGGCGCTTGCGGTATTCGGAGCCGACACCTTCATCGTTCCCGCCCTCGTGTTGATCCTCGTGGTGGCGGTGGCTATGCGCCGCTGGGTGGAGCCCGCCTGCGCCGCGACCGATCTCGACGGCGCGGAGGCCATATCCAACGGGGGCGCAGGGGCAGGTGACGGAACCTGCTCGCCTTGTGTCCGGTCCCACGATGTCCAGGATCAGGTGGAAGCGCGCGATGAGCCTTCCGGCACCGGATCCTCTACGGGGGCGAAGGGGCGCAGCGAGGAGTTCGCCCGGGCGGCCTCCGATCCCGCGTATGAGGAGGAACGATGACACTCGATCAGCAAATCGTCACCGTCCTTGCAGCGGGGGCGGCCACCATCCTTACCCGTGCCCTGCCGTTCCTGGTGTTCCCCGCCTCACGGCCCGTGCCGGGTCTTATCCGCTATCTCGGCCGTGCCTTACCCGGTGCGATCTTCGCCCTGCTTGTCGTGTACTGCCTGCGGGAGGTCAACATCCTTGCTCCCTCCGAGGTCATCCCTCAGGTGGCGGGCCTTGCCACGGCGACCGCGCTGTTTCTCTGGCGTCGCGACATGCTGATCGCGATTTTCGGCAGCACGGCCGTGTACCTGATTCTCGTGAACCTCGTGTTCGTCTCCTGAGGGTCGTGCGCGTGGCCGCCACCGCGCCCGTCGCCCCCGCATCGCCCTGTATGCGCTCGAAAACGTCATCCCGAGGGCATCTCGAGGGCGATCTGCATGAGACCGGCCTCCAGATGACGTTTTCGGAGCCGAAGGCGCCGCCGCACCGCCGCCGCCCGTGTGCCGTCCCAGGCGGCGAGTTCCGCGCTGCCTGGCGCTCGCGACGTCTCGAATGCACTCTAAAACGTCATCTCGATAGTGCGTTACTGCGAATCTGCCAGAGAACGGGCTTGAGATGACGTCTTCGAAGACGAGTGTGCACCCGCATCGCGCCCGTCGCCCATACGCTGTCCCAAGGTCGATGCGGGCGCACATAACCCGCCCGCCGCCCACGCGAGAGCCAGCCCGCTGTCGTATCATAGTGACGCTATGCACCACCCGACGCGCACCGCGCGCAGCCGCAGAAGGGCAGGAAAGATGGTCTCTTGCGTGTACGTAGAGAAGAAGCCGGGGTTCGATGTCGAGGCGGTGCAGCTTGCCGCCGAACTTACCGACATCCTCGGCATCCAGGCTCTCACCGGCCTGCGCATCGTCAACCGCTACGACGTCGAGGGCATCGATACGGAGCTCTTCGACCGCTGCGTCCCCACGGTCTTCTCCGAGCCGCAGGTCGACATCGTCTCCTTCGAGCTGCCGGCATCTTCAGACCCCCGACTCCGCTTCGCCGTCGAGTTCCTTCCCGGTCAGTTCGACCAGCGCGCCGACTCCGCGGCCGAGTGCATCCAGCTCATCTCCCAGGGCGAGCGCCCGCTCGTGCGCTCTTCCAAGGTCTATCTGCTTGAGGGCGAACTGAGCGAGGAGGACATCGAGGCGGTCAAGCGCTACGTGGTGAACCCCGTCGAGGCCCGCATCGCCAGCCTCGAGCTGCCTGAGTCCCTCGTCCAGGAGGTTCCGACGCCCGCGCCCGTTGAGGTCCTCGACGGCTTCCGCGAGCTTGACGCGGCGGGCCTCGCCGCCCTGATCGTCGAGCGCGGCTTTGCCATGGACGAGGCCGACATCGCCTTCTGCCAGCGCTACTTTGAGGACGAGGGCCGCGACCCCACGATCACCGAGCTGCGCGTCATCGACACCTACTGGTCGGATCACTGCCGTCACACCACCTTCTGCACTGAACTCACCGACATCGAGATCGATGACGAGATCGTGCGCGCGGCCTTCGATCGCTACCTCGAGATTCGCCGCGAGCTCGGCCGCGAAGACCGCGCCGTCAGCCTCATGGACATGGGGACCATCGGCGCGAAGTACCTGAAGGCCCAGGGCATCCTCACCGACCTGGATGAGTCTGAGGAGATCAACGCCTGCACGGTCCGTTGCACGGTCGACGTGGACGGTGTCGACGAGGATTGGCTCTTCCTCTTCAAGAACGAGACCCACAACCACCCTACGGAGATCGAGCCCTTTGGCGGGGCGGCCACCTGCATTGGCGGCGCCATCCGCGACCCGCTCTCCGGCCGCTCCTACGTCTACCAGGCCATGCGCGTCACCGGTGCAGCCGATCCCACCGTCCCCGTGTCGGAGACGATCGCCGGCAAGCTCCCGCAGCGCAAGATCGTGACCACGGCCGCCGCCGGATACTCGAGCTATGGCAACCAGATCGGGCTCGCCACCGGCCAGGTGAGCGAGATCTACCACCCCGGGTACGTGGCCAAGCGTATGGAGGTCGGCGCCGTAGTGGGCGCCGCCCCGGCGAGCCACGTGCGCCGCGAGGTGCCGCAGCCGGGCGACAAGATCATCCTGCTCGGTGGGCGCACCGGCCGCGACGGCATCGGCGGTGCCACCGGATCCTCCAAGACCCAGAACGTCTCCTCGATCGAGACGTCCGGTGCCGAGGTGCAGAAGGGCAACGCGCCGGTCGAGCGCAAGCTCCAGCGCCTCTTCCGCCGCAAGGACGCCTGTCAGCTCATCAAGCGCTGCAATGACTTCGGCGCAGGCGGCGTGAGCGTCGCCGTGGGCGAGCTCGCCGATGGCCTCTACATCGACCTCGACCAGGTCACCAAGAAGTACGACGGCCTCGACGGTACCGAGCTCGCGATCTCTGAGAGCCAGGAGCGCATGGCCGTGGCGGTCGCCGAGGCCGACGTGGACGAGTTCATGGGCTACGCAGCCGAGGAGAACCTCGAGGCCGCGGTCATCGCCGAGGTGACCCATGAGGCCCGCGTGCGCATGGCCTGGGACGGCGATGTCATCGTCGACCTCTCGCGCGCCTTCCTGGCGAGCAACGGCGCCCAAAAGGAGCAGCGGGTGCACGTGGCCGCACAGGGTTCCGACGGCCTGCCCGCCGTGCCCGGCGCCGGGGCAGCCACACTCGCCGAGGGCTTCCGCACCCTTGTCTCCGATCTCAACGTGGCGTCCAACAAGGGCCTCTCCGAGCGCTTCGACTCCACCATTGGCGCGGCCACGGTGCTCATGCCGCACGGCGGCGTGCGGCAGCTCACGCCGGCCCAGGCCATGGTGGCGAAGTTCCCGGTCATGGGGAAGACCTCCACGGTCTCGGGCATGGCCTGGGGCTTCAACCCGTACCTGATGGAGGCCGACCAGTTTGCCGGCGCGTACCTCTCGGTGGTCGAGAGCCTCTCACGCCTCGTTGCGACCGGCTTCGCGCATGAGGCGGCCCACCTCACCTTCCAGGAGTACTTCGAGCGCCTGCGCGACATCCCCGAGCGCTGGGGCAAGCCTGCGGCCGCCGTCCTCGGCGCCCTCATGGCCCAGGTCGATCTCGGTGTGGCGGCGATCGGCGGCAAGGATTCCATGAGCGGCAGCTTCGAGGACCTCGACGTGCCGCCCACCCTCATCTCGTTCGCGGTGGCCACCGGGCGGGCCGGGGACATCGTCTCCCCCGAGCTCAAGGAAGCCGGGCACCGCCTTATCCTCGTCGAGCCCGCGCGTCGTGCCGATGCGCCCCTACCGGAGGCGGAGAGCCTGCTGACGGTGTTCGATCTGGTTGAGGACCTTGTTCGCATGGGGGCTGCCTGCGCGGTGGCGACGCCCGGCTTCGGCGGGGTGGCCGAGTCCCTCTTCAAGATGTGCCTGGGTAACCGTCTCGGCGCGCAGATCACAGCCGATGACCTACCGCTCTTCGAGCATGCATACGGCAGCTTCATCATCGAGCTCGATGATCATGCGGAGCTCCCCGTGGCGGCGGGTGTCTCGGCGCGAGAGATCGGTGTCACCACCACGGCGTATGAGCTCGTCGTCGGGGGCGAGGTTATCGACCTCGACGAGCTCCAGGAGGTGTGGGAGCGCGGCTTCGAAGGTGTCTTCCCGTACCGCACGCTGGGGGAGGGGACTCCCGCGCCCGCTCCGGTCGATCCGGTCTCCTACCGGTCCGTGGAGGAGGGCCGTATCCGCGCCGTCTACGGTGGGCCCGCCTTCGCCCGCCCGCGTGTGATCATCCCCGTGTTCCCGGGCAACAACTGCGAGTACGACTCCGAGCGCGCTTTCACGGCGGCCGGTGCCGAGGTCGACACCTTCGTGATCAACAACCTGACGCCCGCAGCCGTGGCCGAGAGCACCGCCGAGCTCGCCCGCCGCATCCGCACGAGCCAGATCGTCATGATTCCGGGCGGCTTCTCCGGCGGCGACGAGCCCGACGGGTCCGCCAAGTTCATCACCGCCTTCTTCCGCGCACCCGAGGTGACCGAGGCCGTGCGCGACCTGCTGCAGGTCCGCGACGGCCTCATGCTCGGCATCTGCAACGGCTTCCAGGCCCTGGTGAAGCTCGGCCTCGTTCCATATGGCGACATCGTTGACGCCACCGCGGACGCGCCGACCCTCACCTTCAACACCATCGGTCGTCACCAGAGTCGTCTGGTGCGCACGCGGGTAGCGAGCGACCTTTCGCCCTGGCTCTCGCAGAGTGCGGTGGGCGACGTTCACACGGTGGCGATCAGCCACGGAGAGGGACGGTTCGTGGCGGGTGACGAGGCGCTTTCGCAGCTGATCGCCGGCGGGCAGATCGCGATGCAGTACGTTGACGAGAATGGGGCGCCCGGCATGGGGCTGGATGTCAACCCGAACGGGTCGGTGCTTGCGATTGAGGGCATCACGAGTCCCGACGGTCGCGTGCTCGGCAAGATGGGCCACGTGGAGCGCCGTGGAACGGATCTGTACAAGAACGTTCCCGGCGACACGGGTCTGCCGCTGTTCGAGAGCGGCGTGGCGTACTTCGCGTAGAGCGTTTTGCGACGGGACGGGGTGATATGCGTTGCCCCGTCCCCGTTCCGCGAGTAAAACGTCATCTGGAGCCTGGTTCAGAGGCGATTTGCCTGAGAACGCTGTCGAGATGACGTTTTTCTCACGATGCCACGTCGGCGGAAGAGGTGAGCGGGGAAACGTCATCTGGAGCCCGCTACACAGGCGATTTGCCTGAAAACGGCGTCGAGATGATGTTTTGCTCGCGAAGATGACCAGTGTAAAGAGGCGCCCTTCCATCTGCCGCGTCCCACCGTCCCTCGCCGTCGCCCGGCCCTACGATCGCCTATACCCGCCGCGCCTCCTTCGCCCCTCGACCGCCCCGCTCAGACGCGCCTTCCTCATCCCTCAGCCACCATGCCCCGTCCCGACGCTCACTCCTCAAAATGCCGTGCGAAAACGGGCCTTTTGTCGCAGTGTCCGCCGGGCCACGGGGCAGCGGGGGTATGCTGAAGGCAACGTCCGCGACCAAAAGGAGTCCCATGATCAAGTTGATCGCATCCGATATGGACGGCACGCTGCTGAACGAGGACAGCGAGGTCCCACCTGAGACCTACGACCTCATCCTCGGCCTCAGGGAGAAGGGAATCCACTTCGCGGCCTCGTCTGGCCGCCGCTTCGACCGTCTCTGCGAGTTCTTCGCCCCCATCGTCGACAAGATGGATTTCGTCGCCTCAAACGGGGCCCAGGTCTACGCTTCCGGTCGCCAGATCGACCGCGAGGTCTACTCGCACCTCGCGATCAAGCGTCTCGCTGCCACCACCAAGATGTTCCCGAACATGCACCTCGCCCTCTTCGACCGCACCCGTTCCTTCCTGATGGACGACGAGGACAAGTTCGTGCGCGAAGTGGACAAAGACTTGCCGAACGCGGAGCGCATCTACGAGCTTCCGAGCCCGGAGATCAACATCTTGAAGGCGACGATCTTCTGCGACGACGGCAATGTGATGGACAATGCCTACGTGCTCCAGCGCGAGCTCGGCAACCTCTTCATCTTCGCGCCCTCTGGTGGGTACTACATCGACTGCATGCAGCCGGGGATCTCGAAGGCTTCGGGTATCCAGCAGCTCATGGAGCACTATGGGATCGAGCGCGAGGAGGTCATGGCCTTCGGTGACTCGATGAACGACTACGAGATCATCCGATTCGTGGGGACGGGTTGTGCGATGGCGAACGGCCGTCCGGCGCTCAAGGCCGTGGCCGACCGGGTGGTGGGCTTCAACCACGATCAGGCCGTTCAGGCCGAGCTCAGGCGGATTCTCGAGAGCGCATAGGGCCTTCACCGTCCCGGACGCGCTGGAAAACGTCATCTCGACGGTATTCAAGAGGTAATTTGCATAAAACTGGCTTCCAGATGACGTTCTCGAGGCCATTTGAGTGCGCCACTCCGCATGCGTACCGGCGCCTTCCGCCGCTGCGCCAGCTCCTCCACCTGCCGCGCCGCCCTGCAGTGAACCCACGCTACCACGAGCCTGCGCCTCAGCGCCCGATGCGCTCGAGTTGCTCCATGATCGTCCGCGCCACCCCATCCTCGTCGTTGGAAGGGCAGGTCACATCGGCCGCCGCTCGAACCTCGGGCTCCGCGTTCGCAACCGCCACACCGAGCCCCGCCGCCTCGAGCATCGACACATCGTTCAGGTTGTCCCCGAAGGCGACGGCCGCCGCGGCGCTCGTCCCCAGGTGCACGCAGAGCCACGTCATCGCTGTGCCCTTGGAGGTGCCCGCCTCCATGACCTCGATATTCGTCGGATACGACCGGGTGACCTCGATGTCCTCGACACTTTGCAGTGCGGTAAGGATCGCGTCGCGGTCGGTGGGATCCTTCCAGTACATCGCGACGCGTTCGACCATGTCAGCCCGCGCGATGGTCTCGGAGGGGTCCTCATCCACCGGTGTCCGCGTTGCGCGCATGGTCGCCAGGACAGGCGGATCGTCCACGAACTCGGCCAAGCGCTCGACCTGGTCGCGCCTCGTGTAGACCTCTCCGCCGACGAAGGTGTCGAACGTGACGTCGAAGCGGCGGGCGATCTCCCAGATGGCGCGGGCCTTCTCTCGCGGGAGAGGCCAGCTCGCGAGCATGCGCGGGCGGCTCGTGTCGGTGGGGTCGTCGCGGTTGAGCTCAAGGGCGACGGCCCCATTCGAGCTCACGATGTGCCGGACGGCCGGGTGTGCGAGGAGCTCGCTGGGAAGCCCGCTGGCCGCACGACCGGTGCAGGGGACGAACTCCACCCCCGCGGCCGCCAGCGCGTCGAGCGCCCGCCAGCCTGCGGAGCTCACCTCCTTAGCGCTCGTCAGGAAGGTGCCGTCCATATCGGAGAAGAAGATCATCGTGCGGTGTCCTCGTATCGGGGTGTGCGTCTCGGCGTTCAAGCCTACCGCATTCGATCGTACCCACCCCGGTTCCCCCGCGACGGCTCCCTGAAATCGGCATGCAACGCAATGTTCCCCTACGGTTCAGCGTCATGAGGCGGCCTGGTGGCAAGCGACCCGGCACCTCGACGGTTGCCGCGTCATGCGATGCGGCGTCGCGCAGCGCAAGACGCAGGAGGCGTGCAGCAGGGAGGGGTGCAGCAGGCAGAGGGTGTGCAACCCCCGTCCAGCCTCACCGCTCGTCTATCGGCACGTAGGTCATGTCCTCCATCATGGAGTTGTACGCCGGCCGGATGATCCGCCGTGCGCCGAAGAGCTCCTCCATGCGGTGGGCGGCCCAACCGGCCGTCCGCGCCACCGCGAAGAGCGGCGTGAACAGGGTCTCCGGGATCCCCAGCATCTGGTAGATGAAGCCCGTGTACAGGTCGATGTTCGCGCAGATCGGCTTCTTGATGCCGGCGACGTCGCGCATGACCGCAGGCGCCAGGCGCTCGATCCGCTCGATGAGGTCGAACTCGGCCCCAAACCCCTCCGCCTCGGCGAGCTTGCGCGCGTAGCGGCGGCAGAGCTCGGCACGGGGGTCGGAGCGTGTGTAGACGGCATGGCCCATGCCGTAGATGAGACCGGACCCGTCGAAGGCGTCGCCGCGCAGGATGCGGGCGAGGTAGGACGCCACCTCATCGTCGTCGTCCCAGCGGCTCACGTGCTCGCGGATATCCTCATGCATGCGCACGACCTTGGAGTTCGCCCCGCCGTGGCGCGGCCCCTTGAGGGAGCCGATCGCAGCGGCGTAGGCGGAGTAGGCGTCCGTGGCCGAGCTCGAGAGCACCCGGCAGGCGAAGGTTGAGTTGTTGCCGCCGCCGTGCTCGGCATGGAGCATGAGCATGACGTCGAGGAGCATGGCCTCGTCGTGCGTGAAGTCACCGTCCTCGCGCAGGGTCTGCAGGATCGTCTCGGCGGTCGAGAGGCTCGTGTCGGGCGTGGGCACCACCGCGCGGCGGCCCTCCTGGNTGCTCGTCGAGAGGGTGGAGGTGGGGAACTCGGCAACATAGCCCTCGGAGATCTGGCGGTTCGCGCCCAGGCGGTCGCAGAAATCGGCGAGCTCGTCCGTCCGCGGCAGGTCGCCGGTGAGGAGCAGGTAGGCGACCTCCTCATAGCCAAAGCGATCCTCCTGCTGGGCGTTCACGATCAAGTCCTTGATATCGTATCCACGCAGCGTCAGCTTGCCCTCGTCCGGTACGACGTGGCCGTCCACCCTGTTGTAGCCGTGGACGTTTGAGATGCGGGTGAGGCCGGCGACGACGCCGGACCCGTCCTCGTTGCGCAGGCCGCGCTTGACGTTGTGCTCGGCGAAGAGTCGCTCGTCGAACGGCTCGGTGCAGGCGCCGTGGTAGAGGCGCTCGCTCTCCGGCCCGATCTGGCGGCTCGCCTCGTAGTCGACGACGAGCCTGCTCAGCGCGTCATCGAAGCGGTACAGGATGTTCTGTGCGGTGTATGCCATGGTCACGCTCCCTCAAGCCGTGGCGGCCCGCCGGCGCCGGATGTCGCATCCGCCCGCCCGCGCGCCCGTCTAGAGTCGGTACATGAAGTTGAAGACGTCCTCGCGCTGCATCTGCACGGTGACGCCCACCGCCTCGCCGGCCGCCACGAGGCGGGCCTGCAGGGCGGCGAAGTCGAGGTCGGAGCCGGACATGTCGGCCAGCATGGTCATCGTGAAGATGTCCTCGATGATGCTCTGCGTGATGTCGCGGATGTCGACCGAGGCCTCGCCGAGGATCTTGGTGACGGCGGCCACGATGCCGGCCCGGTTCCTCCCGAGCACGGTGATGACGATGCGGTTGGATGCGGTGTCTGCCATGGGTCCTCCAGGTTGGGATCGTGCTTGCACGGTTGCGCGCTCTAGGCGCCGCCGCCCAGGTCCTGTGACGGCTTCAGTGTCAGGAGACACCGTTCATGCAGCACATCTATTGTAGCGGCTGCATCCATCCTCCATAGTGCGGTTACGGCCGTATGACGATGCGGTTGCGTTGATGTCAAGGTATTGTGCGCGCCGCTGCAGGGGAGCGGGCGCTGTGATAAACTACCGAGCTGCTGTAATTTGCCTTGGTCGGAAACCAAGGCACCCCTTAGCCCTGGTCGGTAACCAGGGTGCGAGACAAGAGGAGCCCTGCCATGAAGCCAGGAATTCACCCCGAGTACGTCGAGGCAACGGTGCGCTGCAGCTGCGGCAACACCTTCAAGACGCGCTCGACCAAGCCCGAGATCACCGTCGAGCTCTGCAGCGAGTGCCACCCGTTCTACACGGGCCAGCAGAAGTTCGTCGACACCGGTGGACGCGTCCAGCGCTTCGCCGACAAGTTCGGTGGCGCCGCCCAGGCCGCCCTCGAGCGCGAGGCCGCCAAGAAGGCCGAGCGTCAGAAGGCCGCCGAGGAGGCCGCTGCCAAGAAGGCCGCCGAGCGCGAGGCGAAGGCCGCCGAGAAGGCCAAGCGTGCCGCTGAGTACGAGAAGAAGGCCGCCGCTGAGGCTGCGAAGGCCGAGGCCGAGGCCGCTGAGACCGCTGCCGCCGAGGAGACCGCGCCGGCCGCCGACGAGGCTGCCGCCGAGACCACCGAGGCCGCTGAGTAAGCACACATCGCCAGCTCATGGCTCGCAAGCGCCCCGCGGCCGCACGTCGGCCGCGGGGCGCTGCTGTATACCGCTATACAGGTCCTGGAAATGTTGTCTGAGAAATCAAACGCGACGGGGATTCTCGTAATCATCGCACAGTCATTTCACTATCCTCTTTGCACGGATCAATAGACATTTTCACAAAAAAGAATACGATATCAGTATCGTACGTATTCAGCTGCCTATTTTAAGGATCATTTTTCATGCTGTCACAGAGGCGGTCGAAATGCCTGATTGCAATCGGCTGCGCTTTACTCGCAGCCCTCTTTGCCGTCGATGTGCTGTTAAAGCCGCCTGAGATGCACATTTCAGTGGCGATAAGCTGCATCTCCCTTCTTTTCTTCATGGCAACCTTACTTGTCGGTGTGAGAGAAAAAAGAGGTGGCGCGATTGCTGCGTCTCTTGTGGGCATGTTCAGCGCCATCGCCTCTTTTTTCATCTGACGTGCCAATGGCTTGGGACGACAGCATGTTGGAGCCGATCGACAGATGTATGTCGGTCGGCTCCATTTCAGCCGGCGCTGTGCAGAGCTCTGTCGTCGAAGCCCCACCATACTGGCACTGAGAGATTGGACGCCGAGTCGCTCTCGGCCAATTGTGTCATGTTGCGCATGCAAGGAGCATCCTCTGTGTCACGCTTCTCACCCGCTATGTCAAAGCTGGGCATGCTTCTGCTTGTGGATCCGAATGATCTTCAGTCTTGCGGGGGCCGATTTCATTCAAAATGGGCTTGGTGCGCTGGCGCCCGCCCGCCTTGTGTCGTCGCCTTGGTCTGTGGGAGCATCGAAATACGGGCTCTGGATCGTAGGCCGAGCCATGCCGTTTGAATATCATCGCCAGGCGCATCCAGCTCACCGCGGCCCACCCAAAAGCCCCGCCCGATTGCGCAACGCCCCTCCTCAACGTGGTTTCTCCGTGCGCTCATGCATCCTGCGTACCGCCTTGCTTACAAGTCGCTAGAGTGTATGAGATTACGTCTCTATCGGGTAAGGAAACCACATGGGATTTGTTTCTAAACTGCTGTCATTCGGCGCCGACAAAGACCTGAGGCGCTATCAGCGTGTCGTCGAGCAGATCAATGCCCTCGAGCCCGCGTTCGAGGCGCTCAGCGATGACGAGCTCCGCGCTCAGACCGCACGGCTGCGCGAGCGCCACGCTGCGGGTGAGTCCCTCGACGACCTCCTTCCCGATGCCTTCGCCACGGTCCGCGAGGCCTCCAAGCGCACCACCGGGCTTCGCCATTTCGACGTGCAGCTCATCGGCGCCATGGCCCTGAATGCCGGGCAGATCGCCGAGATGAAGACCGGTGAGGGCAAGACGCTCGTCTCCACGCTCGCCGGCTACCTGAACGCCATCCCCGGCAAGGGCGTCCACATCGTCACCGTCAATGACTACCTCGCCAAGCGCGACTCCGAGTGGATGGGTCGGATTTACCGCTTCCTCGGGATGAGCGTCGGCCTGCTCCAGAACAACATGCCGCTCGAGCAGAAGCGCCCCGCCTACGCGGCCGACGTCACCTACGGCACCAACTCGGAGTTCGGCTTCGACTACCTGCGCGACAACATGGTCGTTCGGGCGGAGCAGCGCATCCAGCGCGGGCATGCCTACGCGATCGTGGACGAGGTCGACTCGATCCTTATCGACGAGGCCCGCACCCCGCTCATCATCTCCGGTGCCGGCACCAAGAGCGCGAACACCTACAAGGACTTCGCCCGCGCCGTTCGCGGCCTCGAGCGCGGTGAGGAGGTGCCCTTCGACATGCTCGCTGGCGGTGCTCCGGTCGAGCCCACGGGTGATTTCGTCATGGACGAGGCGAAGCACACCATCGCGGCCACCGAGCGCGGTCTGAAGAAGATCGAGCAGCGTCTCGGGATCGAGGACATCTACGCCGACCTCTCCGGTCAGCTCGTGAACCACCTGCAGCAGGCACTCAAGGCCCAGTACATGTTCCACCGCGACAAGCAGTACGTCGTCGCGGGCGGCGAGGTCAAGATCGTCGACGAGTTCACCGGCCGCATCATGGAGGGCCGGCGCTACTCCGAGGGCCTGCACCAGGCCATCGAGGCGAAGGAGGGCGTGTTCGTCCGAGAGGAGAACCAGACGCTCGCCACCATCACCCTGCAGAACTACTTCCGCCTCTACGACAAGCTCTCCGGCATGACCGGTACCGCCCTCACCGAGGACGCCGAGTTCCGTGAGATCTACAAGCTCCCCGTCCAGGTCATCCCGCCCAACCGCCCCGTCATCCGCAAGGACCACGACGACCTCGTCTACCGCACCGAGGCCGCCAAGTTTGACGCCGTGGCCGCCGAGGTGGCGGAGCGCCACGCCGCAGGCCAGCCCGTCCTGGTGGGCACGGTCTCCATCGAGAGCTCCGAGCGCCTCTCGCGCCTGCTCGTGAAGCGCGGTATCAAGCACGAGATCCTGAACGCCAAGCTGCATGAGCGCGAGGCGCACATCGTCGCGCAGGCGGGTCGCCTGGGCGCCGTCACCATCGCCACCAACATGGCCGGCCGTGGTACGGATATCCTGCTCGGCGGCAACCCCGACGAGCTCGCCCGCGAGCAGGTCCTGACCGTCGACTTCGGGCTTGACCCCCAGCAGGTCAGCCAGATCCTGCAGCTCGGCAACCCCGCCAAGCTCGATCCCGCAGACCTCGCGCCGATGGGGATCGAAGTTGAGCCTGAGACCCTGGAGGCCATAGCCGCCGAGCTCGCCGGCGCTGAGGAGCGCGCCCGCGCCCAGTGCCAGGAGGAGCGCGAGCAGGTGCTCGACGCCGGCGGCCTCACCGTCATCGGCACCGAGCGCCACGAGTCCCGCCGCATCGACAACCAGCTCCGCGGCCGTGCGGGTCGTCAGGGCGATCCGGGCGAGACGCAGTTCTACCTCTCCCTCGAGGACGACCTCATGCGCCTGTTCGGCGGCGACCGCATGGAGCGCGTCGCCAAGATGATGGTCAACGCCGACATGCCCGATGACATGCCGATCCAGCACAAGATCATCTCCCGGAGCGTCGAGGGGGCGCAGCGCAAGGTCGAGAGCATCAACTTCTCCATGCGCAAGAACGTCCTCGAGTACGACGACGTCATGAACAAGCAGCGTCAGGTCATCTACGCCGAGCGCAACATGATCCTGGACGGCAAGGATCTCGCCGAACACATCGACGAGGTCACCCGCGACACGGTCCGCCGCTGCGTGGCCGAGTTCGTCTCGCCCGAGTCCCGCACCGGCGAGCGCGACCTCGAGGGCCTGCACAAGTGGATCGTCGAGCTCACGGGCCGCTCCGAGGCCCCCGTCCCCGAGGACAAGGACTACGAGTCCCTCTGCGACGAGGTCCTCGCCTACGTCGATCAGGTCTACGCCGAGAAGGCCGAGCGCGTGGGCGACGAGCTCATGCGGGAGCTCAACCGGCAGATCATGCTCCGCGTGATCGACACCNCGTGAGCTGGTTCACCGGGGAGTTCGACTACGGCAGCGCCATCGTCACAATCAAACCCGGCCAGGGCGGCCTCGAGGCCCAGGACTGGGCCTTCATGCTGTTCAAGATGTACATGAAGTACTGCGAGCGCCGCGGCTGGAAGGTCACGGTGAACGACTGCACCGCGGCCGAGGTCATCGGCATCGACCGTGCGACGTTCACCGTTGAGGGCAAGGATGCCTTCGGCATGCTCCGCGCCGAGGCGGGGGTGCACCGTCTGGTGCGCATCTCGCCCACGGATGCCAAGAAGCGCCGCCAGACGTCGTTCGCCGGCGTCGAGGTCATCCCCGTGCTGCCCGACGACATCGAGATCGAGATCGCCCCCGATGACATCCGCGTGGATGTCTACCACGCGAGCGGTCCCGGCGGCCAGGGCGTGAACACCACCGACTCCGCCGTCCGCATCACGCACCTGCCCACGGGCATCGTGGTGACCTGCCAGAACGAACGCAGCCAGATCCAGAACAAGGCTGCGAGCATGCAGATCCTGAAGGCCCGCCTCTACGAGCTCGAGCTCCAGAAGCGGGAGGAGCAGCTCGACGCCATCCGCGGGCCCAAGCGCGCAGCCGGGTTCGGCAACCAGATCAGGAGCTACGTGCTCTACCCCTATCAGATGGTCAAGGACCTCCGCTCCGGCGTCGAGACCGGCAACGTGGACGCCGTCCTCTCCGATGGCGACCTCGACCCCTTCGTGGTGGGCTATCATCGATGGGCCACCGGCCGGTCCGAATACGTCCCCACCGAGGAGGACGAGGAGGACGCCTAAGGTGGCGCGGCACCTGCCGTTCCGCCTGTCCGCTCGTCTCTGACACCGCTATGTGCTGCATCAGCGTCTCTGCGCAGGTGGGCGCTGCCGTGCGCCCGGTCTCGCCGGCGCGTTCGATATGATAGGGGGCTTCCGTGCCACGTCGCCGCATCGACATAGACCGCATCATCAAGTCGCGCTTCATTCACGACCTGCCGCTCATCTTCGCCGGCTGCGCGATCGCGGCCTTCGCTACGGACGCCTTCATGATCCCCAACGGGCTCGCGGCCGGCGGCCTCACCGGACTCGCGACGATCACGTCCGAGCTCGCGGCTCGCCACGGGTTCATCCTGCCCGTGGGCATCCAGACCATCGTCATGAACATCCTGCTGCTCATGCTCGTGGTGCGCGCCGGCGGCGTGCGCTACGCCGTGCAGACCATCACGGGGTTCGTGCTGCTGGGCTTCTTCACGGACCTCTTCTCGCCGTTCGTGGTGCCGCTCGGGGGTGACGACCTCATGCTCGCCTCGCTCTGGGGCGGCATCATCTCCGGCGTGGGCTACGGCCTGGTGTTCCGCTGCGGCGCGAACACGGGCGGCTCCGACACCATCGGCCAGATCATCTCGCGGCGGACCTCGCTTCCGGTGGGCAGCACGGTCATGGCCATCGACGTGGCCGTCTGCGCGGCGAGTGCCCCGGTCTTCTCGCTCGAGCAGGCGCTCTATGCGGCGATATCCATGGTGCTCATGGGCTTCGTCGTGAACGCCGTGGTGGACGGCGGCAACCGCCAGCGCGCGGCCTTCATCATCTCCGATGCGTACAAGGACATCGAGCGGGCCATCCTGGTGGACATGGACCGCGGCTGCACGGAGCTGCTGGCGCGCGGCGCCTACACGCAGCGTGAGCGGCCGGTCATCATGCTCATCATGAGCGTGAGCGAGGTGAGCATCGTGAAGACGATCGTCGAGGAGTACGATCCGGCGGCGATCCTCATGATCACCGATGTGAACGAGGCCATCGGCTACGGGTTCAAGCAGCTGGGCAGCTGAGCGCAGGCTCTGGCGCCCAGGCGCCGCGCGCCCGATACGGGCCTGCGCTATGATGATCGGTCGAACCCAAGCACTATGAGACGAGGAGCGTGCCCATGCGCACCGATGATTTTGACTACGAGCTGCCCGACGAGCTGATCGCCCAGGCCCCGGCCGAGCCGCGCGACAGCTGCCGCCTGCTGGTCCTCCACCGCGAAGGGCATGAGGCGGGTGCCCCGCTCGAGCACGGTGGCAGTGTCGAGCACCGGGTGTTCCGCGACATCATCGACTACCTTGAACCCGGCGATCTCCTGGTGGCGAACCGCACCCGCGTGATGCCGGCGCGCCTCGTGGGCCGCAAGGCGGAGACCGGCGGCGTGTCGGAGGCGCTGCTGCTCCGCCGCCGCGAGGACATCGATGCGCTCGGGCATGTGTGGGAGTGTCTCGTGAATCCGGGCAAGCGCCTGAAGCCGGGTGCGCGGGTGGAGTACCGCGCCGGCGGCCTGCATGCGCCCGCAAACGCGCCGGTGGTGCTCACCGGGGAGATCCTCGATTTCGTCCCCGAGAGCAAGGGCGGGCGCCTGGTGCGCTTCGAGCCGGTGGGGGAGGGCACGACGGGGGCGCCGCTCACCCTTGATGAGGCCATCCATGCGGCGGGGCATGTTCCCCTGCCCCCCTATATCACCGACTACGCCGGTGACCCTGAGAAGTATCAGACCGTCTACGCTATGCGCGAGGAGCATTCGGCGGCGGCGCCCACGGCCGGGTTGCACTTCACGCCCGAGCTCATCGAGGCGATCCGGGCGAAGGGCTGCGGTTGGGCGACGGTCGAGCTCGAAGTGGGTATCGATACCTTCCGCCTGGTTGAGGAGGATGACCCCACCGAGCATGCGATGCACACCGAGCGCTACCATGTGCCGGCCGAGGTCGTCGACGCCGTGCATGCGACCAAGGCGGCCGGCCACCGGGTGATCGCCGTGGGGACGACGGCGGTGCGCTCGCTCGAGAGCGCCTTTGACCCTGAGGCCCCGGTCGCCGAGGTGCCCGTCACCGCCCGTGGCTTCGAGGGCAGGCCCGACGGCGCCGATGCGCTCAGCCGCGGTGACATCGTGGTGCGTGAGGACGCGACGACCCAGCTCTACCTCATGCCGGGCTCGACCTACCATGTGGTCGACGCGCTGATCACGAACTTCCATGTGCCGCGCTCGACGCTGATGATGCTCGTCTCCGCCCTCGCCGGCCGCGACCGCATCATGGATGCGTATGGTGAGGCGGTGCGTGAGCGGTATCGGTTCCTGAGTTTCGGGGACGCGATGCTGATCGAGTAGCGGATGTGCCCTCCTGGAGGCCCCCGCCGGGGTGCGGTGCGGGCGTTCGCGAAGCCACGCCCGCACCGCACCCCGGCGGGGGCCATGGGTCGCACCGCTACGGGTCGAGTGGAAGTGAGGGCGCGGACGTGAGTCTCCTGGGCTTGGCGATGTTGCCTGTGCATCGGGTGCTCGGTGGCTGAGTTGGTGGAGTCGTGGCGTTTGGTATTACATTGGCTCTTCTAGCTTGGAATTGCGACTTGCGCGTTGCTGGTACGGGCGTGGCTTCGCGGACGCCCATACCGTTCACCGTGGGGACCATGGGGTCCATTGCGAGCCAAGTGGAGAGGCGGTTTGGGCGCCGCATATCGGGGATCGCGTTCACAGCTGCGGTGGAAGCCTTGATGGACCCGCGCTATGTTGAAAACTTCCAGAAATGCGGCAGTAAAACAAGATGGGCGGTGTACCCCTCGATCTTGCACGGCGTTTCCGCAGGATTTTTACGTGCGCATGGTCTGCCTACTCGACGATTCCCTATTCACTGCCGCACTTCTGGAAATTTTGAACCAGAGAGTTACGATCTAGATACAAAAAATCTAATATAAAATTAAAATTATATAATGAAATGAGAATATAGTACACGCCATGAAAGCACGGTGCGTCCTCGGATACAAAGGCATCCGAGGACGCACCGTCACGCCTCAGGTGATTTCTGCACGGATGTCCCGTCAGCGCAGGAAGACGAACCAGAGCACGATGAGCAGCACGATGAGTGCCACGACGCCGCCGATCGCGCCGATGAACCGCACGCGTGAGCCTCGGGTGCTCTCTCGCACCTCGCGCTCGGTGGCGGCGAGGGTGTCGACCTCGTCCTGCTGCCTGACCCGGAGGTCCTCGTCGGTGGCGAGGCGGGCGGCGAGCTGCTCGATGACCTCAGGATGCTCGTGGATGTCGGTCGCCTCGACGATGACCGCCTCGGCCTCGGCCGCGATGTCATGCGCCTCACTCGCCGCCTGACGCTTTTCACGCTCGGCCTTCTCCTCCGCGGCGATGCGCTCGCGCAGGTCGCGCTGGCGGTTCTGGGCGTCGAGTTTCGCGCGGTCCAGCTCGTCGCGCGCGGCGTCAGCCTCGGCGGTGACGGCGCGGAAGGANAGGACGACCTCATGCGCCTGTTCGGCGGCGACCGCATGGAGCGCGTCGCCAAGATGATGGTCAACGCCGACATGCCCGATGACATGCCGATCCAGCACAAGATCATCTCCCGGAGCGTCGAGGGGGCGCAGCGCAAGGTCGAGAGCATCAACTTCTCCATGCGCAAGAACGTCCTCGAGTACGACGACGTCATGAACAAGCAGCGTCAGGTCATCTACGCCGAGCGCAACATGATCCTGGACGGCAAGGATCTCGCCGAACACATCGACGAGGTCACCCGCGACACGGTCCGCCGCTGCGTGGCCGAGTTCGTCTCGCCCGAGTCCCGCACCGGCGAGCGCGACCTCGAGGGCCTGCACAAGTGGATCGTCGAGCTCACGGGCCGCTCCGAGGCCCCCGTCCCCGAGGACAAGGACTACGAGTCCCTCTGCGACGAGGTCCTCGCCTACGTCGATCAGGTCTACGCCGAGAAGGCCGAGCGCGTGGGCGACGAGCTCATGCGGGAGCTCAACCGGCAGATCATGCTCCGCGTGATCGACACCCGCTGGATGAACTACCTCCAGGAGATGGACTACCTGAAGCAGGGCATCGGCCTGCGCGGCTTCGGCCAGCGCGACCCGCTCGTCGAGTACAAGAGCGAGGCCTTCCACGCCTTCCAGCTGCTCGTCGACACCATGTACGAGGATTACCTGCGCACGATCCTGCGCATCGAGGTGCGCCAGGCGCCGCGCGCCGCGGAATCCGAGGAGCCCCAGGCCCTGCGCGGTGCCTCCTTCTCCGGGCCCGAGCAGGTTGACGGCGACTCCGGGTCGTCGGTCGTGCGCCGCGAGNGTCCCTGAGCTTCTCCCGGGCGTCTGAGATCTCCTGCTCAAGCTCACTTTGACGCACCGAGTACGCGGCGGAGTTGGCCGACGGGTTGCGCTGGACCTCGGCGAACTCGTTTCGGAGGGTCTGCAGGCGGTCCTGGGCGGTCTTGACGGCGGTCTCGGCGGTCTTGATGCCGGTCTCGCGCTCGCTCTCCGCGCGCTCGAGGTTGCGCTTGGTGTCGTCCACCCGACGCTGCAGGCGCGCGCCAGATTCCCGTGCGCTCGCCTCCTTGGCCTCGGCCGCTTCGACAGCCGCTTTGAGGCGCTTCTCGGTCTGCGCGTCGGCGTCCTTCATCTGCTGCAACTCGGTCTTGAGTCCCTCGATCGCATCAGCGCGCTCGTCGGCGGCCTTCTCGGCTGCCGAGGCATCCTCCTCGGCGGCGGTCTTGCGGGCCGACTCGGTTGCGATGATCTCGTCGAAGCGCGCGGTGATGTCGCGGCGCCGCTCGAGCTCCGCCGTGCGCTCCTTCATGCCGGTCTCAAGCTCAGAGAGCGCGGCCTGTGCCGTGTCATGCGCCTTCTTGGCGGCGCTCACCTGGCGGACCGCGTGCGCGCCCTGCGTGAGGAAGGACCGTACGGACTCAAAGGCCCCGGTGTCATCCTTCGCGTTGCCCGTCGGCTTCCCGCCAGCGTCCTCGGACTCATCGGCGACGCGCGGGACGGTCCCGGTTCCGTCGATGACCTCAAAGCCCTTGGGGAGGGGGTCGGGGTCATCGCCGAAGTTCTCATACTCCTCGCGGGTGAGGAAGGTGGGGGTGAGGGGCGTTTGCTCCGACGTCGGCTCATCGTCTGAGGTGGATCCCGGCGTGGTCTTGTTCGTATCGTCCATTGCGCGCTCCCATCGGCTGCGGATGCCGTCAACATTCCTATCCAATGATATATGCCCCTGGGGGATCGTTGTGTTTCAACCGTGTGTTCACGCGTCGGCGCGCTGTCCGTCGACATGCTCCTCGAGCCAGGCCAGCACATCCTCCATGACGGCTGCACCCGCAGCCTCGTTCAGGATCTCGTGGCGCATGGCCGGGTAGATGGTGCAGGTCACGTCTGAGACGCCGGCATCGCGAGCGCGGCCCGCGGCCTTGCGGACGCCGGCCCCGTAGGAGCCGATGGGATCTTCTGCGCCGGCTATGAAGAGCAAGGGGAGGGTAGAGGGAATGCCCTTGAACGCACCGGACGAGCAGGCCTCGAGCGTGAGCGCGAACAGCGAGGAGAATCCACCGGCGGAGAAGGTGAACCCGCAAAGGTCGTCGGCGAGGTACGCGTCGACGTTCTCAACGCTTGCGGAAATCCAATCCACCGGCGTCTGGGGCTCCTTGATGCGCCTGCTGCCCCCGCCGAGGGCGAGGTGGTGCAGCAGGGCACTGCGGTGCGCGTCGCCGGCCACCGCGGTGATCGCCCGCGCGAGGACGCGTCCGGCACCAGTGGCGACCGCGGGCACCTGACCGGTGCCGCAGATGATGGCACCGTCGAGGCCGGCTCCGGCACGGCCGAGCTCGCACCTGGTCACAAAGCTCCCCATCGAATGTCCGAAGATCACGTGGGGGAGTCCGGGATGGCGCTCGTCAAGGAGGCCACGGAGGGTGTGGACGTCATCGATGAGGATATCGGCCCCGTCGCGGGCGGGGAGAACGCCGTGGCGCTCGGGCGGCACGGTGGCACCGTGTCCCAGATGGTCGTGACCGGCGGCCACGTATCCCGCCTCGGCGAGCCGGCGCGCGAAGGGCGCGTAGCGGCCGATGTGCTCGGCCATCCCGTGCACGATCTGGACGATCCCGCGGGGCTCGATGCTCTCCGGCATCCAGAGCCTGACATGGACCTGCGCGTCACCGCTCGCCGACGGGAAGGAGAGGGTCTCCTCGCGGACCGCCGTCGCGCCGCTCATCGCTGCCGGCCGGATGCGGGTGCTCGCTGCTTCAGTCATCAGGTGCTCGATTCAACGGGGTCGTACCGTGCGTGGAGCCCAGGATTGGCGTTCAGCCGGCTCCCGCGTGTTCGCGTCTGATGATACCGGGTCCCGCCGCCGCATGCGCCGCTCGTCATGCGCCTATGGGACCTCGCACGCGGGTTACGAGTGCGCCTCCAACTTGGTGTGGCACTTGGGGCAGGTGACGATCAGCTTCCCCTTGCCCTTCGGGACGGCCAGGGTGGTTCCGCAGGTGGGGCACTTCATGAATGCTTTGGTCTTGCGGTCACGCCACATGGTGCGGGCGGTGCGGGCTTGGCGCTTGAGGTCGGACGCGACCCCGGCAGGCGCGGCCGGCGCTGCCTGCTGCCCCGCCATGAGCAGCCCGACCAGCGGGATTCGTGACACGAGTGCCTGGTAGCCCTCGTTCTCACGGATTCGCGCGGCGCGGTTCTTCGAGAAGGCGCGGGCGAGCGCGATCACGGCGAGGGCGAGCCCTGCCCAGAGCAGGGCGCTGAGGCCCGTCAGGTTACCGATGAGGGCGAGGGCCATGCCCGCGATGCCCATGGTGGTGGTCAGCTCGTCCGCCCCATAGCGGTCCTTCATGAATTCGTCCATCGACGCCTCCTGTCTCATCTTCAATGCCCTCCGTTATACCCGACCCCGCCAGCGTCGCTGGCCCGCATGGCGAGATCAGGGCTTCTCCATCGGCTGATCGCAGATTCCCGGTCGAGAGGCCGACGGCGGCCGCGGCAAGAGACTGTTGCGCAACTGCCCTTCGCCGATTGTGCGCGACGCTGGCGGAAACCATATGGTTGTGCACGGGCGAAAGGACCATAATGATTATTGACATACCGCGTGTCTCTAGAGGGATTGGAGGCAGTGTGTCAGCGTTCCTTTCGTCGCCGGGTCGCCCTATCACCGTTGAGCACTGGATGAAGGTGATCGGGAAACGCAATCTCCAGGGGTTCCAAGACTGCTTCGCGGCTGAGACCGGCATCGCGCTTCAGCTGGTCGGTCGCGCGGGCGACCCCCTGCTCACCCCGTCTCGGCACAAGTGGTTCTGCGAGTTCTCAAAGACGCACTTCGGCCACACCTGCTCCGCCGAATCCCCTCAGGTGATCAAGGGGCTCATCCAGCGGTACGACCTCCGCAGGGACTACGATCCGACCTTTGTCTCATGCGACTTCGGCCTGAGCGCCTTTTTCGTGCCAGTCTACTATGACGACCGTCTGATCGCCTTCTGGTCGGGAGGCGGGGTCGTCCTCGAGGACCAGCACCGCGCTGAGCTCCTCATGCGCAAGTTCGATGTGGTTCAGATGACCGAAGAGGAGCTGAAACGGTCGATCCGCCGGTTGGTGGTGACCACGCGACTGCTCAACGCCCACCCGGATGGATCTGTGGTGGAACCGGAGATCTCGAGGGGAGATGTCCTGTTCGAAGGGAAGCTGACCCGTCGCGAGGGTGAGGTCGCCGACCTCGTGTGCCGCGGCATGTCGAACCGCGAAGTCGCCCAAAAGCTCTACATCTCCGAGAAGACGGTCAAGTCGCACATGAGCAAGGTGCTCTCGAAGCTGGCCGTCCGGGATCGCTCCCAGCTCGTGTTCGAGTTCGGTAACCGCCATACATCGGCCGCCACGCGATGAGAAGGCTCAAGGTCCTGTTCGCATCGTCGCGCTCCGATTCGATCGATGAATTCGTCCAAAACCTCACGACGCTCGGGTACGACGTCGTTCCCTGCATGCGCGGTGTGACGGCGATCCAGATGACGCGTGAGCATCATTTCGATATCGCGATCATCTCCATCGAGCTGATCGGCTTGAACGGCTTCGAGATCTGCCGGCAGCTGCGCGAGCACTTCGATGACAGCAAGCTTCCCATCGTGTTGCACGCTCCCGCGGACTCAGAGGAGTGGCGCTCCATCGCATTCGAGGCCGGCGCGAACTCCTTCGCCTTCGATCCGATTAACTTCGACCGACTGGACAGCGTCATCGGGAGCCTGGCCAAATTCAAGACAACGTACGAGGGTTTGATCCCCGTCTCACAAGCGCTCCAGCTCATGATCGCCGTGTACGTCGACCTCGCCCAGATGCAAGAGGAGCACGGCACCGAGCTGCATATCGACATCAGGCGCTACCTTCGTTATGCGAAGGCCCTGGCCCTCTACCACCTTGAGTTGACGCCGGAGCTGCAGGGCGAGTTCGTCGCGTTGAACGGCCTGCTGCTGAACATCGGGTCCCATCTGGGGAGCCTGCGAGCCACCTTCGACTACTTCGTGCAGGTCTCGGATGGGACGGATATCAGCCACATAGCTTATGAGCTCAAAGCGCGAGCCCAAGCGCAGCGCCCCCTCACTTCCGAGGAGGCGGTTCAGCCAAAGCTGATCGAGGCGGCCACGTTGCTGTGTCAGCTTGCCATGGAGAGCGCGCGCTCAGAGCGGTCCATATCCCAAGCGCTGATGGTTCTCGACCGCTCGGCGCGCGGGTACGACCGATCGGTTCTGCAGGCGCTCGAGTTGATCATCAGAAGCGACGAGCTGCTCGACCAGATCTTCGCGGAAGGCGAGGACGGGCCCCTGTAAACCCCGCCTGCCGCGAAGACGCGTCTGCCCCGTAGGGCGGATCCGCTTAGAACGGCGTGTCGTTCCCCACGTAGCAGGACACGCCGTGGGATTCGAGGGCGCGCTTGAGCTTGAGGAGCTTCTCGCGGTCGGTTGGCTTGGAGTCGGCGTAGGCGTATTCCATCCCGAGCTGCTCCCATTTCGACACGCCCAGGCGGTGGAAGGGGAGCATGTTGAACTCGGTCAGCCCCAGCTCGTTCATGAACTCTCCGACTGCATGGAAGTTCTCCTCGGTGTCGTTGAAGCCCTCGATGACGGGCGCGCGAAGCACCAGTCGACCGGGCCAGTTGCTCGACGCCAGGGCGCGTATGTTGGCGAGCACCCGCTCATTCGAGGCGCCCGTGAACTCACGGTGCTTCTCGGGGTCCATGTGCTTGAGGTCGTTGAAGGCGAATGAGATGTGCTCCATGACCTTGAGGTACGTCTCGGTCTCGGCGGCCCCCTCGGTCTCGATGGCGGTGTGGATGTACGCCTCCCGGCACCGCTTGAGCACGGCGATGAGGAACTCGCTCTGCATCATGGGGTCGCCACCCGAGAAGGTGACCCCGCCGTTGCCGCTCCAGTAGTGACGGTCGCGGGAGAGTATCCCCATGAGCTCGTCGACGGTGTACTCCTTCGAGATGTGCTCGAGTGCCCCGACGAGGCAGGAGTCGACGCATTCGAAGGTCGTGCAGCGTTGGCAGATCGTCTGGTCGAACCGAATCGGGTGCGCAGGGTCGGTGTCCGCGGTGTCGTTCACCGCCCCGTACGGGCATGCGTCGGCGCAGCGCGTGCAGGGCCGCTCTCGGCTGTTGATGCACTGAGTCGCGCGGTAGAGCTTCCCCTGACGGTTTTGGAAGCTCTCCGGGTTGCAGCACCAGGCGCACCGGAACGGGCAGCCAGCGAGGAAGACGGTCGACCGGCAGCCCGGGCCATCGTGGACGCTGTATGCCTGGATATCGAAGATCCTCCCCTTGAGTCTCTTCTCCCCTGCAGAAAAAGGTGCGGACAGGTTCATCATCGCAGTCTCCCCATTCCTTCGCGCGGATCCCGTCACCCCCACCGCCGCCGCGGTTCAGCTGCTTGCGTGCTGCTGGACGGCGATCCGCTGCACATCTCGCTGCATTTACTTTCGTGCTTCATCACGGGAAGGTCACGGGTCTGAGGTCCTAGGACCGGTCTGAGGTTTTCGGAAAAACTCATACCCTGTGCCGTTGGTTTGAGATTTCATACCAAGGTATTAGAAATCGGTGGATGAAATCAGACCCGATATACGCAATACGAGTGATGTCTACACCCTCCCTGAAGGCGAAAGTGGAGTTCGTAGGAAGCGGGCGGGTGTCGCCTGCCTGCGGGCATCTGATCTAGGGAGGTTCAAATGCCAGCCGTGAAACCGATGAAATTGACCGAGGTCTTGGAGCAACGCGGTGCGTCGTTGAGCTACCAGGCGGGTGGAGAGGCACCGGCGGAGGTCGTCGACCGCGAGATCAAGCGCGAGCCGACCCCTCGCGCGAAGGCGCTGCGCGATGTCTACTTCGACACGCTCTCCTCGCTCGACTGCCAGCTCTCCTACTGGTACGACCGCGCCGTGAACGAGCATGCGGGCGACATCCCCGTCATGCAGCGCGCGCACGGCATGAAGAGCGTGCTGCAGCACCTCGACACGCCGATCTGGCCGGGCGAGCTCCTCGTGGGCGCCAAGGCGGGGTATTACCGTGGAAGCGCTCCGCTGCCGTGGCTGACGGAGAGCTTCTTCATGGACAAGGACTCCGATCTCTACAAGGAGGCCCAGAAGACGGGCGGAGACGCGGCAGCTGAGGTCTCCCACTTCGGCGCCGGTGGCGGCAACGTCACGAAGAGCTTCGGCAACGTCGTGTCCGTGGGCGGCAAGTACGGTATCCGCAAGGAGCGCGTCGGCGCCCTGCACCATCTGGCGTACTCGTGGGCCGGCAAGTCCGTCGAGGACGTGAGCCGCGTCTACGAGAAGATGGTCCCCGAGTACTCGACCAAGGAAAAGGTCATGAAGGCAGTTATCTGCCAGTTTGACTCCGGGTACACGATCCCCCAGGGCCGCGAGGTCATGAACTACTACCTGCCGCTCGAGCACGGTTTCGACAAGCTCATCGAGATGTGCGCCGAGCGCGCCGGTGAGGTTGCGGGCGACCCCCGTGGCGACGGCATCGCCGGCATGGACTCCCTGTACTACTACATGTCCTCGAAGCTCCTCGTCGAGGGCCTGAGCGCCTGGTTCGACAACTACGGCAAGGAGGCCGACCGCCTCGCCGCTACCACCGAGGATCCCGAGCGCAAGGCCGAGTTCCTGAGCATCAGCGAGCGCATGCACCGTCTCGCCCATGAGAAGCCGAAGACCTTCAAGGACGCGCTGCAGATGATCTACCTGCTGCACCTCGCCGAGCTCAACGAGGACGCCATGAGCGGTCTGTCCCCCGGACGCGTCGGCCAGGTCCTCTACCCGTACTTCGAGCAGGACATGGAAGCCGGCCGCACGACCGAGGAAGAGGTCGAGGAGTGGCTGGAGCTCTACCGCGTGAAGATGACCTGCATCGACGCGTTCGCGTGCACGGGCGTCGTCGGCGGCGTCCTGTCCGGCAACACCTTCAACAACCTCTGCCTCGGCGGCCAGAACCGCGAGGGGCGCTCGGCGGCCAACCGTCTTGAGATGCTCATCCTCGAGGCCGGCATCAAGTGCCAGACGACCCAGCCGACCCTCTCGGTCCTCTATGATGACTCCCTGCCTGAGGAGTTCCTCATGAAGGCCATGGAGTGCGAGAAGACGGGCACCGGCTACCCGGCGTTCATGAACAACCGCGTCGCCCAGGAGTTCCTCCTGCGCCAGTACTCGCACGAGGGCCTCGACATCACCGACGCGCGCGCCTGGTCCGTCGGCGGCTGCCTGGAGACCTCGCCCGGCATCTGGCAGGAGCTGCACCTGAACGACCGCTCCTACTGGATCCCCGGCGGCGCCGCGCAGCCTACCTCCGTGGGCGTCCACTTCCTCAACAACCCCAAGATCCTCGAGCTCGTGCTCAACAACGGTTTCGATCACCGCACGGGCCTGCAGATCGTCGAGCCGCACAACCTGCCGCTGGACAGCTACGAGATGATCTGGGAGCAGTACAAGAAGTACTACGAGGAGATCGTCGCCGTGCTCGTCAAGGCGAACAACATCCAGCACGACGTCTGGCGCAAGTTCACGCCCTCGGTCGTCAACTCCCTGCTCAAGCCCGATTGCTTCGATCGCGGCAAGAACATCGCGAACAAGGGCTACCGCTTCAACGCGACGTTCAACATCGAATGCTGCGGCACCTGCAACCTCGTGAACTCGCTCGTCGCCCTGAAGAAGCTCGTCTTCGAGGACAAGAAGTACACCCTCGACGAGATGCGCGACGCCATGCTCAGCAACTTCGGCTACAAGACGTCGAAGGAGGTCGGCTCCGAGTCCCTGATCGACCAGGAGAAGCGGGACGACGATGACAGACGCTACGACGTCATCCACTCCGACTGCCTGCGCGCCCCGAAGTACGGCAACGACGATCCGTACGCGGATCAGATCCTCTACACCTATGAGGACTGGTTCTGCCACATCGGCGACGCCTTCCAGTCGCTCTACGCCGAGCCGTTCTACGTCTGCCAGATGTCCGTCTCCACCCACGGCCCCATGGGCGCCGTGACCGGTGCGACCGCAGACGGCCGCCTCTCAGGAACCACGTTCGCCGACGCCTCCATGTCCGCGTACCCCGGCACCGATAAGAACGGCCAGTACGCCCTGTTCGAGTCCGCGACCGGCTGGGATCACGCGATGAGCCAGAACAGCCAGATGAACCTCAAGATCCACCCGACCGCGGTCCACGGCATCGAGGGTTCGAAGAAGCTGCTCGACCTCACGCGCTCCTACATGCGCAAGGGCGGGTTCCACATCCAGTACAACATCGTCGACTCCCGTGTCCTCAAGGACGCCCAGAAGAAGCCCGAGAACTACCGTACCCTCCTGGTCCGCGTCGCAGGCTTCACCCAGTACTGGTGCGAGATCGGCAAGCCGATCCAGGACGAGGTCATCGCCCGTACCGAGTACGAGTCCGTGTAAGCCCATTCGATTGAACTCTCACCAAGGAGCGTGAACATCATGTGCACCAACTGCAACCACTCTGATTGCGCGAACTTCATTCCCATCGATGTGGCAAAGGGGATCTGCCACGCGAACGGCGACATCGTCGTGCAGACCGATTCCCCGACCTGCGAGCGGTTTGCGCCGGGTATGAAGTGCAAGTTCTGCAGCCACTTGAGCGAGCCGGATGAGAAGGGCATGGCCATCTGCAGCGGCTTCGCGGTCGAATCCTGGGCGTTTGCCGAGCTCGGCGCCAAGAACTGCGAGAACTTCGCGGCTCACGCGTAAGGGGAACGGTTTCCCATAGGTCGGATCTTCCGTTCTGACTCCCGCGGCCCCAGTTTGTGCAAGGCATGCTGGGGCCGCCCTCGTATAAGGATATTCTCATGAAGAATGCGAAACAGATCTCACGCATGGTGGTCCTGGCGTCGTTCCTCGCCTGCTTCTGCCTCTTCGGATTCCGCTCAACCTTCTCGGTCCTCCAGGGGTCCATGAGCAAGGACTTGACCAGCACGACAGGTGTTGAGTGGACGGGCGCGATGCTCTCCACCGGCTATTCGCTGATGATGATGGTCTACGCCGTCACCTCGTTCTTTGCCGGCAGGATCGTCGACAAGTTCGGCAGCAGGCCCGTGTACCTCGTCGCCTCCATCTTCTGCTTCTGCGGGATGTTCATCACATCGTTTGTGAGCGATTTCATCCCGTACTGCCTGTGCTACGGGTTCTTCGCGGGCGTGGGCACCGGCATGCTCTGGGTCTCCTCGACCACATCGGTGCGTAAGTGGTTCATCGGAGACAAGTACTCAACCGCGTGGGGCATCGCGTTTGCCGGCGCCCCCATCGCGCAGGTGATCCTGTCCTACTTCCTGGCGCCCATGCTCAAGAGCGACCCGTCGCTTTGGAGGGCGTCCATGAAGATCTTCGCCTTCCTGTTCCTCGCGCTCCTCTTGGTCGCCGCCTTCGTCGCACGCAAGAATCCGTCCGACTACGGCTTCGAGCCGTTTGGTTCGCTGCCGGCGAAGAAGGGTGCCGCCGCCCCCGTCCACGATTTCGAACTCGGTGAGGCGTTCAGGACGTATCCCATCTGGGCCGCGATCCTCGCGTTCCTCGGCTCGATGCTGGGAGAGTTCCTGATCTGGTCGCAGATCGTCAAGTTCTTCGAGACGAACATCGAGCTCGACATCACGACCGCGACGAACCTCTACGTCATCATCGGCGTCTGCGGCATCTTCACGATGCCCCTGCTGGGCAAGGTATGCGACGGTTTCGTCAAGAAGATCGGCAACGAGGCGAAGGGCCGGAAGTACTCCCTGATCTTCGCGCCCATCTGCGGAATCATCGGCTGCGTGCTGCTGCTCGCGATGACGAAGGAGAGCATCTGGCTCGGCGTGATCGCCTGCATCATCTTTTCGTTCTACTGGGCGATCGAGCCCGGTGGCGTCGCCGGGTACGCGGGCTCCATCTACGGGTCGAAGTGCTTCGGCAAGATCTGGGGCCTCGCCACGCTCATCGTCATGTTCATCGGGCCGGCGACGGGATCCTTCGTTGGAGGCCTTCTGCCGAGCATCACCGATGGGACCTACACGGCGTCCGTGATCTTCGCGCTTTGCGGATTCGCGTTCTCACTGGTGTTCGCGTTGACGATGCCCACGGAGCTTGCTGCGAAGGGCGGAAAATAGGAGAAGTCAGGCAGGGATGGGGCGTCAAACGGCACCCCATCCCGGTTGTTCGATGAGACGCGCCTCTCCTCGACGGTGAGTGCGGAGCTCGGTGGATATGCGGAGGTATGGACATGAACGCGAACTGCGAGCCATGCGGCTCATGCTCAATCAGCGGCAAGAAGGCCATGGTCGACAAACTGCAGGACGATCTGAACTCCCATCTCGCAGCCGGAGATTACCGGAGCGCCTACCCCGTGTCGATCCGCATCCTCGATGAGGCCCGCGACTTGTACGGTGCGGGAAGCGCAGACTACGCGGTGCTTCTGAACGATGCGGCCTCGATCGAGCGGGCCATCGGCCTCTACGAGGACGCCGAGCGGCACTTCTCCGCTGCGGGGAGGGCTCTTCGCGAGACGCTGGGGGAGCGCGATCCCGAGTACGCGACCACCTTGAACAACCTGGCCGGCCTCCACCGCCTGATGGGCAAGCATGAGGAAGCTGAGGCGGAGTTCAAGCGGGCGCTTGAGATCTATCGGTCGGCCTTGGGGGAGGGCGACTGGCACACGATCAGCTGCTACAACAACATCGGCCTGCTGTGGCAGGATATGGGCAGGTACGAGGAGGCGCTCGGCTGCCATGTGAGCGCACTCGAGCTCCTGCAGGCGTCCGATGCCCCGGAGGCGCAGGCGTCCATTGCGACGACGCTGATGAACGGCGCCGTCTGCTCAACGAAACTGGGGGATCTCGATGAGGCGGTGGCCCTCTACGACTACGCCATGGAGCTCATCATCCAGGTGCACGGCAAGGAGGGGGCGGCGTACGCCGGCGCCCTCAACAACGTGGCGGCGCATCATGTGGAGATCGGCGAGTTCGAGCGCGCGTGCGAGCTGCTGACCGAGTCGCGCGCGCTGACGGAGCGGTTGTTCGGCACGGACTCTACTGCCTATGAGCTGGTGTGCGAGAACTTGGCGTACGCACAGGCCAGGAGCCAAGCTGTTGATCGGACATGAAAGGGCTGGAGCTCACCGGGAGGTACGCGCACGAGGTCGCCATCCCCTCGATTGAGCGTGAACTGGGCCGCGCGGCGCTTGAGCTGGTAGCAGTCGGTTCTGTGGGGGATGGATCCGATCGCTTCGGCTTCGACGACCGCGTGTCCCGCGACCATGACTGGGGTGTCGCCCTCTGCATCTGGGTGCCGGATGACGCGCCCGATCTCGCCCGCCAGGTCGAGGATGTGCTCGCATCTGCCCCATCCCGCTTCCTCGATTGCCCCGTGCTCGGCATCCATCAGCCCTGCCCTGAGGGCAGATGCGGCGCGATGCGGGTCGGGGACCATTACCGGCGCTTCACCGGGTTGCAAGCGGGCCCCGAGACCGAGGTGGAGTGGGACCAGATCCCCGAGTTCGCGCTCGCTGCGGCGACGAACGGGGAGGTGTTCCACGATGGCCCCGGGGTCTTCAGCGGGATACGGACACGCCTGCTCGAGGGGTACCCGCGCGACATCCTCCTCAAGCGCCTGGCGGAGCGCTGCCTGGATTTCGCGCAGGCGGGGCAGTCGAACCTGATCCGCGCTGTCTTGCGTCGGGACCCGGTGGGGACGCGCATCGCCTATGCGCGGTGCCACGAGGCGGCTTGCCTGATCGTCCATGCACTCAGCGGACGGTACTGTCCCTACTACAAGTGGGCCCATACGTCCCTGAGGCTTTGCGGGGCGCTGGGGGCATCGATCGCGGGCGCGCTGGAGCAGCTCGTCGAGGCGGATGGTCCGATGGAGCGCTTCGATGCGTTCGGTGTGCAGGATCTGGTCGAGCACATTGCCGAGGAGATTCTCGACGGCCTGCGCGGCCTGGGTTTGCTAGAAGAGGTCGAGGGCTCGTTCCTGCTCGACTATGTTGAGCCCCTGCGGGCCCGCATCGCGAAGCAGGAGCTGCTCCGCACGAGGTCACCGAGGAATTGAGGGAACATGTCTGTGCGTGAACTTGTCGACACCATCGTTCGGCTGGAGTGGGCCGATTTCTCGCAGGTGCAGGGCATCGACGGCCCCGCTGAATGCCAGCATCGCCCGGACATGTTCACGGCCATGCGGCGCTCGCTCCTCCTCACGTGGTCGGAGGAGCTGCTCGAATCCTACCTCGAGGATGTGAGGAACGCGCAGGCGACGGGACGGTCGCTCATGAGCGAGAAGTACGCCTGGATGATGGAGTCAACCGATGCGCGGGCCTTCGAGGGGCTGGGCCCGCTGCTGCCGACGCCCTCGTACGAGACGTGCGAGCGGATCGAGCGGATCTTCCGGTTCTTCCTCGTGTGGCAGGCGCAGGCGAACGTCATGTTCCCGCGTATGACCGCGGACGGACGCCCTCTGCTGGCAGACGACGACCGGCCCGGCCTCACCTCGTTTGAGACCTACCTGAGAAGCGAGCTCAAGATCTACTCGCCGCGCACCGTGAGGATCTACGAGGAGTATGCGCGCACTTGCTGGCAGAACGGCGTCAACCTAGCCGTCGAGAACCTCAACAACATAGCGCGCCAGTACGGGTACGAGGACGCCTTCGACGCCGAGCGCCGCTCAAGCTGAGCGGGGGCTGACGCGCTCTGAGAAAGACGGCGCCGCGGGATCTCTGCCCCGCAGCGCCGTTCGTCTCGTGCGCTTCGCCCTGATGGGCGTCGTGCGCGTTACCGGGCCAGCTTGTCGATGACCTGCTCGATCTCGGCGAGCTTCTCGTCTTTCTCCTCCTCAGACCCGCTTTCGGCGGCCTGTCGCACGCAGCCCTCGATATGGGCCTTCAGCACGTTGGCGTTGACGCGGGCAAGAATCGACGAGGTGGCCATGATCTGCGTGGAGATATCGATGCAGTAGCGATCATCCTCCACCATCCGCATGATCCCGTCGAGCTGCCCGCGCGCGGTCTTGAGCAACCGCAGGGTTTTCTCGTGATCCGCTTGCATCGGGCATCCCTCCTCAGGGTCGCAACGTACAGGGGCGAACGCCTTAGGCGGCGGTCACCGAGAGGGCGCGGAAGTCACCTGCGGCGGCGACGGCGTCCTTGAGCGCATCCTCTGATACCGCGCCGTCGGTCTCGACCTCGACCGTCTGGGTCTCGTGGTTCGAGTCGGCGTCGGTGACGCCGGCGACCTTTAGGAGCTCGGTCTCTACGGAGGCGTCGCAGTGCCCGCAGTGCAGGCCCTCGGTCTTGATGACGTACTTCATGATCGTATCCTTTCTGCTGTGCGTCCCCGGCGGGGGCGTGTGGTCTATCGCATGAACGGGGCGGGTCCAGCGGTGCGGGCCCGCCCCGGAGATGCCATCTTAGCGCGCCACGCGGGGTTTGAATCCGCGCAGGCGCAGGGCGTTCGCCACCACGCAGACGCTCGAGAGGCTCATCGCCGCAGCGCCGAACATGGGGCTCAGCTGCCAGCCGGTGAAGGGGAAGAAGACCCCTGCGGCCAGCGGGATTCCGAGGGCGTTGTAGATGAGCGCCCAGAAGAGGTCCTGCTTGATGTTGCGGATCACCGCACGGGAGAGCTCGATGGCGCGGGCGACGTCAAGCAGGTCGCTCCGCATCAGGATCACATCGGCGCCCTCCTTGGCGATGTCTGCACCGGCACCGATCGCGAGGCCCACATCGGCGCGGGCGAGCGCGGGGGAGTCGTTGATGCCGTCGCCCACCATGGCGACCTTCTCGCCGGCCTCCTGCAGCTCGCGCACGTGGCGCTCCTTGTCGGCGGGCATGACGTCGGCGATCACGTCCTCGGCGGGCAGGCCCACGCGGCGGGCGATGGCCTCGGCGGTGGCGCGGTTGTCGCCCGTGAGCATCTTCACGCGCACCCCGAGCTCGCGTAGGGCCCCGATGGCCGCCTCGCTCGTGGGTTTGAGCTCGTCCGCCACGGCGATCGTGCCCATGAGCGCGCCGTTCTTGGCGAAGAACAGCGGCGTCTTGCCGTCATGCGCATAGCGTTCGAGCTCGCCGGCCGGGACCTCGATGCCGAGCTCGGCCATGAGGGCGGCGTTGCCCGCAGCGATCTCGCCCGCGCCCTCGCGGGCCCGCACACCGCGCCCGGGCACGGCGACGAAGTCCTCGACGCCGCGCGCGATGATGTCGCGCTCAGCCGCATAGGCCATGATGGCCTCGGCAAGCGGGTGCTCGCTCTGGCGCTCGAGGGTGGCGGCGAGCTTCATCAGGGCCTTCTCGCTGATCACCGGGGTGCCCTCGGCGTTCTTCGCGGGGACCACGTCGGTGACAGCGGGCTTGCCGGCGGTCACGGTGCCGGTCTTGTCGAGCACCACGGCGCCCACGCCGCGGAGGTTCTCCAGGGCCTCGGCGCTCTTGAACAGGATGCCCATCTCAGCGCCCTTGCCGGTTCCGACCATGATCGCCACGGGCGTGGCGAGGCCGAGCGCGCAGGGGCAGCTGATCACGAGCACGGCCACGGCCGCGGTGAGGGCCTCGTTGGCGTTGCCGGTGAGCGCCATCCACACGATGAAGGTCACGATGGCGATGCCGATCACGATCGGCACGAACACGGCGGCGACCCGGTCGGCCAGGCGTGAGATCGGCGCTTTCGTCGCGTTTGCGTCCTCGACGAGCTGGATGATCTTCGCCAGGTTGGTGTCGGCACCCACGCGGGTCGCCCGGAAGGTGAAGCTGCCGGTGCGGTTGATCGTGGCCGCGGAGACCGTGTCGCCGGGGTTCTTCTCGACGGGGATGCTCTCGCCGGTGAGCGCGCTCTCGTCGATGGCCGAGGCGCCCTCGACGATCACACCGTCCACCGGGACTGACTCGCCGGGCCGCACGCGGATGATCTGGCCGAGCTGGATGGAGTCGGCGTCGACCTCGGTCTCGGTGCCGTCGTCGGCCACGAGGGTCGCCGTCTTGGGCGCGAGGTCGATCAGCTTCTCGATCGCGCCGCCCGTCTTGGACTTGCTGCGCGTCTCCAGGTACTTGCCGACCGTGACCAGTGCGAGGATGGTGCCGGCAGCCTCGAAGTAAAGGTTGTCCATGGCCGTCATCATCGATGCGTGCACGTCGCCGTCGGCCAGCTGCGCCGCCATGAGGAACATGGCGTAGAGCGACCATGCGATGCTCGCCGCGGCGCCGATGGCCACGAGAGCGTCCATGTTGGGGGCGCCGTGGAAGAGCGACTCGAAGCCGTTGATGAAGTAGGCGCGGTTCGCGAAGGCGATGGGGATCGTCAGCAGCAGCATGGTCAGCGCGAGGGTCATGCTGTGCGTGTGGTCGGTGAAGACGCTCGGCAGCGGCCATCCGAACATGTGCCCCATGCCGATGTAGAACAGCGGCACCCAGAATACGAGGGAGATGACGAGGCGGCTCTTCATCGCCTCGGCGGCAGCCTCGAGCTTCTTGGTGGGGGACTCTGCGCGGGAGGGCGAGCTTGCGGCAGCTCCGGGCGCGGCGGCGGCAGCGGTCTCGACGAGGGATGCCCCGTAGCCGGCACGGTCGACGGCGGCGGTGATCTGGTCGGGCGTGACGCGCGACTCGTCGTAGTCCACCGCCATGGAACCGGAAAGCAGATTGACGGCGACCTCTGAGACCCCGTCAATGCGTCGGACGGCACGGTCGACATGGGCCTGGCAGGAGGCGCAGGTCATACCCGTGACATCGAATTTCTCATGAGCCATGTCAGCTCCTTTCACTTGAACTCGACGTGCATGATACCCCCACCCCCTGGGGGTATTCAAGACATTTCTGAGATTTGCAAAATAAGGGCTTCAAGGGACGGTTATCAAGACGATCCCATGCTTGGGAGGGACGATGTTGCATTTCGGCGCGTTGACTCCCGCGTCTGCCATGTGGGTCGGTTGCGTCTTTGCGCCGTGAGGAAGGGCAAGAGCATGCGCCCTCCCTTCCACGGATGCGCGCGTTCGACGGTGAGAGGCGCATGTCTTCATGTTGGCAAGCTGATCCGCCATCAGCCGTATTCAACACGACAGGAGCGTCCCATACATAGAGCGCCCCACGCTATTCGGTGCGCTCCACTCGCCGTGGGGCATACCTATGCGTTGCGAATGGGGCGCTCATGTTGAAAACTTCCAGAAGTGCGGTAGTAAATGGGCTGAGGCGGCGTAGCAAGACTGGTCGGTCGGCCCGTTCCTGCGCAAACCTTGCCCCGGTCTCTGCGTCTACCTTGCATACCTCAGATCACTGCCGCACTTCTGGAAGTTTTGAAAACGCTCCTTGAGATCTGAAATAAAATAATGAGATATATTGAGTAAAAACAAAAAATTTTGCATAATTAACCTGAGACGTCATCTACGCCGGGGGGCGGAGTCCGTATGTATCGTTTCGACAGACGCATGATGGCGAAAACGAGTCGGGCTTGTGGGCTAAATCAACCCGGAGTCCCGCTGTGTCGCCTGTCCCTGAGTGTGAATTCCGCTGCGCGCAGCGTCTTGCACCGCTATCGTTCACCACATGATGGGGCACGCCCGCTCGGGAGGGGCTATCGGAGCGCTTTGATCGCGGTTCCGCCGCCGAGCACCACGTCGCCCGCGTAGACGACGACGGCCTGGCCAGGGGCTATGGCCCGCTGTGGCTCATCGAAGGCCACCTGCAGGCGCCGTGCGCCGCCGTCAGGCTCGTTTCCTGCGTCGTCCCAGATCAGATGGGCCGCCTGCGCCTGCTGATGATAACGAATCCGGGCGCGCACCGGCAGGCCCTCACCGTGGGCGGCCGCGGTGTCCAGCAAGGAGCATACGGCGTCCTCGGGCGCACTCCAAATCCAGTCATCTGCGATGAGCCCCCGCGCCATGAGATCTGACTCCTCGCCCAAGGTGACGGTGTTCGTCGCAGTGTTCACATCCGTCACATACATGGGATGGAGCAGCGCGACGCCGAGTCCGCGGCGCTGACCGACCGTGTAGCGCATCGCACCCTCGTGATGTCCGAGGACAACCCCTGTGCCATCGACGATGTCGCCGCCGTCGAGGAGCTGCCCCCGGCGGTGCTCGATGTAGGAGGCATAATCCCCATCGGGCACGAAGCAGATCCCCTGGCTGTCCCGCTTCTCCGCGTTGACGAGGCCCTGTTCGGCGGCAATGCGCCGAACGTCGCGCTCCTTGTTGAGGCCGCCGAGCGGGAGCAGCGTACGGCCGAGCCGCTCCTGCGTGAGGGAGTACAGCACGTAGCTCTGGTCTTTCGCGGGGTCAACGCCGACGGAGAGCGCGCGGGCATGTTCGGCGGGGGAGGCTAGGGCATCGAGAAGTTTCTTCGATTCCCCGTCCTGCTCTGCAGCCCGATCGGCGAGCATGCCGATCCGAGCGTAATGGCCCGTTGCGATCGAATCGAATCCGTGCTCGAGCGCATAGTCGAGCAGGGCGCCGAACTTGAGGAAGCGGTTGCAGTCGATGCAGGGGTTCGGCGTGCGGCCGGCCTCATAGGTGGTGACGAACTTGTCGATCACGCTGCGCTCGAAGAGCTCGCGCATATCGAGGACCTGGAACGGGATGCCCAGACGGTCGCAGACGGACTCGGCGTCGGCGATGTCAGCGAGCGAGCAGCAACTGCGCGGGCCCGCGTCATCGAAGGAGCGCGAGCAGGTGAGGCGCATGGTCGCGCCCGCGCACTCGTAGCCCTGCTGCTTGAGCAGGTAGGCGGTCACGCTCGAATCGACCCCGCCGCTCATAGCAACCAGGACCCGCCCCTTTGACACCTGAAATCCGCCACCTTTCATCGACGACTGACCGAACCGGCCCATTCTCCCATAACATAACCGGACCGGCACGTCTCTCATAAACGCACGACACCCGCACGAGCACGTGGCTCAGGGAGGCGAGCGAGGCACACATCATTCCCGCGTTGAGAGCGCTCTGCCCCGCGCGACCTTGCTACGAGAGCCACCTTTTCTTGCAGCGATGGCGCGGCCACAAGTACAACAAGGCCTCCATCTCCGATGCGGGGCGCAGCTAAAAGCAGAATTTATCTCCGTATCAATCCAGATAGCCAACAGCGCCCGGCGGGCTCCTGCCCGCCGGGCGCTGCATCACCTAAAGAGACCTGCGGGACGTAAAACCCCACAGCAGCCCGCCCCTCCCGGGTTCGCGGACATCGCGAAGCCTGCCCGCGAACCCGGGAGGGGCGGGCGATCAAGGGGCCCGCATCCCCGCGTCAGCTGTTACTCGGAGAACAGCGGCGTGGACAGATACCGCTCGCCCGTATCAGACAGCAGCGCCACGATCGTCTTGCCCTTGTTCTCCGGCCGCTTGGCAAGCTGGATAGCGGTCCAGACGGACGCGCCGGAGGAGATGCCCACGAGCACGCCCTCCTTGTGGCCCACGAGGCGGGAGGTCGCGAAGGCGTCCTCGTTCTCGACGGTCACGACCTCGTCGTAGACCTTGGTGTCGAGCACGTCGGGGATGAAGCCGGCGCCGATGCCCTGGATCTTGTGCGGGCCGGCATGGCCCTTGGAGAGCAGGGGGGAGCCAGCGGGCTCGACGGCGACAACCTTGAGCTCGGGGTTCTGCTTCTTGAGATAGTGACCGGTGCCGGTGATGGTGCCGCCGGTGCCGATGCCGGCGACGAAGAGGTCGACCTTGCCCTCGGTGTCCTCCCAGATCTCCGGGCCCGTGGTCGCCTCATGGACGGCGGGGTTCGCGGGATTCGAGAACTGACCGGGGATGAAGCTCTTGTCGATGGACTCGGCGAGCTCCTTGGCCTTGGCGATGGCGCCCTTCATGCCCTCCGCACCCGGGGTGAGGACGAGCTCCGCACCGTAGGCCTGCATGAGCTGACGGCGCTCGACGCTCATGGTCTCGGGCATGGTGATGATCAGGCGGTAGCCGCGCGCGGCCGTCACGCTCGCGAGGCCAACGCCGGTGTTGCCGCTCGTGGGCTCGATGATGGTGTAGCCGTCGTTCGGGCGGATCTCACCGGTCTTCTCCGCGGCGTCAAGCATGGCCTTGGCGATGCGGTCCTTCACGGAGCCCGCTGGGTTGAAGTACTCAAGCTTGACGAGGATGCGTGCACCCAGGTCCTCCTCCTTCTCAATGTGGCTGAGCTCCAGCAGGGGGGTGTGGCCGATAGCCTGATCGATTGACGTGTAGACCTTGCTCATGATTACCTCCATTTGACGTGTTGTGCCTGGTTCGCCTTGGTTAGTTCGTTATAATTCCTACTAACCAGTTGGGTAATAGGAATTTATAGAGAGTAGACCACCGCGTGAGACGGATGTCAAGGACATATGTCAAATGAAATCGTTCCACCACCTTTCGCGCATGCGGGGCCGTCACCCTCGGTCGGTCTGTCGCGCTTTCGCGGTTTGGTGTGGGTTTACCCATTGCGGGCGCAAAGACGGTCGGTTTGGTGTGGGTTTTAGAGCCGGTCCGGTAGACCGGCATCCTTGTTCCGCAAAAGGCCTGTTCAGCGTGTATAGCTCAAATGGGTATACTGAGCACCTGAGGCCAAACCCACACCAAACCGACCGTTATGTGCCGGTAAAACCTCAAACCCACACCGAAGCGTCAGAAACGGCGGTACGACAATAACCCGCTAATTTGATAGGATATAGGAAATTAGACGAAAGGAGGAACTATGCTGGTTTCAACCAAAGGTCGCTACGCGTTGCGCGTCATGATCGACCTCGCCGAGCACCAGGCGGCCGGTCGGATTCCCCTGAAGGAGATCGCCCAGCGTCAGGACGTCTCCGAAAAGTACCTCGAGAACATCCTCTCCGTCCTGGTGCGTAACGGCCTGCTCTCCGGCATGCGCGGCAAAGGCGGCGGCTACCGCCTCACGCAGTCCCCGGATCAGTTCACGGTCGGCCAGGTCCTCCGTCTTACGGAGGGAACCCTGGCACCGGTGTCGTGTCTAGAAGGGGATGGAGCGGGCTGCGAGCGCTCCGCGGAGTGTTCTACGATCGGAATGTGGACCGAGCTGGACAAGATGATCTCCGGCTACCTCGATGGCATCACGATCGCCGATCTGGTGGCGAGCCCGCGCGGGTACGACTACGTGATCTAGCGGTTTGGAGCAGATGAGACGAAAGGGGCTCCCGGCGTGCGCTCGCGCCGGGAGCCCCTTTTCATGTTGCTCTTCCGCTGTCGTGCGGCCGAGGGCCCCGCGCTGCGGGGAGGCGCGAATCCGCCGCAGCGCACTCAGGAGGTCTTGAGGCGGCTGGCTCGCGCCCGCGCCCTTCGAGCCTCAAATCCCGCGGCCTCACGCCTGCCGGTACGTCGACATGAAGTCGGCGATGTCCTCCATGCACTCGGTGAGCACGCGCCGGCGGGGAAGGTAGACCACACGGAAATGGTCGGGTTTGGTCCAGTTGAAGCCCTTGCCCGGCACGAGCAGGACGCGCTTTTCGTGGAGCAGGTCGAGGGCGAACTGCTCGTCGTCGGTGATGTTGAACTTCTTGACGTCGATCTTCGGGAAGATGTAGAACGCCGCCTTCGGTTTCACGGCGGTGATGCCGGGGATCTGATTCAGGGCCTCGTACACAAGCTCGCGCTGGTCATATACGCGCCCGCCCGGCACGATGTAGCTGTTCACGCTCTGGTGCCCGCCGAGGGCCGTCTGCACGATGGACTGCGCCGGCACGTTCGAGCAGAGGCGCATGTTCGCGAGCATGTGCAGGCCCTCGATCAGGTCGCGGGCGCAGCGCTTGTTCCCCGAGAGCACCATCCACCCGATGCGGTATCCGGCGATCATATGGCTCTTCGACAGGCCGGAGAACGTGATGCAGAACAGATCGGGGGCGAGGCTCGCAATGGAGACGTGCTCAAGGCCGTCCATGACCAGGCGGTCGTAGATCTCATCAGAGAGGATCATGAGCTGATGCTCGCGGGCGATCTCGACGATCTCCTCCAGGATCTCGCGCGGGTAGAGGGCGCCGGTTGGGTTGTTGGGGTTGATGATGACGATGGCCTTGGTGCGTGGGGTGACCTTCTTCCGGATGTCATCGAGGTCGGGGTTCCACTCGGCCTGCTCGTCGCAGAGGTAGTGCACGGGCGTGCCGCCGGCGAGGGTCGCGCACGCGGTCCAGAGTGGATAGTCGGGACTGGGGATCAGGATCTCGTCGCCGTTGTCGAGGATGGCCTGCATGCAGAGGTTGATGAGCTCGGACACGCCGTTGCCGGTGTAGATGCCCTCGAGGTCGACGTTCGGCAGATGCTTGAGCTGGGAGTACTGCATGATCGCCTTGCGCGCAGAGAAGAGACCACGCGAATCGGAGTACCCCTCGCACTCGGGGAGCTGCTGGCGCATGTCCTGGACGACCTCATCGGGCGTGCGGAAGCCGAAGGGGGCGGGGTTGCCGATGTTCAGCTTGAGCACGCGCATGCCCTCGGACTCCATGCGGGCCGCCTCATCGACCACGGGACCGCGGACATCGTAGAGGACGTTGTCGAGTTTGGTTGACTTCTTGAACTGGCGCATGGTCGAGCTCCTCAGGGCCGGGGTTGACGGGTTGGACGACGGGGTGGTCTGGGCAGGCTGGGTCGCAGCCTGCGGGTTCTCACTATGGAGGGCGGCGTCGCCCGAGGCGAGCCAGGCGGCGCTCACCCCAAGCAGGCCGGCGAGCGTCTCCATGACCTCGGGCCGGGGGATGGTCTTGCCACTCACATACTGGCTGAGCTGGCTCTTTCCGAGTTTCTTACCTTGTGTGGTCGCGCTGTTGACAAGGTCGACCTGTTTGAATCCCCGATCGTCCATGACGTTGCGAAGCCGTTGGGCGAACGATCCCTGTCCCATAGCTACCTCCCTGAGTTCAAAATTGTTCAGAGTTCAAGATAGGGCGATCCTAGCACAGAAGAAATTGAACTTAAATTGAACTTTCAGAAGGGGCTGAAGAATGGGAAAGAGTGGTTTTCATGTGCTGAGGGGATGCCGCAATGGCATGCTCGTTTGCGGGGATAAAGTAGACCGCTGGCCGGGAGGCCCCGGGAGGGGTCGATACGAATGACAACGATGATCACAGTAGGAATTCCCGGCTGATGGGCGCGGAAGCGCCGACGATATGCGCCTTAGGATGGCGCAGAAGGAGGACGTGATGTCCGAGATGTTTGAGAACGTTGACGAGACGATGAACGAGGATGCCGAGGTTGAGACCAGCCCCGCGAGCGCTCCCGTCGAGGAGCCCGAGGCAGAGGTGAACCTGACGTCCGCTTCTGAGGAGGATGCGCCTGCCGTCGAGCAGGGCGAGACCTCCACGGGGTCCGCTGAGGCGATCCCGGGCGAGGTCGAGGCGCCCGCTGCGGAAGAGGTCGACGTTGAGCCGGCTCCCGCTGTGCCGGAGGTGTCCCAGAAGGAACTGAACGAGAACCTGATCAACAAAATCAAGCGCACCGAGAACCTGCTGTTCCGCCGGCGTGTCGCCCTTGAGCGCGCCGCCGAGGATCAGGCGGGCAAGGTGAACGAGCTGGCCCGTGCCATCAAGCTGCTTGATCTCAAGCCCAAGATGGAGCAGAAGGAGATGGCCGACCTGCTCGGCGTTCGTCTGCGCGAGCTTGACGCCCTGCTGGCCGAGGCCGAGAAGGTCGACCTCGTCGGCCGCATCGAGCCGGATGAGCCGGATATGCGCAAGGTGGTCGTCTTCGCGAGTGAGGACGCCGCCGACCATGTGGGCGACATCGTGAAGAAAGACGAGCCGCTTGTGCCCGGCCTTTCGAATGAGGAGGTCGAGGCGCTGTTCGCGCAGCTCGATAAGGTAATTGACCCGCTCGTGGCGATGGGCCTCGAGGAGGATCGCGGTGGCCGCGGTGGCGACCGTGGCGGGCGCGATAACGATCGCAGCCATGGCAAGTTCGGTGCCCCCCGCATGGGCTTCGGCGGTTCGCGCGGCGGGCACAGCGACCGCGGTGGCCGTGGTGGCTTCGGCGGCCGTGACCGCGATGACCGTGGTGGACGCGGTGGCTTTGGTGGCCGTGACGACCGCGGCGGCAGCCGGGGCGGTTTCGGCNCCTAGCGGTGCCGGGGTCTTTTTGTGGCGCTCGGGTCTGAGCCACCTTTCGATTGCGCTCGGTGGTGCCGTCCTGCGAATGGAATTGGCATTCGTGGAATATAAGTCGCGCACACGGCGGAAGCGCACGCCATGGTCCCGGGTGGAGGCCAGGTGCCCCGTCAGAGGGCCCCGCACATCTGGCGAAAGCGTGGTCGCGCCACGGGATACCCGGTCCGCTCCTTGCAATCTCGTTCGCATCCCCTATACCGGCTGCTCGCGCCCGCCCCGTGGGAGGGGTCGATGCGAGGGCGCCCACCTCCTTGAAGGGACCTATCGAGCACATGCGCTTCTAACTCCTCATCTGTGAATATGCGCGGGCCGTGCCGAGGACATCGGCTGCAGCGTCCGTCAAAGCCGGGTTTCCGGCAGTTGATCTGAGGAGATATGCCATGCAGCTCATGCTGAACGACGTCACCTACACCTATCCCGGATCCATCGATCCGGCGCTCTCACATGTCACGTTGAGCTTCCCCGCTGGTTGGACCGGCCTGCTCGGTGACAACGGCTGCGGGAAGTCCACGCTCGGGCGCATAGCCGTCGGCGCGCTCACGCCCGATGCGGGCACCGTGACCGCGGGGCTGGTATCCGCGCTCTGCGCGCAGGAGACGGAGATTTCGCCTGACAATCTGACAGATTTCGCCCTTGCCTGGGACCGCGATGCGCGTGAGCTTCGTGAGGCGCTCGGCATCGAGGACGACATGGCGTGGCGCTATGACGAGCTCTCCCATGGCGAACGGAAGAAATTGCAGGTAGCGGCTGCCTTATGGACCCATCCAGACGTGCTGGTCCTCGATGAGCCCACGAACCACCTCGACGCACCGAGCGTCCGGACACTGACCGAGGCGCTCAAAACCTACCGGGGGATCGGCATTCTGATCTCGCACGATCGCGATCTGCTGGATGCCTTGGTTGGCCGATGCGTCTCGTTCGAGGACGGCGGCTTGCGCATGCGCGAGGGCGGATACACCCGTGCCCACGCGGCATGGGAGCATGACCGGGCAGCTACGATGGCCGAACGCGGCCGCGCGAAGGGGGAGCTGGCCCGGCTCTCGGCTGAACGCGCTCGGCGGACCGATCTCGCCGCGCGATCCGATGCCCGCCGCTCCAAGCGGCATCCCGACCCTGCTGATCACAGCGCGGCCGAGCGCATCAACCTGGCGATCTACAGCGGTCAGGATGGGGCGCGAGGCAGGTTGTCCACGCAGCTGGACTCCCGGATCGCCGCTGTTGAGGGAAGGGTTGCCGCCGCGCGGGTCTCAAAGCGCTACGACGGCGATCTCTGGCTCGATGCGGAGCCCGCCCGCCGCCGGGTTCTCATCCGCCTTCCCGAGGGGGAGATTCTCTGCGGGGAGGGGACGCTCGCCTTTCCTGAGCTCTTCGTTGGCAACACCGACCATATCGCGCTCGTGGGGGCGAACGGGGCGGGGAAGTCGACGTTTCTCGCGCATATGCGCTGCCTGATCGATCCCGACCTGCCGGTGATCGATCTCCCTCAGGAGATTGACGCGCCCGCCCGCCGCCAGGTCCTCGAGCGTGTGCGCGGCCTCTCCACAGCGGAGCGCGGGAAGGTGCTCTCGACGGTGGCGCAGCTNCCTGCATCCATTCGTCAACGAGGCTCGAGTCGACGGAGCGTACTATGAGGCCGAGCCACGCGATGATGTCCTCGAGCTGCTCGCTGCGATGGGTGACGGGCACCGTGCGGTCGAGGGCGCGGAAGGCCTCAGCGAGGTAGCGCAGGAGGATGCCCTCACTGCGCTCAATCTTGTAATGGGCGATGTAGCTCTTGAAATCGAAGCCTCCCTCGAGCATGTCGCGCAGGACGCTCTTGGGCGAGAGCTCGAAATCGCGCGCCCAGGGCACCTTCGCGCAGTAGAGGGCAAAGGCCGCCTCAAGCTCGTCCTCAAGCGGCTTGTCATAGGTGACCTCCGCGATTCGCTCAAGGCGCTCCTCGTACTCGACGCCCTCTGCCTTCATCTCGGCCATGGCTTGGTCGCGGGCGCGGCGCTCCTGCGCGCGAAGGATCTGCTTGGGGTCCTCAAGGGTGGCCTCCACATAGGAGATGAGATCGAGGGTGTAGGAGGGGGAGTCCTGATCGAGCAGCTCGAGGGCGGCGAGCAGGAACGGGGAGAGCGGCTGGTCGAGGGCGAAGTCGTCGGGGAGGTCCACGGTCAGGGTGTAGGTGGCCGGCCGGGTGTCTGCGAGGAGTGAGGGGGCCGGTGCAACGGAGGCATTCGACACCTCGTCCGCGGCACCGCCCGCCGGCGCGTCGGCCTCATCTGCGTCCTCGGTGGTCGCAAGCTGAACCTCGCTTCTCGTGGACGCGTTCCCTTCCGCCGCGCCGCCATCTGCAAGCGCATCGCCGAAGTCGACGCCGGTCGCATCGGCGGGATCATCGGCCTCGCGACCCACCTCCGGGGAAGGGCTGCCGGGGTCCGCAGCTGCCGACTCATCCTGCCCGCCTTTGATCTCGCACACCACGACGCCGGCGTCGATGAGCGTGGCCAGGATCTCGGCTCCGCGGGCGCGCAGGGCAACCTTCTGCTCGTCCGTCTGGAGTGAGCGGACGATGAGGTCCTGTATGCGCGCCCAGGCGTCCCCACCCTGCTCGACCTCGGCGAGGACCATGGAGTGGGTGATGCGCAGGTGCGGGTGGAGCGTCTCGGGCGCTGATTCGACGAGGCGGGTGAAGGTGTCCTCATTCCAGGTGACGAAGCCCTCGGGCGGGCGCTTTCTCTTCAGGCGCTTCATCTTCTTGGGATCGCCCATGGCCTTGAGCTCGGCCTTGTGGTTCTCGATCTCGAACTCGGGAGCCTCGGCAATGACCACGCCCTCGGTGTCGAACCCGGCGCGCCCCGCGCGGCCGGCGATCTGATGGAACTCGCGCGAGCGCAGACGGCGCTGCTTGTAGCCGTCGAACTTGGTGAGCCCGGTCATGAGCACGGTGTGGATGGGCACGTTGATACCCACGCCGAGGGTGTCGGTGCCGCAGATGACAGGCAGGAGGCCCTGCTGCGCGAGCTTCTCCACGAGCAGGCGGTACCGGGGGAGGAGTCCGGCATGGTGGAGGCCCACACCGGCAGATATGAGTCCGCGCAGGGTCTTGCCGAAGGCGGTCGTGAAGCGCTCCTGGCGTATGGCCTCCTTGATGGCCTCGCGCTGCTCCTTGGATGCGACGCCGTAGCTCGCCAGCGCCCGGGCGCTGCTCAAGGCGGCGTCCTGCGAGAAGTGCACGATGTAGAGGGGGGAGTCGCCTTCGCGCAGGGCCAGCTCGACGGTGGCCTCGAGGGCGGTCTTGACGTATTGGTAGGAGAGGGGGACGGGGCGCGGCGCCTCCGTGATCTGCTCGACCTCGCGGCCCGTGCGCTCGCCGAGGGCGTGCGCGATGGCGGTCATGTCGCCCAGGGTGGCGCTCATGAGCATGAACTGCGTACGGGGCAGGGTGAGGAGCGGCACCTGCCAGGCCCAACCGCGATCGGGGTCGGAGAAGAAGTGGAACTCGTCCATCGCGACGGCCCCCACATCGGCCCCCTCGCCCTCGCGGAGGGCCTGGTTCGCGAGGATCTCGGCCGTGCAGCAGATGATGGGCGCTGCGGTGTTGATGTGGGAGTCCCCGGTGATCATACCGACGTTGTCCCGGCCGAAGATCTCCACGAGGGCGAAGAACTTCTCGGAGACGAGGGCCTTGATGGGGGCTGTGTAGTAGCCGCGCCGTCCGGCCGCCATGGCCATGAACATCATGCCGATCGCGACGAGGGACTTGCCCGATCCCGTGGGTGTGCCGAGGATGACATTTGAGCCCGCGGCGAGCGCGAACAGGGCATCCTCCTGGTGGGGCCAGGGCGTGATGCCGCGCGCCTCGACCCATGAGAGGAAGCGCTCATAGGCTTCCTCGGAGGTGAGCCAGGGCTCGGGGGCACTGCCGTCCTCCGGCTCCCACCAGGCAGGCGAGAGCTCGCCGAGCGAGCCGTGGGCGAAGGGGTCTGTGATCTCGGTCATATGGGACTCCTCTGTTCGACGAACCCATCATAGCGGCTTGTGCGGACGGAACGGCGCGGGGGCGGTGCGCGGCCTGGGCCGCCTATCGGCTATCGACGCCGCTCCTGCTAGTTCCGCTGCCCGGCTCGCCGCGCCGCNCAGCGGTCAGGATGGGGCGCGAGGCAGGTTGTCCACGCAGCTGGACTCCCGGATCGCCGCTGTTGAGGGAAGGGTTGCCGCCGCGCGGGTCTCAAAGCGCTACGACGGCGATCTCTGGCTCGATGCGGAGCCCGCCCGCCGCCGGGTTCTCATCCGCCTTCCCGAGGGGGAGATTCTCTGCGGGGAGGGGACGCTCGCCTTTCCTGAGCTCTTCGTTGGCAACACCGACCATATCGCGCTCGTGGGGGCGAACGGGGCGGGGAAGTCGACGTTTCTCGCGCATATGCGCTGCCTGATCGATCCCGACCTGCCGGTGATCGATCTCCCTCAGGAGATTGACGCGCCCGCCCGCCGCCAGGTCCTCGAGCGTGTGCGCGGCCTCTCCACAGCGGAGCGCGGGAAGGTGCTCTCGACGGTGGCGCAGCTGAATTCAGATCCCGACCGGATTCTCTCGGGCGATGGGACAAGTCCCAGTGAGCTGCGCAAGCTCATGCTGGCCATGGGGATGCTCAGCGGACCGGCGCTCATCATCATGGATGAGCCCACGAACCACCTCGACCTGCATTCCGTCGAGGCCCTCGAGCGGGCCCTCTCCGGATTCCCTGGAGCGCTCGTTTTGGTGAGCCACGACCAGCGCTTCCTCTCCGCCTGCACCTCGGTGCGCTGGGAGATCGAGGGCGGTGCGCTCCGCGTGCGCCTATGATGAGTGAGCGAACGACGCGGCGTCACGGTTTGTCCTGACGACCTCCGTTTACGCCTGCGATATGTCCGAAGCGGGAGCGCGGGGAGCGCGCCCATGGGATAAAGCCGCGTGCGGAGGTGACCGAGGGGGCGCCTCAGCGGCTCGCGACCAAGCTGGAGGAAACCGCGCACGGAGGCTGCACTTCGGCGTCCACGGCCGCATTGAAGAGCGGCGGCGCACGCCGTGGAGCCGGCCTGTTCGCCCCGCCCTGTACCGTTAGCGACCCTCCTCGAGCAGGTCCTCGATCACGCCGACGCGATAGCGGCTGAAGACGACGCCGTCGCCCGCCTGCGTCGCATCGAGATCCACATCGGCCATGATGCTGAAGTCATGGTCGCCGTTGGAGTCGGCGAAGACTTGCTGCACGTGCCAGACATGATCGTCTCGCTCGTCCGCGTCATTGATGTGGAAGTAGGCCGTTGAGCGGGCATCCGCATCGGTGAGCAGCTCCTCGTGCTCCTCATAGAAGGCATCGAGGACGCGACGCCACCGTGCTTTTCCGAAACCCCATTCGACATCGATGTCGCCGAGCTCGTCGGCCTGGTCGCGGGCGGCGAGGCGGACGCGCTGGAAGAGGGCGTTGCGCACCAGAAGGGTGAGCCCGCGGCGGTCGGCGACCACCGCATCGGCGAGGGGACCAGGNCGCGCCGCGTTGGCCCGCCGATTCCGGAAGGTCTCAACCGCCCACGACATGCCATGAGGGATGTAGGAGCCCTCGTAGAGGTCGTCCGGGAGGTACGCGAAAAGACTCTGCGGCACGTTTCGCGCGGCCTCCACCTGCTCGCCTGTGGGCTCCGGTCCCGGCGTCGCGCACAGGCCGAGGCTCCGCGCCCCCTCTTGCGAGAGCTTCAGCTCGTATTCGCTGGCAGGGATCTCGGGGTGGTCGGCGCGGAGGCCGGCGGAGGTCCAGAGGATTTGCCATCCGGCACCTGCCAGCTGGGCCATCGAGAAGTCGAGGAACGGCTCGCTGTCCGTTCGCAGGGTGAGGGTCCCGCCCGGGGCCATGAGGCCACGGTACTCGAGGAGTCGATCCACCTGCGTGACGCGGCCCGGCGCCTGCTTCTTGCGGGGGAACGGCGTGGGGAAGCTCAGGGTGATCGCGGAAAGCTCGCCGGGGGCGAACACGCGGGCGAGATCGTCGGCGCGGCCGGGGATCAAGAGGGCGTTCGGCACCCGGGCGTCGCAGACGGCCTGCGCCGCGTAGGCGATGCAGACGGGCTCGGAATCGATGCCGATGAACAGCGTATCGGGATCAAGACGGGCGGCTTCGACAAGGTAGCTTCCCTTGCCGCAGCCGAGGTCGAGGTGAACCGCCGCAAACGGCGTGCCGCCTGCGGGCGCGCACGCTGCCGCCCAGCGCCCCCGGTACGCGGACGGCACCACCTCAATGGCGGTGGCGTAGCGCTCGAGGCGCTCCTCGAGGACGAAGTTCTTGGGGCTGCGGGCGTGCATGGGACTCCTGGTGCGGACGGGATTTGAACCGCACCATTGTACGCGAGGGGGTGCTGAAGGGATCGGGAGGATCTCAACGACACAAGAGGTGATGGCGGTTGCTCAGGCTCGTTCGCGCGGCGGACCGCGCGGGTCAGTGACGTTGCAGGATGAGGTAGCGGTTGAGCGACCCGGTGGACCCGTCTGCGGAGAAGCGGGCGAGCTCGCCTGCCAGGGGTTCGAGGGCCCTGGTCAGGTCGTTGAGCTCATCCTCGGAGGTGTGGTGGCAGTAACGGAATGCCGTCGGGTCTGCTTGCCAGCCAAGGAGGTGGTCACCAGGTTCAAGTTCGCATGGGTCAAAGGTGGGGAAGGGCGGCCGCACGGCTGCGCGCTCGGCAGTCCGAGCCGCTTGGCGGGCGAGGCGCGGATCATCCATGAAGCGCCAGTATGAGAGGGCCACAATGCCGCCGGGTCGCGTCGCGTCAAGGAGGGCGCGAACGGCTCGCTCCCGGAGCTCGGCGGTGGGGACATGGTGCAGGAAGCCGAAGCAGACCGCAAGATCGGTGGGGGTATCGAGGGGAAACGACTCGTTGGCGGCGAGGTGCTCGAGGATGTCGAGCTCGATGAGGTGGCACGAGGGGGAGATGCTCCCTGCCGTCATGAGCGGGGCGCAGCGGTCGATGGCATCGAAGGTGAAGCTCGCCCCGGGCACCTCCTCATGCAGGAACCGCTCGAACCGCAGGTTGCCGCAGGCGAGGTCGAGGACGCGCACGGATCTCGGCGCCTGCGCTGGGAGAGTATCACGTGCGTCGGCTGCGTTGAGACGGTCGGAGTGGTGTTCAGGACGGATCCGCTGCGCCAGAACTCCGGCAGCTCGCGCGTAACGGACAACCTCGCGCCACCCCGCCCAAGGCGCGGAACGCGTAGCGGAGAACGATGCCGCATGCTCCGCATAGAATCGGTTGTTGAGCGCGATGAGCTCGCGGGCGAATGACGGCTCCATAACCCTTCCCGTTCAGGTGATCCGTGCACCACATCCTAACCGATATGCTACGCATTGCCTCGTCCTTGCCGCTCAGCGATGTCGGCACAAACGGGCATGAAAACATACTCGCAGCCGCGTTTTCAAGCAAAACGCCTTTGGGACCACTTCGAGAAGACGTTTTCCGCGCATATCATGCACGCGCTCGCATCCTGGTGCCTGCTGTTGACCAGTCGATTCACGCGGGATCGAAACCTACTCTCGACTGTGCTCTCAGGCAAAATGCCTTTGCGAGCGCCTCGAGATGACGTTTTGCCCCCCCCATCTCGCACATCACTGTTTCGCGGCATTTTTGGCCAGGGAATCGCGTTCCCATATGCGGTGCATCCCCCGTGCGTGGGCGCGCGGTGCCCATTCCGGCCCGGAGCGCGGAGGTCCATGCAGACGGACGACGAATATCGGGTGTTTCATGCATGCGCTACAATCTGGCGCATGGACGAGATCATCACTGACATCGTGGAGGCGCTGCGGGCGGGGGAGGCGGTTGATGATCGCGCCCTCGTCCGCATCGTCCATGCGCAGCTCCGCCGCGACCATGTTGATAAACGAACCTATGCGAAGCGACGGCTTCTGCCGTTCTACCTACGCGTCAAACGGGAGGAACCGGACCGTTGGCGCTCATGGGGCATCACGTCGGAGCTCGAGGAGCGCCTGCTCGCGGTCCTGCGCATGAAGCCGCGGCGCACGGCGTCGGGGGTGGCCACGATCACGGTCATCACCAAGCCCTGGCCGTGCTCGGGGGACTGCCTGTTCTGCCCCAACGACGTTCGCATGCCCAAGAGCTACCTGCATCGCGAGCCGGCCTGCGAGCGCGCCGAGCAGAACTGGTTCGATCCGTACCTGCAGGTGTCGGCCCGTCTGACGGCGCTCTCCCAGATGGGGCACGCCACGGACAAGATCGAGCTCATCGTGCTCGGCGGTACGTGGTCTGATTACCCGGAGGACTACCAGATCTGGTTCATCTCGGAGCTCTTCCGGGCTTTGAACGAAGGAGCGGCCTATCCCGCCGACACCGCGGCGGCATCGGGACACACCCCGGTGAGCGGTAGGGACGTGTCCGAGGCCATAGACGCTGATGAGCCCGAAGCGAGGGACGGCCACCTCGCCAACCGGTCTCCTGATCGAGCAGCTTTGCGCGAAACGACCGATCAGAATCCTCGCCGCGCATCAGGTCCATCTGCGCCGGCGCCACTTCCCGCCACCGCCGCTGCGCGCATCGCCTGGTATCGGGACCAGGGGTTCCCGGCACGCGAGGACGAGCTCTCCGCCTTCGCTGCCGGGGCGCAAGCGGCGGTCAATACCGGTGCCCGCAGCTACAACCAGGCGATCCACGAGCTGTATGGGGCGAGCGCCCCGCATCGCACCCTCGCGGCCGCCCAGCGTGGCACCTGGGAGGAGCTCGAACGCCTGCAGCATGAGAACGAATCCGCCCGCCACCGGGTCGTCGGGCTCGTGATCGAGACACGGCCCGATGCCGTGGGACCTGAGGCGCTCATGCGCATCCGACGCCAGGGGGCGACCAAGGTCCAGATGGGCGTGCAGAGCCTCAACCAAGCTGTTCTCGACATCAACGGCCGGGGCCTCACGGTCGAGCAGATCGAGCGCGCCTTCGCGTGGCTTCGCATCTTCGGCTTCAAGATCCACGCGCATCAGATGGTGAGCCTCTTGGGCGCGACCCCCGAGCTTGACCGCGCCGACTACCGCCGCCTCGTCTCAGATCGGGCCTTCCTTCCCGATGAGGTGAAGCTCTACCCCTGCGCCCTCATCGAGAGCGCGCGCCTCCTGCGCAACCATCAGGATGGAAGCTGGCGGCCGTATCCAGAAGAGGGGCTGCTTTCCATCCTCGCCGACGACATCGTCGCAACCCCACCGTACTGCCGCATCTCCCGTATGATCCGCGACTTCTCCTCGGGGGATATCCGCGCCGGCAACAAGAAGCCGAACCTGCGGCAGCTCGTCGAGGCGCGTCTTGAGCGCGGCCAGGCGACGGTCCGTGAGATCCGGTTCCGTGAGGTGGGGACCGGGGAGGTGAATGTCGAGCGCCTTCGTATGTTGGAAGTGCCCTATGAGACCTCGGTCTCGCGGGAGCGGTTCATCGAGTGGCGGGCACAGGACAACCGCATCGCGGGATTCCTCAGGCTCTCGCTTCCCGATCCATCGTTTATCGCCGCGCATACTGGTGAGATCCCTATGCGGCCGGGTGAGGCCATGATCCGTGAGGTGCATATCTACGGTGCCGTGGCGCGCCTCGGCGAGGGTGGCCGTGCCGCCCAGCATCTCGGCTTGGGACGGCGCTTGGTCGAGCGCGCCTGCGAGATCGCGCGTGAGGCCGGATACCGACGCGTGAATGTGATCTCTGCGGTGGGCACCCGTGCGTACTACCGGGCCCTCGGTTTTGCGGATAATGGCCTGTACCAACAGCGTGAGATCTGAGGGGGCCGTTATGGCCAAAGGAACTATGAAGGCCGCGGCCGTCGCCGCCACCGTCGCCGCAGGAGCTCTGCTCGGCGCGGCGGCGGTGTCGGTCGCACGTCGGCATTGCCTGCAGGTGATCAGGACAAAGCACGGTATCGCCCGGGTCCATGTGGTGGAGGGCGCGTCGGGTGAGCGCATCCGCGTGCTCAGCCAGGGTGGGGTCTACCAGAGCGCGAGCTACCTGGGAGAGCTCCGATTCGAGCCCGTGTTCTCCTACTACCGCGGATTCGACATCCCGTTCTCCCATGAGACCCCGCAGTCGGTCCTTCTGATCGGCGGCGGTGGATTCTCGTATCCCAAGCACCTGCTCACCAGCGCCTCCGGCGTCCATCTCGACGTGGTCGAGCTCAATGCCGCCGTCGTGCGCGCCGCCCGACGCTGGTTCTTCCTCGACGAGCTCGAACGCCGCCTCGCCGACCCGCGCACCGCTGATGGCAATTCGCTCCGCATCATCGTGGGCGACGGCCGCGATCTGGTTGAGCGGGGCGAGGGCGAGATCCTCTCGACGGCTGGTGCCCCGTCCGTGGGCACGCGTCCCGGATTCGCGGTTGAGGGGCCCGGGTACCCTTTGCGGAGCCTGAGGGCCGGCGAGATCATCCTTCCCCGGTACGATGCGATCATCAACGACGCGTTCGCGGGCGCGGAGCCCGCTCCTGCGCTCGCAACGGTGGAAGCGGTCCAGGCCATAGCCGGCCGCCTCGCGCCCGGGGGCCTTTACCTCTCAAATGTTGTCTCCCGCGATGGCGGTCGAGACCTCACCTTCCTGCGCGACGAGATCGCAACGCTCTTGCAGGTCTTCGCGCATGTCCAGGTTATCGAGACGAGCGATGAGGTCTGGGGCGGGGAGGACAACTACCTCGTCGTCGCCAGCGACCGCGCGATCGACCTGCCAGAGTCGATCCCCTTCGGGGAGGAGCTGCTCGGGCGCGCCCTGCGCGATCCGGCGGCCTAGCCTTCCGCAGCCTCGACGAGGAGCTCGAACTCGCTGCGCCGGGTGCGCAGGAGGCCGTCGCGCTGCATGCGACCGAGCTCGCTTGAGAGGGCGCAGCGGTCGACGGCGAGGTAATCGGCCAGCTGCTGGCGGTTGAAGGGGATCGAGAAACGCCGCGATCCGGCTCTCGCCGCCTCGGATGACAGGTAGGAGAGCAGCTTCCCCCGGATCGACTTGGGACTGGTGTGGAAGATGCGCCGTGAGAGCTCGATGTTCTTGCGTGCGGAGAGCATGAGGAGGTTCGTGAGCAGGCGCGCGTGGTAGGCGCAGCCCTTGTCGCAGGGGCGGAGCACGTGGTTCACGTTCAGGAGGAGGATCCGCGTCCCCTCGGTCGCGACGGCGTTGACCAGCAGTGGCGTGTTCGGCGCGCACGCGTAGCTCTCCCCAAAGACCTCACCGGGTCGGGCGAAGCCGATCACCGAGGTGTCGCCCCAGGCGTCGGTGCGCTCGATGCGCACGCCCCCGTCCAGCACCAGTCCGAACGCGGGCGCCGGCTCGCCCATGCGCAGGATCAGCTCCTCTGATTTGAAGGCGCGAACTCGTGCGCCCATGCACCTGAGCATGGATACGGTGTCGTCGTGGTCGATGCCTTCAAACGGCGCGGTGCCGGCAACTTGGTTTGCAATCTCGTCATAGTTAAGGGCCATGTACGCTCCCTACCAGGGGATGGAAAAGCTTCCCCGAAAACCATCGATACGTTGTGAAAACAACATACACCTTCGAGGCGCGTTTGTATAATCGCGGCAACAGGGTGTGAGGAGCGCACCCGTGAACATGAGAGGGGATTTCATGATCAAACTCGATACCAGCATGTTCTGCTTCCAGTGCGAGCAGACGGCGAACTGCTCCGGATGCACCGCCCAGGCCGGTGTCTGCGGCAAGGACGCCGAGACCGCAGCTGAGCAGGACGAGCTCACCTCCGCCCTCATCGGCCTCGCCCGCGCCGCCGAGGGCAAGACCACGGGCCGCGATCTCGATGAGCTCCTGTACGAGGGGCTCTTCACCTGCGTGACCAACGTTGACTTCGATCCGGAGGCGGTGCGCCGTGTCACCGTGCGTGTGCGCGAGGCCGCTGCCGAGCTGAACGGGGGCACCGCGCCCGAGGGGTACGATCTCGCCGAGCTCTGGGGCGGGCCCGATGAGGACATCCGCTCCGTGAAATCGCTCATCCTCTTCGGTCTGCGCGGCATGGCCGCCTATGCCCATCATGCGATCGTTCAGGGCTACACCGACGACGACCTCGCCGCCCACTTCTACCGGTCTCTCCGTGCGATCGGGACCCCGGGTTCCGTCGACGAGCTCCTGCCCGAGGCGCTCGCGGTGGGCGAGGCCAACTTCACCTGCATGAAGCTCCTCGATCAGGCCAACACCGAGTCCTTCGGCAAGCCCGTGCCCACCGAGGTCCCGCTCGCGATCGAGCCCGGCCCCTTCATCGTGGTCTCCGGACATGATCTCAAGGATCTGAAGCAGCTCCTCGAGCAGACCGACGGCCGCGGTGTGAACATCTACACCCACGGCGAGATGCTCCCGGCGCACGCCTATCCTGAGCTTAAGAAGCACCCTCAGCTCAAGGGCAATTTCGGTACCGCTTGGCAGAACCAGCGTCGTGAGTTCGACGGCATGCCCGCTCCGGTGCTCTTCACCACCAACTGCCTTATGAAGCCCAAGCCGAGCTACGCCGACCGCGTCTTCACCACGAGCGTCGTGGAGTACCCCGGGCTCGCGCACATCGACACGGCGGAGGATGGCACCAAGGACTTCACCGCGGTTATAGACTGCGCCCTCACGCTTGGTGGATACACCGAGCGCCAGGAGCTCACGGGCATCAACGGCGGCTCGAGCGTGACCACGGGCTTTGGGCATGACGCGGTGCTCGGTGTGGCCGACAAGGTCATCGAGGCCGTCAAGTCCGGCGCCGTGAAGCATATCTTCCTCGTGGGCGGCTGCGACGGCGCTCGCCCCGGCCGCAACTACTACACCGATTTCGTGGCGAACGCGCCCGAGGACTCGCTGATCCTGACGCTCGCCTGCGGCAAGTTCCGCTTCAACGACCTCGATCTCGGCACCATCGGCGGGATCCCGCGCATCCTCGATATGGGTCAGTGCAACGACGCCTACAGTGCCCTGGTGGTTGCCCTCGCCCTCGCCGACGCCTTTGAGTGCAGCGTGAACGAGCTGCCGCTGACGCTCGTGCTCTCCTGGTACGAGCAGAAGGCCGTGGCGATCCTGCTCACCCTGCTGAACCTCGGCCTCAAGGGCATCTACCTCGGCCCGACCCTGCCGGCCTTCGTGAGCCCGAACGTCCTGAACGCGCTGGTGGAGAACTACGACATCCATCCGACCTCCACGCCGGAGGAGGATCTTAAGGCTATCCTCGCTGCGTAGAAGCGATGAGGGGCTGTGCTGGGATCAGTGCAGCCCGAGTACGCGCCTTAGGCTGTTGGCTGGTGCCCGCAGCCCGGATGTCCGGGCTGCGGACGCTTTTTGTTCGTAAGCGGTCTGCTGGGGCGCCGTCCCCATGCGCCTGCGTTCGCCCTGTTGCCGACTAATCACGGGGCGTCTCCTATGATCAGACGGAGCTCACCCGCAGAAGCGCTCCCGCCACTCGAGGACGCGCTCGCGCATCCCGGCGATATCGAGGACGCCCTCCGCGAATCCCTTGCGCACCAGTTCCTCAGGCAGCATGCCATCGTATTTGTCGAAGTAGGGGACCTCGCCGGGATACACGAGCTCGATGGGGTCGAACGGAGCCTCCGCCTCCTCGGCAAGCACCTCGAAGAACTCGCGTTCATCCACGTTCTCACCGAGCCGCAGCTGCATGAAATAGGGGCGCGACGGGTCGAGCCCGCGCAGTCCGAGCCGGGCAGCGCACTTGATCTTGAGCAGGCGCTCGAGCGCGAGGAACGCGTAGCTCCCGAGCCAGGGGAAGAGCGCCCACGAGCTCCCGCCGAGGTTGATGAGTGGGCAGGCCTCAGGTCCGCTGACGCGGGCATTCTCCGTTACATGGCGGGCGTGAATGAGGCGCGCCCGGGCATTGCCGAGCAGGTACGGATAGGCTTCGTGCTCCTCCAGGACGCGTTTCATGCGTGCGAGCACATGCGTGTCGATGTTTCCCGCGACATCGCCGAAGTAGGCGGGAACGCGGCCTTTGACCTGCGTGCAGTAGACGAGATGGCGCTTCCAGTCCACCTCCTCGACGAGCCAGCAGTGCCCCGCGATCGCGATGCGCTCGCCGGCTGGCGGCGGGTTCACGATGGTGCCGAGCTCGGCGCTCTCCGAGCGCACGGTGAACTCCTCGTTCTCCTGGAAGACCGCGTAGAACTTGAATGAGTTGATGACGCGCTCTCCGGCGAGCCCCACGATGAGGCCGCCGCCCTCCGTGAGCTCGACCTGCTCGATCTCGATGAGGTGCCGGAGGAGCTGGCGGAGGTCATCTGATGAGACGCGGTGGAAGTAGCTGAGGTTGCCCACGCGATCTGCCAACTCGGCGGGGGAGAGCTCCCCCGTGGAGGCGAGGATCGACATCACCTGGTGGTAGAGCAGGCTGTAGGGGAGCCGGTTGAGATCGGGCGGCTCGACCCAGCGCTCCTCCCGGTAGAGCTGGACGAGGGCGATCCCCTGTATGAGCTTCCAGGGTATGGTCTCGGGCAGCAGCGACTGCGGCTCGGGCTGCTCCTCGCGCATGACGAAGTGCATCTCGGGTGGTGAGCCGCGCCGGCCGGTGCGGCCCATGCGCTGCAGAAAGCTTGAGACGGTGAACGGGGCGTCAATCTGGAAGGCGCGCTCGAGCCTGCCAACATCGATGCCGAGCTCCAAAGTCGCCGTGGTCACGGTGGTGTCCAGGCGCTCCGGATCGCGCATGAGCTCCTCGGCCGCCTCACGGAAGCTCGATGAGATGTTCCCATGGTGGATCAGGAAGCGGTCGGGCTCGTGGTTGGCCTCACAGTAGCTGCGAAGCATCGAGCAGACGGCCTCCGCCTCCTCACGGGAATTGGAGAATACGAGGCATTTGGCGCCGTGCGTGCGCTCGAAGATGTACCCGATGCCCGGATCTGCCCCTGCGGGTGCGGTATCAGAGGGCAAGACCAGGGCGGACTCATCAGCCTGCGGGATGCTGACATCGGCGGGTCCGCCATCAGGATGGGGGTTGTCATTGTCGGGGCCATGGGGGTCGGCAGCTGCCGGCACGAGGGCGTGCGGCTCAGCTGCGGCGTCGTATGCCCGGTCGAGGAGGTCCTCAACTGAAGGCGCGGCGGGGGTCTCGCGGGTGATGGCTACGACCTCGGCAGGGACGGGCCCCGTTCCCGATGCCGCGCGCTCAGGTGCCTGCGGCCCGGTTATATAGAAGTGCTCCATTGAGAGACGCCAGGTGCGCCGGGGCTCTTCAAAACGAGGTATGACGCAGTTGCGGCCGGTTCCCTGTGAGAGGAAGGCCCCGGTGTGCTCCGGGTCTCCGATGGTGGCGGAGAGCCCGATGCGGCGGGGGTTGACGCCGGCCATGCGCGAGAGGCGCTCGATGAGGCAGAGGGCCTGCCCGCCGCGATCTCCGCGCAGGAGGGAATGGACCTCGTCGATGACCACGTAGCGCAGGTCGCAGAAGAGGCGCCCGATGGCGTTGTGCCGGTGCAGGAGCAGGGCCTCGAGTGACTCGGGCGTGATCTGCAGGATACCGCTGGGATGTTTGAGCAGACGGGCCTTATGCGAGGCGGCCACATCGCCGTGCCAGTGCCAAACGGGGATGTGAGCCTCTTGGCAGAGGTCATTCAAGCGCAGAAACTGATCATTGATAAGGGCTTTGAGCGGTCCGATGTAGAGGGCCCCGACACTTGCGGGCGGGTTCTCCCAGAACTCCGTGAGGATGGGGAAGAAGGCGGCCTCCGTCTTACCGGAGGCGGTGGAAGCGGTCAGCAGGACGTTCTCATCGGTATCGAATATGGCCTCAGCGGCGGCGACCTGAATGCCCCGGAGATCCTCCCAGCCGTGGTCGTAGATGAAATCCTGCACGAACGGTGCGTACCGATCGAAGACGCCCATTGTCCCTCCCTCGCGATAAACTAGATTGCGAACATACGTTCTATTCTAGCACAAAGGAGGAAAGATCGGGAGATGAATCAGGGGGAGCCGGTCGGCTCTCACCGGGCTGTGCGCATGCGCCCGCGCCGCAGCCAATGGAGGCGCGCCCGCCGACCCTTTCAAGAGGCGGCGGGCGCGCACGGGGCCTACGCGCCGGTTGACGCGTGCTCGCCGTTGCTCGCTATGATCTGGCGATAATACTCAAAACCGTCCTTCTTGATCCGTTCGAATGTCCCGTTTCCGTAGTCGTCCATGTCGACGTAGATGAAACCGTACCGCTTCGACATTTGGCGGGTGCTCTCGCTCACCAAATCGATGCAGCCCCACCATGTGTATCCGATGAGATCGACGCCGTCCACGTTGATGGCGTCGCTCATGGCCCGAACATGCTCGGCAAGGTATTCAATCCGGTAAGGATCGTGCACCCGCCCGTCCGCCTCGACGGTGTCCTTCGCGCCCAGGCCGTTCTCAACGATCAGCAGGGGTTTGCGGTACCGGTCGTAGAGTTCGACGAGTGAGATGCGCAGGCCTGTGGGATCGGTCTGCCATCCCCATTCGCTGCTCGGCAAGTAGGGGTTCTTCACGCCGTTGACCGTGTTGCCCGGGGCCATGTCGAGGCCATCGGTGTCGGCCGCCATGCAGCTCGTCATGTAATAGGAGAAGCTCACGAAATCCACCGTGCCTGCCCGAAGTATGTCGGCATCCTCGGGACGAGATTCAATCGAGAATCCCTTGCGTTCGATCGCCGTGAGCAGATAGCGGGGGTACTCTCCGAACGCCTGGATATCCACATACCGGTAGATGCTGCGCATCCTCTGCTGTATTGCCAGGTTGTCCTCGGGCTTGCACGTGTACGGGTAAAACATGAGCTTGGTCATCATGCAGCCGACCTGCGAGTCCGGAACAAGCTCATGGCAGAGCTTCACCGCACGCGCACTGGCCAGCATCTGATGGTGCATCGCCTGATAGATAACCTGCTCAAATGGAAGCCCGGGGAACCTGTCCTCGATGAGCCCTCCGGAGGTCACCGCATGGCGCAGCATCGCGTCCACCTTGTTGAAGGTCAGCCAGTACTTGACGAGGCCCCCAAAGCGTTCAAAGCAGGTGCGAGCGTATTTGACAAACAGATCGATGCACTCCCGCGAATACCAGCCCTGGAAGTCCGTCACCAGCGCGAGGGGCGGGTCGTAGTGGGAGAGCGTCACGATGGGTTCGATGCCGTGCGCACGGAGCTCCTTGAACAGGTCAAGGTAGTATGCGATGCCCTCCTCGTTGGGCATTGGGTCGCGCGGGTCGGTGTAGATGCGGCTCCAGCAGATCGAGACGCGGAGCGCTCGAAATCCCATCTCAGCGAAAAGCTCGATATCCCCTTGGTAGCGATGGTAGAAATCGATAGCGCGCCGCTTGGGGTAGTTATCAGAGGCATCCGCAGCGAGCGCGCGGTCAAGATCTGCGGTCGAGAATGCGAACTGTTTAGTGAAGTCGGCGACGCCGACCTCGCGATAGGGCAGGCAGTCCTGGACCGTCATGCCCTTTCCGCCCTCATCCCAAGCGCCTTCGATCTGGTTGGCCGCTGTGGCCCCACCCCATAGGAAGCCGTTGGGGAAGTGAATCGGTGCGGTGTTTCTATACATAGGTGCACTCCTTCATCGATGTGGGTTCAAAGAGGTTATGCCTGCACACCGGACTCGCTCGACGCATGGTCATCCGACGCCTCCGCGCTGCTGTCCTTGGAAATGACGAGCGAGACGAGGAAACTCACAACCGCCGAGACCGCGCTTGCGACGGCCCACCAGACCACATTCATGGGCTTGTCCGCTGAGACCATGAGCAGGCCCTGGAAGATGCCGCCGCCGTATGCTTGGACGGCGCAGCCGAAGAAGCCGATGATGGCCCCGCCCAGGGCGCCGCCGATCCACGATGCGATAAAGGGGGACTTTCGCGGCAGGGCCATGGAGTAGATGATCGGCTCGCTGATGCCGAGGAAGGACGTCAAGCTCAGCATGAGCGCCTCGCTGCGGTCCTTCTTATCTTTCTGGCGGAGCATGTAGCCGAGGCCCGCGCCGGCGAGCGCGAACAGGGAGACGCCGGCCATGGCAAGGATCGGGTCCTCGCCGAACGTCGTGATGTTGTTCATCATGATCGGGCTGAAGGCGCGGGCGACGCCGAGCATGATCAGGACCTGGAAGAACGCCCCGAGCACGGCGCCTGCGATCGTCGGGCTCACGGCGATGATAGCGCTCACGATCCCTGCGAGCGCGTTTCCGATCCAGGTCATGAGGGGGCCGATGACCAGGAAGGTGATCCGGGCGACAACGACCATGGTGAGCAGGGGCACGAACATGAGCGAGATCACGCGCGGGAGCCGTGCCCGCCAAAAGCGCTCGACGATCCCCGTGAACCAGGCTGCGATCAGGATGGGGAAGAGCTGGTAGGCGTATCGGGTGAGGATGAGGGGGATCCCGAGGAATGTGAGCTCAACGCCGTCTGTGAGAGCTGCCACGATGTCGGGGTAGACCATCGAGGCCCCGATCACGGCGGTGAGGTAGGGATTGGCCCCAAACGTTTTTCCGGCGATGAAGCCAACGAGGATCGGAAGGTAGTACATAACGGAGGAGCCGACCGCGTTCAGGGCAAGATACGCGCCGTCGGTTGTCTGCATGAGCCCGGCCGTCGTGAGCACGGTGAGGGTGCCGCGCAGCATACCGGATGCAATCAAAAGACCGACCAGCGGGAAGATGCAGCTCGAGATGATCCTGATAAACCGATTGAAGATACCGCCGCCTGCTGAGGGCAGCTTCAGGCCATCGATCTCGTCGGGCGCATCCTCTTGAACGGTCGTCTCGCCAAGCTCGCATCCGACCGCCTCAGCGACCGCGGCGGCAACGTCGGCCACCTCGGGGCCGATGATCACCTGGTACTGACCATTCGCGTGCACGACTCCCTGCACATGGTCGAGACCTTTGACGCTGCCGTCATCGGCATGCGACTCGTCTTTGAGCACGAGGCGCAGACGGGTCATGCAGTGCGTGACGCTGGTGATGTTGTCCTTGCCTCCAACCGCGATTATGATCGCGTTCGCTAGCGTTGCGTAGTCCATGGGACCTCCTCGGGTAGCTGCCGATTTCCCGGCACCTGTGGATTGGGGTGAGAGGGGTCGCATGCTGCGCTGGGCCCGGCGTCGCATGCGGCGGGATATGCTATCGCGTCGCGTCCGAGCGCAGGCGGTTGAGGTACATCATCAGATAGAGGGTCTCCTCATCCGAGCTCGCGCGGCCGTAGTGGGAACAAAGGAATTCGCTGACGCGCAGGGCGCACCGATATGCTTCGGGGAAGCTCTCGCTCACATGGGCGAAGAGCCCTGCGTTCTGCGATGCGACGGGGTCTTGATCGCTGCTCAGGCGCTTGATGAGATAGCGGATATGGGTGATGAAGCGCACGTAGCCCCATGAGGACCGATCGACGTTGATATCCATCTCACGCTCGACGATCGCGGTGACCTGCTCGATCACCGCGGCGCTTTTCATGATCAGCGCGATGTTCTCCGGGTCATGGGCATCGGCCGATTCCGCGTTCACGAGGTGTAGGGCGATCGAGCTCACCTCATGATCCGGCAGGCGGATGCCCGTGTGGCGCCACATGATGTCGAGCCCGCGTCGCGCGACCTCTGACTCGCGGGGATATACATATTCGACTTCGAGCGCAAGAGGGTTGTCAAAAGCGATGCCGTCTTTTGCGCGCTCCACGGCGAATTGGAGATGATCTCCGAGGGTGAAGACCAGATTTGAGTTCAAGTCGCACCGGAGGGCGGCGGAAGCAAGATCGCCGATGTCGAGGGCGGCTGCGAGCACGTCGTCCGAGATTGATGAGACGGCTCTGAGCAGGCCCTGATCGACATCGCGGAACACGCGCTGGATAGTTGACTCGTCGGTCAGCTCGTAGGGGATCGGAGGAAAACCGACGCCTGTGGCGAACGCGACGGACTCACGGCCCTGTTCATCGCGGGCGAGCGCGACGTTGTTGTTGATCTTTTTGAAAATGCGCATGATCCGGAACTCCAGGTACATGCGAGCAGAAGATCCGCGTCTCCGCGCGGCCACCGGTGATGCCCCCGAAGGGTGACAAATCGGCTGTGCGAATCATAGGGACTTTGTTTGCGAATCGTTAAGCGGGTCCGCGCTTGTGACCGCTTGCCGGTGATTTCCTACCGTTCGTCTTGAATGGCGCGACAGAAGTCTGCGCGAATGGCACGCGTTGAGCGAAGACGCCCGTTGATCTCCTTTTCTCTATTGTAAAATACGAACACATGTTCTATTATTACGGTGGAGATGGGACTCACGAGCCCCCCGCCGAAATGCCGTCGGGAAGGGGGTCTATATACGATACGCTGGGGGAAACGGCCGTGAAGAGGGGAGTCGACATGGCAAGGTATCAATGTCCGATGTGCGGGTGGGCGTACGACGAGGAAGTGGAGGGGCAGCCGTTTTCATCGCTGGACAGCTGCCGTATGTGCGGGTCACCCGCCTCTGGATTCATCCGCATCGAGGATGATGCGGAGACGGCTGAGACGGAGGAGGACACCTACGAGGAGGGGCCCCTCCCCGTACCTGCTGATCTGCGCCGGGTTGATCCCTCGATCCGGCACCTCTCCACCATTCACGAGCTTGCGGAGCATGGTCGCCTGCCGGATGCCGCCATGGCGACCACGCTCCCGCTGCCCGCATGGGAGGACATCCTCGTCCTCGGGGCCCAGCTCGACCCGATGCCGCTTGCGGAGGACGCCGAGGTCGACATCTCCTGCACGATAGGGCCGGGCGCCGTGCGTCCGCTCACGATCGCGGGGCCGGTGTTCGTATCCCACATGTCGTTCGGCGCGTTGAGCGCGGAGGCGAAGGTCGCCCTCGCACGCGGTGCCTCGGCGGTGGGCACGGCCATGTGCTCGGGGGAGGGCGGTATTCTCCCCGCGGAGCGCGAGGCGTCAACGCGCTACATTTTTGAAATCGCCCCACTGCGGTACTCGGCAACGGATGAGAACCTGCGCGCCGCCGATGCGATCGAGATCAAGATCGGCCAGGGCACCAAGCCCGGTATGGGCGGTCACCTGCCGGGAGGGAAGGTGACGGAGGAGATCGCCCGCATCCGCGGTCGGATGCCCGGCGAGGACATCATCTCGCCGTCCACGTTCCCGGGTATGGACGGTGTGGACGGCCTCAGGGCGCTCGTCGAAGAGATGCGCGAGCGCTCCCTTGGTGCTCCGGTGGGCATCAAGCTGGCCGCCGGCCATATCGAGCGAGATCTGGATGTCGCCCACGCGGCAGGGGCCGATTTCATCACAATCGACGGCCGCGGCGGCGCCACGGGCGCATCTCCCGCCATGCTCCGCGATGCCTCCTCGATTCCTACGATGTACGCCCTTGTCCGCGCGCGCCGCCATCTTGATGAGCTCGGTTCGAAGGCGAGTCTCGTCGTCACCGGCGGCTTGCGCGTCGCCTCGGATATCGTGAAGGCGCTTGCGCTCGGCGCCGATGCGGTGGCCCTCGCCTCTGCATCGCTCATGGCCCTCGGCTGCCAGCAGTATCGGATCTGCGGCAGCGGGCTCTGTCCGCTCGGCATCGCCACCCAGGATCCAGAGCTGCGGGGCCGCCGTGATTGGGATGCGGCGGCCGTGCGCGTGGAGAACTTCTACCGCGCGACCTTCGACGACCTCAGGATGTTCTGCCGTGTCACGGGGCATCGAAGCATCGGCGAGCTCTCGCCTGATGACCTTGCGAGCGCGAATGCGGATATGGCGGAGCGGTTGGGGATCTCCCGCGCTTGACCAGTGGAACGCTCGCCCTGCTCGGATGCACCCGTGTGCATTTTGTGCAGGCATGTTCGCTATGCCATACTTTGAAATTGAAATTGGATTCCAGTTCTTGGAATGCTGGAGGGAGAGCCATGGCGCGCGGTGCGTACGAGACGCGGCAGAAGCAATCCATCATCGCCGTCATGGCAGCGCATGACGACGCCTTCCTGAGCGTCGATGCCGTCTGCGAGCTGCTGCACGGGCATGGGGTCGAGGTGGGGCGAACCACGGTCTACCGCACGCTCGAGCGCCTCGTCGCAGAGGATCGCATGCTCAAGGTCGCCGAGGTCCGCGGTGGCGCCGCCCAGTACCGCATCGCGCCCGAGCAGGCCCCTGCGGACACCGAGGGGCAGCTCAGATGCGACAGCTGCGGTCGCGTGCTGCCGCTGACCTGCGAGAGCCTGGGGGCCTTCTCCGAGCATGTCCTGCAGGAGCATGGTTTCGCCATCAACTCCGCCGCAAGCGTCCTGCACGGCACCTGCGCGGACTGCCTCTCCGCCGCGAACCCGCCCGCGTCCAAGAGCTGAGATCCGTCCCGCTACGAGCAAGGAGCCCGCATCATGAGTACACCCGCACGCATCGCCCATCCCATCTCCCGCCGCAGTGCCTTGGCCGCATTCGGCCTCGCTGCCCTCGGCGGCCAGGCCCTGCTCGCCGGCTGCGCCCGCGCCGGCTCCAACACCGGCTCGTCCGCATCCGGCGCGCTTCAGGTGGTTGCAAGCATGTACGTCATGGAGGATTTCACGAAGAAGATCGGTGGCGACCTGGTTGACGTCACGACCCTCGTGCCCTCGGGCACGGAGCCCCACGACTGGGAGCCGTCGGCGCGCGACATCGAGGGCCTGCAGTCGGCGGCTCTCTTCGTGTACAACGGCGCTGGCATGGAGCATTGGGCAGACGATGTCGTCTCCGGCCTCGACGCGTCGAAGGTGGTCGAGGCCTCGTCCGGGATCACCCTGCTCGAGGGGGACCACGATCATGATTCCGAGGATGGGGACGACGGGCATGACCACGATGAGGTGGAGTACGACCCGCACGTGTGGTTGAGCCCAAAAAACGCTAAAGCGGAGCTCGCGAACATTCGCGACGGGCTCAAGCGCGTCGATCCCGATCACGCGAGCGACTACGACACCGCCTTCGAGGAGCAGGACCGCGCCTTCGATGAGCTCGACGAGGAGTTCAGGTCCCGCCTGTCCGACCTGCCGAACAAAACCATCGTCGTCAGCCATGCGGCGTACGGCTATCTCTGCGAGGCCTACGGGCTCACGCAGCGCGCCATCACCGGCGTCGACGCCGAGGGCGAGCCCGACGCGAAGACGATGGCCTCCATCATCGATTTCGTCAAGGAGAACAACGTCAAGACCATCTTCACGGAGGAGCTCGTGAGTCCGAAGGTGGCCCAATCCATCGCAGACGCCACGGGGGCCGAGTGCCGTGTCCTGAGCCCCGTTGAGGGCCTGACCGAGGAGCAGGAGAAGGAGGGTGCCGATTACCTCTCCCTGATGCGTGAAAATCTCGACACCCTCGTCACCGCGTTGAGTTAAGGGTATCCGTATAATATCCGCGATTCGCAAACGCATGGGAAGGGGCGATCGATGGAATCGGGATCGGATAGGACGGCGGTTCGCGTCGTGAACGCGGTGTGCGGCCACGGTCGCGAAACCGTCCTCACCGGCACCGATCTCACGGTCGCCCCGGGCGAGCTTGCGGTCATCACCGGGGAGAACGGGGCCGGCAAGTCAACGCTGCTTCAACTCATCCTCGGTGAGATCAAGCCGGCTGCGGGTGAGGTGCGCATCTTCGGCATCGACCCAGCGCATTTTCGAGACTGGGGGCGGGTCGGCTACGTCCCGCAGCGGACCGATGTCCCATACGAGCGGTTCCCCGCCTCGGTGCACGAGGTCGTCAAGGCGAACCTGTACGCGCTCAGGCCCTCGCTTCCGCGCTTTGGTGCGCGGGCCGTCGCTTCGGAGCGCGTGTCGCGCGCACTGGCGGCCGTCGACCTCGCGGGCTTCGAGCGCCGCATGATCGGGGAGCTCTCGGGTGGCCAGTTCCAGCGCGTCCTGCTCGCGCGCGCCCTCGTCTGCGAGCCGGGACTGCTCGTGCTCGACGAGCCCACAAGCGGGCTTGACGCCCACGCGGCGCGGAGCTTCGAGGAGCTTCTTTCCGATTTACGCCATACCCGCCCCGATCTTGCGGTCCTCCTGGTCACCCATGACCTCGAGCGTTTGGCGGGCCTCGATGCGACTCTCTATCGCCTTGAGTCGGGGCGGCTCGCCGCCCTCACGCCTGAGGAGGGCGGACACCACCATGCCTGAGATCTTCGCCTATGCCTTCATGCAGCGCGCCCTCATCGCTGGCCTCGTGATTGGCGTCGCCGTCCCGCTCGTGGGCGTCACCGTGGTGCTCAAACGGCTCTCCATGATCGGTGATGCACTTGGCCATGCCTCGCTCGCAGGCGTGGCAGCCGGTCTCATCGCCGGGTTGAACCCTGTGGCAGGAGCCGTTGTCGCCTGCGTCTCCTCAGCCTTCTGCATCGAGGGGATCCGTCGCGTCATGCCGGCTCGTGCCGATCTCGCGGTGGCCGTCATCATGGCAGCGGGCATCGGCCTCGCCGGTGTGCTGTCTGGTTTCGTGCCCAACTCGGCGACCTTCTCGAGCTTCCTGTTCGGCAGCATCGTCACGGTGGGGGATGCCGAGCTCGTCACCGTCATCGGCGTGGGTGCCGCCGTCATCCTGTTTTGCACGCTGCTCTCACGCGAGCTCTTCTGGGTTGCCCTCGATGAGCGCGCGGCACGTCTCGCCGGCGTGCGGACGGGCTTCGTGAACGCCGCCTTCGTGCTTGTCTGCGCGCTCACGATCTCGATCGCGTCGCGCACCGTGGGGTCCCTGATCGTGAGCTCGATGATGACGGTCCCGGTGGCATCGGCCATCGCGGTCTCGCGCAGTTGGCGCCAGTGCGTGTTCGTCGCCTGCCTGGTGGGCGCCGTCTCGTCGCTTGCGGGCCTCGTGCTCTCGTTCTACGTCGGCCTCAGGCCCGGCGGCGCCATCGTCCTCGTTGAGGTCGGGATCTTGATCTCCCTGCTCCTGGTGCGCGGTGCGGTGTCCCGACTTCGTCGCCGTGCGGATGCCGAGGCGGCGGTCAGGTGAGGGCTGGTGGCCTCGTGGGCGAAGGGAGATGGAGGTCGGTGGCTTCGAGTCGATCGCGGAGGGTTGGCGGTCGCGTGGGTGAAGGGCGCCGTTGGGACCCGTCGTTGCCTGTGGACGCGCGGATCTGCGGACCTCGCAGACCGCGTGGGGTGTTCATCGGCAGGCATGAGGGGTCTGGGAAACGTGCTTCGGCAGCCGGTTCCTGGCAGATCTCAGAGAAACGGGACTTCAGAACGTACTTCGGAGGCGCTTTCCGCAACTGCGCTGGATAACACGCTTTAGAGGCGCTTTCTGCAACTGCGCTGGAAAACCTACTTTGGCAGCCAGTTTTTGGCAGATCCCGAAGAAAGGGACCTCCAAAACACACTTTGAAGGCGCTTTTTGCAATCGCATTGCAAAGCATACTTTAGTGGCCAGGTTCAGGCAGATCCCAAAGATCAGCGCCTATTGAACATACGTTGGAGGCGTTTCCTGCAACCCACCCCGCCCCTGAGAGCGCGCATCGCCACCTGCGCCGTAGCCTGCCGCCGCGTCCCTAAATCGTGAACTCCGTGAAGTCGCGTCGGCCTCCGGCTATCGTGTCTCCGTCTCCACCGCCGGAAACCGTACCCGGTCCGGCGCCCATGGCCCCATCCCCGGAAACCCCACCTGCTCCCGTGGTCGCGCTTCCACCACTGGCTCCGCTCCCAACACCCTGTTCGCCGGCGAGTAGATCGCCCAGGCTCTTGCTGGGGTTCTGGTACATGATGTCCAGCAGCTCGATGAAGTCGCGGATCACCTCGCGGGGTGTGAGGTGCGAGTCCGCGCCCACGCGGGAGAACTCAATCCGCAGGAAGGCGACAAGGTCATCCACCGTGAGCTTCGGCTCGTACCCGAAATACCCGGCGTGGATCTCGGCCAGTTTCTCGATGAGCACGAGCAGCTCCTCGTAAGAGAGCGGATGCAGGCGGATGATGGGGGCGAGCATGTCGCGTACCTCGTCGCTTGCGAAGCGGCCCTGCGTGAGCCGGCTCCTGAGCGCCTCGTAGGAGAAGACACCACGTCGACGGTCCTCGATCGAGGTGGGTGTCCCGCCCATGATGATCCCCAGGTGCCGTGCCTTGCCCTGCAGGGTGTCGTTGTACATCGTCAGGATCTTCTCATAGTTGTACTGGCGCGTGACGGCGTTGGGGATCTTGAAGAGGTTCACGAGTTCGTCGATGAGCACGAGCAGCCCATGGTAGCCAGCGGCGACGAGGAAGGTGGCCAGCAGCTTCACATAGTCGTACCAGTCGTCATCGGTGATGATGCGCGAGATCCCGAGGTCCGCCCTGGCCTCGGTGCGGGTGCGGTACTCACCCCGCAGCCAGCGTTGCACGTTCGCGCGGGTGTCATCATCGCCCTCCTGGGCCGCCTCCCAATAGCGTAGGAGCATATGAGAGAAGTCGAATCCGTGGACGAGCTCGGTGAGCCCGCTGGTGAGCTTTTCGGCTCCGGCACGCTCGGGCGTGGCGGCTACCCAGCGGTCGAGCACGAGACCGAGGGCCCCGCCCTCAGGACGGGTCTTGGTTGAGAGGTTGCGGATCAGCTCGCGGTAGGTGGCGAGTCCCTGCCCTTGGCCGCCTTGCAGGCGCCGCTCCGGCGAGAGGTCGGCGTCGGCCACCACGTACCCTTCGCCCATGGCATGGGTGCGTATGGTCTGCAGCAGGAAGCTCTTGCCCGCGCCGTAGCGACCCACGAGGAATCGGAAACTCGCCCCGCCCTCGCGGATCAGGTCGAGGTCCGTGAGCAAGGCGCGGATCTCCGTCTCGCGACCCACGGTGATATAGGGGAGCCCGATGCGGGGCACCACGCCTCCCTTGAGCGAGTTCAGGATGGTGGCCGCTACGCGCTTCGGCACGCGGGGCGCTGTGGGCGCAGGGCTGCTCTCACTCATCATCGTTCACAATCCTCTCGATATCTTCTTGGTAGTCCTCAATGAGCTGAGGTCCCTCGGGGCCGAACTCGAGGACGGTGTCACCCAGGAGGTCGAAGAGTTCCTCGTTGATGGCGTCGACGAGAAGGTCCTCGGTGGTGCCTGCCTCGGCGCGTGCGTCCATGGCCGCGCGCGCATCCCCCGCGACCAGGGCGCGAAGGTAGGCGACGTGCGCCGCGGGCAGGGCACCCGTGCCTATGGGCGGCTCGGGCGCGGACCCCTTGCCTTCAATGGTCTCCGGCGCCGCGTCTTCCAGCTGCAGGCCGGACCCGACCGCAGGCTTTGGTGCGTCCAGGGCCTCTCTCGACTCATCTGCCCGCTCATCGGGTGCCCCGGCCTCGTTGGGAGCGGTCCCGGTCTCAGCCACGGTAGCCGCCTCATCCGGGTGGAGCTCGGGCTCATCCTGCGCCTCATCTGCTGCCGCAGGGTTCACCGTCGGAAGCGGACCCTCCTCGCGCTCCTCATCGATCAGCAGGGACTCACGTGTTTCGGCCGCGGCTCGCCGAATGTCGGAGAGTTGGCTGAGATCGAGTCCGATCCGCACGGGCTCGTGCGCCTGCATCCAGGCAATGCGGGCGGCGACCTCCTCATCGATGATCTTCGCCAGGTACTTGGGCACGGGGTCGAGGGGCTCGAGCGGATGCGGATGACCGAGCGCCTCGCGAAGCCGGCGGTCGGTCTCACGCAGCGCCCGCCCGATCTCGGTGGAGCGTTCAGCGGCGCTGAAGAGGCGCGCGCAGCTCCAAAGTCCATCCTTGCACTCGTACCGGTGGTACGGGCCAACCGCGTACACGGTATCTGGATGGGCCGCTGGATCGAAGAACACAGCCGAGGAGAACATGGTATAGGGGAGTTCGGCCACCGATCCGAAGGCGCTCTCGATGAGATCAGAGCCGCGCTTGGCGTGATGCTCGTGCAGGCGCAGGTAGACGGCGCAGGCAACATGACGGAGGTCGCCCGCATGCTCGGACAGCAACGGGCTGCGCCCGATCCGATAGCTGGAGAGCGCGGAGAGAAGGTCGAACAGACGGCCCTCGAGGGCGTCTCCCAGCGGTGGGAGGCCTTGCCGCCGCTGCCGGGACGGCGGCATGAGAGGCACAGCCTCGCGCGTGGCGTCTGTGAGCGCGCCAACCGAGCGCTCATGCGAGATGGCGGGAAGATCGGCGACGAGCGCCGGGTCGAGCCCGTGGTAGGCGGCGTAGTCGAGCAACCAGACGGGGAGTTGATGATCGAGCTTGGGGATCTTCTCGCGCATGGATCGCCAGAGCTCCCGCATGAGCTCGAACCCGTGCGCGGGCTCATCGACCCCAATGCCGCAGATGAGCTCGTAGAGGTACACGAAAGCGAATGCAGCGGGTGCCGCGTCATCGGGTTCTCCGCGCCGCATCTGGGCGCGCCACGTGAAGTACCCCCTCATCTGGCGGTTGCTCATCGCGTTGTACGTGGGGTAGGGGGTCTTGAAGCTTCCCCGGTACGGGCAGTCGTCCTCCCAATCGGCCATGAAACGGGCCTGACGGTAGAAGTGCTCAGCTTCCGAGAGCCACCGCGACCGCCCTGCCGTCGTGGTGTCCAATCGGGAGATCGAGCGCATCTCAAGGTAGCGATCGGGCAGGTAGGTAGCCATCTGCCGTCCCGTGGTGAGGATGGGCTCCCCGCTGGCGACGCGCTCGGAGAAGTGGGAGCTCTCGCGGAGGCGCTCGCTTCCCATGACACGGTTGATGATCAGCTCCGCGATACCGCGCTCTGTCGCCATGCCCCTCCTCTCGGCAGACTGCCATCGGTGACCCTCAAGTATACCATCAGGTCACAAACAGATGTTCGCATGACGTGGACATCCTGAGAATCATGAGGGTCCGCGTCCGAGCCTGCGGCAGGCGGTATAATCGCTGGGCTGAATCGGCAGGATGAGAGGCGGGATCGCGCATGGCGGATCGCAGCAGGGACGGTATGACGATCGGGCACTGGCTGCCCCTGCTGGGCATCACGCTCTCAGCTTTCATCTTCAACACCTCCGAGTTCATGCCAATCGGCCTGCTCACTGATATCGGATTCACCTTCGGGCTCACTGAGGCCGGCACCGGGGTCATGATCAGCGTGTACGCCTGGAGCGTCATGCTCCTCTCGCTGCCGCTCATGATCGTGGGCTCGCGGCTCGAGTTCCGCCGGCTCATGCTCATCGTCCTCGCGGTCTTCTCCGCCGGTCAGTTCCTCTCGGCGGCGGCCCCGAGCTTCCCCATCCTCGTCCTCGCCCGTCTCGTCGTCGCCTCGGCCCATGCGATTTTCTGGTCCGTCGCCGCGGTCATGGCGACTCGCCTGGTCGATGAGAGCCACGGCCCGCTGGCGATCTCGATGGTCGCGACGGGCACCTCCATCGCGATGATCTTTGGCCTGCCGCTGGGCCGCGCCATCGGCCTCGCGGTGGGCTGGCGCATGACCTTCTTCCTGGTGGGCGCCATCTCGGTGGCGGTCCTCATCTACCAGGCCATCTGCCTGCCGCCCATGCCCGCCGGCGAGCCCTTCCGCCTGGGCCAGCTGCCCTCCCTGCTGAGGAACCGCCAACTCGTCGCCATCTTCGTCGTCACCCTGCTGTTCGCCTCCGCCTACTACACGGGGTACAGCTACATCGAGCCCTTCCTCGCACGGGTGGGCGGAATCGAGGCCGGGGCCATCACGGGCGCCCTCACGGTCTTCGGCGTGGCGGGGCTTGCCGGCAGCGCGATCCTCACGCGCCTGTACGATCGGCACCGGTCCTTCTTCATGAGCCTGTCGATCGCCGGCGTGGCGGCCTCGCTCGCCCTCCTCGTGCCCGCGGCCGGCTCGCTCGGCCTCGTGATCGCGGTCTGCGTGCTCTGGGGTATCTGCGGCACGATGTACAGCATCGCCTTCCAGGCCGAGGTCATCCGCGCCACCGACCGGGACACCTCGTCGGTCGCCATGTCGATCTTCTCCGGCATCTTCAACCTCGGCATCGGGAGCGGCACGGCGTTCGGGGGCGTGGTCGTGACCGCCCTCGGCATCGAGTCGGTGGGTTTCGTGGGCGCCGCGATCGGCGCGGCCGCGCTCGTGTGCTGCCTCGCCACCTTGGTCCTGCCCGCGGCGTCGAAGGTCCGCGCGAAGGCCTAGCACCCCGCCTGGCTGCGAATTTGGACGGAAGCACGGTCGCTTCCGTCCACCTCGGGCTTCGGCCTCGCCCACGACTTCGCCGCGCGCCCGCCGCACGCAGGCACCCTCGTGGTGTCTTCCCGCAGACGCGCGCCATCCCTTGCGGCCCGCTCCGCGCTCAGTGAGAATAGGCGGCTATGAAAACGATCTTCATCATAGGCAACATCGCTTCGGGCAAATCCGCCGCCGCTCGCCACCTCGAGAGTCGGGGTGCCCTGCGCATCGATCTCGACGAGCTGGCCCGCAGCCTGTACGTGCCCGACTCTGCGTTGGTTGATGCCATCGCGAGTGAGTTCGGCCCCGAGGTGCTCGATACCGACGGCGGCATCGACCGCGCCGCGCTCGCCCGGCGTGCCTTCGCCTCTCCGGAGGACACCGCGCGCCTCGATGCGCTCGTGCACCCCGTCTTGGTGGGGCAGCTCGCGAATCGGCTGATGCCCGGTGTTGGCTGCTGTCCCTTCTACCCATNCGCGCCGCGCAAGGAGCCCGACCATGATGTCTAAGCGCCCCCGCCTCCTCGCCTGGTATCGCGTCCTACCCATGCTCGCCGTCCTCGCGGTGGGGTTGATCGCAGCCGTGTACTCCTTCGCCCCGGGCCTCCTGTTCAAGGCGATCTACCCGCTCAAATACGAGTCCGAGATCACGGCCTCGGCGGCCCGCCACAACGTCGACCCCTATCTGGTGGCGGCGGTCATCCGCACGGAGTCGAGCTGGGATGCCACCGCCCAATCGTCCACCGGCGCGCGCGGGCTCATGCAGCTCATGCCGGAGACGGCGCAGGACATGGTCGACAAGGGCCTGGTTGACGGCAGCTCCTACAGCGCGGAGAACCTCGAGGACCCGGCCACCAACATCGAGTTCGGCTGCGCCTACCTGGCATATCTGAGCTCCTACTTCAACGGGGCGACGGATCGGGCCATCGCCGCCTACAACGCCGGTATGGGGAACGTGGACAACTGGGCCCAGGAGGACACGACCCTCCACAACGCCATCACCTTCCCCGAGACCCAGGCCTATCTCGTGCGGGTGAACAACGCGTACGACCGGTACCGCCAGATCTATCCGACGGCGTTCGCGTAAACCCGGCGCTTTCGGGTACCGTGCAGGCGAGCCCCTCGCGCGTTGACGCGAAGGGGGGAACATGTGTACGATGCAAGGCATCTACACCCTGAGCACCGGAGGGGCGCAATGGAGCATTTCGAGGTTGAGCGCGTCGGCGGCGAGCTCAAGCGGTTCGGCCAGGCGGGCGCGCCGGCGGCCTTTGAGGTCGTCTCACCCTACCAGCCCGCCGGCGATCAGCCGGAGGCCATAGACTCCCTGGTCAAAGGCGTTGAGGATGGAGACCGCTACCAGGTGCTCCTAGGCGTCACCGGTTCCGGCAAGACCTTCACCATGGCGAAGACCATTGAGGCGCTCGGCAAGCCCACCCTCGTCATGGCCCCCAACAAGACACTCGCCGCCCAGCTCGCGAGCGAGCTCAAGGAGTTCTTCCCCAACAACGCCGTCGTCTATTTCGTCTCCTACTACGATTACTACCAGCCCGAGGCCTACGTGCCGCAGTCAGACACCTACATCGAGAAGGACGCCTCCATCAACGAGGAGGTGGAGATGCTGCGCCACCAGGCCACGGCGAGCCTGCTCTCCCGCCGCGACGTGATCGTGGTCGCCTCGGTCTCATGCATCTACGGTATCGGCAGCCCTGAGGACTACGCCGGGCTCGCCCCCAACGTGGACCGCAAGGTGCCCCTCGAGCGCGACGACTTCATCCACGCCCTCATTGACATCCAGTACGACCGCAACGACTACGAGCTCAGCCGCGGCACCTTCCGCGTGCGCGGGGATGTCGTGGACGTCTTCCCGCCGTACGCCGAGCACCCCTTGCGCTTCGAGTTCTTCGGCGACGAGGTTGAGCTCATCGCCGAGATCGACGAGGTCACCGGCGAGATCACCCGCGAGTACGACGCCATCCCCGTGTGGCCGGCCTCCCACTACGTGACGGAGAAGCCGAAGATCACCGCCGCCCTGAAGACCATCGAGGAGGAGCTCGAGGGCCGCGTGGCCGAGCTCCGCGCGAGCGACAAGCTGCTCGAGGCCCAGCGGCTGCAGCAGCGCACCGATTACGACCTCGAGCTACTCGAGACCATGGGCTTCACCAACGGCATCGAGAACTACTCGCGCCACCTGGACGGCCGCAAGCCCGGTGAGCCGCCCTTCACCCTCATCGACTACTTCCCCAAGGACATGCTCTGCATCATCGATGAGAGCCATGTGACGGTCCCGCAGATCCGCGGCATGCACGAGGGGGACCGGTCTCGCAAGGTGACGCTCGTGGAGCACGGCTTCCGCCTGCCCTCTGCCTTGGACAACCGTCCGCTGCGCTTCGACGAGTTCGAGGCCCGCATACCCCAGTTCATCTACGTGAGTGCCACGCCGGGCGACTACGAGCTGCGCGTCTCGCAAAACGACGTCGAGCAGATCATCCGCCCCACGGGCCTGCTCGATCCCAAGATCGACGTGCGCCCCGTGCGCGGACAGATCGACGACCTCCTGGATGAGGTCCGCGAGCGCACGGCACGGCATGAGCGCGTGCTCGTGACGACCCTCACCAAGCGCATGGCGGAGGACCTGACGGACCATCTGCTCGACGCCGGCGTCAAGGTCAACTACATGCACTCCGACACCGCGACCATGGACCGCGTCGAGATCCTGCGCGATCTGCGCTGCGGCACGATCGACGTGCTCGTCGGCATCAACCTGCTACGCGAGGGCCTCGACCTGCCCGAGGTCTCCCTCGTTGCCATCTTGGACGCTGACAAGGAGGGCTTCCTGCGCAACCGCCGCTCCTTGATCCAGACCATCGGCCGCGCGGCCCGCAACGCCGAGGGCCAGGTCATCATGTACGCCGACACCATCACGGATTCCATGCGCGAGGCCATCGACGAGACGGCGCGCCGCCGTGCCATCCAGGAGCGCTTCAACGAGGAGCACGGCATCAAGCCCATGACGGTGCGCAAGGCCATCAACGACATCTCAAGCTTCATCGCCGAGGCCAACGAGTCCGTGGGGAAGCGCGACCGCTCACGCGGGGACACCCTGGGCCACGGCGCCTTCTTCACGCCCGCCGAGGACGGGACGGAGGGCGCGCCCGGCGTTGAGACGTCGACGGGCCAGCGTCTCGCCGAGGAGCTCGCCGACCTGCCGGCAGATGAGCTCGAGCGCGTCATCATGCAGATGGAGGACGACATGCGCTCCGCGTCGGAGGCGATGGACTTCGAGGAGGCCGCGCGGCTCCGCGACGCCGTCGTGCACCTGCGCGCGCTCTCGCAGGGATCTTCGGAGGACGAGGTCATCGCCGCGCTCAAGCGCGACGCGCGCAAGGGGTCGGCCTTCGCGGGCGGCCGCCAGCGCCGCGGATTCACGCCGCATATGAAGCACTGAGGACGTCGCTCGGCACATTCGGCCGCCCGGCATCGGACGGAGTCGGACACCTGCCCGCCCGAGCCGTTCGGCACCTGCTCTGAGCTGCTATACTGAGGGACTGAAGAGACGCGGCCCGCTGCCGCGCATGCACATCGAGTGGAGGGTCGATCTGCGATGAAGAACCTGTTGGAGAAAGCTGCCCGCGTGAAGTGGAACCTCGTCATCATGGCGGTGTTCTGCGTCCTCTACGCTGCCTACATCTACGTAACCCCCGCCAGCGGTGGTGAGGGGACCTTCATGATCACGCCCGTGACGGGACTTCCCGGCATCTTGGCCCAGCTCCCTTGGATCGGGATCTTCCTCGGCGCGGTTGGCATCATCGCCTCGTTCGCCTCAACCTCTGGCTGGATCCTGAGCTGGACGGAGATCGCGCTCTCCCTCGTCATGTTCGTCGCGGGGTTCTGGGAGCTGTTTTTCCCGTACGACATCCGCGTGTTCTCGCAGACCTTTGCCTTCGTGGGCATCTTCCTGTCCTTCTACGTGATGTTCATCTCCTGGGAGATGGACCGCGTCTCGAAGGGGCTCTGGCTCGTTGAGCTTGCCATCGCCGCGGCCACCTGGATCACCTCCTTCGTGAACATCATGGACTTCGCCGGCAGCGGCGCCACGCAGGGGCTCGCCTCGCTGACCCTCTACCTTGCCGGCTTCGGCTTCGCGTACGGCGCCATCGTGCTCAGCGGCACGGGCTCCATCGAGGATTCCATCGCCGCCCCTGCCCGCTTCCTCAAGGAGCGCCGCGCGGCGAAGGCGGGCGCCTCCGCTGCCTAGGGTTCTACCTAGGGTTTAAGAGGGTTTGCGGTGTGTCCCCGCTCGCGGAGGGTGCGCTCCGCTTGACAACGCGCACGTGAACGCCGACCGGTGTGCCCCCTATGCTTGCGGAGGGCGCGTCCGAAAACTACCACAGGGGGTCAAAGCCATGTAGCGCCCCCGCTCGCGGAGAGTGCGTAGCGCAACTCATGCCATGGATTCGGGCCGTCCTGCGGGGCGGCCCGTTTCTCATCTGGGTACAATGGGGCGGCAGCGCGGGCGGAGTGCCTGCGCGCCTCACAGGAAAGGACGTGCCATGGGGTGCGAGCATGCAGATGCGGCGGGCGGGAAGTCCGCGCCGCAGCAATTCGACGAGAACAAGCTGTCCGAGGTCAAGCGCGTAATCGCGGTGCTCTCAGGTAAGGGCGGCGTGGGAAAGTCCCTGGTCACCGGCGCGATCGCCACGGAGCTGGCACGCCGGGGCAAAAAGGTCGGCATCCTCGACGCCGACATCACCGGCCCCTCCATCCCCCGTATGTTCGGGATGAGCGGCAAGCACGCCGGCGGAATCGGCAACCTGCTGCTGCCGGAGATCTCAAAGCACGGGGTCAAGGTGATGTCGAGCAACCTGCTCCTCGCCAACGAGACCGACCCGGTGCTCTGGCGCGGACCGGTGATCGCCGGGGCGATCCGCCAGTTTTGGTCGGAGACGAGCTGGGGTCCCTTGGACTACCTGCTCGTTGACATGCCCCCGGGGACCGGCGACGTCGCCCTCACGGTCTTTCAGTCCCTGCCCGTCGACGGCTTGGTGATCGTCACGAGCCCGCAGGACCTGGTCAGCATGATCGTGGCCAAGGCGGTGAACATGGCCGAGAAGATGAGCGTCCCCGTGCTCGGGGTCGTCGAGAACATGAGCTATGTGACCTGCCCCGACTGCGGAAAGAAGATCGAGGTCTTCGGCGAGAGCAAGCTCGATGCCGTGGCGACCGAGCATGGCCTCGACATCCTGGGGCGCCTGCCCATCGATCCGGCGCTCGCCGCCGCAAGCGATGCGGGGACCTTCGAGGACGTCCTGCCTGAGGGCTTCCTGCCCGAGGCCGTCGCAGCGGCGGAGGCTGTGGCACCGCATGCGGTGGAGGATTCCGCGGAGTAGCGGTTTTGCGATTCGCCTGAGACCTCGGGTGCAGCTGTTTTGAGAGGAGATGCGGTGGGCGGTCATGGGGACGGATTCGACGTTGCCGTCATCGGCGGCGGCGCCTCGGGGCTCGCCGCTGCGATCGCAGCCGTCCGCGCCGGGTCCCGCGTCGCGGTGATCGAGCGCGATGTGGCCGCAGGGCTCTCCATCCTCGCCACGGGCAACGGCCGCTGCAACCTCTCGAACGGCCGCCTCGATGTCGATCGCTACCTCGATCCCACCTGGGCCCACCATGTGCTGGGAGAAGGGCCTGAGGATCTGATTCGAAGCTTCTTCGAGGAACTCGGTCTGGTTATCTGCGAAATCGAGGGCCGCTGGTACCCGGTGACGCGCCGGGCCGCGAGCGTGCGCGATGTGCTGCTCGCTGAGGTCGAGCGTCTGGGAGTCACGTTGCTCTGCGGGGCGGATCTCGCTGCTGCCCGGCTGTCTGACGATCGCTGGGAGTTGGAGCTCGAGGAACCGGCCCGGCCCATCCACTTTGACGGCGATACCCGCCGCGCGCGGCGCGCCCTCGCCGCCGCCCCGCGTCGCACGC
>NZ_LT838843.1:241399-360398 GCF_900176655.1 Collinsella vaginalis
CCGCCGCCCCGCGTCGCACGCGCATCGTGGCCGCTCGAAGCGTGGTGCTCGCCGCAGGTGGCTCATCCGAGCGCGTGTGCGCGCTGTTCGACATCCCCCATGTCCCCGAGACCCCGGTTCTTTGCCCGATTGCCTGCGAGGTGCCAGGCCTGCCGTCCGGCTCCCTCAGCCGGGTGGACGGCCTGCGCGTGGACGGCGCCCTCACGCTGGAGCGCGATGGCGAGAAACCCTTCCGTGAGGAGGGGGAGGTGCTTTTCCGTTCCTATGGCATATCGGGGATCGTCTCCTTCGACATCTCGCGACGGGCGCGTGCGGGCGACCTTCTCGAGGTCGATCTGCTGCCGATTATCTCTCCGGAGGAGCTGCGAGAGCACCTGAGCCGCCGTGAGGGACTGCGTGGCCCGTATGCAGCCGCCGATGCGACGTGGTTCGATGGGCTGCTCGCGCGTCCTCTGGCCGGACTCATCAACGAGCTCGCAGGAGGATCGCTCGAAGCGACCGCGCGGTTCTGCCACGCGTTTCCGCTCACGGTGGCCGGCCTCACGGAGACCGGCCAGGCCCAGGTTCGGCGCGGTGGGATCCCGCTCGAGGCCGTGGAGCCCGGTACGCTTGCGGTTGCCCGCAGCGTGACGTTCGGCGCGCCCACGGCTCCCTGCGATACATCTTCTGGGACGCCTACGGTTTCCCGCGACACGTCGCCCAGTGCGTCTGCGGCTTCCCACGGAGCATCGTCCGACACGTCTGTAGCTCCCGGTAGGGCTGCGTCGCCCTGCGGCACGTCTGTAGCTCTCAGTAAAGCTGAGTCCCCCTGCGGCGCGCCCTCTGGGACGCTCGCAGCTTCCTGCAACGCGCCGTCCGGTACCCCTATAACTTCCGAGCCGTCTGAGCTTATCCGCAATGCGTCTTATATCGCACCGACAGGCTCCAAGATGCCCGCGCCTTCCCGCAATATACCTTCTATTGAGACGACCGCTTCTTATGGCGAGCACGATGAAGGACCGGGACTCTTCGCCTGCGGGGAGGCCCTGAACATGGACGCCGACTGCGGCGGCTACAACCTCGCCTGGGCCTGGCTCACCGGTCTGTGTGCCGGTTTCTCCGCCGCCAGAGCTGCCGGCAACACAGCCATCGTCTAACCATCTTGATGTGGGACCCTTCCCGTTTTCCGTCAAAAACAGGGGGTTAATTTCAATGAAAATGACGGAAACCGGGAAGTTTGTAGTTTGAGACGGATGCATGGGGAAAGGCGGCAACATGGGCAACGTGGCGAAGGCTTACGGCGGAAGTTTGTAGTTTGAGACGGCCACATGAGGAAAGGTAGCTGCATGGGGAAAGACGGCCGGATGGGAAATGTGGCGAAGGTGCGCGGCGTGAAAAGGTACGCTCAAGTGGTGGCGCAGACCCTGGCAGCGGAACCGGGCATAGGAGCCTGGCATACCATGTGAAGACCGGGCGTACCGTATGGTGCCTAAGATGGAGATACGGGCGCCGGTTTGAAGGCGTGGAAAGGCGGCGTAGATGATCGAGGTTTCGAATATACGGGTCCCCCTGGGGCGCGGCGGCTCCGAGGAGTCCCTGCTCGCCGCCGCGCGCGATGACGCCCTGCGCACGTTGGGCCTTCCCGCCTCATCGCTCTCACAGATCGAGCTGCACCGGGTGTCCGTCGACGCCCGCAGGAAGTCCGACGTCCACTTCACCGTGAGCGTCCACCTCGCGCTCACGGATCCACGGGCTGAGCAGATCGCAGTCGCCGCACTGCCCGACCGCGATGCGCGCCGCGTCCGCCTCGCGGAGAAGAACGCGCCCACCTGGCCAAGACCCGCTGCAACCACGGCGCTGCCCACCACCGCCCATCTCCGGCCCGTCGTCGTCGGAGCGGGCTGCGCGGGGCTCTTCGCGGCCCTTACCCTCGCCGAAGCCGGCCTTGAGCCCTTGCTCATCGAGCGCGGTGACGACGCCGAGCGCCGCACGGGGGCTGTTGAGCGCTTCAACGCCGTCGGCGATCTCGATCCGGAGAGCAACATCCAGTTCGGTCTCGGCGGTGCGGGCACGTTCTCAGATGGGAAGCTCACCACGGGCACCAAGAACCCGGCCCACCGCCTCATCCTCGAGACCCTGGTGGACGGCGGGGCCCCGCGCGAGATCCTCTGGGAGGCCAAGCCCCATGTGGGCTCAGACATCCTGCCGTCCGTCGTCACGCACATCGTCGCCCGCATCCGCGCGCGTGGCGGAGAGGTCAGGTTCCGCTGTCGGCTCGTCGACATCGAGCGGGATCGCGGGGGTGCGATCGCTGGCATCCGGTTGCAGACGGCCTCCGGTGAGGAGCGCGTCGCCTGCCGCGACCTCGTGCTCGCCTGCGGCCACTCGGCCCGCGACGTCTTCGAGCTCCTGCGCGACCGCGGTGTCACGCTCGCCCGAAAGACCTTCGCCATGGGCGCCCGCGTCGAGCACCTCCAGGCCGATATCGACCGCTCGCAATATGGGAGCGCGGCTGGCCATCCGGCGCTCGGTACGGCCCCCTACAAGCTCGTGGCGCACACGGACACCGGTCGCTCCCTGTTCACCTTCTGCATGTGCCCGGGCGGCGAGGTCGTCGCCGCGGCGAGCGAGCCGGGCGGCGTGGTCACCAACGGCGCGAGCCTGCACGCCCGCGCGGGGAGGAACGCCAACGCGGCCCTGCTGGTGAACGTGAACCCCCAGGACCTCCCGGGGGATGACCCGCTGGCCGGCGTCGAGCTCCAACGCGCCTGCGAGCGCCGTGCCTTCGAACTCGGCGGCGGTGTCTTCCGCGCGCCCGCCCAGCTGGTCGGCGGCTTCCTCGCAGGCGTGCCGAGCACCGGGGCCGGGGCCGTTGAGCCCACCTATCCGCGCGGGGTCGCGTGGGGGAGCGTCGAGGAGGCGCTGCCTGTCTACATCGTCGACGCCATGCGCCATGGCCTGCCTGAGCTCGCGCGCCGCCTGCGCGCCTTCGGGGCGCCGGACGCGGTACTCACCGGTGTCGAATCGCGGTCGAGCTCCCCGATCTCGGTGCCGCGCGGTGCCGACTGCGCCTCGGTGAGCACGCCGGGCCTGTTCCCCTGTGGGGAGGGTGCGGGCTATGCAGGCGGGATCATGTCAGCCGCCACCGACGGCATCCGCGTCGCGACGGCGATCATCGAACGGCGGTAGGGGGAGCCGGTCCTTGAGTCCTACCGCAGCTTGCGTGCGAACTCGAGGTACTGGATCCGCTGCTGGGCGTCGACCATCGCGGCATACGGGCTGTTCGGGTCGTCGATGGCGTAGCGCAGCCCGTCGGCTCCGAGGTAGCCGTTCGCGTTGGTGGAGACGACCTCGCTGCGGGCGGCGAGGGTTGCCTTCTGGCGGTCCGTCAGCGGGGCGCCGATGAGGTCGAGCGTGAGCGCGCCGAGGGCGTTGCCCCCGACCTCGTCATACCCGCTCTCCTGCGTCCGGCTTGCGACGTCGTAGTTCGCCCAGATGAGGAACGGCGTCTGGTAGATGCGCTGCTCGTGGGTTACCTGGTCTTCGCCGAGGTGCGTCGCATCGTTGATGTCCCTGCTGAAGGTGGGCTGGTGGTCGCCGAAGAACACGAGGACGACCGGCCTCCCGATCGACCGGAGCTCCTCGATGAAGTAGGCGAGGTCGGCTTCGGAGCGGTTGATGCAGGCAAGATAGGTGTTGAGCTGACTCACGATGTCATCCGAGAGCCCCTCCGGCGTGATCCCGGGGAGGTCCTCCTCAGGTACGGAGCCGGGCCAGTAGCCGCCGTGGTTCTGGATCGTGACGTCGAGGATGAACTGGGGGTCGGCGTCGTCGCGGAGGATCTGGAGGATCCGGTCGTAGGTGACGCGGTCTGTCGCTCCCGCGTGGTAACCGGGCGCCCCCTCAAAATCCGTCGCATCCAGGAAGGTGTCAAAACCGAGGGTATGGTAGGCACCTCTGCGGTTCCAGTTGCTGGCGAGCATGGGGTGGATTGCCGTCGTCTCATACCCGATCTGGGAGAGCTGACGGGGCAGGCTGTCTACCGTCGTGAAATCGTAGAGCTGGTAGGGGTATTTGCCGCCTCCGATGAAGGCCATCGAATTGCCGGTCAGGAACTCGAACTCCGAGTTCGCGGTGCCCCCGCCGTGAACGGGAGCCATGAAGGTGCCCTTGACCAGGCCGTCTGAGATGCTGTTGAAATACGTTGGTCCCTCGTAGCCTGCGGCCCGGACGGAATCGTAGATCGAGAGATCCGAGAAGGTCTCGTTCATGACGGCGATGACGGCCGGCCGCTCGACGCCGAATTGGACCGAGGCCTCAGCACGCTCGGGACTCGTGCCCTCGCCGGCATCGTAGGCGGCGGAGAGCCCCTCCTCAAGCTCCTGAGCCTGCGCGTCGCTGTATGCATCGGGTCGGGGGATCTCGAGATCCTGGAGGACGGTGATGAAGGCGGGGATGAACCCGATGCTGCGGTAGGTCTCGATGGGCTGCCAGCGGTTATATGAGATCCCAAGATCGCGTTCGAGGCTGGTGGCGTTGAAGTAGCCGAAGAAGCAGGCGGTGACAGCGCCCGCCAGAGCCAGGTTGGCCCCGGCGTTCACGGCGATGCCCCGCAGCCCCACGCGTTTGACCGGGCGAATGAACGAAAGGAGGCCGAGCCCCGCAGCGGTGAGCGTGATCGCGTCAAGAATGGGGATGGTGAGCAGGTAGGAGTAGCCAGCCCCCACGTCGGCCGCCGTTCCGATGGCGAGCAGGTCGCTCGGCAGGATGGCCGCGGCCTTGAACTCGACGACGAAGTGCTGGGCGACGCCGAATCCAAGGCAGGCGATGAGCACCAGGCAGCAGAGGATGCCCGTACGCTGTCCAAGGAAGTAGGCGATCGCAAGCAGGGCGAGGACCACGATGTGCGAGAAGACGTAGTAGAAGATGCCGATCTCCCTGATCTCCTCGGCATTCCAACTCGAGTCGAGCACGAAGACCCCGATCAGGGCGACGATGATGAGGATCGTGATGTCGCGAACGGCCACAAGGGCCACCCGGGGCCTTGGTGCGAGCGACGCGATCCGGTCATCCGCGGTGCCGCACAGGAGCGTGACTCCCCCGAAGAGCGCGATCAGCGCCGAGCGGCCGGCGATATCGAGCCAGCCCGCATCGGCTTCGACGGAGCCTTGGGAGATCATGATCGCGAGCAAGACGAGGAAGCCGGCGAAGGGGAGGGGCCAGAGAAACAGGCCGGCACGTAGGCCCCGCCGCGGTTGCCTGCTGGGTGGAGCAGGCTGCGCGGCCGCATGAGCTCCACGCGTTCGATCGAGCCTGGGGAGCCCCGCCCCGCGCACGCCAAGGCCCCGCGCAACGGCGAACCCCACCATCGCGATCAAGACGGCGAGCGCGATGAGAGGGATGGCGGTGTAGGCGGTCGAGGTTGTCTCGGGCATGCGGCGTCCAGTTCGTAGGGCCCTAGGGGCGTGGTCACACAATTGCTCAATATCCTCCTCGAGTACGGTGTCACTTGTCAACAAAAGGGCCTGGCGATTCGGCGAGGTGCTCCAAGGCGTAGGCCAGTGGGGCGAACATCCCTTGCACTTCCCGTGAGCACCGGCCTCCTACGAACATATGTCCGCACGATGGGGTAGACTGGTTCAACGATAGGAAAACGCTGATATCTAGCTCTTTTTTGGGGGAGCACGCACATGCCAGAATCGCCAAACATCGTCATCCGCGGCGCCCGCGAGCACAACCTGCAGGACGTGGACGTCCAAATCCCGCGCGGTAAGCTCTCGGTCATCACGGGTCTCTCCGGCTCGGGTAAGAGCTCGCTCGCCTTCGACACCATCTACGCCGAGGGCCAGCGCCGTTACGTGGAGTCGCTGTCCAGCTACGCCCGCCAGTTCCTCGGCCAGATGGACAAGCCGGACCTCGACTCCATCGACGGCCTCTCCCCGGCTGTCTCCATCGATCAGAAGACCACCTCCAAGAACCCGCGCTCCACGGTGGGCACGGTCACGGAGATCTATGACTACCTGCGCCTGCTGTTCGCGCGGGTGGGCACCCCGCACTGCCCTGAGTGCGGCCGCGTGATCGAGCGCCAGACCACCGACCAGGTGGCCGATAAGATCCTCGAGGCCGGTCAGGGTCAGCGCGCCTTCGTGCTCGCGCCGGTCGTCCAAGGCCGCAAGGGTGAGTACACCAAGCTCCTCGACGACCTGCGCCGCGAGGGCTTCTCGCGTGTGCGCATCGACGGCGAGGTGCGCCAGCTCGACGATCCCATCGAGCTCGATAAGAAGTTCAAGCACACCATCGAGGTGGTGGTGGACCGCATCGTCATCCGCGAGGACAGCCTCGGCCGCATCGCGGAGTCCGTCGAGCAGGCAACCAAGCTCGCCCAGGGCAATGTGGCCGTGTACCTCCTGCCCAGCCGCGATGCGCCGGAGGGCACCGAGGGGGAGCTGCTCCAGTACTCCCTCGCCCTCGCCTGTCCCGAGCACGGCCACTCCATCGACGACCTCCAGCCGCGCGACTTCTCCTTCAACGCCCCCTATGGCGCCTGCCCCGAGTGCGATGGCCTGGGGTTCAAGAAGATCGTGGACGCCGAGGCCCTGATCGAGGACCCGGGCCTCTCAATCAACGAGGGCGTCTTCGGCAGCTTCTTCGGCAAGTCGAACTACTACCCTCAGATCTTCCGTGCCCTCTGCGCGCACCTGGGTGTTAGCCCCGACACCCCCTGGAAAGACCTCCCGGCCCGCGTGCGCCGCGTCTTCCTCGATGGCCTCGGCGAGAAGAAGATGCGCGTCGACTACCACACTCAGGACGGCCGTGATACGCACTGGTTCACCAAGTACTCGGGCGTGCGCAACATCCTCTACGAGCGCTTCATCGAGTCCACGAACGAGAACACCAAGGCGAAACTTGAGAAGTACATCCGCGAGGAGCCTTGCAGCTCCTGCCACGGCGCCCGTCTCCGCCCGGAGATGCTTGCTGTCACGGTGGGGGAGAAGTCGATTTACGAGGTCTGCTGCATGTCGTGCCGTGAGAGCCTCGGCTTCTTCCAGGACCTTGAGCTCACCGAGCGCCAGCAGTTCATCGGTGGGCGCATCGTCAAGGAGATCATCGAGCGCCTCCGCTTCCTGGTCGACGTGGGCCTCGACTACCTCACGCTCGATCGCGCCTCGGCAACCCTCTCGGGCGGCGAGGCCCAGCGCATTCGCCTGGCCACACAGATCGGCGCGGGCCTCATGGGCGTACTCTATATCCTCGATGAGCCCTCGATCGGTCTCCATCAGCGCGATAACGAGCGGCTCATCGCCACGCTCGAGCGCTTGCGCGATATCGGCAACACCGTCATCGTCGTCGAGCACGATGAGGACACCATTCGCGCGGCCGACTACGTGATCGACATGGGACCGGGTGCCGGCGAGCACGGCGGCAAGGTGGTCGCAGCCGGAACGCCCGAGGAGATCATGGCCTGCCCCGATTCGCTCACCGGGCGCTACCTCACCGGAAAGCAGATGATCCGCGTGCCCGAGAAGCGCCGGAAGCCGGGTCGCGGGGCCCTGAAGGTCACAGGCGCCTCCTGCAACAATCTCAAGAACGTGTCGGCGAAGATCGAGTTCGGAACGTTCACGGTGGTCACGGGCGTGTCCGGCTCAGGCAAGTCGAGCCTCGTCACCGACACCATCGCGCCGGCGCTCACCAACGCCATCCACCGGTCCGGCCGCCCCGTGGGGAAGTACAAGAAGCTCGAGGGGATCGAGAACATCGACAAGGTGATCGACATCGATCAGTCACCCATCGGACGCACGCCACGGTCGAACCCGGCCACCTACATCGGGCTCTGGGACGATCTGCGGTCGCTCTTCGCGAGCGTGCCCGAGTCGAAGGCGCGCGGCTACTCGCCGGGCCGCTTCTCGTTCAACGTGTCCGGCGGTCGCTGCGAGGCCTGCAAGGGCGACGGTCAGATCAAGATCGAGATGCACTTCCTGCCCGACCTCTACGTCCCCTGCGAGGTTTGCGGCGGCAAGCGCTACAACCGCGAGACGCTCGAGGTCACCTACCGTGGCAAGTCCATCTCCGACGTGCTCGACATGAGCGTGACCGAGGCGCTCGGCTTCTTCGGGAGCATCCCACAGATCAAGCGCAAGCTGCAGACCCTGTTCGACGTCGGCCTGGGCTACGTCCGCCTGGGCCAGCCGGCCACGACCCTCTCGGGCGGTGAGGCCCAGCGTGTGAAGCTCGCGAAGGAGCTGCACCGCAAGCAGACGGGCAAGACCTTCTACATCCTCGACGAGCCCACCACGGGCCTGCACTTTGACGACGTCCGTCAGCTCATCGATGTGCTCCAGCGCCTGGTAGACGCGGGCAACACGGTCCTCGTGATCGAGCACAACCTCGATGTCATCAAGGTCGCCGACCGCCTGATCGACATGGGCCCCGAGGGCGGCTCGGGCGGTGGCACCGTGGTGGTGTCGGGGACGCCTGAGCAGGTGGCGAAGTGCGAGAAGAGCTATACGGGACGGTTCCTGGGGCCGCTGCTCGCCCGCGACCGTGAGCGGCAGAAAGCGCTGGCGGAGTAAGGACCGTGAGGGATGGCGGCGTCAGCAGACACAGGCGCCGCCGCCGTCTCTCCAGATGACGCGGCTCCGGGCTCACAGAGGGCCAGGGCGTCTTGGAGCCAGGTGGACGGGAAACCTGGTTGTTGGACCGGGCGTGCGTGGGATCGAGTTGGGTATGGGCCGGTCGCATGGCGGTCCGGCCTATCTCATCGGTCTGTATCGCGCCCGCGGGTTCCGGAGCCTGGAGGCTATCGGTACCTGGGGTAGGATGGACGGCATGGATAACGAGGCGTTCACATACCGAGACTACGCTGTCTGGGCGGCCCTCCCGATGGAGGAGCTCGCCCGGGACTGCGACCTGCAAGTGTTCCGAGCGACGGGCCCCGGTGGCCAGGGAGTCAACACCACGGATTCAGCGGTGCGACTCACCCATCGGCCGTCGGGGATCTCCGTCATGGCGCGTGAGTCGCGCAGCCAGTGGCAGAACCGCCAACGAGCCCTGCGAAAGCTGCGCGAGATCCTCGAGCGTCGCGCCGTCCCGCCAACGCCGCGTCGCGCCACCAAACCCAGCCGCGGGTCCCAAGAGCGCCGTCTCGCTGGCAAACACCGCCGATCAGAGGTGAAGCGCTTACGGCGTAGGCCCCTGGATGAATGACGTGCGGAGTGTTTCAGCCTCAGATCATCGGCGCCCGCCTGGCCTCTGTCGCGTGATGGGTTCGAGCTCTTCATCGACCCACAACGCTCACGGTGCGCGATCCGCTTCGATTGGCCAGCACCATGCGTGGGGGTAACCCCCGCCTCCGCCATGAGCGGGGCAGCACGTTCCGCACCTCGTCTCGCACTACGTAAGGAGCCCGTATGCTCACCATCGGATGCCATCTCTCCTCAGCGAAGGGCTATGCGGCCATGGGCGACGCCGCCCTTTCGATCAAGGCCAGCACCTTCGCCTTCTTCACGCGCAACCCGCGTGGCGGCAGCATTCGCGCTCTGGACCCCGATGACGTGGCCGCCCTCTCCGCGACGCTCAGAGAGCAGGGGTTCGGACCGCTTGTCGCTCATGCTCCGTACGCGTATAACGCCTGTTCAGCCAAGGACCGTGCCTGCGAGTTCGCCCGCGAGGCCATGGCCGAGGACCTGCGTCGCCTTGAGTCCTTGCCGGGGAATTACTACAACTTCCATCCGGGTGCCCACACCGGGCAGGGTCGCGAGCGCGGTATCGAGCTCATCGCCGAGGCACTGTGCGAGGTCATGTTCGAGGGCCAGCGCACGACCGTCCTCCTTGAGACCATGGCGGGGAAAGGGACTGAGGTCGGTGGGCGGTTCGAGGACCTCGCGGCCATCATCGCGCGGGTGGGGGCGGTTGCACCGTCCCTTGCGGACAAGCTCGGCGTCTGCCTTGACACCTGTCATGTACACGATGCCGGATACGATATCGTGCACGACCTTGACGGCGTGCTCGCGGAGTTTGACCGCGTCATCGGCCTCGATCGCCTCCGCGCCATTCATATTAACGACTCGAAGAATCCGTGCGGCGCGGCGAAGGACCGGCATGCACGGATCGGTGAGGGCTACCTGGGATCCCCTGAATTGGGCGGCGGCCTCGATGTGTTTGAGCGCATCGTGACCCACCCCGCCCTTCGCGACCTGCCCTTCATCTTGGAGACGCCCCATGATGAGCTGGCGGGGTACGCTTGTGAGATCGAGCTCCTACGAGGTCTCGCGGGATAAGGCGCGCGATCCGGCGCGGAAGCAGCTCCGTCGGCCTGTTGGCAGCCCGGCAGGCTTTGGGTGGCTCTGTTGATCCGTGTTCGGCCCAATCGGCCAGGTGCGGCGCCGTTGGCCCTCGGGCGATTCAACCGGCCAGTGCGGATCCGTTGATCTGCAGACGACTCAACCGGCCGCGTGGGGCTTAATTGATCCGCTGGCAGTCCAACCGGCCAAAGGCGCTGTCATTGATCTGCGGACAACTCAACTGGTCACATGCTCGGCTCCATTGATCCGCAGGCAGCTCGACCGGTCCTGGACGCTCCGTTGGCGGCTCGACTAGTTTTGGGTGCGTTGTTGGTCCGCTGGCATCTCAAGAGGCCTTGGACTTCGCCGTCGGTCATGGACCCGCTTGTCTCCAAGATTTCGGAAGCGATCGGGCGGGCCCTGTGGGATTCGCGCGTGCTCGCGAAGTCATATCAGAGGCCAGCGCGGGCGGCAGAATTGCATTTCTTTGAGCTATGCATAGGCATTTGAGGACGGTCTCAGTTGGAAAGAGAAAAGACCAGGTCAACCATGGTGCAATATCGTGCGTTATGCATAAGAGGGTTCATAACTCGGCCTTTTCCGCCGTGAATCTATTCATATCTCAAGAAAATGCAATTTTTAGATGTGGAGCGGTTTGCCAATCGACTCCTATGCGGTGCCGCTTCGGCATGACGGACGTGCGCCGACAGACCTGTAAACGAGAGCTGTAAGACAAAAGGACGCTAAGCCGATGTAGGCATCCTCAATTGGGCAGGCGGCACATTGCTGTCAGCTTGCATGCGCGGCCGACCACGGGCGGGTTAACGCATCAGTCACGCCCATAAGTGAAATGGAGCGGGCGGTGCGGTTGACCATGCGCGTCACCCCTGTATCGGAAATATTCACCATGTTCGGGTGCTCACCGCCTCCTCCACGTTCATGCCCGCTCAAGTGAATGCCAGCGATGCAGGGGGGAATCCCTCCCATTTTCGGGAGCCGGGCAACCACGGGCTCGAGCAAATAAAATCCAAATTTTACCGCTCTAAATCTAATAATATGCGTTTATGCGTACTAAGATCGCTCCATAAACCTCATCATCTGACATACGATCGAAACAATTTGAGATCCCATTTGCCAGTAAATCCAAATATAAGCATAATCGTTTGCGTTTTAATCGACCTGATCAAGACGCATCAGGAACCAGAAGGAGCAGACATGGGGAAGCATAAGAAGTTCGGAGCGTTCGTGGCGGGTGTCGCCGCAGTCGCATCGCTCGCGCTTGTCGGATGCGGTGGCAGCACGACCGCTGCATCCGGTTCGAGCGCGGACACGTCAAGTGCGAGCGGGTACACGCTGGTGACCGATGGCAAGCTCACCGTGGGCACCTCGGCCGACTACGCGCCCTTCGAGTACATGGAAGACGGCGAATACAAGGGCTTCGATCTCGACCTGATCACCAAGATCGCCGAGAAGCTGGGCCTCGAGGTCGAGATCAAGAACGTTGACTTCGACTCCATCGTGCCGGGAGTGGCCTCGGGCGCGAAGTACGACGTGGGCGTCGCCTCCATCACGGTCACGCCGGACCGCAAGAAGCAGGTCGATTTCACGGACTCCTATTACATGGACGACCAGGCCATCGTCACGATGAAGAGCGACACCGCCGTCACGGCCGACAACTACGCCGAGGCTCTCAACTCAGCCGATGTCAAGATCGCCGTCCAGTCCGGCTCCACGGCCGAGGCGTTCGCCAAGGAGAACTTCCTCAAGGCCACGCTCGTGCCCTTCAAGGACGCCACCGACTGCTACTCGGCGCTCCAGGCCGGCCAGGCGAACGCGATCGTCTCCAACCGCTCCGTCGCCGGGCAGATGGTTGCGGGCAACTTCGACAACGAGCAGGTGATCAAGCAGATCTCGACCGGCGAGGAGTACTCGATCGCCGTCGGAAAGGACAACACTGCGCTCAAGGATGCCATCAACGACGCGATCAAGGAGCTCACCGACGACGGCACCATCGATGCCCTGATGGCGCAGTACAACATCAAGTAACAGGGGCGCCAAACGAGACCTCACGAGAAGGATCAAGGCGGCCCGCACTGCAGCTGTGCGGGCCGCGCGCATGAACAGGAGTGAAGGAGACATCGTGGACACGACGTACGGGATGACATGGAGCAGATGGACGGCGCCCTCAGGTGGGGGGATCCGACGCCGCCTCGCCGCACTCATCTTCGGCCTCGCGCTCATCGGCGCGTTCCTCCTGTGCGCGCCCGCACCGGCAACCGCCCTCGAGGTGGCGAAGCTCAGCGCCCAGCCAAACACCGACGCGGGCAGCGACGTGGTCGGTGGGGTCGACACGCGGATCACCTGGGAGGTCCAAGCCGATCCAGATGAGTCTCTCACTGGTTTCTTTCTCGCCCTGCCCACCGGCACCGCCTACACCACTGAGGACGCGCGCGTGACCATCCTCTCCGGCGCCGACCTCATGGACCGCACCTTCGTAAAGGCGACCTACGACGAGGCGGGGGAGACCCTGCACGTCAGCTTCCCCGAGCCCGCGCCTGCCGGATCCTACATCCGCTTCGAACTCTACGGCGTCAAGTTCCCCGTCTCCGGCGGCGCGATGCAGCTCTCGGGAAGCTATGAGCTTGAAGATGGCGGCAACAAGGACGTCTCCGGCATGCCGACCCTGCAGGTGCGCGAGACCTCGCTCACCGAGCAGCTCGAGAGCTATCTCGAGGCGCAGCCCTTGGTCCAGGCATGGAACGCCAACCGGTTCCTGCGTTTGTTCCTGAACCCGCTGCTCATCGTCACGAGCCTGCCGATCATCTTCTCCGGCTTCCTGATGGCGCTCGCCATCGTCATCGTTGCCTTCCCGCTCGCGATCCCCTTCGGGTTCCTGCTCTCGCTCATGCGCATCTCAAAGTCCCGGATCCTGCGTCTTGTCGCCGGCCTCTACGTGAACCTCATCCGCGGCACGCCGGCGTTTCTGCAGATCTACATCGCCTTCTTCGGCCTGCCGCTGGCGGGACTCAACATGGACAACTACCCACTCGGCGTCATCGTCATGGCGATGAACTCCGCAGCCTACCTCTGCGAGATCTTCCGCGCCGGCATCCAGGCGGTGCCTGTAGGGCAGGGTGAGGCGGCCCGTTCGCTTGGTATGACGGGCGCGCAGACCATGATCTCGATCATCATCCCGCAGACCTTCCGGAACGTCATCCCGACCCTCACCAGCGAGTTCATACTGCTCTACAAGGACACCTCGCTTCTTGCCGCCGTGGGCGTCATGGAGATCGTGATGTATGCGAAGACCGTCGTTGCCACCACGGGGTCGATCACGCCCTATGTGGTTGCAGCCTTGTTCTACCTGGTGGTGACCTTGCCGCTCGCGCACATGGTGGGGCGTCTGGAGATCCGGCTGCGCCGTGGCGGCCCGCGCCCGGGGAAACTCGCCAAGCAGGCGCCGGCAGTGGCCGTGGGCGCCACGCCCGATCAGATCTCGAGCCTGTAGGAGGATGAGATGAGCCAGATGAGCAGTTTGCAATCCACCGTGTCTGCGCCGGGGGAGACCGCCGACCCGATCGTGAGCATCAAGGGGCTCGAGAAGAGCTACGGCGGCAACGTGGTGCTGCGCGGAATCGACCTCGACGTCCATGCAGGCGAGGTCGTGGTGGTCCTCGGCCCGAGCGGATCGGGGAAGTCGACGATGCTGCGCTGCATCAACCGGCTGGAGGAGCCGACAGCCGGTCAGATCATCTTCGAGGGGACCGACATCACGGCGAAGGGCACTGACATCAACGCCGTCAGGCGCCGCCTCGGTATGGTCTTCCAGCAGTTCAACCTCTTTCCCCATCTGAACGTGTGCAAGAACGTCATGATCGCCCAGCAGAAGGTGCTCAAGCGCAGCGCCGAGGAGGCCCGTCGCGTCGCCATCGAGGAGCTCACGCGTGTCGGCCTCGCCGACCGCATCGATTTCATGCCGTCCCAGCTCTCCGGCGGCCAGCAGCAGCGCGTCGCCATCGCACGCGCCCTGGCCATGAACCCGAGCGTGATGCTCTTCGATGAGGCCACCAGCGCGCTCGACCCCGAGCTCGTCCGCGATGTCCTCGCCGTCATGCGCGACCTTGCCCGTCAGGGCATGACCATGATCGTGGTGACCCATGAGATGGGGTTCGCCCGTGAGGTGGCTGACCGCGTCATCTTCATGGACGGGGGCGTGATCGTGGAGGAGGGGACCCCGGATCAGGTCTTCGACCATCCGGCTTCAGAGCGGACCCGTGACTTCATAGGCCATATCGCGTAGGACAGCTGCGCCCAGTGGGGGTATCATCCTCTTTACCACATGAACGAGCGGACTCCAGAGTACGGTGCCCGCGCGGTTTTATGCGCGCACGACGTGCGCGCGGCCCAAAGGGGCAGCGAGGGGGGATACATGCGCACAGGGGGACGCGTCGGCGTGCTGCTCGTCAACACGGGCTCGCCGTCGGCCCCGGAGGCAGAGGCGGTCAAGGCCTACCTCGCCGAGTTCCTTATGGACCCCTGCGTACGCCCCTGCCCGGCGCCCATCTGGTGGCCGATCCTGCATCTCTGCATCCTGCCGACCCGGAAGAGGCGCTCCGCCGCCAAGTACCGGTTGATCTGGCGGGAGGAAGGCGCCCCGCTGATCGTCGGTGCGCGGAACCTTGCCGCACGCGCCGAGGAGACGCTGGTCTCCGTTGACCTCGCCCCGCAGGACGCCGCTCCGCTCGTGCGGGCGGCCATGAGCTATGGGGAGCCGAGCATCGCGGATGCCCTCGTGGAGCTTCGTGCGGCGGGCTGCACCCGGCTCGTCGTGATTCCGCTTTACCCGCAAAGTGCAACCTCCACCACCGGCGCGGTCTTACGTCGGGTGCGGTCGGCTCTGGAGGCGATCGCCTGGAAACCCTCTGTGCACGAGGTGTCGTCGTACGGCGACAACCCCATCTACCTTGACGCCCTGGCGGCAAGGATTGAGGAGGTGGGGTTCGATCCCGCGCGCGACCGCCTGATGTTCAGCTTCCATGCCGTGCCCCAGCCTGATATCAAGGCCGGTGACACCTACCCCGATCAGGTGCGGGAAACCTGCCGGGCCGTGGCGGCGCGCCTCGGTATCGACACCGGTCGCTGGACCCTCTCCTTTCAATCCCCGTTCGCCGACGGCCGGCTCTGGCACGGTCCGTTCACGACGGAGATCCTGGAGGACGTGGCCGCGCGCTGCGAGGGGCGGCTGTTCTTCATCTGTCCGGGCTTCTCGATCGATTGCCTGGAGACCCTTTACGACGTTGAGCATGTTTTCAGCGAGCGCGCTCGCGCGGCCTTTCCCAAGGACGGCGGGGGTCACGGTTTCGTGTACGTGCCCTGCTTGAACGATTCGGATGCCGCCGCTCGGCTGATGGCGGATCTGGCGGCCCGCGCCGCGGGGCTTCGCTGACCCCGCCCTTCGTCCGTGCTACCATCGGGTTCATACCGACTTCGATGAAGGGGGCACCATGGCGGAGGATCGCAGGCGCAGGCAGGGCAACCGGGGTCAGGCGAGTGGACGGCGCGATACCCGGGCGCGTGAGGCGGAGCGGCACATCGCCGCGATGGCGTCGCGTTTTGGCCGGGAGATCGAGTCCTCTGTGGCGGGCATCCGCGCCTACGACGGCATCCCGCGGGGGAAGAACGCGCCGCGGCCCGTGGCCGCGCCGGTCGCGCCCGAAGTCGAGGGCGAACCTGAGGCCGCGAGCGCGCTCGAGGTGTCGACGCTTGCCGCCGAGGACTCCGTGACCGGGGTCCCCGCTGCAGGGGAGACCCCGACAACCGAGGCAGAGGCAGTGCCCGCCGAGCCTGCGCTGCCCCTCCCGAAGATCTCCGTCGTTGCTCAGGACAGCGTCACCGCCATCCTGGAGCGCGGCCGCGGCCGCGCCCAATTCTGCGACCTCGCGGTCCTCGACTTCGCCTCCTTCGTGAGTCCGGGCGGCGGCTACGATCGCGGGGCCTGGGCCCAGGAGGAGGCGCTCTGCGGCGAGTCCTTCCTCTACAACGTGCTCACGACCCAGCGGTCCTGGTACGGCGAGAACCGGCGCCGCAACATCAACTGCGAGCTCTACCGCAACCGCGCCCTCGCGGTGCCCGCGGTGCGCTTCTCCCGCGACAAGGTGCACGCCTATGCCGACGTGATCGTGGCGGCGGCCCCCAACGCCCGTCGCGCCCGCGAGGAGTACCGCGTCGACGACGCGGCCCTCATCACCGCTCTCAACGAGCGCATCCGTCTCGTGCTCGCCATCGCGGACGATCTCGGTCATGAGAAGCTGATCCTCGGCGCCTTCGGCTGCGGCGTCTTCGGGTGGGATGCCCAGCTGGTCGCCGAGGCGTTCCGCGCGGAGCTCGCCCGGGGGACCCATGTCGCCACCGAGGTCATCTTCGCGATCCCACGCACCAGCTATGAGGAGCACCTCGCTGTCTTCGAGCACGCCTTCGCGACCTTCCCGGAGCGGAACCCCGAGACCTATGCGGACGCGGCCGCCCGCGCGGCATCGGCCCGCGAGGCCTCAGCAGCCGAAGAAGACGACGAGGATGAGGATGACTGGCGTCGTTACCTCTGAGACTCCCTGTGTGAAACCTCGTTCAGGCACCCCTAAAAACCGACCGTTCATGAATCTTCTTATGGCGTTATGCACGCGGTCTGTTAGGATGGCAGTCACGTCTGTCGTCGCGGATTCCAAGGAGGCTGGCATGGCATCAGAAGCGGACACGTCAAACGGGTCTGGCAAACAGCGGGTGATGATCTCCTCATACACCTTGTTGATCATCATCACGGTGGTGATCGGGCTCGCGACCATCGTCCTTTCCCGGTTCATCCCGGGGATCACGCCGGCCTCCATCTCGGACATCCTCGTCTCGCCGATCTCGGGCTTCCTCGATGGCATCGAGATCTCGCTCTTCCTGCTCATCATGGGCGGGTGCTTAGGCATCGTGAACCGCCTAGGCGCCCTCGATGCCGGCATCGCGGCCCTCGTGAAATCCCTGCACGGTAGGGAGAACCTGCTGATAGCCGCCGTCATGGCGGTGTTCGCCATCCTCGGCTCGACCTACGGATTCTGCGAGGAGACCATCCCGTTTTACGCTCTGCTCTCGGCTGCGCTCTTTGCGGCGGGCTTCGACACCGTGGTCGCCTCGGCGACGGTGCTGTTCGGCGCCGGTGTCGGCTGCCTCGGCTCAACGGTGAACCCGTTCGCCGTGGGCGCCGCCATCGATGCACTGGCGAGTGTCGGCATCGAGGCGAACCAGGGCATCGTGATCATCCTGGGTGCGATTCTGACCGTGGTCTCCTACATCATCTCGCTCGCCTGCATCCTCACCTACGGCAACAAGGTGCGCCGCGACAAGGGCTCGACGATCCTCAGCCTGCAGGAGCAGAAGGAGAGCGAGGAGGCCTACGGCGAGAGGGCCGGGGACAAGGCCGTGGCCATGCCCGAGTTCACCCGGAAGCGCAAGATCGCCCTCGCGATGTTCGGCATCTCGTTCCTGGTCATGATCTGCGGGTTCGTTCCGTGGAGCGACTTCGGTGTGAACATCTTCACCGCGGGCGGTGTCTACGACGCGGCGACGGAGACCTGGACGCAGATGCCCTGGAGCGGCCTCATCACCGGCCACCCGATCGGGGAGTGGTACTTCAACGACGCCTCGGTCTGGTTCTTCATCATGGCGATCGTCATCGGCGTGTCCGGTGGTCTGCGCGAGAACGAGATCGTCGACGGCTTCCTCGACGGCGCCGGCGAGATGATCGGTGTCGCGCTCATGGTGGGCCTCTCCCGCGCCATCTCGATCCTCATGGGCCAGACCGGGCTCGACCGCGTGATCCTCGAGAGCGCCTCGCACGCGCTCCAGGGCACGAGTGCGCTCGTCTTCGGCCCCCTGAGCTACCTCGTGTACCTCGGGCTCTCCGTGGTCATCACCTCCACCTCGGCGCTCGCCAACATCTCGATGCCGATTCTGGGTCCGCTCGCCCACAACCTGGGCTTCTCGCCCGAGGTGATCATCGCGATCTTCTCCGCTGCCAACGGCCTCGCGAACCTGTTCAGCCCGACGGCGGTCTTCCTGCCGGGTCTTCTGCTCGCACGTGTCACGTATCCCACCTGGCTGAAGTGGGCGGCCCGTCCCATCATCATGATCGCGGTGGCGAGCGTGGTGGTCACAACCGCCGCATTGCTGATCCTATAGGCACCCCCTTTGCAGGCCGCTGCGCTCGGCAGGGGTGAGTTGCTCTACACGACCCCGCTCTCTACTCGGAGGGCGGGGTCTTTTCCATCTACCTGCCGGCTCCAGCGCCCCGGTGCGCGGGCAGACGGCAGACACCTCACATGGTCCGTCGAAGTGATGGCCAAAAAAGCTTCGAGGCTGCATTTCAGGCGCGAATGGCAGTGAGCTTCCATGGCATGTGAAGCCGAAAGGCTCTCCGCGGCAAAGAAATGCATAGGAGAAGTTGGTCAATTTAAGCTCGCAGACGATGCGCCGACCCGATAGATCACATCCTCAGAGCACTTTTTGGCCAGTCGGTTTGGTTTTTGTGGCACTGTCGGCTCGCACGTCCTATCATGGTGAATTGATCGGATGCCATACCCTCTTTTCTGCATAACGCCACCGAGCGGGAGGAGTGCACCATGAAGATCGCAACCAGTCGACTGCTGCTTCGTTCTTGGCATGAGTCCGACGCCCCGGAGCTTTTTGCGCTCGCCTGCGACCCGGCGATCGGCCCCGCTGCCGGCTGGCCGCCCCATGAAAGCGTTGAGATGAGTCGCCAGGCCATCCGCACCGTGCTCGCCGGCCCCGAATCAATTCGCCATCGAGCTCGGATGCCCGGTGGGCGAGATCCCCGCGGGTACCCTGGTGGGAGCCATCGGTCTCAAAGGTCCAGATGTGAGCAGGTTCATCGTGAGTGATTATGAGCGGGAGGCCGGGTATTGGATCGGGAAACCGTACTGGGGCCTCGGTCTCGCCTCGGAGGCGCTCTCCGCGCTCATCGAATCGGGTCCCACCAAGTTGGGCGTCACCAAGATCTGGGCCACCCATGCAACCGATAACGAGCGCTCGCACCGGGTCATGGTGCGCTGCGGTCTCACGCCGATCCGTGTCGATAAGGCGGTCGAGTTCCCGCTCATCGGGGTTGTCCGCGACGAGGCAGTGCTCGCAATCGACCTCAGGTCAGCTCAGTCGCGCGCATGAACACCAGGGTGCTGAAGGCGCCGCCCCCGCGGTAGTGCGAGAGGGCGGGATCGAAGCGATACCCCACGTCGAAGGCCGTAAGGTCGGCGGCACGCTCAAGACGCCGCTCGGCCATCCAGCGCACCATGGATCCACGCGCCATCTTGCTCGCGGTGGCGCGCTGCACGGGTCTGCCGTTGCGGATGAACTCCCCGAACAGGCAGGTCACCGCGGGGATGCCTGAGGGAAGGTGCGGCAGGACGGCCCGCGCGTACTCGGCGCTGGCGAGGTTGATGACCTCGTGGGTCGTGCCATCTCCGTCGGGTGCGCAGACCGCGTCGGCGATACTCCCACCCCAATACCCGTACAGGTTTCGCCTCCCGTCTACGGCGAGCGGCGCGCACATCTCCAGGCGATAGGGAAGCACGGCGTCAAAGGGGCGCACGCATCCGTAGAACCCCGAGAGGATGCGCAGATGGCTTTGGAGCCACGCGAGGGAGCTCTCGTCGAGCACGGCAGGCGCCATGCTCTGGTACTGCAGCCCCACATACGAGAAGAGGGCAGGGGAGATGCGACGGGAGAAGGCGGGGTCCGCGAGCTCGTCCGCTGAGGCGGGTATCCCGGTCTCCTTGAGGAGGTGCAGGATGTCGAGGCAGGGCTTCAGGAGCCGGTCGCTCACCTGCCAGAGCCGCTGCAATTCATTGTCGGTAAGCTTGGAGAGGGCGGTGAGCAGACGCGCGCTGCGTTCGGGAAAGGCCGGGATGTCCCGCACCGCGAAGCCGTCGACCCCGTCGAGCATCTTCTTGGCAGGGGAGATGATGACCCTGAGGCCTCCTGCTCCCACCGTCAGCGGGCCTTCCGCTGCTTGCCGGTTAGCTCGACCACGTCAATGCGCCAAACCCCCACACGCTCAAGCGCCTGCTCCGTGAAGGTGACCGGTGCGCCGGGTGCGGCGTGCTCCATGATACGTGCGAGCCCGTGCTCCTTCTCTGCGGGGTCAGTCACCTCGTGCGCGATCCCCAACCCCATGACGCTGCGGAACGCCAGGGAATAGGAGCAGGCGTACGCGCCCGCGATGACCCCGTCATCGATGTCCATCTCGACGGCGATGCGCGCCCCGGCGACACTGCTGGCGCGAAGGGCGTCGGCCTTGCGCCCCTCGCCCGCCGAGTGCAGCCAGAACGCGGGCGCAGGTCGCCCCTCGGCGTCAACCCGCCAGTCGATACCGAAGTTCACCGGTACGATGTAGACGCCGTCATCGTCCAGGAGGCCGAGGCGGAGGACCTGGCAGGCCTCGACAACGGACTTCAACTCCTCAGAATCGGTGATCTCACGTTTTGCCAAACGCATGGCCCGCATGGGAACCTCCCTGCGCGCCCGGTGCCGTGCCGGGCGCGGATCGCGATATCTGGTCGACCGGGGCGGTGGGCACCGCCTGCCGCTGGGATGAGCCTAGGCCCGTGCAAGGAAGGCGCGATAGCCGCGGTACGCCTCGTAGATGTCGGCCTTGTCGGCGACCTCCCACAGCGAGTGCATGGAGAGGACGGGCACACCGGAGTCGATGACATCCATGCCGTACTCCGCGAGGATGTAGGCGATGGTCCCGCCGCCGCCCGCGTTCACGCGCCCGAGCTCGCAGGTCTGGAACGCGACGCCCGCCTCGTCCATGATGTCGCGTACGAGGGCCATGTACTCGGCGTTCGCGTCGTTGGAACCCGATTTACCGCGGGCACCCGTGTACTTGTTGAAGCACAGGCCGTGTCCCAGGTAGGCGCTGTTCTTCTTCTCGAAGCGGTCGGCGTAGAGCGGGTCGAACCCAGCGGAGACGTCGCTTGAGAGCATGCGCGAGGCCGCCAGGGCGCGGCGCAGGCGGAGCTGCCCGCCCTCGCCGGCGAGCTCCATGATCTCGGCGACGGTGTTCTCGAAGAAGCGGCTCGTCATGCCCGTGGCGCCTACGGATCCAATCTCCTCCTTGTCCACCAGCAGGCAGACGGAGGTGCGCTCGGCCGTATCGGCGTCGAGGATGGCCTTCAGCGAGGGGAACGAGCAGACGCGGTCATCGTGCCCGTAGCCGAGGATCATCGAGCGGTCGAGACCCATGTCGCGGGCCGGGCCGGCGGGGACGACCTCGATCTCGGCGGAGAGGAAGTCCTCCTCCTCGACGCCGTAGCGCTCGGAGAGCAGGTTGAGGAAGAGCTGCTTGACCGGGCTCTTCTGCTCCTCGTCTCCTTCGATCACGAGCGGCCGTCCGCCGACGATGACATCGAGATTCTCGTGCTCGACCGCCTCGCCCGCCGGCTTCTTCATCTGATCGGACGCCAGGTGGATCAGGAGGTCGGAGACGCAGAAGACCGGATCGTCCGCGTTCTCGCCGAGCGCGACCGAGACCGTGGTGCCGTCCTTCTTGCAGATCACGCCATGCAGGGCGAGCGGGGTCGCGACCCAGTGGTACGCCTTGACGCCGCCGTAGTAGTGCGTGTCCAGATACGCGATGCCGGCCTCCTCGTAGAGGGGGTTCTGCTTGAGATCGAGGCGCGGGCTGTCGATATGCGCTCCGAGGATGTTCATGCCCTGCTCGATCGGGGCGTTGCCGATGTGCGCGAGCATGATGGTCTTGCCGTGCGAGACCGCGTAGACCTTGTCACCGGCTGCGAGCGGGCGGCCCTCCTCGATGCAGGAGGCGAGGTCGACGTAGCCCGCGGCGCGGGCGAGGGTCACCGCGGCGCTCGCACACTCGCGCTCCGTCTTGTTCTCGCTGATGAAGGTACGGTACTCGGCAGCGAGGGACTCAACTTCCTCGAGCTGGGATTCGGTCAGGTTCTTCCAGGCGTTCGGGCGCTCCATGGCGTGCCTCCTCATTGATCATGCGTTACCTGCAGGTCATGGTAGCACGGGGTAGGGCATGTGGCAGACCTAGAGGTTTCGGGCACCCGGTATATGACGCACCCTCTGTCCGCGCGGTGTCATAGACTGGTGTGAGAGCGAACCGTCTCACAAAGCGAGGTACCCATGGCCAGCACCCCTGACACCCGCCGCACCGTCGCCGTCATCGACGGCAACTCACTCATGCACCGCGCCTTCCACGCCGTGCCCCCCACCATGACGGCTCCGGATGGCCGATCCACGAACGCCGTCTTCGGCTTTCTGAACATGTTCCTGAAGATGGTGGACAGCTTCCACCCGGATGCCGTGGTCTGCGCGTTCGACAAAGGGAAGCCACAGGTCCGTATGGACATGCTGCCCCAATACAAAGCCCAGCGCCCACCCATGGATGCCGACCTGCACGAGCAGTTCCCCATGATCAAGGACCTCCTGCGCAGCCTCTCAGTACCCATCCTCGAGGCCCAGGGGTGGGAGGGGGACGACATCCTCGGTACCCTCGCCCGCCTCGGTGAGGAGGCCGACCTCAACGTTCTGCTCATCACCGGCGATCGCGACATGTACCAGCTCTCCACCGATCGGGTGAAGATCGTGGGGACCAAGAAGGGCCTGTCGGATGTCCAGGTCATGACCCCCGAGACGGTCCAGGACCTCTATGGCGGCATCACGCCCGAGCTCGTGCCCGACTTCTACGGCCTGAAGGGGGATTCCTCGGACAACATTCCCGGCGTCCCCGGTATCGGACCCAAGAAGGCCGCGGCCCTGATCATGCAGTACGGGAACTTGGATGAGGTCATCGCTCATGCTGACGAGGTCAAGGGCAAGATGGGCGAGAACCTGCGCGCCCATATCGACGATGCGCTGCTCTCGCGCAAGGTGGCGACCATCCTCACCAACGCCCCGGTGGATATCGACCTCGCGGCGGTGAGTTTTCCGGCCTTCAACGCCGATGACGTCACCCGCTCGCTGGGGGAGCTCGGCATCAACGCCATGCAGAACCGCTTCCTCGCCCTGCTCTCGGGTGAGTCGGTCGCCGCATCCACCGCTGCCCCGGCGCTCGTCATCCCCGAGCGGCTCATCCTCGCGTATGAGGCGTCTTGGGAGGCTGTGGAAGAGGCGGTGGCCGAGGTCTCCCGCGCCCTTGACGCTGGGGCTTGGGTCGGTGCCGTCCTGGTGGACAAGGCCGACCCCGCAGCGCTCTTCGGGCCCGCACGCCAGCTCTGGGTCGCTACGGATGAGGCGCTGATCTGCTTCGAGGGGGCCGTCGAGGGCGCTGCGGCGCCCCGGGAGATCGCAGGCATCGACCTCTCGATCGGACTGGTCGAAGGTGTGCTCGCGTCCCTGTTCGCCTCAGGCCGGATCGCCTCGCCGGACACCAAGATCCTCATCCATGCGCTTGCGCCGTATGACTCGGCCACCCCCGCCCACCTCGATCCCCTCGATCTGGACCCCGAGCGGCTCTTCGACACCGTGATCGCAGCCTACCTGCTTGACTCCGCTCGATCGGATTTCGGGGACGCCTACGTTGCCGACACCTACCTGGGCTCCCCGCTCCCGGTTGCGAAGGGGGAGGAGGGTGCCGCCGCGGACGCGCTCCCGGCCCCCGCGATCTCGGCCTTCGTGGCCCGTGCCGCACGCGAGCCCCTCGATCGCGCCCTCGCCGAGGGCGGTTCTGAGCGCGTATTCCGCGAGATCGAGATGCCGCTCGTTCCTGTGCTCGCCCAGATGGAGCGCACGGGCATGTACGTCGATCCGGTCAAGCTGGGGGATCTCGCGCGGGTCCTCGGCGAGCAGATCGACGCCCTCGCCGTCCGGATCCGCGAGCTCGCCGGCGACCCCACCTTCAACATCTCCAGCCCCATGCAGCTCTCGCATATCCTCTTCGATCAGATGGGCCTGCCCACCCGCGGCCTCAAGAAGACGCAGCGCGGATACTACTCCACCAACGCCAAGGTGCTCGAGGAGCTCGCGCATGAGCACGAGTTCGTTCGCCTGATCCTCGAGTATCGCGAGAAGACCAAGATCAAGTCCACCTACCTGGACACCCTGGGGCCGCTCCGCGCGGGTGACGGTCGGGTGCACACGACCTACAACCAGACCATCGCCGCCACGGGCCGTCTCTCAAGCTCGAACCCCAACCTGCAGAACATTCCCACTCGCTCGGAGCTCGGGCATACGGTCAAGACAGCGTTCTCGGCGGGGGAGGGCTCGGTCTTCGTCGCGGTCGACTACAGCCAGATCGAGCTGCGCCTGCTTGCGCACCTCTCGGGCGATGAACATCTCGTGGCTGCCTTCAAGGAGGGCGAGGACTTCCACGCCGAGACGGCGGCCCGCGTCTTCGGCGTCCCGGTCAGCGAGGTGACGCCTGAGCTCAGAAGCCGCGCCAAGGCGGTGAACTTCGGCATCGTATACGGTCAGCAGGCTTACGGCCTCTCCCAGTCGCTCGACATCCCCCAGGCTGAGGCGCGCGAGATGATCGACCGGTACTTCGAGGCGTATCCCGGTGTGCGCACCTACCTGGACGGCACGGTCGCGTCCGCGAAGGCGACGGGTTATGCGGAGACGATGTTCGGCCGGCGCCGGCCCATTCCCGAGCTCAAGCAGCGCAACGTCAACCTGCGCCACTTCGGCGAGCGCACGGCCATGAACCACCCCATGCAGGGGTCTGCGGCGGACATCATCAAGCTCGCGATGATCCAGGTCGCCCGCCGCCTGCGCGAGGAGGGCTTCTCGGCCCGTATGATCCTGCAGGTGCACGACGAGCTCGATTTCGAGTGCCCGATTCCCGAGGTCGACCGGCTCTCGGCGATGGTGCGCGAGGTCATGGAGCAGGTCGTCGAGCTCAAGGTGCCCCTGATAGCCGAGGCCTCCTGCGGTGCCACCTGGGCTGAGGCTAAGTAAGGGCGCGGTACTCAGGTCCGGGCGCACCGGGCACCGGGCGCCGGGGCGCGGCTGGATTCGGGTGCGCCGGGGCTCGGCCGAGGCACAGTTGCCTGCGCGACCGCATGCACGGGATGGGTGTAAAACGTCATCTGAAGGCGGTTTAGCAGGAGATTTGCCTGGAAGTGCGGTTGAAAGTACGTTCTCGAGGCCATGTGAACCGGCGGCCGGTGGACTGGATGCCGGGTCGTGATCCCGCGCATGATCGCGTGCGCGGGATGAGAGCAAAACGTCATCTGAAGGCGGTTCCGCAGGAGATTTGCCTGAGTGCGCAGTCGAGAGTACGTTTTCGAGGTCTCTTTTGCAGGACGTCCCCTGAATGCGCGGCTTGCGGGATTGTTTTACCGAATGCTCTCTGGACGCACGAGCAGCTGCACGCGCCCCTCTGATCACATGGGTTTCTGGAGGGCTGCACTCAAGTCGTCCCCTGGATGCATGGTTTTTAGGGGGTTGTTTTCAAGATGTCCGCTGGATGCACGGTCATCCAGGGGAGATCCTGCACAATGCCTTGTTCTGTTTTGCAAACACGCAGGTCAGGACAGGGCGCCACCGGCTGTTTTCCGTTGCCCCCTACTGAAAACCGTGCATCCAGGGGACAACTTGAAACTCAGGTTCGAAAACCGCGCATCCAGAGGGCATCTTGCAGTCCGAGGTCGAAAACCATGCATCCGGGGGGCACCCCGCTCGACCGAAGAACAAAACGCGGGGTATGGCGGCCCTTGCCATACCCCGCGTCCCGTTGAACACGCTCAATGAAACCTTGGAGTCTGAACCCTTGGAGTTCCGGGGTCACTTTCCCTCTTCGGCGCTCGGCAGACCCTCGGAGAAGAGGTCCTCGCCGCTCTCCTCTTCCTCCTCCGTCTCATCCTCGAGATCGACCTCGTCGGCGGCGACCTCGGCAGCCTCAGGCGCGACGGCCGCAACCGGCATGACCCCGGTGTTGCCCACGGGTCCGAGCATGGGCGCCGCGCAGATGCGCTCCAAGTGCGCCGCCGCGCGCCGCCGCACGAAGAGCGGCACGTACTCGATGAGGGTCGAGGAGTTCTCCAGGCCGAACCACTGAGACGGCGAGCCGCAGGCGCGGCGGATCGCGTACTTGGCCGTCATGACGTAATGGTCGATATGCAGGAGATCCGACTCGGGCGTCAGGGCCTTCCGCAGCATGCAGAAGCGGAAGTCGCCCACACGCGAGGGCTCGTGGTACACCGAGTACTCATGCTCCTGGGGCGGCAGCTCCCCTGAGGTCATCAGGTCGCCCACCACCTGCCGGAGGTAGGTGTTCACGCGCTGGTTCTCCTTGAAGCCCAGCTTGAGCGTCACATGGAAGACGAAGTCCGTGCCCACCGAGTTGACGTAGTACAGCCGCGTGTGGGGCTCATCGGTCACGAGCACGTTCACGAACCAGTAGGCTCGCGCCCGCTTGGGGTACTTGTCGAGGATCGAGTAGAGCACGTCGCGGTCGACGCAGCCCTTTGAGGAGCGATTGAGCAGGAAGACGAGGTTGTCGGCGCAGAGCGGGTAGTTCTCGTCGTTGCGCAGGCGCGCGAGCTGCCCGACGTAGTCCTTGATGGGCAGCATGACGGTCTGGGTGCGCTCGATCGCGGTGCCGCGGCGCCAGATGAGCATCACCGCGAGGAGCGCGGTCGCCATCAGCAGGGTCACGTAGCCGCCGTGCATGAACTTGGTCAGGCTCGAGAGGAAAAAGCCGATCTCGATCAGGCCAAAGAAAAGCAGGAAGATGACGGCGCGGATGCGGCGGCCGAGCTGATGGGAGAGGTAGAAGCAGAGCAGGATGCTCGTCATCAGCATCGTGAGCGTGATCGCGAGCCCGTAGGCCGCCTCCATATGCGAGGAGGTCTGGAACAGCAGGACGACGCCCACGCAGCCGATCCACATAGCCTTGTTGATCAGCGGGATGTAGAGCTGGCCCTTGGTGTCGCTCGGGTAGTTGATCTTGAGGTGCGGCATGAGGTTCAGACGCGCCGCCTCGGACACGATCGTGAACGAGCCGGTGATGAGGGCCTGCGAGGCGATGATCGCGGCAATGGTGGAGAGGATCACGGCGAAGGGACGAAGGCCCTCGGGGAGCATCTCGAAGAAGGGGTTGAGGTCGGAGATCCTCTGGAGCTCGATATTGCTCGAGTTGGCGAGGAGCCAGGCACCCTGGCCGAGGTAGTTGAGGATCAGGCAGGCCTTCACGAAGGGCCAGGAGGCGTAGATGTTCGCCTTGCCCACGTGCCCCATGTCGGAATAGAGGGCCTCGGCGCCGGTGGTGGCGAGGAAGACCGAGCCCAGGATCATCGGGCCGGCGTGGTTGGTGGGGGAGGCGAGGAACATGATCCCGTACATGGGGTTGAGCGCGCGGAGCACCCCGAGGTCGCCCATGAGCATGTTGTAGACGCCGGCCGCGCCGAGGAAGGTGAACCAGACCGTCATGACCGGGCCGAAGGCGCGCCCGATGTTCGAGGTGCCGGCCCGCTGCGCCAGGAAGAGGACGCAGATGATGACGATGGTGATGAAGACGACCTTGCCCTGGTCGGCGCCGATGAGGGTCTGTCCGAGCTCGATGGTGCGCAGGCCCTCGATGGCCGTGGTCACGGTCACGGCGGGGGTGAGGATGCCGTCGGCCAGAAGCGTGGCGCCGCCCACCATCGCGGGCAGGATCAGCCATTTGCTGTAGCGGCGCACGAGGCTGTAGAGGGCGAAGATGCCGCCTTCGCCGCCGTTGTCGGCACGCATGGCGATGAGGACGTACTTGACCGTGGTGACCAGGGTGAGGGTCCAGATGACCAGCGAGAGGGCGCCGAGCACCATGTTCTCGTTGACCGTGGCGAGGCCGCCGTTACCCGACACGATGGCCTTCATGACGTACATGGGGCTCGTGCCGATGTCGCCGTAGACGACGCCGAGCGTCACCAGCACCATGCCGACGGAGAGCGGGATGGCGCTGTGCGGGGCCTTCCGCCTGATACCGGTGGAATCTGGGGCGACGCCGCGCTCGATCATGTCTTTCATACGCTCCTCACAGTCTCAGAACGCAGGTGCGCCACACCAACTGAGCCGGCGGGTGTGGCGCGAGGTGCTCAACATTATAGCGTGGGCATTCTAGGCAAGCTCAGGGTCTGCGTCTAGTGGGGAAGCTGATTTCCCCGGCACGCCTCTGCGTGCGCGCATGCGGGGCTGCGCCCCGGGAGGCTAGAGGTGGTGGAGGCATCCGAAAAAGGGCCTTTTACCTGCGTCTAACTGCGCATGCGCTGGCGTGTGCCCCTTTGCCCGCGTGTTGACGCGATCGGATCGTGCGGTCTGCCGTCACGATCCGTTCACAGTCGGCTCACTTGTCAGGGAACCGTCAGGGATATCTGCTCGCGCGTCAGCGCCCGGTTGCGGTGGGCGCGTGCCCTAGCGCGACGACGCGACAGCGGCGAGCACGGCGTCGATCACCTGGGCGACGCCACGGTCGTTGTTGCTCGGTACCAGGTGCGTCCCGTGCGCGTGCATGTGCTCCTCGGCGTTGGCCACCACATAACCGTGCCCGGCGGCTTCGAGCATCTGGATATCGTTGTAGGTGTCCCCGATCGCGATCGCATCCGCAGGGTTGATGCCCAGATGCGCACAGAGCCCGCGCAGGCCCGAGCCCTTGTTCACGCCCTTGTTCATGAAGTCGATCCACTGCTTCCCAGCGTTCGTTACGCTGAAACGATCGCTCCACGTGGGCCCATAGGCCTCGGCGAAGACTTCTTCAGAGTTGTTGTCGGGGAAGTAGACGGTGTACTTATTCACATCAGCGCTGACCGCGGTCAAATCATCCACATAGATCCGGCTTGTGTAGAAGATCTTGAAGTATGGTTCAAAGCGCTCGTCCTTACGGCTGAGATAGCAGGTGTCGATGCCGCAGACGCAGGAGCACCCCCGCCCGTCCCTCGCTGTGAAGCCCACAAGCTCGCGGTAGGCGTCGACGTCGATGAGGCTCTTATCGATGAGCACATCCTTGTCGAAGATGGCTCCGCCGTTGTCGGCAATGAGTCCCATCAGATGATGTACCTCTGGAAACATATCGCAAAGCGTATAGCTTGGACGTCCGCTGGCGGCGCAGAAGGTTATGCCGGCAGCGTCGAGCGCTCGGATACGCTCGGCCATATGGGGAGGCATCGAGCCGTCGTCGGCGAGCAGGGTGAGATCCATGTCGCATGCGATGAGCTTGACCGAGGCAAGATCGGTATCGGTTTCGAAGCTTGGGAGCATCAAATGCATCCTTTCCATTGCGCAGTGCCCGTGTGCGGGCATAGTGTAGAGGATGAGCTTAAACGAGTGCGTTCTGGGATTTCCAGAGCGCAAGCTTTGCAAACCCATTCAGATGTCGCTGGTCTCGCTTGCTGGTTCTCAAGCTGTTTCAAGCGGAGACCTCAAAGAAAAACAAGCGATATTTCGGTCACTTTCCATTTTCTGTTCGTTAACTGTGCACTTTTATAGTCTTACTCTCCATAACTTGGTTCAAAAATTTCAAAATATATAAAAATATTTGGAAAAAAATGATATGTTGTGACCACCAAGGAGCAGGACGGTCGCGAACGGACTCCCTTGCAAACACGGTTTTGACGGCAGTACTGGGAGGGCGCTTGCACACATGAAAATCGCAACACGCATCAATTCGTTTTTCAGGGAAGGGGACCGAGATCTCAAGCGGGTGCTTGCCCGTTTCAGCGAAATCGGGCTCACCCACGTCGACCTCAACTACCCTGAGCATGTATCGGGCATTGATGCCGAGGCAATGAAAGGGTTGTTGAACGGTTATGGCCTGACCCTAAACGGAGTCGCCCTGCGTTTCCGTGAGAAGTTCATCAACGGGGAGCTCGGCAACGCCGATACCGAGGTGGCTCGTTCTGCACTCAAGCTCTGCCACGAGGCATGTGATTATTGTCGCATCGCCGGCGGTGACACCGTTACGATATGGCTTGGGTTCGATGGTTTCGACTATAGTTTCCAGATCGACTACGACCGTGTGTTCAGGCAGCTGGTCCACCAATTCCAAGATATCTGTGACTACGCTCCTGATCTGCACATCTCGATCGAATATAAGCCTTTCCAAGAGCGCTCCTATGCGTTTATTGACAGTATGGGACTGGTGTCCTGGATCGTGTCGTCGGTCGATCGCAAAAATTTGGGCGTGACACTCGACTACTGCCACATGCTCATGAAACACGAGAACCCGGCAATGGCCGCCGATCTTTTCGGCGCGCGTGGGAAGCTTTTCGGAATCCATCTGAACGATGGATACGGAACTATGGATGACGGCCTCATGGTCGGAATGTCTACACCGGTCAAAACGCTCGAGCTGCTGTATTACCTGAAGAAGCACGGTTTCGACCACACACTGTACTTCGACACGTTCCCCGTGATCGAGGATGCCTCGGATGAATGCAGGCAGAACATCGAGACCCTGCGCCTTCTTCTCAAAGCGCTTGATTCAGTTGGAGAGAAAAAGATACAGCAGGTGATCGACAGCAACGATGCGATTCAATCGGCGGTTTTGGTGCGCGAGCTGTTTTGCGCGATGGGAAGGTGAGTGCGGTGAAACGTGATTGGGAAAAGATGGCGGAGGACGTTTTAGCGGCGGTAGGGGGGGGAGGAGAACATTGCCGGTATGACGCATTGCGCAACCCGCTTGCGCCTGAACCTGCATGATGAATCTGCGGTTGACGATGGCGCTGTGAAAGCGGTCGATGGCGTCATAAACACTGTTAGCAAGGCCGGACAGTATCAGATTCTCATCGGGACCGAGGTTCCGAAGCTCTACGAGCGCTTTGAATCCCTCGTGGGAGGGAAGGGCCGCAACGAGGTGGCAAAGGATAACGGCGGCGGTGCGGTCGCCCGCGTCTTCAGCGCTGTCTCAGGCATCTTCGCCCCGCTTCTTCCGGCGATGGCGGGATCTGGTATTTTGCGCGGTCTGCTCATCCTCGCTGTACAGCTCGGCCTGGTCGGAGAGGGATCGGGTACCTATGTGATCTGGGACACGTTGTCCATGAGCGTGTTCTACTTCCTGCCGGTCTTGCTCGCCTTCTCTGCGGGAAAGCGTTTCGGGGCGAGCCCATACCTTTCGGCGCTCATCGGTGCATGCCTTCTGTATCCGGACTTCATTCAGTTGATGGGCGATATCGGTAACGGTGCGGTGAGCGAGTTCCTCGGCATACCGGTCATTTTGATGGGTTACAACTCGACTGTCGTTCCGGCGATCCTCGCCATCTGGGTGTACTCCTTCCTGTACAAGTTCCTTGACGATCGGATTCCCGAGACGCTGAAGCTCGTCCTTTTGCCTGCGATTTCGCTGTTCGTGATGGTCCCCCTCACCATCATGGTCATTGGTCCTGCAGGAGTTTACGTCGGCGAGGGCATCGCATTCGTGGTGAATTGGCTGATCGAGCGGAGCGCGATTCTCGCCGGCGTCCTCGTCGGCGGCGGTTGGTCGGTCCTCGTCTCCATGGGGATCCACTGGGCGGTCAACCCCATCATGATCAACAACATTGCGCAGAACGGGTTCGACTACATCTGCCCATTTACTTTTGCCTGCAATTTTGCGGTGATCGGTGTCGCGCTCGGCGTCTTCCTCAAGGCGAAGAATCGCCAATATAAGAGCTTTGCGATGAGCGGTGTCGTCACCATTGCGCTCTCGGCGATCATCGAGCCCACCTTGTTCGGCATGCTTGTGAATAACAAGAAGCTGTTTGCTGCTCAGATTATCGCCGGTGCAGCTGGCGGTGCGTTCCTCGGCCTGACGAAGGTCGTTGCGACGTCGTTCGTGTTCGGGTCCGTCACCACCTTCCCCGCGTTCGTGAGCGCGGATGCCGCGAACTTTGGGTTTGCGATGATCGGCCTTGCGATCTCACTGGTCGTGGGCGCCGTGCTCGGGTTCATCTTCACGGGCCGCGAGGATAAGCTCGCGTAGAGCAGGCTGATGCATGGAGCCGGTTGACCGGGGTGAGCGCTCTGATCGGGTGCTCGCCCCGGTCTTGTCATACACTGTTTTCGAATAGCGGGGTGAGATGAGCTGGAGGGCCACATGATTCCCTACGAGCGGCGTAAATTCGTGCTACAGCACTTGAGCAAGGCGGAGTTTCTCCATATTGACGAGCTGCAGGAGCTGCTGCCCGACGTGTCCGTCTCAACGTTGCGCCGAGATCTGAAGGAGCTGGAGCGCGACGGCAAGATAGAGATGCTCTCGGGTGGGGGAGTCAAGCTCAATGCGGTCTCACACGAGCGTGGCGTTCAGGTGACCAGCGCGATGCACGCTGCCGAGAAGGAAGCCATCGCAGTGAGGGCTGCCCGGGAGGTGGAAGATGGGGACACCGTTTACATCGATTCAGGCTCGAGCTGCACCATGCTCCTCGCCCACCTGCTTGATCGAGATGTGACCATCTACACGGGAAATGGATCCGCGTGCTTGGTGAGCAGCGATGTTCGCGCGCATATCGTGATGATCGGTGGAGATTTCAACCCGCTCACGTCGTCTATGACGGGCCCCATCGCTGAGACGATCCTTGGCGAGATTTACTTCGATAAGGCGTTTCTCGGCGTGAATGCGGTGAGCTCCGAGCGTGGGATAACCAACCCAAGATATGATGAGGTCGCAAAGAAGCGCATCGTGAAGCAAAATTCCAGTGAAGTGTACGTGCTCTGCGATAGCAGCAAATTCCATCAGGTTTCAAACGTAAAGGTGTTCGATCTCAAAGGCCTTACCATCATCTCCGAGAAGGACGACGAGCGTTTGCGCAAATATGCGAGGATCCTAACTCCGTAGTTGAGCTCGCACATGGTCGTTCATGCGGGTCATCGGTCGGCTTTGCCCAGGGTGGTTTCACGCTCGATGACACGATAAGGCACAACAATGCGTCGAGAGTCCGGTTCCCTTCCGGCTACTAAATCAAGCATGGCTACTGCGCCCAGCCGCGCCATCTCGTCTGTGTCGCGTTCGACGGTTGAGATGCGTGGCGCGGACAGCTGCGAGTACACCGAGTTGTCCAAGCCGATGACGAGCACATCCTTCCCCGGGATGAGGCCGCGTTCCTGTAGGGCCTCCACTGCGCCCAATGCTTGGCGGTCTCCCGTTGCCACGATTCCATCGAATTCGATCCCGCGATCGAGGGCGCCGAGGACAAGCTCCCTTGATTCCACGCGGCTCTTCTTGAGATGCGGGCCGATGATTTCCAGATCTGGATCAAATTCCAGGCCGTGCGCCTCAAGCCCCGCTCGATACCCTTCATATATTGGGTGCTCAGGCCTGAAGGCTCGAAGAGCGTCGAGCAGGAGCAACATGATTCGGTTGCATCCATGGCGGGCAAGCGTGTCGACTTGATCATGGGTTGCTTTCTCCAGATCGGTGCCGATGCTCACGCTGTTTTCAGATGTAGAACTGCTTGTGAAGTCGATGAACACATGCGGCAGCGTGGAGTTCGAAGCAATGTCTTTGGGGCCAGATCCGCCCACAATGAAGATGCCGTCGCAGTTGTGCCTCCTCAGTTCGCGAATGTACTCCTCGAGCTGTCTTGAGTCATAGAGCGTGTTGCATATGAACGAGGTGTATCCACTCAGCCGCATGAGGCGTTCTATCTCCAACACAATGGACGAGAAGTACTCGTTGCTCACGTCGGTGGTGATGATGCCGACCGTATGCGAGATGCCACTGTGCAATCCGCGTGCCGCAAGGTTGGTGACATAACCGTGTTCAGCAGCCGCATCGAGCACCAGCTTGCGCGTTTTTTCGGAGAACCTTCCTCGTCCGTTGAGGACATTTGAGACTGTGGTGGCGCTCACCCCGGTCAGTTTCGCAAGGTCGTAGATTGAGATCATGGGGAGGGGCTCCTTGGTGACGAAGTTTCCCCTCATGATAGCCAAAGCGTCGTAACGGAAGTTTCCACAGTTGATTTATCGATAAACCATTTACCGAAGATTTCCTACCGCTCAACTGAAGTGAGAAAACGTTTGCTCAAATTCTCCAAGAGAAATGAGTATGGTTGCTTTATCGATAAATCATGCGGCAGAGAGAAAGGCTGCCGCAAGTGAATGACCACACATGGCCGAATAAAGAAGGGGTGCACTATGAGAAAGATCGTTTTGATTTGCGCTGCGGGCATGTCCACCAGTCTTCTGGTGACGAAGATGCGCAACGCGGCGGCAGAGGAGGGCTATGAGTGCGAGATCGACGCCTATCCCATGGCTGAGGCTGCAACAGCTGTGGAGGGCGCCGATATCGTGCTGCTAGGGCCCCAGGTCCGCTTCAACCTGGAGAAGGTCCGATCCCTGGCGTCCTGCCCCGTTGAGCCCATCGAGATGAGCGCCTATGGCCGCATGGACGGAGAGGCCATCCTCGAGTTCGTCCAGGAGGTGCTCGATGACTAGCTTCGAGGAACTCACTTCCACGAGTTTCGAGATCATCGCAGCTGTGGGCGCTGCGCGCAGCTGCTACATCGAGGCCATTCATCAGGCGAAAAACGGAGACTTCGAAGCGGCGGGCGCATCCATCGCCCAGGGCAGAGAGTTGTACGCCACCGGACACCATGCCCATCTCGGCCTCATCCAGCAGGAGGCATCAGGTGATCCAACGCCCATGTGCCTCATGTTGACGCATGCCGAGGATCAGCTCATGAGCGCCGAAGGTTTCGGCATCTTGGCTGAGGAGTTCGTGGATATGTACAAGGCCGTGCGCGGCTGATTTCACCTGACGTCCGACAAAGCACTTGTTTCCCCAACGTAAAGGAGGGACCGACATGGAAGAGCAGACCAAGAAATCTCCCATGGAGGCGTTCACCGACCTCATGATGAAATTCTCCGGCCCGGTCGCGAAATTCGCCGAGCTCCCAGCGATTCAGGCCGTCCAAAACGGCCTCATCGCCGTCATGCCCCTGATCATCATCGGCTCGCTGTTCCTGATCATCGCGCTCCTCGGCACCGATGCCATTGGCGGTGTCGTGCTGCTGCCCTTCATATCGCCTTTCACTGAGAAGCTTCTGGTCATGAACAGCCTGACGATGAGTTTCCTGTCCGCTTACTGTGCCGTGGCGATCCCGATGTCCTACGCCGAGAAGCTCGGCGAGAACCAGAAGACCTGCGGCGTGCTCGGTCTGGCGATCTTCTTCGTCTTCACCTTGAACGGCGTGGTGGACGGGCAGATCTCAGTGACCGCGTTCTCCGCGACGGGCTTGTTCGCCGTGATCATCTCATCGCTTCTGGGCGTGCGGTTGTACAAGCTCGTGACTGATCGCAACATCACCATCAAGATGCCCGAGTCTGTGCCGCCGGCGATTGGCAATGCGTTCACCTCCCTCATCCCGTTCGCCGTCGTCCTCACGGTGTGCTGGTTCATCCGCACGCTGCTTGATTTTGATCTGGTCGCCTTCCTCACCACGGCCCTCACGCCCTTGGTGTCTGCAGCGGATAATATGGGCGTCTATGTGCTCGATCGCACCGTCTCCGCCCTGCTGTGGAGTGTGGGCCTGCACGGCGACAACATGTGGACCACCCCGATCTTCCAGCCGTTCACGCTCATGTGGACGGAGGAGAACGCGGCTGCCATGGCCGCCGGCCAGGCTCTGCCGCACATCTGGACCAACTCCGGTATCGACCGCATCTCCACGTGGCCTGCGCTGGTTTGGCCTCTGATCTTCCTTATGGTGACCTCAAAGGTCAAATACCTCCGCACCCTCGGTTGGGCCTGTCTGCCCGCCGCCGTGTTCACCATCGTCGAGCCGGTCATCTTCGGCCTTCCCGTGGCGCTGAATCCGTTCCTGATCATCCCGTTCATCATCATCGCCCTGGTCTCCGCCGTATTCTCGTATGGGTTCTTCGCCCTGGGGCTCTGTGCGAAGTTCTTCGTCACGATGCCTTGGGCGACGCCGCCGTTCATCCTGGGCCCGCTGGGCACCGGTGATTTCCGCGCGCTCATCGTGACCGCCGGCTGCTTCATCATCGGCCTGCTCATCTACATCCCCTTCTGGCGCATGTTCGAGAAGCATTTGCTTGAGGAAGAGGAGAAGAAGGCCGCGAAGAAGGCGGCTCGCAAAGCGGCTCGGGAGGCGGCAAAGCTTCAGGGGGACGCCGCATCCGGCATCGAGGCCAAATAGAGCGTTCGCTCGTCAGTGCAACTCATCTAATGAAAGGACGCAACGCATGTCATTCCCAGATGGTTTTCTGTGGGGCGGGGACATCTCCGCCGCGCAGATCGAAGGTGCATGGGACGAGGACGGCAAGTCGCCCACCGAGGTCGACTACATGGTGAGCGTGGACCGCAACAGCGCGCTTCGCTATGGGTACTACGAGATGCCCGATGGCACCGAGGGAACGATGATGCTCTTCTCCGGTCAGTTGCCCGCGGGAGCCAAGATGATCATCAAGGACGGGGTGAACTACTCCAACCATGTGGCGTCCGACTTCTACCACCATTGGAGGGAGGATCTCGCCCTGCTCGCCGAGATGGGTTTCAAGGCGTTGAACCTCACCATCTCGTGGGCGCGCATCTTCCCGACCGGTGTGGCGGGCGGTGTGAACCAAGCGGGCGTCGAGTTCTACCGGAATGTGCTCACGGAGTGCAACCGACTGGGCATGGAGCCCATCATCACGCTGTACAAGTACGACATGCCGTTCTTCTACATCTCCGACTGGGGTGGCTGGTCCAACCGCAAACTCATCGATGAGTTCGTCGAGTTCTCCCGTGTGTGCATGACCGAGTACCAGGGCCTATCGCACCACTGGATCACCTTCAACGAGCTCAATATTCTGAAACTCATGGAGCGGAGCAACCCTGATGTCGATCAGGCCGCACGTCAGCGTCTGTATGAGGAGGCGCACAACCAGATGGTCGCCGCCGCGCGCGTGGTGCAGCTTGGACATGAGATCGATCACGACAACCAGGTGGGCTGCATGATCGCCGGCACGTTCTGCTATCCTCTCACGCCCGACCCGGCAGATGTCGCCGCCGCGCAGAGGTACATGCGTGACACGATGTTCTTCTACGGCGATACGCAAGTGCGCGGCGCCTATCCCTCTTATGCGAAAAGTCTGCTCGCCTCGAATGGCGTGACGCTCGAGGTCTCCGACGAAGACGCTGCGGACCTCATGGCCGGCAAGGCGGACTTCTATGCATTCTCCTATTACAGTTCGAGCTGCGCCACCACGCATGCCGATGAGGGAGAGAGCGGCGCCGGCAATATGACGCAGCACGGCGTGAAGAACCCCTACGTGAGCGCGACCGACTGGGGCTGGCAGATCGACCCCGAGGGTCTCAAGACCGCGCTGAACATGCTGTCCGATCGCTATCCCGACACGCCGCTGCTCATTGTTGAGAACGGCATCGGCGCCATCGACACGCTTGAGGACGACGGCACCATCCACGATCCCTATCGCATCGAGTATCTGCGCGACCATATCGCCAAGATGGGCGAGGCCGTTGATGAGGGCGTGAACCTCATCGGCTACACCATGTGGAGTTGCATCGACCTGATCTCCGCCGGCACCGGTGAGATGCGCAAACGCTACGGTTTCGTGTACGTGGACGCGGCGGATGACGGCACGCCCCAGGGCAGCTTCAAGCGCTACCGCAAAGACAGCTTCCACTGGTATAAGTGCGTATGCGAGTCCAACGGCGCTGACCTCGGATAGCTCGCCAACTCATGTTCGTCAATTCGTTTTCGCTACAGCGAGGTATTTCATCATGTCATTTCCTGAGCATTTCCTATGGGGCGGTTCAATCAGCGCCGCCCAGGTTGAGGGCGGTTGGAACGAGGGCGGCAAAAGCCCCGTCCAGATTGATTACGCCGGTCCGGATGCCGGTATCGGGCACCGTCCGGTGTACTATCGCGCCGCCGACGGCGCCCGAGGGGTCATGCGCCAGTTCGACCGCCTTCCCGAGGGCGCACGCTACGAGCTGTTCGACGATGTGAGCTACACCAACCATGATGCCACCGACTTCTACCATCACTGGCGCGAGGATCTCGCCCTGTTCGCCGAGATGGGGCTCACCACGTTCAACACCACGGTGTCATGGGCGCGCATCTACCCGCAGGGCGTGGCCGGCGGTGTGAACAGGGAAGGTGTTGAGTTCTATCGACAGGTGTTCACCGAGGCGCGGCGCCTAGGTATGGACCCGGTCATCACCCTGTACAAGTACGACGAGCCCATCTATTTCGAGGAGACCTACGGCGGATGGGACAACCGCGCCATGATCGATGAGTTCGTGGCGTTCGCGCGCACCTGCTTCACCGAGTATCGCGGCCTCATCGACAAATGGGTCACCTTCAACGAGATCAACGTGCTCATGATGTTCGACCCTGAGAACCCACGGCGCATCGTGGAGACGCACAACCAGATGGTCGCCTCTTCCTTGGCGGTGCAGGCTGCTCACGAAATCGATCCCGAGCTGCGCGTGGGCTGCATGATCGCCGGTCAATGCTCCTACCCGTATACCTGCGATCCGGCCGATGCTCTCGCCAACCAGCAGGCCATGCAGGAGCGCTTCTTCTACTGCGCAGACACCATGGTGCGCGGGCGCTATCCCAGCTGGGCCAGGCGTGTGCAGGCCAAGCACGGTGCCGCTGACTTCACTTGCTCAGATGAGGATGCTGCTGTTCTCGCTGTCGGCAAGTCGGATTTCATGGCGTTCTCCTACTACAGCTCGGCTGTAGTGACCACGCACGAGCTCACGGACGATGAGGTGGCCGGCAACCTGTCCACCAGTGTCAAGAACCCCTACGTCAAGGCGAGCGCCTGGGGCTGGCAGATGGACCCCACGGGCTTCCGTTATTTCCTGAACGTCATGAATGATCGATACGATGTGCCGTTGTTCGATGTGGAGAACGGTCTCGGCGCAGTTGACGAGCCGGTTATCGAGGACGGCGAGCTGCGGATCCACGACACGTATCGCATCGACTACCTGCGCGATCACATCGCCAACCTCAAGGCCGCCATCGAGGAGGACGGTATCAACATATTCGGCTACACCACCTGGGGGCCCATTGATCTGGTGGCGTTCACAACGGGCCAGATCAAGAAGCGCTACGGCTTCATCTACGTGGATCGGCACGATGACGGCACAGGTGACTTCGCCCGGCACCGTAAGGACAGCTTCTTCTGGTACCAGCGTGTTATAGCCACGAACGGTGAGACCCTGGGGTAGGAAGTTCCGGCGTGGCGTTTCAGGCCACATGGTCCGGAGGCCACTGCTCGATAGGGAGGCTCGTTGCGTACGGGCCTCCTGTTTTCGGGTGCGGTGCAACGGTTGAGAGCTATCGTGCCCCAGCTCGCTTTCATGCAACTGTTAATCGTTTTGTACGTGAAAGGAGAGAGCATGTCACACGACATGATTCGTCTCATCTCGGCTTCAAAGCGTGATTTTGTGCATATGACCCCGGCAGATCTCAAGCTCTCCATTCAAAAGTCGGAAGGTCGTGCTGTCATGGGACAGCACTGTCTCATCAATGCGATGGGGGAGGGTCTTGTACAGCATGTGACCAACTCAGAGCTCATGTTCGCCTTCGGTGCGGATATGGTGCTCTTGAACGCCTTCGACTTCGATGACCCGTCCATGAATCTTGGCCTGCATGGCTTGAGCTACGCCGAGCTCAAGGAGCGCTGCGGTTACCGACCTATCGGCATCTATCTAGGTTGCTCGCCATATGTCGTGCCCAGTGCGCAAGATGAGGGGCGATATAACCCCATGGGCATGCACGCATCTCCCGAACACGTGGCGCAAGCTGTTGCGTGGGGCGTCGACTTCATCGTGCTCGGCGGTGATCCCGGAACGGGTACCAAGCTCGAGGACATCATCGAGACCACGCGCTGGATAAAGGAGCGGTATGGGGACGAGGTGCTCGTGTTCGCCGGCAAGTGGGAGGACGGTGTGACCGAGAAGGTCCTGGGTGACCCTACGGCTTCGTTCGACTCACGTGAGATGGTCAAGCGTCTGATCGATGCCGGTGCCGATGTGATCGACCTGCCGTGCCCTGGAACCAGGAGCGGCATCACCGTTTCGGACATCCGGGACCTCGTGACCCTCACGCACACGTATAAGCCCGGCACGCTCGCCATGGTGTTCCTCAACAGTTCAGTTGAAGGTGCCGATGTGGATACGATCCGTCAGATCGCACTGCTCATGAAGCAGACGGGCGCCGATATCAATGCGATTGGCGACGGCGGCTTCACCGGTATCTCGATGCCTAAAAACATCCACCAGCTCTCCGTGTCACTCAAAGGTGAGCAATACACCTATTTCCGTATGGCAAGCGCCAACCGATAGGGGTTGCAGCTGCCGGGCGCCCTCTTGGGTCGGATCAGGTGAAACGACCTGTTCGGTAAATTTGCGGTCTGTTTGAGTATACGTTTTCTCATCTCGTGGTATCATCAATTGCGTAAACGATTACCTACGTATTGTTCTGGCAATCGAACAGCGGTGGAGGCAAGACGCCATCGCCTGTCAACAGGTCATTCAACAGAAGGGAAGCACTGCCATGCTATTGTGTTCGAGCATGATGTGCGCAGACTTCGGCGCGCTGCGTGATGAGGTCCAGGTGCTTGACACCGCGGGCGTCGACATCTTCCATTGCGACATCATGGACGGCACCTTCGTGCCCAACATCACCATGGGGCTCATGGACGTGAAGGCGATCCGCGCCGCCACGGACAAGCCCATCGACTGCCACCTCATGGTCGAGAACCCGAGCGCCAAGGTGGATCTCTTCCTCGACGCCGGCGTCGACATCATCTACATCCACCCTGAGTCTGAGCGCTATGTGGTGAAGACGCTCGCGCACATCAAAGAGCGAGGTGCGTCCACTGGGTTGGTCATCAACCCCGATACCTCGATCGAGACCGTCTCAGAGATGCTCAACCTTGCGGATTACGTCATGGTGATGACCGTGAATCCAGGGTTCGCCGGTCAGAAGTTCATTGACTTCACCGCAAAGAAAATCGATCGCTTAGCGGCGCTCAAGGATGAGTATGGATTCAAGCTCATGATCGACGGCGCCTGCAGCCCAGCGCGCGTGCGCGAGTTTTCCGCACGGGGCGTGGACGGATTCGTCCTCGGCACCAGCGCGCTGTTCGGTAAGGGTAAACCGTATGCGGAGTGCCTCGAGGACCTTCGCCAGGGAAAGGATTATTGATATGAAGATCGGAATCGGCAACGACCATACGGCCGTCGAGCTCAAGAACATCATCTCCGAGCACCTGAAGGAGCGCGGCATTGAGGTCGTGAACTTCGGCACCGACAGCACGGAGCGCTTCAACTACCCCGTGTCCGGGTACCGCGTGGGGAAGGCCGTGTCGTCCGGCGAGGTCGACCTGGGGATCCTCATTTGCGGCACGGGCGTCGGCATCAGCCTCGCCGCCAACAAAATCCAGGGCGTGCGCGCGGTGGTGTGCTCGGAGCCGTACACGGCCAAGCTCTCGCGCGAGCACAACAACACGAACATTCTCGCATTTGGCGCCCGCGTGGTCGGCTCCGAGCTCGCGAAGATGATCGTCGATGAGTGGCTGGATGCGGAATTTGAGGGCGGCCGCCATCAGACCCGCATCGACATGATCGCCGAGATAGGGGAGACCCAGCATCTTGAGGCCGTAGACAAGGCGTAGTGCCCCCGCACATCATGTATTTCGGCGCCCCTGCCATGGTGTGGCGGGGGCGCTTTCGTGCGGGCCGCTTGCACGGTGCCGCGTTTGGTGGTGTCTGAATGCGGCTGTCGGAGGTGTGGGTAACGCAGGCGGGTAACCGTCTTCCCATCCGGTTACTCGGCGGAATATAGCCGTTCACCTGACGCCCCCATTGATTGAGTATACGTTTACCCAACATGTCGTATCCTTTGTTGTGTAAACGGTTACCCATTCAATCTGCGGAGTGGGCGCACGTTGGATGGGAGCCCTTGAAGGAGGTACACCATGAGTTCATACGACCAGCTCGCCTCCGACGTCCTCAAGGGCGTTGGCGGCAAGGAGAACGTGGCGTCGCTGGCGCACTGCGCCACACGTCTGCGCTTCAAGCTCAAAGACAGCGCGAAGGCGGACAAGGCCGCTGTCGAGAAGACCAAGGGCGTCGTTGCCGTGGTGGAGCAGGGCGGCCAGTTCCAGGTTGTCATCGGTAACACGGTCGGCGACGTGTATGACGCGATCGGGGCCCAGGGGGTCACGCTGGGCGGTTCGGTTGACGATGATGTGGTGAGCAAAGACGATCTCAAGGTGAAGGGCAAGGCCATCGACCGTGTGGTCGATCTCGTGACGAGCATCTTCACGCCGGTGCTTCCCGCCCTCATCGGCGGCGGTATGCTGAAGGCGCTCCTGATGGTTGCGACGACGTTCTTCGGCCTGTCGAATACGAGCGGCGAGTACATCATGCTCAACACGGTGGGGGATGCCATCTACTCCTCGCTTCCCATCGCGCTCGCGTTCACCTCGGCGCGCCGCTTCAAGGCGAACCCGATCATCGCCGTTATGCTCGGCATCGCCATGTGCTCAAAGGCCGTCGTTGGTGCTGACCCGCAGCTGGCCTTCTTCGGATTCCCCGTGGTCGGCCCCGCGCAGGGCTACGGCTCGACGGTGATCCCCATCATCGTGACGATCTGGTTCATGAGCGTCGTGGAGCATTTCCTCAACAAGGTGCTGCACCCGTATGTGAAGAACATCCTGAACCCCCTGTTCACCCTGCTCCTGGTGGGGCCGGCCATGTTCATGGTTATCGGTCCCGTCATGTCGCTGCTGCAGAACGGCCTCACGGACGCGTACACCTGGATCTACAATCTTTCCCCCATCCTCTGCGGCGCCGTCCTCGGTGGCCTCTGGCAGGTGCTCGTGGTCGTTGGCCTGCACTGGGGCATCATTCCCATCGGGCAGATGAACCTTTCGGCCTACGGGCGCAACACCATCAACGCGGTGACCGGCCCCTCGAACTGGGCGCAGGCCGGGGCCGCGCTGGGAGGGGCCCTGCGCTCCAAGAATCCTGACATCAAGGAGACGGCGTTCTCGGCTTTCGTGACCGGCTTCTTCTCCATCACCGAGCCCGCCATCTACGGCGTGAACCTAAAGTATAAGAAGCCGTTCTACATCGCAGTGGGCATGGGCGCGATTGCGGGCGCCATCGCGGGCTTCTCGAATGCCGCCGCGACGGCGGGCGGCCCTGTGGGTATCCTCTCCTTCCCGCTTTTCCTTGGTGAGGGCTTCGTCGGTTTCTGCATCGCCATGGTCGTGGCGCTCCTTGGAACCGCCATCCTCACGTACCTGTTCGGCTATGACGCCGTCAACGACCAAGGCTGAGCCTGCTTCCGACCGCTGCGGGCGCCGTTCGGGTGGGCCGCAGCGGCATTTGATAGTTGTGCCCCCTGGAACCTTCGAAAGGAATAATCATGTCCGATCGTGTTCGCCTGATATCCGCATCCGCCTCAGACTTTGAAGGCTGGGATGCCATGACGTTGAAGGAGTCGATCCGCATGAGCGAGGGGCGCGTGGTCATGGGCCAGCACCTGCTTTTCGCCAGCCAGGGCCTGGTGCGCGGCGTGACCAACTCCGAGCTTCTGTTTGCCTTCGGTGCTGACATGGTGATGCTCAACACGTTCAACTTCAACAACGAGGAGGATAACCCAGGACTCCAGGGCCTCACGTTTGCTGAGCTCAAGGCCCGTTGCCGACGTCCGATCGGCGTGTACCTGGGCTGCCCGGGGAAGAACGCGCCTGATCAGCGGAAGCTCTATGACCCTGAGGGCATGTTGGCGACGCTGGAGCACGTCGACCGTGCTGTCGAGATGGGTGCGAGCTTCATCGTGCTCGGCGGCAATCCTGGGTCGGGGACAAGCATTGAGGACGTGATCGCCACCACGGCATGGATCAAGGAGGGGTATGGCGACCGCGTCCTGCTTTTCGCGGGGAAGTGGGAGGACGGCGTGAACGAGCGCGTGCTCGGCGATCCGCTGGCAGACTACGATGCCAAAGATGTGATCCGTCGGCTCATCGACGCCGGTGCAGATGTGATAGACCTGCCGGCGCCCGGCTCCCGCAACGGCATCTCGACCCACATGATTCAGGAGCTCGTACAGTACGTGCATACCTATAAGCCCGGTACGCTGGCGATGACGTTCCTGAACAGCTCGGTTGAGGGCGCGGACCCCGATACCGTGCGGCTGATCGCGCTGAAGATGAAGGAGACTGGCGCGGACATCCACGCGATCGGAGATGGCGGCTTCGCGGGGTGCACGAGTCCTGAGAACGTGCAGCAGCTTTCGATCTCGCTCAAGGGCAAGCCGTACACCTATTTCCGTATGGCGAGCGTCAACCGGTAGCGGTTGCCGTCTGAGCGAGGGGCGGATGCGGGCGGAGTCCGATGGGTTTACCCGCGGGGCTTCGCCCGCTCTTCATATGCAGCGGGGCCGCTCGGGAAACGAGTAATCGTTTCCTCAAAACCGTTTATACTATGATTCCAAGAGGTGACCGGGGCTATGGCCGGTCTAGATCGATCGGGAGGCAGCGATGGCATCGGGCAGGCCGTCTATACGCGATATCGCACAGCTGGCAGGTGTCTCGGTTGCAACCGTTTCCCGCGTCATAAACGATAATGGCAGGTTCTCCGAGGAGACCAGGAAGCGGGTCCTGAAGGTCATCGACGAGAGCGGCTACGTCGCCAACATGGCGGCGCGCAGCCTGCGCAGCTCGAAGTCAGGCAATATCGGCATGATCGTGCCGGACATCTCAAACGACTTCTTCTCGAGTGTCGCACTTCATGTGGAGCGCGAGCTGGCAGGGCAGGGCTATTCCGTATTCGTGTGCAACAGCGGCAATGACGCGGAGCGCGAGAAGAACTACTTCCGCACCCTCACGAGCAAGCTCGTGGACGGCATCATCTGCATCAGCGGCTTGAATTCGCTGAACGCCGATCTGCTGACCTCCCGCATCCCTGTGGTCTGCGTGGACCGGTATCCCGATAGCGCGCGGTTTGTCCCGCGCGTATCCTCTGACGATGTCAAGGCCTCGCGGATGGCGACCGAGCATCTGATCGACCGTGGCTGCAGGCACATCCTGTTCATGTCGAGTTTCACCGTCGACTACGGTCGCCGTGACCGCGAGGCCGGGTACCGTGAGGCCCATGCAGCCCATGGCCGGGCGCCGAAGGAAAGCGATCTCATCTATATCACCGGTGCGAAACCGAGCATGGTGGAGGCCGAAGAGCTCATCACGCGCTACCTCGACGAACATGGCTGCGATTTCGACGGCATCTTCGCCTCGAGCGACCATGCGGCCGTGGGGTGCCTGAACGCCCTCCGCACAGCCGGCATCGATGTTCCGGGGCAGGTTCGCCTCGTGGGGTACGACGACTCCGTGTACTCACGCCTTACTTCCCCGCAGATCACGAGTGTGCAGCGCCACACTGACCAACTCGCCGCGCGCGGTTGCGAGGCGCTGCTCACCCTCCTGTCCGGCGAGGTTCCCCCGCTCGAGACGTTCGTTCCGACGGAGCTCGTTGAGCGCGAATCCTCGCGCTAGAAGCCGACTGTGGCCAAAACCCACAACTTCTTGGGCAAAAGAGGGCCTATATCTCAGCTCCTGGCCTCGCTTCTTAAGCTTGGTGCATAACTGAAATTATGCTTCACCGTCGAGAGAATACATATAGTTAGTCGTGTTCAGGCTCCTGTTGCCTGTGAATGCCCAAGAAGTTGAGGTTTTTGACCATCTTGTCGGAAAAGCATGAAAGACGACACGCACATCTAGAAAGGAGACTCTCGTGCGGGCATGGGCCTGCCGATGATGGAGCGCATGTCGCGACCTGCAAGAACACGTGCGGAACCGCTGCAAGAAACGGGAAGCCGCCAACGAGCGTTCCGCCAATTCGCATCCACGCCTTGTAATCCACGCGAAACATTTCAAGATTCCCAACCGCATCCGCGCGCCGTTCACGTATCATGCCTTCCAACGCGTACGCATCCCGCGTCGCGTCCCGCACGGGCGGGCATTCGGTTTGGAGTCGCTTTGCAGAACGAGCTGGCAACATATGAGAGCATGATGGTCCAGGCCATCCTTCTCAGCCAGAACGCTGCCGATAGCGCCGACCGACGCCGCCGCGCGATTTCTCGACGACGATAACGTCGCCCAGCTTCGCGAAGGCATCGGCCTTCACCGGGTCCACGTTTGGTTCGTCGAGGATTTCCGACGGACCATTTTTTATGGGCGTCGGGCCTTTCCCACAACGAAATCTTCCGATCGCGCATCGCGCGCCTTCGTGGCTCATCCGGGTACCCATCATGAATCGAAAGGACATCCCCATGAGCAACGCAACCGCACCCCAGACCGTATCCGACAAGCAGAAGGTCGTGCTCGCCTACTCCGGCGGCCTCGATACCTCCGTCTGCATCAAGTGGCTCCAGGAGGAGAAGGGCCTCGACGTCATCGCCGTCCTTGGCAACGTGGGCCAGGAGCACGACGGCCTTGAAAAGATCAAGGAGAAGGCCTTCTCGCTCGGTGTCGTCGCCTGCGAGGTCGTGGACATGGAGCAGGAGTTTTGCGAGGACTACCTCACCTGCGCCATAGCCGCCAACGCCATGTACGAGAACAAGTACCCGCTGCTCTCGGCCCTCTCCCGGCCGCTGATCTCGGCGCATCTCGTCGCGGCCGCCCACAAGCACGGTGCCACCTGCGTGGCCCACGGCTGCACGGGCAAGGGCAACGACCAGGTCCGGTTTGAGACCTCCATCCTCGCGCTCGATCCCTCGCTCACGGTGATCGCACCGGTCCGCGAGTGGGATCTCGGCATGCGGCCCGATGAGATCGCCTATGCGAAAGCACATGGCGTGCCGGTGGGGGCGAGCATCGAGAAGCCGTACTCCATCGACGACAACCTTTGGGGCCGCGCCATCGAGGCTGGCGTGCTTGAGGATCCCTGGGCCGAGCCCCCGGCGGACATCTGGACGATGACCGCCGCGCCCGAGGACGCGCCTGACACCCCCACCTATGTGGAGATCGGCTTTAAGGGGGGCGTTCCGGTCAGCCTGAACGGGGAGCACCTGCCCCTGCCTGAGCTCATCGGAACCCTGAACGGGATCGCCGGCGAGAACGGCTACGGCCGCATCGACATGATCGAGAACCGCTACGTGGGCCTCAAGTCCCGCGAATGCTATGAGGTGCCGGCCGGTCTCGCGCTCATCAATGCCCACAAGGCCCTCGAGGACCTGACGCTTGAGCGCTCCGTCCTCCACTACAAGCTCGAGCTCGAGCAGGCATGGGCCGACCTCGTCTACAACGGCCAGTGGTTCAGCCCGCTCAAGCAGGCCTTCGATGCCTTCATGGCTTCGACCCAGACGCACGTGACCGGTGAGGTCAAGCTCAAGTTCTACAAGGGCTCCTGCGTGGTGGTCGGCCGCAAGAGCGCCTGGTCGCTCTACGACCTGAACCTCGCCACCTACGACAACGACGACGCCTTCAACCAGACGGATGCCAAGGGCTTCATCAACATCCAGGCGCTCTCCATCAAGACCTGGGCGCTCAAGCAGGCGTCTGCGGCATCGGTGTCCGCGGCGCCTCATGCTTCGGCTGCGGCAACGATGCCCCTCACGATGGGCTCCGCCGGCCCCCTTCACGCCGCAGCGCGCTAAGCCACCCTGTTGCCAGCTGCGAAGAACTCGAAAGGAACGGAAGCATGTTCAAGACATACATTGATGTGAAAAAGGCTGAGCAGATCCCCTCAACGTTGAAGGGATGGTGCGACCAGGGGCATAAGGGCCCGCACGCCCTGGTCGCCGATCTGTGCGTCCCACCGGTGCCGGAGGTTGATATGGGGTGTTCCCTGAAGGAGTACCGGCACGCGCTGGGCACGGCGGCGTACGCCATCTCCTGAGCCCTGCCGTTTTCGTAGGTGTAGGCCGCCGGCGATGCAGCCGCCGCGTGACTGAGAAAGGACTGCGCACATGGCACTATGGGGAGGACGGTTCGAGGCGGGCGTCGCCGAGGGGACCCAGGAGTTCGGGGCGTCGCTGCCGGTCGACCGCCATCTGTACCGCGAGGACATCGCCGGCTCGAAGGCGCATGCCTCGATGCTCGCGGCCCAGGGAATCCTGAGCGAGGAGGATCGCGACGAGATCTGCGATGGCCTCGACGCCATCCAAGCGGATATCGAAGCGGGGGAGTTCACCTTCGACATCCGCGATGAGGACATTCACATGGCGATCGAGAGCGAGCTCACGCGCCGCATCGGCGAGGCGGGCAAGCGCCTGCACACGGGGCGCTCCCGGAACGATCAGGTGGCAACCGACACCAGGCTCGCGGCAAAGCGACTCAGCCGTGAGATGATGGAGGCCACGCTCGAGCTCCGCCGGGCCCTCGTGAGCGCAGCCGAGGCCCATGCCACGGCGATCCTGCCGGGCTACACCCATCTGCAGCACGCCCAGCCGGTGCTCCTCTCTCACCACCTGCTTGCGTACGCGTGGATGTTCCACCGCGACTTCCACCGCCTGCACGAGGCCTACCGCGCCGCCGATGTCTCGCCACTCGGCGCCGCGGCGCTCGCCGGCACGAGCTACCCGCTCGACCGCCGCATGGCCTCCCTCTCGCTCGGGTTCTCCGACGTGGTGCCCAACTCGCTCGACGCCGTATCCGACCGCGACTTCCTGCTCGACCTGCAGTATGCCGGTTCGGTTACGGCCATGCACCTCTCGCGTCTCGCCGAGGAGATCGTGCTCTGGAGCAGCTCGGAGTTCGGCTTCGTGACCCTCTCGGACGCGTTCTCCACGGGTTCGAGCATCATGCCACAGAAGAAGAACCCGGACTTCGCCGAGCTCATCCGTGGCAAGACCGGGCGCGTGTACGGCAACCTCGTCCAGCTGCTCGTGACCATGAAGGGACTGCCCCTCGCCTACAACAAGGACCTCCAGGAGGACAAGGAGGGGATGCTCGACACCGCGGACACCATCATCAAGAGCCTAGGGGTGATGGCGGGCATGGTGGGCACGGCGACCTTCAATGAAGACGTGATGCTCAAGGCGTGCGAGACCGGCCACCTTGCCGCCACCGACGTGGCAGATTACCTCGCCAAGCGCGGGATGCCCTTCCGTGAGGCCCATGCGGTCGTGGGGCATCTGGTCCTCACCTGCGAGAAGCGCGGATGCGGCCTCGCCGACCTCACCATCGACGACTTCAAGGCGGCAAGCGACCTGTTCTCGGACGACATCGTGGGAGCGCTCGACATCCCGAGCATCGTGGCGGCCCGGGTGACCGAGGGCGGCACCGCCCCGCATGCCGTCGAGCAGCAGGCGAAGCTCGTGCGCCACTCGCTCATCACCGAAGAGGCCGTGCTCGCGGGGCTGTAGGGCAACGGGTTGGTGACGGAGCCTCGGCGAGGGCTCGTTCGAGCCTGCCTGCTCGTCATAGGGCGGCCATGATGTTGCCCCATGCGTACGATCCATCGGTTTCAGGCGTCCGGATGTTCGCTTTGCTAAACTATGGGGAACGCCGACAACCGAAAGGAGCGTCATGGCAGCAATTGAACGCACTTACTCCATGATCAAACCGGATGCCGTTCGCGACCGCCACATGGGCGAGATCATCACGCGCATCGAGCGCAGCGGTCTGGTCATCGAGCGCATGGAGCTTGCGCAGGTGACCCCCGAGCAGGCCGCCGAGAACTACCGCCACCTCGCGGACAAGCCGTTCTACCAGGATCTGATCGATTTCATCACCAGCGGCCCCGTTGTGAAGATAGTGGTCGCGGGTCCTGCGGCGGTGCGCAAGATGCGCTCGCTCATGGGGGCAACCGATCCCCTCGAGGCGGCTCCCGGCACGATTCGCGGCGACTTCGCACTGGATGTCAACTCCAACGTCATCCACGGCTCCGACAGCCCCGAGAACGCCGAGCGCGAGATCAAGCTGTTCTTCGACTAAAACGCGTCGCCCCGGCGGCGCGTTTTTCTTTGTCCCCCTATATATATGTGAAGTGAACCGAGGGTGGGCCGGCGCGCGCCCGACTCGGGCGCAATCGCGAAAAACCTGAGCTTGCGGCGCGCGGGGCTCACTCTCGGGCCCGGTTGGGCGGGGCCACGGTAGGGCGCACCTCAACTGGCTGATTCGAACCCCTCGGCCACCTCATCGAAGCTCTCAGCAAACTCCGCCATGGTCCCCGTCCAGATCGCCCGCTCGGGCGCCCCCTTGCCCACGTAGGCGGTCCTCAGCCCGCATTCCGGCTCGGGGAAATCTCGCTTGGGATCGTTGCCCACCATCAGGACCTCAGCAGGGGAGAGGCCGAGTGCCTCCAGGCTCTCATGGTAGTACGCGGCATCCGGCTTGCAGTGCCGGCTGTTCTCCATGGTGGTGACAAGCTCGAACGGCATCTCATCGAGGCCGCCCCAGCGCATGCGGCAGGCGATGCAGGTCTCGGAGAAGCTCGGGTTCGTGAGGAGGGCAACACGGAGGCCGCGGGCGAGCACGGCGTCCACCGCCACGGCGGCCCCTGGCATCTGGCGGGCGCGGATGATTCGGTCATTCCTCGTCGGCAGGACCTCGCGCTCATAGTACTCGATCATGTCGCGAATCACGGGATCGGCAAGTACCACGCCGGTGTTCCGTTCGATTGCCTCGTCGAAGACCTCGCGATTGGTGCGGGCGCCGTCCCGGCCCGCCTGGTTGAGCTCCATCAGGGCGCGGGCGTAGCCGGCGAGCACGGGCCAGGTGCGACGACGGCCCGCATCGGCGAGGAGCGACGCCTCGTCACGGGCGAGCATGACGACGAATGCGTTTAAGTTGATGTCCAACAGCGTGTCGTCCATATCGAACGTGACGGCCTTCAGCATGGATTCGCTCCCCTCGGGTACACCCGTCAACCCGTTGCGGGCCAACGAGCCCATCGTACCCGTTCCAGCGGGGAGGTCCTCTCGGGCTCCCCGACCCGGACGGCGCGAGAGGGGGTTGTACGCTTTTCAAAAAACACTTGACCGCCCACGTAAAATATGAAAGTTTTCCCTTGAATTCGGGGGCGTTTCAACGTAATCTAACAAGACGTGACTGTGGACGCAGTCGCTACCGTATCTGTCGGCCCCCGAGAGTATCGCAATCGGGGCCCCGTAGTTCGAAAGGGGTCCACCTTTGAGTGAGATTCAGAACTCGTCCATCTTCTCCCTTGATGACGTCAACGAAGAGGAGATGAACAACCTGATCGACGGCACCATCACGGATTTCGATGAGGGTGATCTGGTCAATGGAACCGTCGTCAAGATCGAGCGCGATGAGGTCCTCGTCGACATCGGGTTCAAGTCCGAGGGTGTCATCCCCGTTCGCGAGCTCTCCATCCGCAAGGATGCCGATCCGTCCGACCTGGTGAGCCTGGGCGATCCCATCGAGGCCCTGGTCCTTCAGAAGGAGGACAAGGACGGCCGCCTCGTGCTTTCCAAGAAGCGTGCTGAGTACGAGCGCGCCTGGAACCGCATCGAGGAGAAGTTCAACGCCGGCGAGAACGTCGAGGGCGAGGTCATCGAGGTCGTCAAGGGCGGTCTCATCCTCGACATCGGCCTGCGCGGCTTCCTGCCCGCCTCCCTGGTCGATCTTCGCCGCGTGAAGGATCTCACCTCCTACCTCGGCACCTCCATCGAGGCCCGCGTTATCGAGATGGATCGCAACCGCAACAACGTCGTGCTCTCCCGTCGCGTGGTGCTCGAGGAGTCCCGCAAGGCCGAGCGCTCCGAGATCCTCTCCAAGCTCAAGAGCGGCATGCGCCTCAAGGGCACCGTCTCCTCCATCGTTGACTTCGGCGCCTTCGTGGATCTGGGCGGCATCGACGGCCTCATCCACATCTCCGAGCTCTCCTGGAACCACGTCAACCACCCCTCCGAGGTCGTCAAGGTCGGCCAGGAGGTCGAGGTCGAGGTGCTCGACGTCGATCTCAACCGCGAGCGCATCTCGCTGGGCCTCAAGCAGACCACCGAGGATCCGTGGCGCGCGCTGGTGAAGAAGTATCCGGTCGGCGCCATCGTCGAGGGCACGGTCACCAAGCTCGTTCCGTTCGGTGCGTTCGTTGATCTGGGCGAGGGCATCGAGGGCCTGGTCCACATCTCCGAGATGGCCTCCAAGCACGTTGACCAGCCCAGCCAGGTCACCCACGTCGGTGAGAAGGTCCAGGTCAAGGTCATGGAGATCGACCTCGATCGCCGCCGCATCTCTCTGTCCATGAAGTCCGCTGCTGAGACCCTGGGCATCGAGATCGACGTCACGCCGCTTCCCTCTGAGGAGCAGGAGGGCGAGGAGGCCGCCGAGTAGGCTGCTCCCGCTCTTTCGGTATGACGCATCAGGCCCCGTCCCCTTCGGGAGGCGGGGCTTTTTCATTTCACATCGCCCCCGTGACTATCTCCTATTCTTCACATCCTTGAAACGAAGGAGCCGCATGATCGAGAAGCTCAGGGACCGTCCCGTCGTCATCTTCGATTTCGACGGTACCGTGGTCGATACGCAGTCCGCCATTCTCTCAACCGCCGCTCGGACCCTGGTGGAGCACGGGTATCCAGAGCCCGCGGCCGCCGACTTGCTTCCCATGGTGGGGCCGCCGCTTGAGGAGGGCTTCATGCTCGTGGCGGGCGTGGAGTACGAGGAAGCCTGCGAGCTCATGGCCGCGTATCGGGCTATCTTTGAAGCCACGGTGAAGCCGGCGGACTGCCCGCCTCTGCCCGGGATGCGCGAGCTGCTTGATGGTCTCAAGGCTTCGGGCCGTCGCCTCGCCGTCGCGACCTCCCGGATGGAGGAGACAGCCAAGGTGATGGCCCGTGCGCAGGGGCTCGACCAGTTCTCCGCGATCCGCGGCCGCGTGCCCGGTCTGCGGAGCACCAAGGCCGAGTCCATCGCCGCCGCCCTCGAGGCCCTTGGTGCGCATGCAGAGGATGCCCTGATGGTGGGGGACCGCCGCCATGACGTCGAGGGTGCCGCCGAGCTTGGCATGCCCTGCATCGGCATCTACGGCGGCGCGGCAGCCCCGGGGGAGCATGAGCGGGCAGGGGCCGCTGCCATCGCACATGGAACCGCCGAGCTCGCAGCCCTGCTCGGGGTATAAGCTTGGCACACAACGTCGTCCGGACAGCGTGAAGGAGAACCTATGAAGAACCAAGATCTGAACGCCGATGTCGAGGCGTATATCGACGAGGTCTGGGATGACGTCCTCGCGGACATCGCCGAGCTCGTGAGCCATCCCTCGGTTGCGGACGCCGACGCTGCCGCGCCCGGGGCCCCATTTGGACCCGCCGCCCGCGCTGCCCTCGACCCGGGGCTCGGCATCGCCGCGCGTTTGGGGTACCGCACCTCTGATGATGAGGGCTTCATGGGGATCGCCGACATCCCCGGCGACAGCGACCGACAGATCGCCACGATCGCCCATGTCGACGTCGTGCCCGCCGGCCCCGGTTGGGATGCCGACCCCTTCACCATGCGGCGTCGGGAGGGCTGGCTCCTTGGGCGTGGTGTCATCGACGACAAGGGTCCCGCGGTCCTTTCCCTCTACGCCGGGGCGTATATGCTGCGGCGCGGGATCACGCCGCGCCACACCTTCCGCGCCCTGCTGGGGAGCGATGAGGAGGTCGGCATGACAGATGTCCACCACTACCTCGAGGGGCATCCGCAGCCTGCGTTCCTGTTCACCCCGGATGCCGAGTTCCCCGTCTGCAACGCTGAGAAGGGCCTGTTCGGTGCAACCTTCGTCAGCGACGCGATCAAGGACGGGCGGATCCTCTCTTGGAGCGGCGCCGCGGCGACGAACGCCATCCCCGGGGAGTCGGTGGTGGAACTCGTCGTCGACGCCGCCGAGCTCCCAGCGCCCATCGCCCACGCCGACCGCCTCGTCATAGAGTCGGCGGGGGAGGGCCGCTCCCGCGTCACCGCGCGCGGCATCGGCGGCCACGCCTCGCTTCCCGAGGGGACGCTGAACGCGATCGGGCTCGTCGTCGGCTATCTACGGGAGGTTGAGACGGGGAGGCCGGGGTTCCTGGCCGCCGGCGAGCGCGCCTTCCTCGAGCTCCTGTCCGTGCTGCATGCGGACACCGACGGTGCCGCCGCCGGCATCGCGACCGCAAGCGATGCGTTCGGGCCCCTCACACTCAACGCCGGGACGATCGCTGTGCGCGACGACGGTCGCATCGAGCAGACGATCGATATCCGCTTCCCCGACAGCACGACGGCAGATCTCCTTGCCGCAGCGCTGTCCGAGCGGGCTGCGGCGCACGGCGTTGCCTTTGAGGTGACGCGCACGAAGGTCCCGTTCTCGGTTTCCGCACAGAGCCCCGCCGTACGCGTCCTCCTCGACACGTATCACGAGGTCACAGGGGAGGCTGCTGAGCCGTTCAGCATCGGCGGCGGCACGTACGCGCGAAACTTCAAGCAGGCCGTCTCATTTGGCCCCGAGGAGCGCGAGCTCGCACTGCCGAGCTTCGGCGGTCCCATGCATGGGCCGAACGAGTGCGCCTCCGAGGCCCTGCTGCGGCAGGCGCTGAAGATCTACATCCTGGCGATCCTCCGCCTCGACGCACTCGATCTCTAGGAGCGTCTCAAGCGCTCGCTTCGGCGTTTGGGGGATGCTGACAAGATCTCCAATATCTCCGAACAGGACGATGGAAATGTAAGCTGACTATAAAGTTGTCGTTTGATAACGGTAATCAATGGTCAATCCTCGGTAATAGGTGGCCGGCTGGTCTCGCCTCTCGTCGGCCACCCCCTATGCTCTCAAGAAGAAGCGCATAGTGCGCTGTCCTCGAAAGGAGCATCATGTCTCAGTCTGTTTTCTCTCGTCGTCAGTTCCTCGGTCTGGCTGGTGGCCTTGCCGCCGTCGCCGGTCTCGGGCTTGCGGGTTGCGGCAACAGCGCCTCGACCAGCACCACCACTTCCGACGAGGGCTCCTCTGCCGCTTCGACCGTCTCCGGTGAGGTGACCTACGACGGCGCCTCCTCCTTCGTCGGTCTCGTTGAGGCTGCCGCCGAGCAGTTCATGGAGAAGAACCCCGACGTCTCCATCACCGGCTCCGGCAACGGTTCGGGCAAGGGTCTGACCGCCGTCTCCGAGGGCACCGTCACCATCGGCAACTCCGACGTCTTCGCTGAGACCAAGCTTGACGCCGACAAGGCCGCCAACCTCGTCGACCACGAGGTCGCCGTCGTCGGCATGGGCCCGGTCGTCTCCAAGAACGTCACCGTTGACGACCTCACCCTCGAGCAGCTCAAGGGCATCTTCTCCGGTACGATCACCAACTGGAGCGAGGTCGGCGGCGACGACGCCACCATCGTGGTCCTGAACCGCAAGGCCGGCTCCGGCACCCGCGCCACCTTCGAGGCCGCCGTCTTCGGCACCGAGGCCAACGAGTTCAAGGGCGACGCCGAGCTCGACAAGTCCGGTGACGTCCAGACTCAGATGGGCAGCACCGACAACGCAATCTCCTACCTGGACTTCTCGCACTTCGACGACACGAAGTTCACCGCCATCAAGGTCGGCGGCGTGGCCCCCGAGAGCAAGAACGTCCTCGACGACTCCTTCAAGATCTGGGCCACCGAGCACATGTACTGCGCGAAGGACGCCGACGAGGCCACCACGGCCTTCCTCGAGTACATGCTCTCCGACGAGGTCCAGGGCTCGCTCGTTGAGAAGCAGGGCTTCATCCCGGTGTCCGAGATGAAGGTCACCAAGGACGCTTCCGGTAAGGTCACGGAGAAATAATATGGCGCAGACGATGCCAAAGCGTCGTCTTGAGAAGATCGGTCTGAGCGTCACAGGCGCGTGTGTTGCGCTTGTGACGCTCGTGGTCGTTGCCTTGATCCTCATGGTGGCAGGCAAAGGACTCTCGGCGTTCTTCAAAGATGGCGTCAATCCACTCGAGTTTTTCGCGGGCACCAAATGGGATCTGCAGAACACGAATGAGAACGGCATGCCCTATGTGGGCGCCCTGCCGCTGATCGTGACCTCGTCCGCCGTCATGGTGCTCTCGACGCTCCTCGCCCTGCCGATCGCCGTCGGCTCGGCAATCTTTGCGGTCGAGATCAAACCCGAGTTCGGCCGACGCGTCTTCCAGCCGATGGTCGAGCTCCTCGTGGGCATCCCGTCGGTCGTCTTCGGTTTGATCGGCTTCCATGTGGTCGTCGGTTTCATGAAGACGGTTCTCGGATCTCCCACGGGCTTGGGCATCCTGCCCGGCTCCATCGTCCTCGCCGTGATGATTCTGCCAACCATCACCACCTTCTCCATCGATGCCCTGCGCGCGGTTCCCGCAAGCTACCGCCAGGGCTCGCTCGCGCTCGGGTGCACGCGGTGGCAGACGATCTGGCACGTGGTGCTCCATGCCGCCAAGTCCTCGCTCATCACCGCAACCATCCTCGGTATGACCCGCGCTTTCGGCGAGACCCTCGCCGTGCGCATGGTCATCGGCGGTATCGAGGTCATGCCCACGGGCCTGCTCGACTCGGCCTCCACGATCACTACCACGCTGACGACGAGCATGGCGGTGTACGCCGACGGCTCGCCCCAGTCCGACATCCTGTGGTCGCTTGGCCTGCTGCTCATGGGCATGTCCCTCGTCTTCATCCTGATCATTCACTTCGTAGGCAGAAAGGGGGCGACGGAACGTGGCTGAGACCACTGAGACCCCGGCGGTGGGCGGACCTGACATCGACCCGTCGATCACCTCCGCGAGCCCATCCGTCGTCGACCCCCGCGCCGACGCGGCCGAGCGCGAGCGGCTCCGCCGTCGCGCCGTCAACCAGGATAAGTTCGCGACCGGCGTGCTCACAGCCATCATCGGCCTCGTGCTGCTGATCGTCGTCGCCATGGTCGCCTACATCCTCATCGAGGGTGCCTACACCCTCGTGCAGCCGGGCTTCCTCACCGAGCGCTCCCGCGCCAACGGCACGGCCGGCGGTGTAGCCTACCAGCTCTTCGACTCCTTCTACCTGCTGTTCCTGACGCTGATCATCTCGGTGCCCATCTCCCTCGGCGGAGCCATCTTCATGGTCGAGTACGCGCCGAACGGTCCGGTGAAGCGCATCGCCTCAACCGCCGTCGAAACCCTCTCGAGCCTGCCCTCCATCGTGGTCGGCATGTTCGGCTTCCTGGTGTTCAGCGTCGGCTTCGGGTGGAAGTACTCGATCATCTCGGGTGCGGTGGCGCTCACGATGTTCAACATCCCCATCCTGGTCCGCGCGATCCAGCAGGCCCTTGAAGACGTCCCCCAGGCTCAGCGTGACGCGTGCCTGGCCATGGGGCTCACGCGCTGGGAGGCCACGGTCCACGTGCTCGTCCCCTCGGCTATGTCGGCCATCGTGACGGGCGTCGTGCTCTCCGCCGGCCGCGTGTTCGGTGAGGCCGCTGCCCTGCTTTTCACCTCCGGTATGTCGAGCCCGGTGAGTCTCAACTTCCTGAGCTTCGGCTTCACGAGCCCGTCCTCCGCGTGGAACATCTTCCGCCCCGGTGAGTCCCTCGCTGTGCACATCTACAAGATCTACGGCGAAGGGTCGCCTGAGGCCCAGCAGATCGTGTGGGGCACCGCTGCCCTGCTCATGATCTGCGTCCTGATCTTCAACGTGGTGGCGCGCCTCGCCGGCCGCGCCCTCTCCAGAAAGGTGACAGGCGTATGATCGAGACCTTGGAACAGTCCGTTGCCTCCCCGGCACTTGAGGAGCTTAAGGCACCGGTCCTCTACACGAAGGACGTGAACGTCTGGTATGGCGATCATCACGCGCTCCAGGACACGTCGCTTGATTTCCACAAGGGCGAGATCACGGCGCTGATTGGTCCGTCCGGCTGCGGTAAGTCCACGTATCTGCGCTGCTTGAACCTCATGAACCGTGAGATCCAGGGCTGCCAGATCACCGGGGAGATCTTTTACCGCGAGCATGACATCAACACGCCCGAGGAGGACCTCTACGAGCTCCGGAAGTCCATCGGCATGGTCTTCCAGCAGCCCAACCCCTTCCCGAAGACGATCTACGAGAACATCGCCTTCGCCCCGCGCTGCCATGGCCAGCGCAACAAGGCCACCCTCGACGAGCTGGTTGAGGAGAGCCTGCGCGGCGCGGCGCTCTGGGATGAGGTCAAGGACAAGCTGAACAAGAGCGCTCAGGCGCTCTCGGGCGGCCAGCAGCAGCGTCTCTGCATCGCCCGCGCGCTCGCCCTCAAGCCCGATGTCATCCTGCTCGACGAGCCGTGCTCGGCGCTCGACCCCATCTCGACGCTGGCGATCGAGGAGCTGATGCACAGCATCGCCGCCGGTCGCGCCATCATCATCGTGACCCACAACATGGAGCAGGCGACCCGCGTCTCAAACCGCACCGCCTTCTTCTACATGGGCGAGATGGTCGAGACGGGGGAGACCGAGCAGATCTTCAACGCCCCGAAGAGCCAGCGCCTGAACGACTACCTGAGCGGCCGGTTCTCCTAAGGAGTGGGCAGGCGGGCAAACTGCCTGCATGTTCCGCATGGGTCCGCAGGTTCGTCTGTGTTGACGAGAGCCTGTCTTGCGCAGAGGAGCAAGCCCCTCATCGAATCCAAGCATATTGGACTCGATGAGGGGCTTTGTCATGGCGTGCCAGCGCTGCTATACAATTTAGGTGAACATGGTACCGGCGTGCTTCTGTAAGCGGCCGGGCGAGGATCTCGGAGGCGCGCATGGATAAGATCGAGCGCGAGGGCTTTTTCAACCGCGTGTACGAGGCGGTGGGACAGATCCCCTCCGGCATGGTGGCGACCTACGGTCAGGTGGCGCGCCTTGTGGGTGCACCGCACCGTGCCCGGTACGTGGGTTTCGCCCTTCATTCAAATCCGCTACCCGGTGAGATACCGTGCCATCGCGTGGTGTTCGCCGACGGACGCCTCGCCCCCGGTTTCGCATTCGGCGGGGAGGCGGCCCAGCGCGAGCTGCTCGAGTCGGAGGGCGTGCACTTTCTCGCCGACGGCCGCGTTGATCTCGACATCAGCCGGTGGCCCGCTGGTTTGGAATAGCCTCTCGAGATGGGCGCACTTCCCTGCGTTTGAAGGGATTGACGCCGCGGCCCCTTTCGGGGGGCGCCGTGCACACGTGATACCCGGCTGTACGGTTTGAGCATGGCAAAGGCGTCCGCCCTCACTTGCCATGGGCTGCTAAATCAGGCAGGGACCTGATACGATGCCGTGTGCCTCAGGGACTGGATTTCCCGTTTCGCCCACCGCGTCGCATCGCCCTCTGCTTGGGAGCCCGCCACCCCGTCCTCTGCGACCGCGTGCCCAACCTGCTAGGATGAGACGGCGGCAATGAAAGGGTGACTCCATGGCAATCTTACTCGGAAGCGACCGGGTTCATTTGGAATTTCCGACCAAGCTCGTCCTCGATGACGTGACGCTCGGCGTGGCGGAGGGGGACCGCATCGGCATCGTCGGTGTAAACGGTGACGGCAAATCCACCCTGCTCTCCGTGCTCGCCGGAGTCCTTCAGCCGGACGATGGGCGCGTCACTCACCGACGCGACCTGCATGTGGGCGTGCTCGGCCAGCGCGATGCGTTGGAGGACGACTCCACGGTGCAGCACGCTGTCGTCGGCGATCTGCCTGGATATGAGTGGGCGGCCAATCCCACAATCCGCGAGATCTTAGACGGCCTCATCGCCGATGTCCCCTGGGAGGCCCGGGTTGGGGAGCTCTCGGGCGGCCAGCGCCGCCGCGTTGACCTCGCCCGCCTGCTGATCGGCACGTGGGACGTCCTCATGCTCGACGAGCCCACGAACCATCTGGATATGCGGGCGATCAACTGGCTCGCCCGGCACCTGAAGACCCGCTGGCAGTCAGGGTCCGGGGCCCTGCTGGTGGTCACGCACGACCGTTGGTTCCTCGATGAGGTCTGCACTTCCATGTGGGAGGTGCACGACGGCCGGGTCGATCCGTTCGAGGGCGGGTACTCGGCCTACATCCTGCAGCGCGTCGAACGCGACCGGCAGGCGCGGGTCACTGAGGAGCGCCGCCGCAACATGGCGCGCAAGGAGCTCGCGTGGCTCTCCCGCGGCGCCCAGGCTCGCTCCACCAAGCCGAAATTCCGCGTCGACGCCGCCCGGGACCTGATCGCCGACGTCCCCCCGCTTCGCGACGAGCTCGAGCTCAAGCGCCTGGCTGTGGCCCGCTTGGGCAAGAAGGTCATCGACTTGCTGGATGTGACCGCCGGATACGGGGCCTCGGACGGAGCTGAGAGCGCTCCTGTGCTCACCGACGTGACCTGGCTCATCGGGCCGGGGGACCGCTTCGGCCTGCTGGGCGCCAACGGAACGGGCAAGACGACGCTGCTCCAGGTTATTCAGGGCAAGCTGGAGCCTCGCGCAGGACGGGTGAAGATCGGTTCGACCGTTCATTTCGGCATCTTGTCCCAGCAGCTCGACGAGCTGGCCCCGCACGAGGGGGAGACGATTCGCGAGGTGCTCGGCGGTTTCAAGCGCGTGTACGTGGTCGACGGCAAGGAGACGAGCCCGGAGAAGCTCTGCGAGCGCCTCGGCTTCACAACACAGCAGCTCATGAGCCGTATCGGCGACCTCTCTGGCGGTCAGAAGCGTCGCCTCTCGCTGCTGTTGACCATCCTCGCCGAACCCAACGTCCTCATCCTCGACGAGCCCGGCAACGACCTGGATACGGACATGCTCGCGGTCGTCGAGGATCTGCTGGACGGATGGCCGGGCACGCTCATCCTGGTCACGCACGACCGCTTCCTCATGGAGCGCGTGACCGACCATCAGTACGCCCTGATCGACGGGCACCTCCGGCACATGCCGGGCGGTGTGGATGAGTACCTGCACATGGTGGGGGACGGGGTCGGAGCTGCTCGGGCTTCGGCTGCACACAGTCGTGCTGATGCCGAGACGAGTCCAGCGACGTCGGGGCTCACAAACGCCGATCGTCAGCGCCTGAAACGTGAGGCGGCCTCCTTGGAGCGCAAGATGCAGACGCGACGCGAGGCTGTGGAGTCGCTCCGTGAGGGGATGGTGCAGATCGACCCCACCGACTACCAGGCTCTCGAGGAGCAGCAGGCCAAGATCGACGAGGCGCTTGGCGTCATCGATGAGCTCGAGACTGCCTGGCTTGAGGTGAGCGAGCAGCTGGAGGGATAGGGGAGCACACTCTGTTGTGATCATAAGTAAGCTAATGGTAACTTATGGATAGCTTGTGAAGTGGCACCATGACATGGACAGGGCATGACAAGTTACCTATAGTGAACTCAACAACGGACGAGGAAACGGCGACATTTTATCCTCTTCGTTGAGTTTGTATCGCATCCCTCCCCTCTGTGCGATCAACGGTGTACAAGGAGCGGGCCCGGTCAGTTCGATCGGGCCCGCTCCTTGCGTATGGGGAGTGCACGGCAAGCAAGGATAAGGACCGGCAGGTGCCCATGGCATCTGCCGGTCCTGAAGTCAGCGCGCAGGGTGTTTTACAGAGCGGCCTAGTACACCATGCCCATGGCCTCGCGGATCTCGCCGAGCGTCGCCTCCGCGATCTCATTCGCACGGCGGTTGCCCTCGTGGAGCACGTCCTTCACGAAATCCATGTTCTGCTCGATCTCTCGACGGCGTGCGCGGATGGGCTCGAGGTACGTGTTGACGGCCTCGGTGACCAGGGCCTTGAGCTGACCGGATCCCCCCATGCCGATCTCGTCGGCGATCTCGGCCTCGCTGCGTCCGGTGCAGATCGCCGCCGTCGAGAGGAGCCCGGAGACACCGGGGCGGTTCTCGGGGTCGAAGGTGATCAGGCGCTCGCCGTCCGTTTGGCTCTTCTTGATGCGCTTCGCGGTCTCCTCCGGCGTCGTCGAGAGGCTGATGGCGTTGCCGTAGCTCTTGGACATCTTGCGGCCATCCAGGCCCGGCAGCAGCGGGGTGTCGGAGAGCAGGGCGTCCACCTCGGGGAAGACGGTCCCGTAGCGGTTGTTGAATCGGCGTGCGATGAGACGGGTGAGCTCGATGTGGGGGAGTTGGTCACGGCCGACGGGGACCACGTTGCCCTTGCAGAAGAGGATGTCGCAGGCCTGATGGACCGGGTAGGTGAGCAGGAGCCCGGTGAGCTCGTGGCCGCTCGCCTCCATCTCCGCCTTGACCGTCGGGTTGCGCTGCAGCTCGGCCTCGGAGACCAGGCTCAGGAAGGGGAGCATGAGCTGGTTGGCGGCAGGGACCGCGGAGTGAGCGTAGATCATGGTCCGATCGGGGTCGATACCGCAGGCGAGGTAGTCGATCACCAGGTTGTAGACGTTTTCCTGGATGTGCTCGGTGGTGTCGCGATCGGTGATCACCTGGTAGTCGGCAATGAGCACACTCGTCTTCACGCCGAGGTTCTGGAGCTCGACCCGGCCCTTGAGGGTGCCGAAGTAATGCCCCAGATGCAGGCGGCCCGTGGGGCGGTCGCCCGTGAGCATGGTGTAGCTTCCGGGATGTTTGGCCAGGTCGGCGCGGATTTCGTCGCTGCGCCTCTGGGCGACCTCGTAGCTGTTCTCGTTCGGCATGGTGGTGCTCCTTTGATAGGTCTGTGCGATGCGTCTTGTTTCTACGAGCGGAGGTTGGGTGCGCTACGGCGTACCCTTGCCATGGCGGTGCGTCCCGCGCTCCTCCCGACGCCGTCGGCGCTCCTCCACGATCCGCTCCTGCTCTTCTGCGAACGCGGGGCTGTCGGGGCTGATGATCTCGTCCTCGTCCTCCTGAGCGTTGTAATGGTGCAGGAGGACAGGCTCAAACAGGTGGAGGCGCAGGGCGAAGGCGATCGAGGACGCCAGGAGGATCAGGAAGATCACCACGCGGAACTCGACCCTCACCTGGTTGATGGTTGCGGCTCCGATGGAGAGAAGGATAGTCCACGCGTAGATGAACAGGACCGCCTGCCGCTGGTCGAATCCCTCTTGGATGAGGCGGTGGTGGATGTGGCCCTTGTCCGCCTGGCCGATGCTCACGTGGGCGCGCTTGCGGCGGATGATGGCGGAGAGGGTGTCGAGAATGGGGACGCCGGCGACGATGAGCGGCATGATCATCGAGGTCAGGGCCGCCACGCGCGAGACGTTCATCAGCGAGATCGTGCCCAGGGCGAATCCGAGGAGGAGCGACCCGGAGTCACCCAGGAAGATGCTCGCGGGGTGGAAGTTGTAGCGCAGGAAGGCGAGGCAGGCGCCGATCAGGGCGATGGAGAGCGAGGCGGCATCCCCCCGGCCGGCGAGGATCGCGAATGAGAACATGGAGCCGGCTGCGATGGCGGCGAGGCCCGAGGCGAGCCCGTCGAGCCCGTCGATGAGGTTGATGATGTTCGTGTACGCCACCAGGTAGATGATCGTGACCGGGTACGAGAGCCAGCCGAGGTCGAGCTCGCCCGCGCCGAAGGGGTTCACGACCGCGTGGATGAGCAGGCCGCTCGCTGCGGCGATGATGGCGGAGGCAATCTGGCCTGCGAGTTTGAGGCGCGGTGAGAGCTGGATGACGTCATCTAGGGCACCGGTGACGACGATCATGAGGAACGAGACCGCGAGCATAGGATAGTTGATTGCCATGCTCGGATGCGGCACGAGCGCCGAGGGCCAGCCCCAGTTCAAGGTGCCGACGATCTGCAGGATGCAGGCGACGGAGAGCCCGGCGAAGACCGCGAGGCCGCCGAGGCGCGGGATGGGCTTTGTGTTGATGCGCCGTTTGGACGGGTAATCCACGGCGTCGAGCTTCACGGCGAGGCGATGCGCCAATGGCGTGCAGGCGAACGTGGTGAGGAAGGCCGCGGCGGCCAGACATATGTAGGGGATCGCGAAATCCACGCGAGGTACCGCCGAACATTCGAGGTTGATTACGGTCACCCATTCTACAGGACTTAACAAAGGCCTGTTATATCTAATCGGCCTGCATGAAAGGGACAGCTGAGAGGGAGCAGACGGTGCGGAAACCTTGACGCCCGCACCTCGATCCCCTTGCGATTCCCCCGGCGTCTTCACCGTGCTCATGAGATGAAATGGCTTGTTGACAGGTGGCGGTGGGCCGCTACAATAGATAGCCGTCTTGGGGACGTAGCTCAGCTGGGAGAGCGCTGCCGTCGCATGGCAGAGGCCGAGGGTTCGATTCCCTTCGTCTCCACCCAAAGATGCAGATGCGGGTCGACCACGGTCGGCCCGTTTTTTTATGGGCGCCTCGGGCGGGCCGCCAGCGCCCGGGCGCACCGCGGAAGTCGAGGTCGCATCTGGCTTGAAGCGTGAAACGTTCGTGTGCCTTCGATGAGCTGAGCCGCCACTTCTCGCCACTTGGCTGCGCATATCAGCGATCTTGGTCAAAACATGCAACTTCTTGGGCAGATCCGCTGGTTGCGGACAGCTCAACAGAAATCTACAGTCGAAATGCACATCGAAATCGCATTCTCGTATCGTTATCTTTTCAACGCGGGGAGCTATCACACAGTGCCAGGCACCCCGTAGGGAGGAACTTGCCCAAGAAGATGCGATTTTTGACCACAAGCCAGAAAAACGATGCGCCCTGCGGCAATCGAGACTATGGACGAGCGTCCCGGATGGCCGCTGATCGAAGCACGCCGGTCGTATCGAAGGCCGGCGTGAAGCTCTCGTCCACGGCCCCGCCCTCCTGCCAGAACATCTGCGTGAACCCCAGATCGTCTGCGTGATCGAGGACCTGCTCGTATTCCTCGTCGGTGACCGCGCGTGCGAGGTCACCTCCGGCGCCGCGCATCAACGCGTTCGGCGTGTACTGGTTCATCACGGAGATGGGAACGTCCCCGACAGTCTCCCAGATGAGGTCGAGCACGCGCAGGGAGTCGTCCACATGGCCAGGCAAAACGAGATGGCGCACGATGATGCCCTGTTGCATGAGCCCATCTAAGCCGTATCGCACACCGCCCCGCCGGGAGATCTCCCCATGCATCTGGCGGAGCGCACCCAGGGCGACGGCGGGGTAGTTGCTGACCCTGCTGAGTGCCGCCCCGAGCGCGGCGTTGGCGTACTTGAAGTCCGTGAGCCAGATATCGATGAGGTCGCCGAGTTCGTGTACGGCTTCGGGCAGCTCGTATCCGCTGGTGTTGTACACGATGGGGATGGTAAGGCCCCTCGTCCGCGCCTCTTGGATTGCGGCGGGGAGNCATGAACTGGTAATTTATGAGCTTTTTGGTGGATTTGAACGCGCTTCGACTAACACCGTCGATTGCGTGAGCCGCGGTGTCCGCCCATCTAACGTACAGCTGAATATCTGTGTCCTCACGAGCGGACAGCCTTGTGAATGGAATCCGTTGGGGAACGATGAGCGCACGTGAGGACAAGGAAGAAATTCCGGAGGCCGCGGCGCCCGGCTTGAGCGGCGGGGTCGTCATATGGCCCCTGCATCTCGTCATCTCCTCGCCGCCGCGCCCGCCTGTAACCGCGCGGTAAGCCAAGCTGAATCAAGTCGACAGCTCCGGCGCCCCGTGCGACAATACAGCCGTGCCCATAGGCGTGCCATTGGCACCCATCACCCACGGAAGGAATCCTATGTCACAGGACACCATGCAGCTCGTGATCGTGCGCCACGGAGAGAGCGAGTGGAACAAGCTCAACCTCTTCACCGGCTGGACCGACGTCGATCTCACCGAGACGGGTCGTGCCGAGGCCGCGGCTGGCGGCCGCGCGCTCAAGGAGGAGGGCTTCGATTTCGACATCTGCTACACCTCGCAGCTCAAGCGCGCCATCCACACGCTGAACATCGTGCTCGGCGAGCTCGACCGCGAGTGGCTCCCGGTCATCAAGAGCTGGAAGCTCAACGAGCGCCACTACGGCGCCCTGCAGGGTCTCAACAAGGCCGACGCCGCCGCAGAGCACGGTGACGAGCAGGTCAAGATCTGGCGCCGCAGCTTCGACGTGCAGCCGCCCGCCCTCGAGCCCGGTGACGAGCGCGATCCCCACACCCAGGAGATGTACCGCGACATCCCCGCGGACGAGCTTCCCTACACCGAGTGCTTGAAGGACACCATCGCCCGCGCCTGGCCGTATTTCGAGGAGCACATCCTCCCCGAGATGAAGGCCGGCAAGCGCGTGCTGATCGCCGCCCACGGCAACTCCCTGCGCTCGCTCGTCATGAAGTTCGAGAAGCTGACCCCGGAGGAGATCCTCGAGGTCAACATCCCGACTGGCATCCCGTGCGTCTACACCTTCGATAAGGATATGAACGTGCTGGACAAGCGCTACATCGGCGACCCGGAGACCATCGCGGCGAAGATCGACGCCGTGGCCAACCAGGGCAAGGCCAAGTAACGAGAACGCGAGCAACCGCTTGAGTGCGCAATCGGCGGCCGGGGCACACGCTCCAGCCGCCCTTTTGTTATTTGGTGCAGAGGCCCGGTTCCGGTGTCGGCCCCCGTGTGCGTGGGGAGAATAGCCCCAATCGACACGATGAGAAAGGGCCGGGCATGTTCAGGTTGCTACGTAAGATCATCAGTGGTGTCATCGCGATCGCGGTGATCCTCGTCATCGTCGCCGTGCTGGCGAACACCGTGTTCAGGGACACAGCGTTCGGCAGGTTTGTGCGCGGGGTTGGTGAGACGACGCAGACGCAGGCGGCGAACGCGGCGCTCGACGCCTCGGGTATCAAAGATCAGATCGATCAGGACCTCCGGTCCCGCACCACGGAGATCGCGCAGGCGACCGGTATGCGCGACACCCAAATTAGCGCCATCATCGACAATTTGGACATCCCGTCATGGAGTGTGACGACGTTGCCTGACGGCTTGACGGAAACGGGCAGTTTTGACACCACCTACCAGGGCGTCGCCGCCACGGTGCACACCTACACCGATCCTGGGTATGTGACGCTCACCGTGGGGGATCAAGAGATCACATTCGCAGTTCCTGAGAGCACGCAGGAGTATGTGGGCTATCTGAGCTGGCTCTGAGTCTCAGCTTCTCTGCACGCGGCAACCCTTCCGTGCTTTATCGCAGCTGAAAATAAAACATCCCAAAATACAATGATACATTATTGGGAAATTGCTCATTTATATACCGTGCACGTAACAATTTTGAACGCACACCGATTTGTGGGCAAACTGTTCTCAATCACTACTATCCTTAGCTAAAGCCCAAATGTATTGCTGCAATCAGGAGGAATGAGCCATGGAGGCTAGGGATGCTCTTGACAGGATGCTCGAGGTCTCGGGTCAAAGTCGAGCGGGAGTGTCAGTTTGCTTAGGCAAGCACCGAAACTTCATCACATCGAGCATCACCCGCGATCCCTGGAACCCGACGATTCACACCCTTGCCTCCATCGCCGCGAAGTGCGGATACCGCCTCGTGCTCGAGGGTAATGACGAGCGCATCGAGATCGATATCTAAGCAGGCGCACGGCGCGCATCGGCCTGCCCCGTGGAGCCCGGCCCTTCCGGCCACGGTGACTCTTCGTGCGGATGAACCTTGCGTCTCAGGTTCCCGCATCGCCCGACCGCCCAAGACGCTCGCCGCCGCCACCGTGCTCCCGATCCCTGAAATCTCGCCGCATCCCGTCTGCCCACGTCGCTGAGGGTATACTGCTACCCGACGCGTACAGGCCCGTTTGGCATCGCGCCTGCGGGAGAGGGGAGACCCCATGGCAGATCGTGAGAGTGCGCCGCTTTCAGAGGCGGAACGCGAGGAGCTCGAGGCGCTCCGAGCGGAGAAGGCTCGCCGTGAATCCGAGGCCGCTGAGGCCGAGCGCCGTGAGCTCGAGGCGCTCCGCGCTGAGCAGGAGCAGGTCGACGCCGAGATCCTGAGAGATCGGGCCCAGCAGGAGGCTCGTCCCGAGTCATCCGGCCCCCATGATTCCATGCCATCTCCGCCGGCGAGTGCGGAGTCCGCCCGTCGCGCCGCCCCCGCTGAGGATCCCGTCGTCGATCCCGATAACCTCACGTTCGGGCAGCGCATGGTCCTCACGCCCGAGACGGATGATCCAGATGAGATCCCCGGCATGCCGCCCGCGCAGAAGATCATCCTCATCCTCGCCCTGCTGGGCGTGGCGCTCCTCGTGTACTATCTCGTGACCAGGCCGTGAGGCCCGGATCGCGAATCCATCATCTGTAGGAATGCGAAGGAAGGACAGCACATGGCGCTCACCGACACCACGCTACCCACGGACGTTGCGCTCCTGACCGACCTCTACGAGCTCACGATGGCACAGGGGCTCTGGGAGAACGGCAAGATCGAGGAGCGGGCCTGCTTCACGGTCTTCTACCGCGACAACCCCTTCGGCAGCGGCTTCTCCGTCATGTGCGGCACCGCCGAGACCCCCGAGCTCGTTGAGAGCCTCCGCTTCACATCTGAGGACATCGCGTACCTCTCCGGGCTCAAGGCCCCTTTGGGCGGTCCGCTCTTCAACGCCGAATTCCTCGAGTACCTGCGCGATTTCCGCATGCGCGTCGACATCGACGCGATCGCCGAGGGGGAGCTCGCCTTCGCCCGCGAACCCCTCGTCCGGGTGACCGGCCCCACGTTCGACTGCCTGCTGCTTGAGACGGCGCTGCTGAACACCGTGGGGTTCCAGACCCTCGTCGCCACGAAGACCGCCCGGGTGGTCGAGGCCGCCAAGGCGCGGCCGGTGGCCGAATTCGGGCTTCGTCGCGCCCAGGGCCCGGACGGCGGTCTCACCGTCGCCCGCGCGAGCTACGTGGCGGGCGCCGCGTCCACGTCGAACGTGCTGGCAGGCCGCCGGTGGGGCATCCCGGTCTCGGGCACGCACGCTCACAGCTGGGTCATGAGCTTCGATTCCGAGCTCGAGGCCTTCCGCGCCTACGCGCGCAGCATGCCGCGCAACTGCATCCTGCTCGTGGACACCTATGATGTCCGCGAGGGCGTCGAGAACGCGATCATCGTGGCGAAGGAGATGGAGGAGCGCGGCGAGCGCCTCTCCGGCATTCGTATCGACTCCGGCGACCTGGCGAAGCTTTCCGCCTATGCGCGCTCGCGCTTCGATGAGGAGGGCCTGTCCTATATCAAGATCGTCGTCTCAAACGACCTCGATGAGTACACGATCCAGTCCCTGCTGAACCAGGGAGCCCCTGTTGACAGCTTCGGCGTGGGGACCAAGCTGGTCACCTGCTTCGACCAGCCGGCGCTGGGCGGCGTGTACAAGATGACGGCCCGCCTCGAGGAGGGCGAGGGCTCGTGGACGCCGGTCATGAAGCTCTCCGAGCAGCCGTACAAGCGCACGATCCCCGGGATCCAGGGTGTGCGCCGCTACGTGGACGCAACGGGATCCCCGGTCTGCGACATGATCTACGATGAGGCGCACCTGGAGGGGGAGGGGGAGCGCCGTGGGCAGACGCTCGTCGCCGTGACCGATCCGGCTCTCGTGACGGACGTCTCGCATTTCAGCTACCGTGAGATGCTGGAGCCCTGCGTGCGCGACGGCCGCGCGATCGCCCCGCGCGAGAGCCTGGAGGATGCGCGCGCCCGCTGCCAGGCCGCGCTCGCAAAGCTCGACCCCGCATACCGGCGCTTCCTGTACCCGCAGTCATATGTGGTGGGGCTCGAGCAGGGGCTCGCGAACCTGCGCGACCGCCTCGTGCGCGAGCGCATGGCCGAGGTCTCTGCCACGCTCCCGTGGGCCCGGCGCCGCTAGGCTGGGAAGAGGCCCGGTCTGTCGGCGCGCCGGTCGTCCGCGTCGCCTCTATTCCATCCCGCGCTCCGAAGCCATCGGCCACTGCGGAGCCGGCGCGGCCCATGCGCTATGATGGTGCGCGCTTCCAGGGGCCGCGAGCGCGGCTGACACGGTGAAAGGCGATGCCATGACGGCTGCGTACAAGACGATGGTCGTGAAGATCGGCTCCTCCACGCTGGTGGAGGAGAATGGGGTGCTCCGGCGGGATTTCGTGGCCGACATCGCGCGGCAGGCCGCTGCGCTCGCCCAGGAGGGCTGGCGCCTCGTGGTGGTGAGCTCGGGTGCGATCGCCTGCGGCGTGCCCCAGCTCGGGCTCGGCGCGCGCCCCACCGACATGCCGAGCCTCCAGGCATGCGCCTCCGTCGGCCAGAGCGTCCTCGTCACAGCCTACGACGAGGAGTTCCGCGCCGCCGGCCGCACGGCGTCGCTCGTGCTCCTCACCCGGCACGACACCGCCCGGCGCTCCTCGTACCTGCACGCCCGCGACGCCCTGCTGCGCCTCGTGGACCTCGGCGTCACGCCTGTCGTGAACGAGAACGACACCGTCACGGTGGACGAGATCCGCTTCGGTGACAACGACACCCTGGCCGCCCTCGTGAGCTGCCTGGTCTCCGCCGACCTCTGCGTGGTGCTCTCGGACATCGACGGGCTCTACACCGATAACCCGGCGCTCGTCCCCACGGCGCGCTTCATACCGCGGGTGCGTCACATCGACGCCGGCATCATCGCCTCGGCGGGTGATTCCAGCAGCGCCGTGGGGACGGGCGGGATGATCACCAAGATCCGTGCGAGTCGCATCCTCATGACCGCGGGGATCGCGAGCGTCATCTGCTCGGGCAAGGAACCCGATGCGCTCGTGCGCCTGGCCCGCGGTGAGTCGGTCGGGACCTATTTCGAGCCGCCGGCTGGCAGGCTTGAGATCGCCCCGCGCAAGCTCTGGATCGCGCTCGGCGACAGCTCGCATGGCACCGTCGAGGTCGACGAGGGGGCGGCCGCAGCCATCACGACGCGCGGCTCGTCCCTGCTCCCCGTGGGCATCCGCCGCGTTGAGGGCAGGTTCTCGGCGGGTGACACCCTGGATGTGCGGGATCCGTCCGGGCTGGTGATCGCCCGTGGGATCGCCGAGGCCGATTCTGAGGTGCTGGAGCTCGCAGCCGGCCGCCGCCAGGAGGTCATCGCCGGCAACTACCTGCTCGCCAAGCTCGCGGGCAAGCCGGCGATCCACCGCGACGACATGATCGTCTTCGCCTGAGGGAGGGCGGTGGCCTAGAAGATCGCAGCCAGCGCCCCGCGGTCGCGGGCGTCCTCGAACAGGTGGCGGAACACGGTGGTGCCGTGCAGGCCGTCGTGCTCGAACTCGTTGGTGACCCACGCGTGGCTGCATCCGATGCGCGAGAGCGTGTCGAGCTGCAGACCGGCGTCAACGTACAGGTCGTCGAAGTAGACGGCGGACGTGTGGGGCGTCTCGTTCGTGGCGAGGGCGGTGGGGTCGTACAGCCGATCGAACGCGGTGTCCTCCATCAGCAGATCCATAGCGGGCTTGAGGGGCCGGAGCACGGGGTCCTCCTCGAAGAGCCAGGGGAAGCTCGCCTCGCCGGTGAACATCAGGGGCCGGGCGCCTGCGGCGAACTCCGGGCGCTGTGAGAGCTCGCGTGCAGCGGCCCACCGGATGGGGTGCTCGAGCTCGCCGTCGGCGTAGATGAGCTCCTGCAGCGTCCAGTACAGCGGTGATGCCGCCGAGCTCGTCCGCTCGAGGGCCGCGGCGAGGAAGGCGTCGGTCACGGTGGGCGTATCGCCGGCAGGCGTCCCATCCCCCTCCTCAAACGCCGTGTCGAGGATATTGTGCATCCGTTCGAAGCTGGGCTTCATGCCGAAGTCGCTGCCCATGAGCTGCAGGCGCCGCACCGACATTGGGGAACCGTCGGCGAGGGACACGTCGCGGGCGGAGAGCCGGTCCGCGAGGGCACGGACTCGCTCCTCATCCTCAGGGTAGCGTGCATAGAACTGTCGGGTCTTCTCCGCCATGCGCGGGAAGGTGTGCGCGTAGACCTCGGCGGCGCTCGCGGGCACGTGCGGGATGCCGCCGCAGGTGAAGCTGGCGGCAACACCCTCTGCGTAGAACGAGAGGTAGGTGAGGGTGAGGAATCCGCCGTAGCTCTGACCGAGCGTGACCCAGGGGCGTCCCTCGAACGCCGTGAGCCGGAGGTACTCGAAATCTTTGACGATCGAGCGGGCGAGATGGCGCTTCAGGTAGTCGGCCTGCGCGCGGGCGCCGGGGATGCGCTCGGTCATATGGCGGCTCACGCGCGAGCTGCGACCGCATCCGCGCTGATCGGGGAGGATGACGCGGAAATGGCGGACGGCCTCCTCGATCCAGCCGTCGCTCGTCGGCGAGGTGAGCCGCGGTCCGGCACCGCCCGGTCCGCCCTGCAGGAAGATGAGGAGCGGGAGATCGCGGTTGATGTTCTCGGGGGCGCAGACTACGCGGTAGAACAGGCTGATGGTCTCAGGCGCCCCCGGTATGGCGGGCTCGTGACTTCGCAGACTCGGGTTGGCGGCGAGCTCGGCGGGCTCGATCCCGCGCCAATCGAGGGGGACGCTCACGGAGTGGTCTTCGACGTACAGTCCGGTCAGGTAATAACGTGCGCGCAGGGACATGGTGCCTCCGATGGACGCGGTGGATTATCAGCGCCATGATAGCGCGTCGTGCGGACTCGTTCAGGATCTTGCCAGTTGAGCGGGAAAGTCCGGGTATGGAGTCGCCCTGGCGTTCGCGGCATGATAGATAGCGACGAACGGGATACAGGCCCAAGCCCGGGCCTCACAGGTCGAAAGGAGCGACGGGACATGCGATGGGAGCGCGTCATCAAGCTCATCGAGGAACGTCCCGGCATCGCGCCCGCCGATCTCGCCGCATGTCTCGGGGTCAGTGGGCGCACCGTTCGCTCTGATGTGCAGCGCGCCAATGAGCGCCTGACGGGCATCGCCCACATCGAGCACCGTCGCGGCGGCGGTTACACGCTCACCGTGGAGGACGGGGACCGCCTCGCTGCCCTGTGGGCGTCGTCCCATGCTCGCAACGCCAAGACGGTCCCGAGTTCGCCCCGGGAGCGCATCTCCTATCTCGTCAACGACCTCGTGCAGCGCACAACTTGGGTGACCTTGGACGAGCTGGCATCCACACTGTTCGTGTCACGGGGCTCGCTCTCCGCGGATATACAGCGCGTTGAGGAGATTCTCGACCGTTTCGACCTGTCGATCGAGCGGCGGCCGCGCTACGGTATGCGCGTCGTTGGATCAGAGCTTAACAAGCGCTTCTGCCTCGCCGCCTCCGTGATGGATGGGGAGCTGCCGATGCCCGAGCGCGCTGTAGTCGGTGCGCAGGATTCCAAGGGAGATGTATCATGGCTCAGAGCGCTCGGCGTGCGGCGCGAAGCGCTCGAGCGGGTTGAGCAGAGCGTCAAGAAGGTCTTGGATGCTGCCGACTTCCACATCAATGTGCTCGTCTACCACAACCTCATCACCCATATCGCCATCGCACTTTTGAGGATTGAAGGGGGCAGCTACGTCCCGTTCGAGGGCGAGACGCTTGCGAATATCATCTCCACGCGCGAGTTCCAGATCGCACGCGAGATTGCCGAGGAGATCGAATCTCGCTTGGAGATCGAGCTGCCCGATGCTGAGATCGCCTATATCGCGATACATCTCGCCGGGAAGCAGACCGCGTTCCTGAGCGATCAAGCGAGCAAAGATGTGGAGGACACGGGCGGGCTCGTCATCTCGGATGAGATCTGGAGCGTCGTCACCGAGATGCTCGACCGGATATGGGATGTGTTCCGTTTCGACTTCCGCAGTGACCTGGAATTGCGCATGAACCTCGCACGGCATATCGTGCCGTTGTCCGTGCGCCTTCGCTACCACATGGATTTGAAGAACCCGCTGCTCGCGGATATCACGACGCGCTACCCTCTCGCCTGGTCCATGGCGCTCGAGGTATCCGACGTGTTCAAGGGCGCGTACGGTACGGTCCCCTCACATGATGAGATGGGTTATATCGCCCTGGCCTTCGCCCTCGCTCTCGAGCGTAGTCGCGGTGCTGCCCCACGCAAGAACCTGCTGGTGGTGTGTGCCTCGGGGGCCGGTAGCGCCCGCCTGCTCGAGCACCGGTGCCGGCGCGAGTTCGGCGAGTTCATCGACACGGTCATCTCGTGCGACGTCATGCACGTCGCAGACATGGATTTCACCGATATCGATTACGTGTTCACCACGGTTCCCCTTCCGGTCTCAGTTCCCGTTCCTGTGCGCCAGGTGACGTTCTTCTTCGATTCCGCTGAGGGCGAGCGCATGCGCGATTTTTTAAGAAACGGGCCGTCAGACGATAGGGTCCTCGGGGCGTTTTCTCCCACGCTGTTCTTCTCCCATCTCACGTGCGCGAGCAAGCACGAGGTCTTGGGCTTTCTCTGCGAGCGCGCTGAGGCGGTGCGCGGCGATGTCTCAGGTTTGCTGCCGCTCGTGCTCAAGCGCGAGGAGGCGGCCCCCACGTCTTATGGCAACGGAGTTGCCATGCCGCACCCCCTTGAAGCGGTGAGTGACGACACCTTCGTGACCGTCGGCCTCCTCGATGAGCCGGTCGTATGGGATGAACGGGGGACCGAGGTCAGAGCCGTGTTCCTCATCTCGTTCTCGCGTTCGGGCGGTGCGGAGCTCGATGCGTTCTTCAATTCGCTTGCAGATTTCTTCGTGGACGATGCGGCGCTTGCCAAGCTCGTGGATGAGCAGCGCTGGGAGACCCTCGTCGATCTGCTCACTCAGCTCAACGAGTAAGGTCTGGAGCCGAATCATGGGATTTACGTCGCGGTGGACGCACCGCATCTCGATAGCACATATCAAGGTTTGGAAGGAGGAGACATGGAAGACGTGGAGGTCACACCTGAAGAGGGTGTGGAGATGATCTCATTTGCCCTGATCGCCGCTGCGGGTAGCGCGCGCAGCCTCGCCTTTGAGGCGCTCGCCGCGGCTCACGCGCATGATTTTGAGCGTGCGGATGACCTGCTCGCCCAGTCGAAGCAGGCGGCACTCGATGCGCATGAGCAGCAGACGGCCCTGCTCGTCAAAGAGGCAAACGGTGAGCACACGCCGGTCGATGTGATGCTCGTGCACGCGCAGGACCATCTGATGACGTCAATGCTCGCGCAGGAGCTTATCGAAGAGCTCATCTACCTGCATCGCGAGAAGGCCGATCGCACGGCATAAGGCTTAAAAGCAGAACGAACAACCACGTTGAAAGGGGAGCGCCATGAAGGTGCTGCTTGTTTGTGCTGGCGGAATGTCCACCAGCATCCTGATGAAGAAGATGGAGAAGTATGCCGCTGATCAGGGCATTGACTTTTCTGTGAGTGCCACAGGCATCAATAACGCCGCCGAGGCGAGTACCGGCGCGGACTGCATCCTCATGGGCCCGCAGGTGTCCTATCAAAAAGCGAACGTCGAGCGCGTGGTGGGGGGTATTCCCGTCGGCGTCATTCCGCCGGCGGACTACGGGATCGGCAACTGCCCCAATATCTTCAAGCATATCGATTCGTTGCTCGCATCGGCGTAGGAGGAGACCAATGGCACATTTTGACGGCCTCTTTGAATCGAAGGCCATGCAGAAGATCCAGGAGTATGGCGGCAAGCTGCAGACGAACAAGGCGTTCAGCTCGATCAGCAGCGGCATGATGGGGACGATGAACCTCATCCTCGCTGGCGCGGTGTTCACGATCATCGCGACGATCTTGAACATCGCTGGCGTGCTCGAGACCACCGATCCCGTCTACCAGTGGCTCCAGCTTCCCTATAAGATGACCATGGGTGTCATGGCGATCGCCGTCGCCTTCGGTGTGGCGTACACCTACACCAAGAATCTGGAGATGAAGGGGGAGGTCGCCAACGGTTTTGTGGCCCTGTTCCTGTTCCTCATGGTGGCATCGCCGGTAAAGTCGGTCACCCTTGCCGACGGATCTACCATGAACGCCCTCGACTCGAGCTTCCTCGGCGGTACAGGCATGTTCACAGCACTCATCATGCCGCTCATTGTGGTTAGGATTATCAAGACCTGCCAGGATCGTAATATCACGATCAAGATGCCCGATTCCGTACCGCCCTTCCTGTCCGATTCCTTTGCCACCCTCATTCCGTTGGTCATTAACATCGTGCTCTGGTGCGGCATCAACACCCTGGTGCAGAACACCATGGGTACCACGCTCCCTGGCGCGGTCATTGGCGTTTTGTCCATCCCGCTCTCGGTGCTCATCTCCGGACCCGGTATCATCGTGATCGTGTTCATCGCGATGCTGCTTTGGTGCCTGGGCATCCACGGATCCGCAGTCGCCTTTGCTGTGCTGATAGCTCCCCACATGGCTGCGTATCAGGCAAATGCTGAGCTCGTGGCCGCGGGCTCCGCACCCGTGTTCAGCGCTGTGTTCCTGTTCTCTGGGCTTGCATGTTGTGGCGGCACGGGTAACGTCCTGCCCCTGGCGGTGCATTGCATGCGCGCCAAATCTGAGCAACTCAGCGCGATCGGCAAGGCGGGTGTCATCCCGGCGATCTTCAACATCTCAGAGCCTTTGGTGTTCGGCGTGCCCATCATGTACAACCCCCTTATTTGCATCCCGTTCATCTTGAACGCTGTGATCACCACGGCCCTGCTCTGGCTCGGGTTCTCGGTCGGGTTCTTCCAACCCCCGTACGTGATGATCCTAACGGCGCTGCCGGTCTTCCTTGGAGAGTTCTTGGGGTCGCTAGCCTGGCAAAACCTCTTCATTCCGGTGGTTGGTTTCGTGGTGGGCTACCTCTGCTACGCGCCGTTTGTGAAGATGTACGACAAGCAGTGCCTGGAGAACGAGGCCGCACAAGCCGCCGAGATGAACGCGGAGTGACGCGTTGATGCGCCGAAAGGAGCAAGCAATGGCTGCGAAATTTCCCGAGGGGTTCTTCTGGGGCGGCGCCACGGCGGCGAACCAATGCGAGGGTGCCTGGAACGTCGATGGCCGCGGTCCCGCACGCACAGATGTGACCACGGTGGGCTCGGCCACGGAGCCGCGGTACGTCACCGTGAAGATGCCCGACGGCAGCACCAAGAAGCTCGCAGGTCTCATGTTCGGTGCGATGCCAGCCGGCGCGCACGGTGTGTGCCTGGACGGGGAGTACTATCCCAACCACGAGGGCATCGACTTCTATCACCACTATAAGGAGGACATTGCTCTCTTCGCCGAGATGGGCTTCACGATGTTCCGCATGTCGATCTCCTGGAGTCGCATCTTCCCCAAGGGCATCGAGGAGGAGCCGAATCAGGCGGGGCTCGAGTTCTACCGCAACGTGTTCAAGGGGCTGCGGGCGTACGGCATCGAGCCGCTGGTGACCATCAGCCACTACGACACGCCGCTCTACATCGAGGAGGAGCTCGGAGGTTGGGAGAACCGGGAGGTCATCGAGCTGTTCGATCGCTTCACGGAGACGCTCTTCCGCGAGTATCGCGGCCTCGTGAAGTACTGGCTCACCTTCAACGAGATCAACTCGCTGCTCATGCTGAAGCTCTTCATGCCCGATGCGCCACTTGAATTCATCCAGGGGAACTACCAGGCCCTGCACAACCAGTTTGTGGCGAGTGCCCGCGCGGTTGTGCGCGGTCACGCGATTGATCCCGCGTACCAGATCGGGTGCATGATCGCCGGCGGACCCTCCTCCTATCCGCTCACCTGCGACCCGAAGGACATCCTCGCCGCGCAGCATCGCAACCAGGAGAGCTTCTGGTACTCATCCGATGTGATGGTGCGCGGTGCCTACCCGGCCTTCGCGCATCGTATGTGGCGCGAGAACGGCGTCGAGCTCGTGATGGGGGAGAACGACCTCGCCGAGCTCGCCGTCGGCACCGTGGACTTCATCAGCTACTCGTATTATGCGACGAACTGCGAGACCACGCACGAAGGCGTCGAGAAGGACGGCAAGGGCAACCTCGTCATGGGCGCGAAGAATCCGTATCTCCAGTATTCCGACTGGGGCTGGAGCATCGATGCGGACGGCTTGCGCTACACCTTGAACGAGATCTACGGGCGCTATGGCATTCCCGTGATGGTTGTCGAGAACGGTCTGGGCGCCGCCGACACCGTTGAGGCGGATGGATCCATCCACGACCCATATCGCATCGAGTACCTGCGCGCCCATGTTCAGGCCATGGCTGAGGCGCTTGACGATGGCGTCGATCTCATCGCATACACGCCATGGGGCTGCATCGATCTCGTGGCGGCGTCGACCGGAGAGATGCACAAGCGCTACGGCATGATCTACGTGGATCGCCACGACGATGGTACGGGTACTTTCGAGCGCCGCCGCAAGGACTCGTTCTTCTGGTACAAGAAGGTCATCGAGAGCAACGGCTCGGATCTGAGCTAACCCCTCACGTGTTTCGATGGCCGCCCCGGCCCTTCCTCTGCGGGCATTATTCTTGGTGCGCGGCGGGAGGGGCCGGGGCGTTTTTTCGCGAACAACCAAGGTGGTTTGAGCAGCGGTTGCAAAGGTCATGGCGGCGGGCCGTCTGTGCTCATGAGATTCGGCGACCAGTTTTCTACACAGAATGGCATCGAAGCGAGGCGACAATCGCGTATCGGGTTCCTCTCCGGGCGTGCGAAGCGTCATGCAGTTTGAAAACTTCCAGAAGTGCGGCAGTGAAACAGGGTTTTCGAGTAGCTGGGCAGATTTCGAACCAACGACCTGCACTTTTGTCGATGGGGCGGCGCTCTCTGCTCAGAGATCTCCGCTTCACTGCCGCACTTCTGGAAGTTTTGATTTTGACGATAGATTCAGAATATATATATCTTAATTTTCATATTAAAATATTGGAATTTCAGAATATAAATGCGATCAGCCATTGTGCGGTGAGCATTTCGTTTCCCGCAAGCGTCCTCTGTGGCACATCGAATCCTGATTTAACACATCGGGTAAGATGAGGCACATGAATGAACGATGAGAGGAGTGTCCACTATGCAGGACGTTGCCACATACGTCGAGGAGCTGGCCCGTGCGGCGAAGGCGGCCTCGCGGCCCCTCGGTTTCACGAGCGATGAGGCCCGTCAGGCCGCGGTGCGCGGCATGGCGCAGGCCCTGCGCGATCACGCGTCCGAGATCCTTGATGCCAACGCGCTCGATATGGAGGCCGCCCGCGAGAAGGGGACGAGCGAGGGCATGCTCGACCGCCTCCTGCTCACGCCCGAGCGGATGGAGTCTATGGCGCAGGGGCTCGAGTCCCTGGCCTCCCTGCCCGACCCCGTTGGGCGGGTGCTCGAGCACCGCACCAACGCCGCCGGGCTCGACATCAAGAAGGTCTCCGTGCCGCTCGGCCTCGTTGCCATGGTCTACGAGGCCCGCCCCAACGTGACGGCGGATGCCGCGGGCATCTGCATCCGGACCGGCAACGCCTGCATCCTGCGCGGAGGCTCGCTCGCCGAGAAGTCCTGCGTCGCCATCGCCCATGTGCTCGCCGATGCTGTCGCGGCGGCGGGGCTCCCGCGCGAGGCCGTCTCCATCATCGAGACGACCGATCGCGCCGCCACGGGCGCCCTCATGACCCTGCGCGGCACGGTTGACCTGCTGATCCCGCGGGGCGGCGCCGGCCTGATCCAGCGCTGCGTGCGCGAGAGCCTGATCCCGGTGATCGAGACGGGCACCGGCAACTGCCATATCTACGTGCACGCTTCCGCTGATTTCGACCATGCCCGCGCGATCATCCTGAACGCGAAGACCCAGCGCGTGGGCGTGTGCAACGCCGCCGAGTCGATCCTCGTGGACAATGAGATCGCCGCCGACTTCCTGCCGCTCATCCTCACCGATCTCGCGCGCGCCGGCGTCCTCGTCCACGGTGACGCCGCGACCCGCGGGGCCGCGGTGACGGCCTCAGCCGGCCACGCGGACGCCGAGGACAGCCCCCTCGCGCATTTCGTCCTCGCCACCGAGGAGGACTGGGGCCGGGAGTACCTCGCACTCGAGATCAGCTCGAAGGTGGTCGCCGACGAGGACGAGGCCATCGCGCACATCAACCGATACGGCACCGGCCACTCGGAGGCCATCATCGCCGAGGATGCGGAGGCCTGCGCGCGGTTCCTGCGCGAGGTCGACGCCGCCGCCGTCTACGCGAATGCGAGCACGCGCTTCACCGACGGCGGGGAGTTTGGCCTCGGAGCCGAGATCGGCATCTCGACCCAGAAGCTGCACGCCCGCGGCCCCTTCGCCGCTGAGGCGCTCACCACCTGGAAATACGAGATCACCGGCGCGGGCCAGGTGAGACCGTAAGATCACGCCCAACCGCCCGTGCCTAAGCGGGGAATGCGAAGGGCCTCGGAGCGCAATTGCTCCGAGGCCCTTTTACCGCAGGTTGACCGCAGCGGTCTGCAGCGTGGTCGGCGGCGACCCTACTCAGCGACGAACGTGTCCCGATCCGGGGCGAAGCTCTGCATGGCCTCGATGGTGCGCGCGAAGAGGTCGTCGAGCTCCCAGCCGAGCTGCTCGGCGCCGGAGCGGATCACATCGCGCGAGACGCCGGCGGCGAAGCGCTTGTCCTTGAACTTCTTCTTGAGCGACTTCACGTTGAAATCCATCACGCTCTTGCTCGGCCGCATGACCACCGCGGCGCCGATGAGCCCCGTGAGCTCCTCGGTCGCGAAGAGGATCTTCTCCATGACGTGCTCGGGGTGGGGGAGCTCCGGGTTGAAGTCGCTCGTGTGGCTCTGGATGGCGCGGATGAGCTCCGGCGTGCCGCCTGCGGCCTCGAGGATCTCGGCGGCGTAGATGGTGTGCTTCGCGGGCTCGTCGTCGTGCTCCTCCCAGTCGAGGTCGTGCAGGAGCCCCACGATGCCCCAGAACTCCTTGTTCTCGGGGTCGTACTCGCGGGCGAAGTAGCGCATGGTCTGCTCGACCGTCTCGCCGTGCTCGATGTGGAACGGATCCTTGTTGTGCTCGGCGAGCAGGGCGTGGGCCTCGTCTCGTCCGATTCCAGCGGATAGCTTCTCTGCCATGGGAGCCCCTCTCAATGCGATGGGCCCCGGCGCGTGCGGCCAGGGCCCTCGGTGTGCGTTGCGGCTATGGTACCCCAAGTGGTTGGATGCGGCCCGCAGGCCTAGTTCACGCTCGGTGAGCCCGGGGCGGGCGCGACGAGCTCGTCGATACGCGCCGCCACGTCGTCCTCGCTCTGATCGAGGGCGACGGCGAGCTCCTCGACGGCGCGGCGGTGCGCCTCCTTGAGCACACGCGTATAGTAGCTGCTCGGGCGCTTGTCTCGCTTGATGGCGTCTTGGATGCGCCGGCGCATGGTCTTGGCGACGCAGACGGTGTCGGGCGCGCCGCGCTTGATCCGGCCTTTGAAATAGGTTTCCTCGAGGGCGCTGTTGCGCTCGGTGAAGCTGTCGCATTCAAGGTCGGCGTAGTGCTCGAGCAGATGCTCGGCCTCCTCCTGCGAGATGCAGGCGTGCAGGCGCTTCGCCTGGGCGACGGGATAGCGCATCCTCGTCGTGGTGAGGCCCCGCTTGGCCTCCAATACGATCATGGGGGCTGGTTCGTCTTCAAAGCCTGTGACGGTGCAGACGCCCTGCCCGGGGTGAATAACGTGCTCTCCGATTGCGAACATGCTTCCTCCTTCTGCTCTAGTGCTAGATATAAAAATAGCAGGAAGCGATATGAAAACAATATGAAATAAGCAGGTAAAGGCCGAAAAACCATTTTTGGTGGGTTGCTTGTCACATTTTATGGGGGCGATAGGTTGTTTATTTTCGCGGAATAACCCGGGCCGCACCGGCGCCCCTCCGCATTTCACGGGTGTCACAAGACCTTGATATCCTGCGTGATTCGTGCATCGATATGCTAAAGTAGCAGAATCCCTGCGTCTCGCGGGGCCCTTGACGCTCGCAATAAGGAGGATCTATGCCTGAGAAGATAGAAGAGCTGGTACGCGCTGCCCTCGCGGCCGCACAGGAGGCGGGGGAGCTGCCCGCGTTCGAGCTTGCGGACTACGGCATCGAGCGACCAGCGGACACTTCTCATGGCGAGTGGACCTCAACCCTCGCTCTGAAGTCCGCGAAGCTCGCGAAGACCGCCCCGCGCAAGATCGCCGAGGCCGTGCTCGCGCACATGCCCGCCGATGACGCCATCGCAAAGGTTGAGATCGCCGGCCCCGGATTCATCAACTTCTACCTGAACGCCCAGGCCACCAACGCGATCTTCGCCGAGGCGCGCGAGCAGGGCATGGACTTCGCCCGCTCCAACGTCGGCGGCGGTCTGAAGACCCAGATCGAGTTCGTCTCCGCCAACCCCGTCGGCCCCATGCACGTGGGCCATGGCCGCTGGGCTGCGCTCGGCGACTCCATGTGCCGTGTCATGGAGCACGCCGGCTATGAGATCGAGCGCGAGTTCTGGATCAACGACTACGGCAACCAGATGAACACCTTCGGCAACTCCATCTCAAAGCGCTACATGCAGCTCGCGGACATCATGGAGAAGCAGGGCGTGGACATCGAGGCCGCCCGCGACTACCTCGCCCTCGACCGTGACAACTACGTCCAGGACGAGCTCGACGAGCACCCGGACTCCCACCTCTACATGGACGAGTTCACGAACGATCTCGGCAAGGACTCCTACGGCGGCACCTACATCATCGACGAGGCCGCCCAGTTCTTCCGCACGGACGGCGACAAATGGGTCACGGCCGACGCTGAGGAGCGCATGCTCTCCTTCCGCGAGCGCGGCTACCAGAAGATGCTCAAGGACATGCGCGAGACCTGCCACGACGTCCGCTGCGACTTCGACGTCTGGATGAGCGAGCGCACCATGTACCAGGAGGACTGGACCGGCACCTCGCCGGTCGAGCGTGCCTATGCCAAGCTCGATGAGATGGGCTACCTCTACCGCACCGAGGACGGCGCCCTCTGGTTCAAGTCCACCGAGTTCGGCGACGACAAGGACCGCGTCATCCAGAAGAGCAACGGCGACTACACCTATTTCTCCTCTGACATCGCCTACCACTGGAACAAGTTCCAGCGCGTCGACCACGTCATCGACATCTGGGGCGCAGACCACCACGGCTACATCGCCCGCGTGAAGGCCGTCTGCGACGCTCTCGGCTACCCCGGCCAGTTCGAGGTGCCCCTCGGCCAGTTCGTGAACCTGCTGCGCAACGGCAAGCCCATCCGCATGTCCAAGCGCAAGGGCACGATGATCACCTTCCGTGAGCTCATCGATGAGGTGGGGGCCGACGCCACGCGCTACACCCTGATCTCCCGCTCGAGCAACCAGACGATCGACTTCGATATCGAGGCCGTCAAGGAGAAGAGCCAGAGCAACCCGGTCTACTACGTGCAGTACGCGCACGCGCGCATCTGCTCGATCCTGCGTCGCGCCGCCGGCGTCTCCTTCGAGCAGGCCGAGCTCATGGGCATGGAGCCCGTCGCCGTGAAGGCGCTCTCCGGGGAGATCGACTACGCGCTGCTGACCGATCCCACCGAGCTCGCCCTCGCCCGCAAGCTCTCCGAGCTCGAGGAGCTCATCGCGAGCTGCGCCCGCGATCGCGCGCCCTTCCGTCTGACGCACTACGCCGAGGAGCTGGCTGCGGCCTTCCACAGCTTCTACCAGGCCTGCCAGGTCCTGCCGAGCGAAGGCCACCCGGTCGCGCCCGAGCTCTCCCGCGCCCGCCTCGCAGCGTGCGACGCCGTTCGCTCCGTGCTGAAGCTCACGCTCTCGCTGATCGGCGTGTCCGCACCCACCCAGATGTAGCGGAACATCCGCATTCGCCCTGTTTTCTGGCCCCTCATCCGATCTCTTTGGATGAGGGGCCTGTTTTTCCTCTACGGCGCCGTGCCGCCCTGTTTTCTCACGGTGCACGCAATCTCCGCAGTTCCGTGCATTTTACGATGCGCCTGTTTGCATGTCGTGCCGTTGTGTTACACTGCGGGCAGCGCGAAGCGCAATCCAGTTTTACATCCTGAATCACATCCGCAGGCAGCATTTTCTCCCGTTGCGGTTGCAGGCGGCCAGCATGTGGCCGATGGAAAAGAAAGAGCACCACGTGGCAGAACAAAAGAAGACTGAATCAACCGAGGCCGTCGCCGAGGAAACCCCTCGTCCGCGCCGCACGCGCAAGCCGAAGAGCCAAGCGGCTGATATTCCCGCGGCGGCAGCCGAGGCGAGCGCACCTGAGGCAGGGGAGGCCAAGCCCCGCCGTCGCGGCCGTCTGNCGCAGCGAGCGCGGCAACAACCGCGGCAACCGTCCTCAGAACAACCGGAACAAGCGCAATAACAACCGGTTCAACACGCCTTCCGAGCCGAGCGTCTCCCGTGAGGAGCTCACCGCGCTCAAGGTCGCGGAGCTGCGCGAGAAGGCCAAGGAGTTCAACATCGACTACGCCGGCAAGAAGAAGGCCGAGCTCGTCGAGGACATCTACGCCGCGTGCGCCCGCACCGAGGGCTTCCGCGAGATCACGGGCATCCTCGATATCGATCACCAGGGATTCGGCAACATCCGTGCGCACGGGTACATGCCCAGCCGCGATGACGCCTTCGTCGCCGCGAACATGATCCGCGCCGCGGGCTTGCGCGCGGGCGATATGGTCTCGGGCACCCTGCGGCCCCTGCGCGCCAACGACAAGTATCCGGGCCTCGCCAAGATCCACAGCGTCAACGGTGTCGACCCCGAGCAGATGCGCCATCGCCCGAAGTTCAGCGATCTCACGCCCATCTACCCGAACGAGCCCCTGCGCATGGAGCACGGCCGCGAGTCCATCACGGGCCGCGCGATCGACATCGTGGCGCCCGTCGGCAAGGGCCAGCGCGGTCTCATCGTCTCGCCGCCCAAGGCGGGTAAGACCACGATCCTAAAGCGGATCTGCCAGGCTATCGCCCAGAATAACCCCGAGGTGCACCTCATCTGCCTGCTGGTGGACGAGCGCCCCGAGGAGGTCACGGATATGCAGCGCTCCATCAAGGGCGATGTCGTGGCCTCTACCTTCGACATGCCCGCCGACAACCACACCCGCGTGTCCGAGCTCGTGATCGAGCGCGCCAAGCGCCTGGTCGAGCTCGGTGAGGATGTCGTGGTGGTGCTCGATTCCATCACCCGCCTGGCGCGTGCCTACAACCTGGCCGCCCCGGCCTCGGGCCGCATCCTCTCCGGCGGTGTTGACTCCGCCGCCCTCTACCCGCCCAAGCGCTTCCTCGGTGCCGCCCGCAACATCGAGAACGGCGGTTCGCTCACCATCCTCGCATCCGCCCTCGTGGACACGGGCTCGAAGATGGACGAGGTCATCTTCGAGGAGTTCAAGGGCACCGGCAACATGGAGCTCAAGCTCGACCGCGACCTCGCCGACCGCCGTATCTTCCCGGCTATCGACCCGGTCGCCTCGGGCACGCGCAACGAGGATCTGCTCATCGGCGAGCAGATGCGCCCGTTCGTCTGGGGCATCCGCCGCGTGCTCGCGAACATGAACAACACCGAGCGCGCCGCAGCGAGCTTCATAAAGGGCCTGAAGGCCACGGACAGCAACCAGGAGTTCCTGGTGCGCACGGCTAAGAAGGCACAGGATCATCCCGAGGCGCTGTAAGCGCTGAGAAGATCATGCGGTGCAGATACGCATAGCCGTTAGGGGAGGGGCCTTCGGGCCCCTTCTTTTGTATGTATGCCTGCGGGGCAGGATGAAGATCGGGGCAAGGACCTGAGCTACGTGCGATGCGGGGTCCCGTTGGCAGCCGGTCGTAAGGGGCTCCCAGCTCGGTGTCGGGCTGCACGGGGTGCGCCAAGGGAGGCCGCTCGGTGCCATGGCGTGTACGGGATCGCCGTTTATGCAGACACGTTCGAGTCGCCAGAGGGTTCCACATGCAGATTTCCCATCCACGAGCTGGGGAAAATCTGGATTTTCCTCTTGCAAATCGATGAGCGCTCTCACATACTTGAGGCAATGGCCGCGATGGAACACGCAGATGAAACGAATCACCATCCGTTGCAAGGGGGCCCATCGGCTCCGGAGCCACCAAGATTCATCGGTTTCTCTCGGGCCCGCATGCTCTGAGGCGGTGCCGTCCACGGTGTCCGCCGGTGGCAGGTGTGATGAAGGGAAGCAGATATGGCAGCACAGAAATACGCGCATCCGGCGATCGCAGCCGGTTTGACCGGCGGCATCGGCTTGATACTCCCTGCGCTCGCATTCGCATTCACGACGCCCTTCGAGGGTCCTCATCGGCTCATACAGGAGGGTGGAATGCCCTTCGCGATCGGCGCTGCGGTGGGCGCGGGGCTCTGCGCCGCCGCGATGGCCGCCCTCGCGGCGAATGGAAACGCCCGCGTGGGCAACCGATCTGAATCGGGGGAGTACCGGTTCGAGGACGCGCAAGAACCCGACGCCGAGAACGCCTCCGCCTCCGGCGGGCACCGGACGGGCATCTTCGGCTCCCATGCGCCGCAGGGCGTGCCGGTCATCGCCCGGGCTGCCGACGCGCTTTCCGAGGCCGAGGCCTGGACGGAGATCGACCGCCTGCTTGAGGAGGACTCGCCGATCAGCTGCGATCCCACTCGATCCAAGGACATCTACGAGATCGCCCTCGCCGAGCTTTCCCGCAGCGAGAGCGCGGCCCGGACGGGGGCGCCTGCGACTGCGGCCGCGCCGCGTGAGGCCGCCATGCAAGGTGGGTCCCCCGCCATGGCTCCCGCATCCGCTCCTGCTGCTACGACGGCGTCCTTCATGCAGGCGGCGTCGGGAACCGAGGCCACTGCGGATCTCTCCCGGGAGGTGTCTCCCATCTCCGATACCGACGCCGCCCGCGCTGCCGCCCTGGCTTCGCTCGGGCTTGTCGGCACCGCGAGGCCCGTACAGCCGCAGAACGTCCCCGCAGCTCATGAGAGCGCCGTGGCGGACGTCTCCGGATCAGGCGCCGCGCCCGCATCGACGGGCGAGCCGTACGAGGTCCCCATGGCCGACTACTCCGGTCATGAGGACATGTGGGCCGCCGCCCTGGCCATCCTCGCAGAGGAGGACGAGGTAGCGGGCGCACCTGCTCCCGCTGCCGACGAGGTCCCCGCTGCCGCCCCCCGGATTCGAGCCGAGGAGATTCCGGCAACCGAGGAGCGCGCCGAGGCCGTTGCAGAGGGCGAGCGCCTCACGGAGATGCATGGCCGCATCAACGAGATTCTCGGCGAGGAGGTCGCGAAGATGCCGTCGCACAGCATGCGCCGCACCAGCCGCGAGTACCTTCGGGTCATCCAGGGTGGCACCATGTCCATGCCCCGTCTCAAGGCTGAGGCGTAAGAGGGCGATGCAATCGGGGCAACGGCCGTTGTCACCGGCCTGGTGCGTGGCCGCGGGCGTCATGATCCTATTCATATGGGGTAACTCGCTGGTGCCGGGATCCAGCAGCTCTCAGGTGAGCCACGGGACCGCCTCGGCGATTCAGACGGTGCTCGATTCCCTCGGCATCGCATCGGGCTGGGCGACGAACTTCCTTGTCCGCAAGGCCGCCCATCTGACGGAGTACGCCATCCTCGGCGTCCTGGTGATGCAGGCGTTCGCCCCAGGTGTCAAACGGGACCGCCGGATGCTCGGGGTCGCCGCACTTGTGCTGATGCTGGTCCCGACGATCGACGAGACGATTCAAGTCTGCGTGCCCGGTCGCAACGGGCAGGTTGCCGACGTGCTGGTCGATTGCACGGGAGCTCTCATCGGATGCCTGGTCAGAGCGGCTTTCACGGGCATCCGCGCGAGATTGGCAAGAGTCCCTGAGAATTTAAAAAAATAAGGCTTGCACCCCTGGGGGACAGAGTGCATAATAGTCAAGCGCTTTGCGCGAGGGACACACGGTGGGTGTAGCTCAGTTGGCTAGAGCGACGGACTGTGGCTCCGTAGGTCGAGGGTTCGAGCCCCTTTACCCACCCCACTTCCTCTCTCAGGCAAAGCGGACATATTTGGATCGTTAGCTCAGCTGGCTAGAGCAGGGGACTCTTAATCCCAAGGTCCAGGGTTCGAATCCCTGACGATCCACCACAGACTCAAAGACGGGGCACTCACACGAGCGCCCCGTTTCTTTTTCAGACTATCTGCTCGCTCCGATCAAGCGTGCTGGTCGCAGCCGAGGTTCCCGCTGCGATCGCATCACGCGGCGCTGTCTCCGAACACGAATTCCGTCATCGAGATGGTTCCCAGCGTGCTCACGTCGTTGAACACGCGCACGGGCTTGCCCTCACTCGCGCCGAGCGTGTAGACGAGGGGCAGGAAGTGGTCGGGCGTCGGCGCGGCGAACTGCGCGTCGGGCAACCGGTCGAAGTCGATGATGGCTGCGTCGTTGCGCGCGGTCACCTCCTTGATGATACGATCGTTGAAGGAGATGGTCGCCGGTACTGCGCCGTCCGGATGCTCCCAATCGACGCGCCGGAGGTTGTGCACGATGTTGCCGCTGGCCATGATGAGGACGCCCTCGTCGCGCAGGGGAGCGAGACGCTGTCCGATCCGGTAGACGGACCCATGGTCGAGGGTGCCGTCGACCGAGAGCTGGACCACGGGGATATCCGTCTCGGGGACCATGTGCACGAGAACGGACCAGGAGCCGTGGTCGATGCCCCAGTCGTCACTCACGGCCACATCCGCGCCCAGCAGGTCCTGCACCGCGTTGGTGAGCGCGGCGTCTCCGGCCACCGGGTACTTGAGCACGTACAGCTCAGGTGGGAACCCGTACATGTCGTATATCTGACGCGGCTTCGGCGCGCTCTGCACGAACGTGCCCCGGGTGAACCAGTGCACGGAGATCGCAAGGATCGCGCGCGGCCGCCCGTGACGTTCGACCACCTCGTTCATGATGGCAGCCATGCCACGTGTGACCTCGGTGTCTTCGAGCGCCAGCATGGGGCTTCCGTGGCCTACGAACAAGACGGGCATACGTGTAGTGTTCATACGATCAGGCTCCTTTCGGAATCTAAGACAGTTTTTTCTCAACTAACATCAATTTTTCGTGCTAAGTGAATCCTATGACTTGGCAAACAAGGCTACAAGTACGATAGTTATCTTAAGCGAGTCTAATTCACTTGAGTAATGGAGTGATCGTATGAAAAAAGAGACGTGTGTTGAGGCAGGGGTGTTCGGGATGTGCCCGTTCGTCACTGCCCAGCAGCTTATCAGCGGGAAGTGGGCCATCCTGATCTTGCACGTGCTGGCAGACGGTCCCAAGCGCTTCAACCGCATCCAGCGGGAGATCGATGTCACACAGGCCACGCTCAGCACCCACCTCAAACGGCTCGAGGAGTTTGGCCTGGTGAAGCGCACCGTGTTCCCCGAGATCCCGCCGCGTGTCGAATACGAGCTCACCGAGATCGGAAGCGAATTCCGGCCGGTGCTCGACCAGGTTGAGGCATGGGGGAATAAGTACATCGACTACCTGAAGGCGCAACACCGGGATCGCGCCGTCGAGCCGGCAAGTGTTGCCGGCGCTGCCAGCCATTAGGAGGTGCCATGGACCTGATCGACGCCATCTACGCGCGGCATTCGGTGCGCGCCTACACCGGTCAGACCGTCGGCGGCGCCATCCGCCTGCAGCTCGAGGCCCTCGCCCAAGAGCTCTCGCGTGCCGGCGGGCTCACCCTCTCCTTCCGCTGGGATGAGCCCCGGGCCTTCTCGAGCCCACTCGCCCATTACGGCAAGTTCTCGCAGGTGACCAACTACCTGGTGATCTCGGGACGCCGCCGGAAGGGGCTCGAGCAGGATGCCGGCTACTATGGTGAGCGCATCGTGCTCGAGGCGCAGCGGCTTGGCCTCAACAGCTGCTGGGTCGCGACGACCGCGAAGCGCCGTCTCGTGCGCGCGAGCATCCCTGAGGGAGAGAGCCTGGTGATCCTCGTGGCCATCGGTCACGGGGAGAACGCTGGTGTCGTGCGGCGGTCCAAGGTCGCCTCGCAGGTGAGCAATGTCGGCGCCGACACGCCCCCGTGGTTCGCCCGCGCTGTCGAGGCGGCCCTCCTCGCGCCCACCTCCATCAATCAGCAAAAGTTCCATCTTGCGTTTTGCGCTGGAGATCCCGGTGAGTTGCCGGGCGTGCGCCTGACGCGCCGTTTCGGTCCGTATTCGTCGGTTGATGAGGGCATCGTGCGCCTTCATGTCGAGATCGCCGCCCGCGATGCAGCGGGCCTCGGCCCCCATGAGCTGCCGTTCCACTGGATCGAAAGGTGAGTGCGCTATGGACTTGATCGCGGGTATCGCATTTCTCGTACGTGCCGTCGGGATGATCTTCGTTGCGGCTGCGGCGCTCCTGCATGTGTTCATCGCCGGGGTTGAGATGTTTGGCTGGACGGGATCGCTGGCGCGTCGCCTCTTCAACCTGGAGCCGGCTTTCGCCCGTCAGACCCGCGAGATGGCTGCGAATCAGGGACTCTACAACCTGATGCTCGCCATCGAGATGATCGTCGGCCTGGGGGCCGCCATCACCGGCGCGGACTGGGGTCTCAAGCTCGCCCTCGCCGGTGCCGTCTCGACGGTGATCGCCGGCGCGTTCCTGTTCGTCACCTCGCCCGATAAGCGCTCCTCGGCGTTGAAGCAGCTCACTCCGGGCCTCATCGGCTCGATCCTGCTGATCTTGGGCGGCCTGTAGAAATCGGCGCCGAGTCCTTGTGAAGGATCTGCGGAGAAGCACAGCTGGCATGGCGTGGCGCGATAGGGGCCTTGACCCCCACGCGACGGGAGGCCCGATGCTGGTACGCGTCGGAGCGAACTGAGCGAGGGAGGCGATGAGATGTGCGGTCACGACGAGAGCGAACCCACCTACTCGGTGGGCGAGGTCTCGAGGCTCACGGGTGTCACCGTGCGTGCGCTGCATCATTGGGACGAGATTGGCCTTCTGCACGCGCCCCGCCGGGGAAATGGCTACCGCGCGTACGGGACCGCTGAGCTCGACCGTCTGCAGCAGATCCTGCTCTACCGCGCGATGGGCGTTGAGCTCACGGGCATTAAGGGGATCATCGACGATCCGGCCTTCGATGTCAGACAGGCCCTGAGGAGCCACCTCGCACGCCTCAAAGAGGACCGGCTTCGCACCGACGCGCTGATAGCGAGTGTGGAGGGCACGCTCGCGCGTATGGAAGGACGGTGCGAGATGACCGAGCACGACCGGTTTCGCGCGCTCAAGCAGGCGGCGGTTGAGGAGAACGAGCGGAAGTACGGCGACGAGGTGCGGGCGCGCTGGGGCGATGCCGCTGCCGATGAGGCGAACGCCGTGGTCCTCGGCATGAGCGAGGACGAGTGGCGCGAGACCCAGGAGCTCGAGCAGCGGGTCCTTGACCTGCTCAGCCAAGCGATGGATGGGGGAGACCCCTGCTCCGCCACCGCCGCGGAGCTCAGCGACGCGCACGGCGCGTGGGTGAGTCGCCATTGGAAGAACGGCTCCTACACGCCTGAGGCCCATGTGGGCCTCGCGAGGATGTACCTGGCGGATGACCGGTTCCGTGCCTACTACGATGAACGGGTGCGCCCCGGCGCCACCGCCTTCCTGGTTCAGGCGATCGAGGCACGCGACGGCGCCTCCGCGTAAAAAGTATGGCTTGGTGTGGGCTCTTCGCAGCCAGGCTGATTTTTCGTCGGTTTGGTGTGGGTTTTCGGGCTGAGGCCGAGTAGACCAAAAACAGGCAGCCTTATGACCTGCGGTTCCAGCACGTTCAGATAGGCTTCTACGTGCTGCGTCAGCTACAACCCACACCAAACCGACCAAAACAGCGCTCCATTTTCGGAAACCCACACCAAGGCGGTCGCGTTCCGGGATCTGGCGTAGCCGCCCGCCGGGCCGGCGCCCGAGGGGGGTGCGGCGGGTATCGTGCCAGCTCGACGGTGTGGGCGGGCAAGAGCTCCAGCCGTCCCGAGTTTTGCTAGCTGCTGCCGCGCACTCACGCCATCGGGATCCCGTATCTCGCCTGCGTCGATGCCACATCATTGGTTGCGGCAGACGTGCGCTCTCAGCTCGGGTGCGCGAGGGCACGCAACGCGCCCGAGGCGGAAAACGCACGCGGTTCGATTCGGGCTCAGGAGGGCGCATGCGAAACTTCGCCACTTTGGTACAGGTTTTGGGTGTCGCATGGCAAACCTCCTCAGGTTGGTACAGGTTCTCAACTTTCGTCTGAGTAGACCGAAAGGTGCCGCTTCTCTGACCTGCGGGTTCAGAGCGTCCGAGCTACTGCCTACGCGCCACGGCGGCTTAAACCTGCACCAACCTGAGGAGGTTTGTCACTGCAACGGCGAAACCTGTACCAAACAGATGAGAATGCGCTCAGCACGATGGTTTGGGCCTTTGCACCTCGCGCATGTGGCGCATCGAGCCAGGTCTTGCCCGCGTGTGTAACGCGGTCGCCTTGCACCCCACGCCCTGTATCGCTCAGCGCGCGCCCCGCATTCCCCGCATCCGGTTTCGCGCCCCCAGAACCCCATCCCTCTATAATCTGAGTAGATTACTCGGATTTACGCCCGCCACGCCTTGACCACCGGCTCGGTACGGGTATTGTTAATCCGATGAATTCACTAGGATTTACACCCGCCCGCGCGCACCGGCGAGAGCGGGGAGAGGGGAAAGAGGGATTTCATGACCGTCCAAGCAACACCGCTGCTCAGCCTTGCGGGCGTGACGGCGTCCGTGGATGAGAAGGCCATCCTCCACGGAATCGACCTCGAGGTCGCCGCCGGCGAGACCCACGTGCTCATGGGTCCCAATGGCGCCGGCAAGTCAACGATGGGCCACGTCATCATGGGTGACCCGGTCTACACGCTGGATGCGGGCGCCATCACCTTCGATGGCGAGGACATCTCCGAGCTCTCCTGCGACAAGCGCAGTCGCGCCGGGTTGTTCCTCTCCTTCCAGGCCCCCGTCGAGATTTCCGGCGTGCCCCTGTCGAGCTTCCTGCGCGCGAGCATCGCCGGCCGTCCGGGCCTCGAGATGAAGGGCAGGGAGTTCCGTCGCCGCGTGAAGGAGCTCGCCGCGGAGCTCGACATGGACGTCTCCTACCTGAACCGCGAGCTCGGTGTCGGCTTCTCCGGCGGCGAGAAGAAGAAGGTCGAGATGCTGCAGCTCCTGCTCCTGCAGCCCAAACTCGCCATCCTCGATGAGACCGACTCCGGCCTCGATGTGGACGCCCTTTCGGTCGTCTCGCGCGGCATGGACGCCTACCGCCGCACCACCGACGGCTCACTCCTCATCATCACGCACAACACGCGCATCCTCGAGCACCTCCATGTCGACCGCGTCCACGTGATGGTGGGCGGCCGCATCGTGCGCGAGGGCGACGCCGAGCTGATCCCCTGGATCGACGAGCACGGCTTCGAGTCCTTCGAGCGCGAGGCCGCTGGCGTCCCGATGGAGGCGTGAGATGGCGAAGAAGCGCAGCGAGGTCGCGGACATCGACCGCAGCCTCTACGATTTCACCTACGGTGAGGAGGGCTTCGAGCGCCTCGACGCGGGCCTCACGCCCGATATCGTCCGCGAGATATCGGAGCGCAAGGAAGAGCCCGCCTGGATGCTCGACTTCCGCCTGAAGTCGCTCGAGATCTACCTCAAGAAGTCAGGCCCCACCTGGGGACCGGACATCTCCGGTCTCGACATGGACAACATCGTCACCTACGTGAAGCCCAACACGGACCAGCGCTCCGACTGGGAGTCCGTCCCCGATGACATCAAGGACACCTTCGAGCGCCTGGGCATCCCCGAGGCCGAACGGAGCTACCTTGCCGGCGTCGGCGCCCAGTACGACTCCGAGCTCGTCTACCACAACATGCAGGACACTGCCGCCAAGATGGGCATCGTCTACTCCGGCATCGAGGAGGCCCTCCACGAGCCGAAGTGGGAGGCCCTCATCCGCGAGCGCTTCATGACGCTGATCCCGCCTACGGACCACAAGTTCGCCGCCCTGCACGGCGCGGTATGGAGCGGCGGCTCCTTCGTCTACGTGCCCGCCGGGACCAAGCTCGACTTCCCCCTGCAGAGCTACTTCCGCCTGAACGCCAAGGGCGCCGGGCAGTTCGAGCACACCCTCATCATCGTCGAGGACGACGCCGACCTCCACTTCATCGAGGGCTGCTCCGCCCCGAAGTACAACGTGGCCAACCTCCACGCCGGCGCGGTGGAGCTCTTCGTGGGACGCCGCGCGCACCTGCGCTACTCCACGATCGAGAACTGGTCCAAGAACATGTACAACCTGAACACCAAGCGGGCCCGCGTCGAGGAGGCAGGCGAGATCGAGTGGATCTCCGGATCCTTCGGGAGCCACGTGGGCTACCTCTACCCGATGAGCATCCTGGCCGGCCGCCGCGCGAAGAGCTCGTTCACGGGCATCACCTTCGCCGGCGCGGGGCAGAACCTCGACACCGGCTGCAAGGTGGTCCTCGCGGCTCCCGAGACCACGGCGACCGTGGAGACGAAGGGCATCTCGAAGGGCGGCGGCATCCAGACCTTCCGCAGCTCGATCGTCGCCACGCCCGAGGCCACGGGCTCGGCGGCCACGGTGTCCTGCTCATCCCTCATGCTCGACGCCGATTCGCGCTCGGACACCATCCCCGCGATGGACATCCGCGCCAAGAACGTCGACATCGGCCATGAGGCCACGATCGGCCGGATCGGCGACGACAAGATCTTCTACCTCATGAGCCGCGGCATCTCCGAGGAGGAGGCGCGCACCATGATCGTCAACGGGTTTGCGAGCCCGGTCTCGAAGGAGTTGCCGCTCGAGTACGCCGTCGAGATGAACAACCTCATCAAGCTCGAGATGGAAGGGGCGGTCGGCTGATGGATCGTACCTCTGGAAACGCCTCGGGCGCCGTCGCGCTCACCGGCGTGAACGCCATGCCGGCCCCCACGTGGAGCTGGCTCAAGATGAACGATACGGCGGTGGAGATCCCGGCCGGCCTCACGCCGGCGCCCGCCGCCGTGAGCGTCGAGCCCGCCCCGGGATCGGCCGATGTGGTCTCCGCCAACGCGGACGCCTTCGATGACGCCCTCGTGGCCGCCGGCAAGCGCTTCGCGTCCCGTGCCCGCGCGAGTGCGCCCGGCGACGCCCGCGACCACGTCGCACTCGCCGCTGGCGAGGTCGATCCCATGGACGTGCCGGCGCTCTCCCGCTACCAGCAGGGGGCCGTCCGGGTTGAGGAGGAGCTCTCGGTCGAGGAGGCCTTCGAGACCGGCATGGGCGCCGAGGCCTACGGCTACCTCCGCAGCATCGGCGAGCGCCCCTGCGTGCTCGAGGTGCCGAGCGGGGCCTCGGCTCAGGTCCGCGTCCGCGTCTCTGGCACCCCGGGTACCGCCTCCGTGGCGAGTGTCGACGTGATCGCCCGCCGCGATTCGTCGCTTGAGCTCACGGTCGCGCTCAATGGCACCGGTTCTGAGCCCGGCCTCATCGGTGCGGCGATGCGCGTCTTCGCTGCGGCGGGGAGCCGTGTGTCCATCACGACCGTGCAGACCGCCGACGACGCCTTCATCTCCCTCGACGACGCGGGAATCTTCGTCGACGAGGGCGCGCACGTTGAGGTCTCGCACACGGTACTCGGGGCTGGTCGTTCCTACACGGGCCTCGCCGCCGACCTGCGCGGCGATGCCGCGCGCATCGACGTGGATACGAGCTACCTCGGCGCCCGCGAGCAGGTGCGCGACTTCAACTACCAGATCCGCCATCTCGGACGCCGGACGACGTCGTCCATGGATGCGAACGGCGTGCTCGCCGGGGCGAGCAAGAAGGTGCTCCGCGGGACCATCGACCTCATGCACGGGTGCACGGGGAGCGAGGGCGCCGAGCGCGAGACCGTGCTGCTGGCCGATGAGCGCGTGGACAACAAGACCGTGCCGGTGATCCTCTGCGACGAGGACGACGTTGCCGGCAACCACGGGGCGACGATCGGCCATGTCCGCCCCGAGCAGCTCTTCTACCTGGGTTGCCGCGGGCTGTCGCCCGAGGCGGCCGAGGCCCTGTTCATCTCGGCGAAGCTCGAGGACGCGGCGCTCAACGCGCCCGACGACGAGGTTCGCGCGAACGTCATCCGCCTGGGTGAGACCGTGATCCCGGGTTTCGGGGAGGAGATTGCATGATCGATACGGAGAACGTGACCTGCGACACCTGCACGGCCCCGGGTGCCGGCGTGGTGGATGCGAGCGACGAGGCCTCGCGGGACTGGCCGCGCATAGACATCGAGGCAAACCCCTACAAGGCCGATTTCCCGCTCCTGGCCTCCCGTCCGGACATCGCCTTCCTCGACAGCGCCGCCACCGCGCAGCGCCCCGCCGCCGTGCTCGAGGCGCAGAAGCGCTTCTACGAGACGATGAACGCGAACCCGCTCCGCGGCCTCTACTCGCTCTCCGTTGAGGCGACCGAGGCCATCGGCCGCGTCCGCGCCCAGATCGCCGAGGTCATCGGTGCGCCGGCGGGCCCGAACGGCACCCCGGCAGCGCATGACATCGTCTTCACGCGCAACACGAGCGAGTCGCTGAACCTGGTGGCGAAGTCCTTCGCGCCGCAGGTCCTCTCGGCCGGTGACGAGATCGCCATCACGGTGATGGAGCACCATTCGAACCTGATTCCCTGGCAGCAGGCCGCGGCTGCGGCCGGCGCCACACTCGTCTACCTGTATCCCACCAAGACCGGTGAGCTCACGGACGAGGAGATCGCCGCCAAGGTGGGGGCGCGCACGCGCATCATCGCGACCACGCACGTCTCCAACGTGCTCGGCGTCGAGGTCCCGGTCGAGAAGCTCGCCCGTGCCGTGCACGCGCAGGGCGGCTACCTCGTTGTGGACGGTGCCCAGTCGGTTCCGCACATGCCCGTCGATGTCACGGCGCTCGGGGCAGACTTCTTCGCGTTCTCGGCGCACAAGGTCCTCGGCCCCATGGGCGTGGGCGTGCTCTGGGGCAGGCACGAGCTCCTGGAGCTGATGCCCCCGATGCTCACCGGCGGCGAGATGATCGACTCCGTGACCGAGCAGGGGGCCACCTGGGCTCCGGTGCCGGAGAAGTTCGAGGCGGGCACCCAGGACGCCGCGGGCATCTACGCCACCGGCGCGGCCCTCGATTACCTGGTGAACCAGGTCGGTTATAAAGCCGTCCGCGAGCGCGAGCAGGCGCTCGTGCACTATCTCATGAGCCAGCTCACGCAGCTTCCCTACGTGGAGATCATCGGCTCCATCTATTGGGACCGCCACCACGGCGCGGTCAGCTTCAACGTGCGCGGCATCCATCCGCACGACGTGGCGAGCATCATGGACATGGACGGCGTCTGCATCCGCGCGGGGCACCACTGCGCCCAGCCATTGCTCACCTGGCTCGGCGTCGAGAACCTCGCCTGCTGCCGCGCGAGCGTGGCCTTCTACAACGACAAGCACGACATCGACGCCTTCATCGCGTCGCTCGAGCGGGTTTGGAGCACCTTCAATGGCTAACCTGTACACCTCGACCACCTTCATGGACCACAACGCCCACCCCGACTACAAGTACGCGATGGACGGGGCGACCCACGAGCACGAGGGCATCAACCCCACCTGCGGCGACGAGCTCACCTTGCAACTGCGCATCGAGGACGGCGTGATCGAGGAGGCGAGCTTCACGGGCTCCGGCTGCGCGATCAGCCAGGCCTCGGCCGACATCATGGCCGAGCTCGTCACCGGCGAGACCGTCGAGGAGGCGCGCCGCCTCTCAGGGCTCTTCCTCGCGATGATCCGCGGGGAGGAGCTCAGCGAGCAGGATTTCGAGGATCTCGACGAAGCCGCTGAGATGAAGGACATCTCGCACATGCCGGCGCGCGTGAAGTGCGCCGAGCTCGCCTGGCGGACCCTCGACGGGATCCTGTCCAAGGACGCGGCATAAGCCGGTCCGCACATCCCAAGCAGGTTCCGGAAAGGAGGGATCACCCGTGCTCGTGTCATCAAAGGGGCGCTACGCCTTGAGGCTCATGATCTACATCGCCGCCTTCGGCGAGCGCGAGGGGAGGATCTCCCTGCGCACCGTGGCGGAGCGGGAGAGCATCTCCTTGAAGTACCTCGAGCAGCTCGTGCGCCCGCTGCTCCAGGCGGGGCTGCTCACAAGCGTGCGCGGCAAGGGCGGTGGCTATGAGCTGGGGCGGCCCGCCTCTGAGATGACCGCCGGCGACATCCTGCGCGCCGCCGAGGGCGACACTGCGGCGGTGGCCTGCGAGGGGCTCGAGGGCGCCTGCAGCCGCTCTGACCTGTGCTCGACGGTGCGCTTCTGGACCGGCCTCGAGGCCGCGATCGACGAGTACGTCGAGGGCGTCACCCTGGCCGACCTCTCGCGCGTGCCGGAGGTCAAGCTCGAGCTCAAGAGCATTCCCGAGGGCTGATCCAGGCTTCGGCCCCTGCCGCTCTGCGGCGCGCGGGCGTATCGGATGTGTGCTCATGGCGCAGCCGATGTGCGTCCCATGCGCGCCCGGTATAATGGGCGATTACGATCAGATTACCGACGCGGCCTCGTCATGCCCAGACGACTGACCGCAAAGGAGGCGGCCCGTGCCGTTCATATCCGGTTCCGCGAAAGCCGACAGGCCCCAGGTGGATTCGTACCGCAAAGACTTGCTCATCCTCGAGCAGCTCGTCTCCAAGGACTTCAAGCTCAAGTACCGGCGCAGCTTCCTCGGCGTGGCATGGAGTGTGCTGAACCCCCTGCTCATGATGGTCGTCATGAGCATCGTGTTCTCATACCTCTTCGGCAGCAACGTGGAGAACTTCCCGCTCTACCTCATCGTGGGCAACGTCACCTTCGCCCTTATGAGCGACTCCACCAACGCCGCGCTCACCTCGATCATCCAAGCGGCGCCGCTGCTCAAGAAGATCCGCGTGCACCGCTACATCTTCCCGGTGCAGAAGGTCCTCTTCGCGCTGGTGAACTACGCGTTCTCGCTCATCGCCGTCGCCATCGTGATGCTCTTCTTCCGGGTCATGCCCACCTGGCACCTGCTCTGGCTGCCGGTGGCGCTCGCGCTCCTGATGTTCTTCTGTATCGGCGTCGGGCTGGCCATCGGCGCGCTCTCCGTCTTCTTCCGCGACGTCATCCACCTCTGGGGCGTCGTCCTCACGGCGTGGACCTATCTGACCCCGATCTTCTGGGATCTCTCGCTGTTGGTCGACAAGCAGGCCCCCACCTGGATCATCACGCTCGTGAAGATCAATCCCATGTACAACTACCTGCAGTTCATGCGCGATATCTTCCTCTGGCAACGCGATCCCACGCCCGAGCTCCTGCTCATGTGCGCACTCTGGGCCGCTGTCGCCATGCTGATCGGCGTCTTCGTGTTCCGCAGGACGGAGCACCGTTTCATCCTCTACATCTAAGGGAAGCCATGCCTGATAGACGAGACGAACGAGATCCCCGCACGCTCGCACCGGAGGAGTGCGCCGTCATCGTTGACGACGTCACGATGGTCTTCAACATGGCGAGCGAGCAGCTCAACAGCCTGAAGGAGTACTTCATCAAGCTGGTGCGCCGCGAGCTGTTCTTCAGCGAGTTCCACGCGCTCGACCACGTGAGCTTCCTCGTCCCCAAGGGCGAGGTCATGGGCTTGGTCGGCACCAACGGATCGGGTAAGTCGACGATGCTCAAGGTCATCGCCGGGGTGCTCGAGCCCACCAAGGGCTCGGTCACGGTCCGGGGGAGCATCGCCCCGCTCATCGAGCTCGGTGCCGGCTTCGACCTCGAGCTCACGGCGCGTGAGAACATCTTCCTGAACGGGGCCCTGCTCGGCCACGACCGTCAGTTCATGAGCGAGCACCTCGATGAGATCGTCGACTTCGCCGAGCTGCGCGACTTCCTCGACATGCCCATGAAGAACTACTCGAGCGGCATGGTGGCGCGCATCGCCTTCGCGATCGCCACCGTGGTCGAGCCCGATATCCTGATCGTCGACGAGACGCTCTCCGTGGGCGACGTCTTCTTCCAGAAGAAGTGCGAGGACCGTATTCAGAGCTTCATCGACTCGGGCAACGTGACCGTGCTCTTCGTCAGCCACTCGCTTGAGCAGGTTGAGCGCCTGTGCTCGAGCGCCGTGTGGATCGAGAAGGGCCGCATGCGCATGATCGGCAAGGTCGATGACGTCTGCCAAGCCTACCGCGAGCAGTTCAACTAGGCATGGGGAGCGAACCCGCATCACAGGGACGGTCCGGCACCCCCCTCGTCTCGATCGTCATGCCGTGCTACCGGGTCGCCGACCACCTCGGCGCCGCCATCGCGTCGGTGGAGGCACAGACCTTCACCGATTGGGAGCTCATCTGCGTCGATGACGGATCGCCTGATGAGGTTGCCGGCATCGTGCAAGACGCCGCCGTCCGCGATGGGCGGATCCGCCTCGTGCGCCATGAGCGGAACCGCGGTCTCGCCGCCGCGCGCAACACGGGTCTCGCCGCCGCGCGCGGCGCGTTCGTCTGGATGCCCGATGCGGATGACCGCTTCGAGTCGGTTTTGCTTGAACGAGCGTTAGCCGCACTCGCGGATTCCCGCTGCGATCTCGTGGTCTTCGGCTGCCGGGAGGAGTACCTGGACGGCTCCGGCGCGCCCACCTCGGAGCGCGTGCTCCTGCCGCCGCATCCGGGGATCTTCACCGGCGGAGACCTGCATCGCGAGGTGCTCGGCCTCGAGGAGGCGACGCTCTACGGGTACGCGTGGAACAAGGTGTACCGCCGCACGCTCATCGCGGACCTCGCGTTCGAGGATGTCCCGCTGATCGAGGACATCCTCTTCAACATCGCCGTCCTCGACCGGGCCCGGGGCGCCGCGCTCGTGGATGAGCCGCTCTACGTGTATGGGAAGCGCACGGCGGGGAACCTGACGGGCCGGTTCGTACCGAGGTACTTCGAGGTCCATCGCCGTCGCATTCAGGAGCTCTGGGATCAGCAGATCCGCTGGAGCCTTGACGGGGGTGAGGTGCGGGCGCGGCTCGGTACGCGGCTCGTGCGATACAGCCTCTCCGCCCTCGAGCGCAACTGCGACCCGCGTGCCGGTATGACGGGGGCTGACCGCGCGCGTTGGTGCCGCGAGCTCATCGCGGACCCGCTCTTCAAGAGCCTGGTGCTCGATGACGCCCCCGAGGGCCCGAGCACGCTCACGCGGATGGGCGCCGCCGTGCTGAGGAGTCGCTCGACGCTGCTCTACCGGGCCGTCGGCCGCCTGCTCCATCTGCTGCGAAGGGGCATGAGCGGCGGCTACGCCAAGGTGAGACGGGGGTCTGAGGTATCATGAGCGAGCAGATGGCGCAGGATGGGCTGCAAGGTGGCACGTGCCCGGATCCGGATGGTCTGATCCCCAATCAGGTGGCTGCGGCGCAGCGTGGGGGAGAGCCGGCGGCGGGCGGTGCCCCTGGCGGCTCCAAGCGCTCTTCCGAGAGAGGTCCCGTCCTCACCATCGCCGTCCCGTCCTACAACGTGGAGGCCTACCTCGCCCGCGGCCTCGCATCATACGATGACCCCCGTCTCGACGGGGTGCTCGAGGTTATCGTCGTGGACGACGGCTCGACCGACGGGACGCGCGCCCTCGCCGCGGATTTCACCGCACGTCGGCCGGGGATCTTCCGCGTGGTCTCGAAGGAGAACGGCGGCCACGGCTCGGCGGTGAACGCGGGCCTCGCCGCCGCACAGGGTCGCTATTTCCGCGTGGTCGACGGCGACGACTGGGTGGACACCGATGGCCTCGTGCGCCTGATCGACGCCCTCGGCTCGCTTGATGCCGATCTCGTCATCGACCGTAAGCGCGAGGTCGATATGACGACGGGCGCGAGCACGCCGTTTCCGCTGGCGGCCGGGGTGGCCACCGGTGAGGTCCTGCCCTTCGACACCGTGCTCGCGAACGGGGACACGGTCTTCCAGATCATGATCCACACCCTGACCTGCCGCACGGACTACCTGCGCGCCCTTGGGATCCGCCTGCTTGAGCACACTTTCTACGAGGACTACGAGTACGTGGTCAAGGCGAGCGTTCCGGCGGCCACCATCGCCTACTTCGATATCGAGGTCTACCAGTACCTGGTGGGCAACGCCGCGCAGAGCGTGAGCCATGCGAACTACGTGCGGCGCTGGGACGACCACACCCGGGTGGTCGAGGAGCTCCTCGCGTACCTGGGACGCGCCGAGGCCGGCGAGGTGACAGGCGGTCTCACGCCCGCGGCCCTATCATACCTGCGCGAGAAGGTGCACCTGATCGTCGACACGCACTACAACATCGCCCTGCTGTTCGATGACGACCGCGCCCGGGGACGTGCCCGCGCCCGCGCATTTCGCGCTGGGCTCCGACGCCGCAGCCAGGATCAGTGGCGACGCGGGGAGCGGCGCTACCGGCTCGCCCTCGCCCTCAACCTGCTCGGCGTCTCCTATGAGCGCATCAGCGGGCTGGTGGCAGGAAGGAGGCGGTAGCGGATGGACGTGAACGGAGGGGCCATGCCGGGAAAACCGGAGGGGAAGGGGCGCATCGCCGTGGTGAGCGTGGATGCGCGGCTCGGGGATGAGGTCAAGGGCGCCACGCGCTACACCTACCTCGCGGCCCTGCTCGCATCGCGCGGCTACGAGGTCGACTTCATCACCGCGAGCTTCCAGCATTGGGAGAAGCGCCAGCGCGACCTCACCACCTTCAACGCCGCCGCCCATCCGTTCAATGTGCGCTTCATCGAAGAGCCGAGCTACCCGAAGAACATGTGCCCGCAGCGCATCTGGGCCCATCATGTGATGGCGCGGCGCACAGAGGCCTACCTCGACGCCCACCACGACTACGACCTCATCTACTGCCAGATCCCGCCGAACGATGTGACGCTCGCCGTGGGCCGCGCGGCCCGGCGGCACGGGATCCCCTTCGTGATCGACGTCAACGATCTCTGGCCGGAGGCCTTCCGCGTGGCCCTCGATGTGCCGGTCGTGTCAGACCTCCTCTTCGCCCCCTTTGAGCTGCAGGCACGCCGGGCCTTCGCGCTCGCCGACGCCATCGTGGGGACGAGCGAGGAGTATGCGGCCCGCGGCTTCCGCGACCGGGCTGAGGACATCCCCAAGCTCGTGCTCTACGTGGGCAACGACCTCGTCGCCTTCGATGCGGGGACGACCGCGCACGCCGCCGAGGTCATCAAGCCCGTCGGCGAGGTGTGGCTCACCTACGCGGGGAACATATCCGCCCTCTACGACCTGGAGACCCTCGTGCGCGCCGCCGCCAAGCTCGCACCTGCCCATCCCGGATTGCGCGTGAAGATCCTGGGCGACGGCCCGACCCGTCCCGATCTCGAGCGGGTGGTGGCTGAGACCGCCGCCCCGGTGGACCTCCTCGGTTACCTGCCCTATCCCGTGATGGCGGCCTACCTCACCGCGGCGGATGCGACGGTGAACTCGCTCGTGGCCGATGCCCCTCAGAGCGTGCCCACCAAGATCGGCGACTACCTCGCCGCCGGCCACCCGATGGTCAACACGTCGATGAACCCTGAGTTCCGCGCGAAGGTCGAGCGCGACGGCTTTGGGGTGAACGTGGCGCCGGGGGATGTCGCGGGTCTCGCGAGGGTTCTCGGTGAGCTGATCGCGGACGCGGATGCCCGGGATCGGATGGGCACCCGTGCCCGGGCCGTAGCCGAGGTCGAATTCGACCGTCGGCGCTCATATGATGCGGCCGTCGAGCTCATCGGCACGCTGATTGCAGAGCACCGCGCCACGCGCTGACCCGGATGCTGACAGGCACCGGCCCAAACGCTGACAGGTCGAAATTCGCCCTTTTATACGGCGAAAAGCCCTGTTTTTGACCTGTCAGCGTACGCCTGATTTGCTGGCAGATCTGAATCATGGCTTTCCTGCAGTAAAAAGAGGCAATATTGACCTGTCGGCATTCAGAAACGGGCTCCGGGTATGTACCCAGAGCCCGCTGTTCAGGACGCCGCTTCGTGCCGGGGAGACGGGCCCCGCTGCCTACGCCTCCGTCGGCTCGATCTTGAGCTCGCGCCGCACCAGGCGGAATGCTGCCGCCACGGCCTTGTCCATGTCGTAGTAGCGGTACTCGCCCAGCCGCCCCGCGAACACGACCTTGCCCTCGGATTTCGCCAGCTCGGCGTACTGCTTGTACAGCTCGGCGTTGCGCTCGTTGTTGAGCGGGTAGTACGGCTCGTCGCCCGGCTTCCAGTCCGCCGGGTACTCGTGCGTGATGACCGTGGTCTCCTGCTCGCCGAACTCGAAGTGCTTGTGCTCGATGATGCGGGTGTAGGGGACGTCGCGCTCCGTGTAGTTCACGACGGCCACACCCTGGTGGTTCACCTCGTTGAGTTCCTCGGTCTCGAACCGGAGGCTGCGGTACTCGAGGGTGCCGAGCTTGTAATCGTAGAAGCCGTCGATGGGGCCGCAGTAGATGACGCGGTCGGCGATATCGGGCTGCTCGGCGATGAGGTTGCGGTACTCGACGCCGAGGCGGACCTCGGTGCCTTCGAGCATCGCATCGATCAGCTTGGTGTAGCCGCCCATGGGGATGCCCTGGAAGCGGTCGTTGAAGTAGTTGTTGTCGTAGATGAAGCGGCAGGGGAGGCGGCGGATGATGTGCGCGGGCAGCTCGGTGCAGTCGCGGCCCCACTGCTTCTCGGTGTAGCCCTTGACGAGCTTCTCGAAGATGTCGCGCCCAACGAGGGACAGGGCCTGCTCCTCGAGGTTCTGCGGCTCCTCGATGCCCTCGCGGGCGATCTGCTCGTCGATCTTGGCGCGGGCGTCGGCGGGGGTGACGACGCCGGGCCACATCTTGGCGAAGGTGTTCATGTTGAAGGGCAGGTTGTAGACCTCGCCCTTGTAGTAGGCGACGGGGGAGTTCACGTAGTTGTTGAACTCGGCGAAGCGGTTGACGTAATCCCACACCTCGCGCATGGAGGTGTGGAAGATATGGGCGCCGTACACATGCACGTTGATGCCGTGGACATCCTCGGTGTACATGTTGCCTGCCGTGTGGTTGCGACGGTCGATGACCAGGCACGTCTTCCCGGCTCGGCGGGCCTCGTGGGCGAAGATGGCGCCGGTGACACCGGCCCCGACAACGAGGTAGTCATACTGAGACATGGATCCTCCGATTCACGCAGGCACGATGGACTTTGTGGTCATGGTACCAGAGCGGGGTGGACCACGTGCAGAGGGGCGGGGTTCTTCGATCTCGCACCGCGTGTATTGGATCGATGCCGGTGGCACCGACTTATTGTTCAAAGATATCAAAACTGTCAGAAAAACCCGGGGTATCGTCTGCAGATGTGAACGTGGGATGACGTATATTGGTGAGTGCAAATGCAGCTTTTGCCGGGAAGGAACTGACATGCCCCGATCCAGATTCGCGCTCTCAGCGCTTCTGACCGCCGTGCTCGCCTTCGCCCCGCTCGTCCAACCCTTTGCGGTCTACGCCGAGAGCCAGCAGAGCGCGGCCGAGGCAGCGGCGACTGTGACGCCCGATCCTCAGGCGTCCACGCAAACGGAGGACACCGCTTCGTCAGACACCTCCGATGACGCCGCGACGGAGACGGCCGAGGCTGACGAGCAGCCCGCGGCGCCGCAGGAGGCTACACAGGAGCCGGCGGCAGACGAGGGCGAGGGGGAGGGCGCTGCAGACGCCGAATCCAGCTCCGACACGCCTTCCTCCGATCTGTCCATGGCGAACTCCTGGCGCTACGAGGACGGCCAGATCAAGGCGGTCGGCGGGCCCGCGGAGAACGGTCCCGCGTACCGCGCCACGCGCGTGACCCTGCCGAGCGGCGCCACCGCCTGGGGTATCGACGTGAGCTATGCGAACGGTGTCATCGATTGGGCTAAGGTCAAACAGGCGGGTGTTGAGTTCGCGATCATCCGCCTGGGTTACGGTTGGGGCGGGGACGACGACCAGTTCCTGAGGAACATCGCCGGGGCCCAGCGAAACGGCATCAAGTTCGGCGTCTACCTCTACAGCTACGCATGGGATACAGAAAGCGCGAAGAAAGAGGCCAACTGGACACTCACCGTTTTGAAGAAGGCGGGGCTCAGTCCATCCGACCTCGCGCTCCCGGTCTATTACGACATCGAGAACACCGATAAGAGCGGTGTGCCGGCCGGTGTCGACGATAACAACAAGTACCGCCAGATCACGGGCGGGCCGGCCGCGTTTGCTGCCATGGCGCAGGCCTACTGCGACGCTATCAAGGCCCAGGGCTACACCCCCGGCGTGTACACGAGCACGAGCTGGTGGGAGACGAACCTCTCGAGTCCCGTGTTCAACCAGTGGGAGCGCTGGGTCGCCCAGTGGAACGTCACCAACACCTACGGTGGCACGTACAGCATGTGGCAGTATACCTCGCGTGGTTCGGTCGCGGGCATCTCGGGGAACGTGGACCTGAACTACTCGTATGACCCACGGTTCGCCCGACCCGATATGTCGAACATGAAGACCACCGCCTCGCTTTCGGGCGGCATCTTGAACATGGGGATCTCCGGCTTCCCGTCCGAGGCATCGAATGTCGCCTTCTCGATCACCTCGCCGTCCGGTGCCGTCACCTGGCACCAGGCGAGCAGGCGCGCCGATGGAAGCTGGACGGCGACGGCGGACACCCTGCGCATCTTCGACCGTGCTGGCTCCTACCGCGTCACGGCGTACGGCACCTTCGGTTTCTATACCTATGACCTCACGTCTGCCTCTGTTCAGATCGATCGGCCTACGCCGGCCGTCTCCCTCGCTGCGCGCGACGGCAAGCTTGAGACCACGGCATCTGGCTGGAACGTCAACCCGAGCAACGTCGCCTTCAAGGTGACCTCTCCGGGTGGTGGGGTCCGCTGGTACCAGGCGACTCGTTCGACTAACGGCAGCTGGAGCGCCTCCATACCCGCAGGTGCCGATTTCGGCGCGTACGGCTCCTACGAGTCGGAGGCGTACGCCACCTTTGGCGGAAAAACCGAATCGTATGGCCTGGCCCGTGTGAACGTCGCGTCTCCCAAGCCTGCGACGACTGCTTCCGTCGATGGCGGGACTCTGGCTGCTCGCGTGAGCGGCTGGACCCTCGACCCCTCAAACGTCGCGTTCCGTATCGTTTCCCCCACCGGGGCGGAGCGCTGGTATCAAGCACGCCGCCAGTCCGACGGCTCGTGGACGGCGAGCGTCGACAGCATCTCCGACTTCGGGAACGTTGGTTCCTACACCGTGACGTCCTTCGCCACCTTCGCCGGTAAGACCGTGAGCTATGGTTCGGACACAGCCCAAGTCAGCGCCGGAGATGTTCGCGTCACGGGGTCTGCATCCGCATCCGGAGCCGACCTCACATTCGCGGCATCGGGCTGGGGCATAGCGCCCTCCAATGCCGCATTCCGTCTCGAGCTCCCTTCGGGAGATGTAGCCTGGGTCCAGGCGTACCGCCAGCAGGATGGCTCGTGGACGGCGCAGGTCCAGGCTCTCTCCGTGTACAAGCAGCTCGGCGCCTATCGTGCCACCGTCTACGCGACGTTTGGCGGTAGGACCTCCCAGTTCGGCGAAACGGCCGTGGCGCGGGCGACGATGGGGGGCATCCGGGTCTCGGCGACCGCCGAGGATGCGAACCTCACCTTCTCCGTCTCCGGCTGGGACAAGGCCCCCTCGAATGTGGCCTTTGCGGTCAAACTTCCGACAGGTGCCACAAGGTGGATCCAGGCGGTCCGCCGCGATGACGGCTCATGGGCGGCGTCTGGTTCGGCGACGGACACCTTCGGTGCCTGGGGAACCTATCGTGTGAGCGCCTATGCGACGTTCGACGGGACAACCATCACGGTCGGCGGGGACACCGTCGAGGCGAGCGCCGGACCGGTCAAGGCCTTCGCGACCGTCTCGAATGCGACCGACCTCTCCCTCTCGGCCTCGGGTTGGTGGATAGACCCCAAGAACGTTGCCTTCGAGGTCGTGCTCCCCTCGGGAGCGTCCAAATGGGTCCAAGCGTCTCGCCAGGAGAGCGGCGCGTGGGCGGCGAATGTCTCTGTCTTGCGTGACCTCGGCGAGTGGGGTACCTATCGCATCAAGGTATACGCCACCATCGGCAAGCTCACCTCGAATCTCGCTTCGACGACAGCGACGGCCAGTCTGGGTTCAATCACGGTCAGCTCACGCATCACATCGGGCGGAAACGCCTTCGATGTGGTCATCAAGGGTTTTAACGTCACCCCATCGAACCTGGCTTTCGAGATCGTCCTTCCCCAGGGTGGCTCAAAATGGATTCAGGGTGTCCGTCAAGCGGATGGCTCATGGGCTGCCACAGGGTACGCCTGGCAGGGGTACTCGGTGTACGGGACCTACCGCGTGCGTACCTACATCAGCCTTTCGGGAAGCAAACCCTTCGTCTTGCCGGCCGAGACCTCGTTCGTATTCCCGCCGTACATCGGCTATCAGAACCCTGCCGGCTACTACCAGGTTTCCAATCAGAACGTTCAGGTCAAGAATCAGGGGCAGGGCATCTTCGGGTACGCCTCGCCGTCGCGCATCCCCTACAACGCCACGCGCAACGACCTCGTGAACACGCTCATAACCCGCGCCATGGATTACCTGGGGACTCCCTATAAGTGGGACTACTCTTGCGCGCCGGGTATCGGGGTGGACTGCGCCGGTCTGGTCATGCAGGGCCTTTACGCCACCGGCATGGAGCTTTCCCCCTATAACCCGTGGGATCACTACTACACGCCGGGCCATGATCAGTACGCGAACCACATGTGGAACAACCCCCGCTTCAAGCGCGTCTCCTTCGGTGAGCGCCAGCCGGGCGACCTGATTTGCTACGCCGGCCATATATCGATCTATCTCGGTAATGACCGTGTTATCGAGGCATATCCGCCGAAGGTCATGATCTCGAGCGTGTACGCGCGTGCGGGTATGAAGGGCGTGTTGAGGCCGTTTATTTAAACCTCGCCTCCTAGGTGGTACACTTGGCCGAAGGGCCTGGTACGACGCCAGGTATGTGCTGTGCATCAACTGTTGGGGAACGAACATGAATAAGAAGCGTGTCTTCGTATCTATCCTGGTCGCGCTGCTTGCGCCCGGTGCCGCTGCGGTGCCGGGCGCGGTTTTCGCTGACGAGGCACCGGCCGATCAGCTCGCTGTGACGGCGGCGCAAGGAGGCCAGGAGGAGGCGATCGTAACCGACGCGCCTCAGGATCACGGTGCCAGCGCATCAGCGTCCGCAGCTGGAGACGATGATGCCCTCCCATCGAACGAGACGCCCGCGTCAGATCTGGGAGAGGGGGATGTCGCGACGTCTCCCGCCCGCGAGCAAGCGGAGGTCGCATCGGTGGCGGTGGAGGCCAGGGCGGCCGTCGAAGGTGGCAACCTCGTGCTCTCAGCGTCAGCTTGGGCCCAGGCGCCCAGCAACGTCGCGTTCGAGATCATCCCGGCGTCCGGCTCCTCACGGTGGCTTAAGGGCGTGCGCGGCGCTGATGGGTCCTGGGCCCTCAAAACGCGACTGGGGAACGCCGTCACCGTGCTGGGGACGTACAAGGTACGGGTATGGGCGACGGTCTCCGGTTCAACGACGTCAGTTGCCGCCACCTCGTTCACGGTGGCTGCGGGAGACGCCCAAGTGCGTGCGGATGGTACCGGCGCGACCGCGCATCTCGAGGCTTCAGGGTGGTCCATTCCGCCCAGCAACGTAGCATTTCAGGTGAAGAGCCCCTCAGGACGGGAGGCCTGGATTCAGGCCAGCGAGACTTCTGGGGGCGTGTGGTCGGCAGCCATCTCCTCAATGCTGGGCGGCGTCTTCGAAGACGGCACCTACACGGTTACCGCGTGGGCGACCCATCTGGGGGCCACGTCGGCATATGCGAGCGCCACATGCCAGATAGATGGCACTGAGGTGCAGGTGGCCGCGGAGGAGACCACATCAGGGATCTCATTCCGGGCGGATGGTTTCGCCGAGCGTCCGCGTAACGTTGCCTTCGAGGTGAGGCTGCCAGGTGGTACGACCCGATGGATCCAGGCGATCGCGCTTTCAGACGGCGCGTGGAGCGGAGCCCTCACCGCCAAAGATGGCGTGAACGCGTTCGGCGTGTACTCTGCCACCGTCTGGGCTACCTTCGGCTCTAAGACGGCCCCCTATGCGTCGACGACCCATGCGCTGTCGCTGCCGACGATGCAGGTAACAACCGCTCGGACCGATCAGGGTGCCATCCTCATATCGGCGCTCAATTGGAGCGCAACGCCTAAGAATGTGGCGTTCGAACTCACGGGCGGCGCCCGCTCAATCTGGATTCAAGCTGTGCGCGGGCAGGATGGATCATGGCTCGCGGAGGTCCCAAGGTCCATCGCAGGTGCACGGTGCGCGCGCGTGTGGGCCACCATGGGCGTTGTGACCGGTGCCGTGGGGGAGACGGCTATCGAAGAGGGGACCACCGCGCATGTCACATCGGAGTTGACGGATGGCTCCCTGAGCTTCACCGCTTCGAGCTGGAGCAGCGCGCCCTCGAATGTTGCCTTCCAGGTCACGGGACCATCGGGCATCTCCCGCTGGCTCCAGGCGGAACGTCAACCCGACGGCAGCTGGAGCGCAGCCGCAACGTTCTCCGCAGTGGGCGGCTCTTGGGGTTCCTACCACGTGGTGGCATGGGCGACCGTGGACTCCAAGACGGCCCCGGCGGGATGGGACGCGCTCGAGGTAACCGCCGGTCGCATCTCGACGAACGCGGTGACGCGGGGCACGAGGGCGACCCTTTCAGCGTCTGGTTGGGCCATTGCCCCCGAGAACGTCGCGTTCAAGGTGCTGAAGCCACAGGGCGGAGAGGTTTGGATCCAGGCGATCCGACAAGCCGACGGCAGTTGGGCCGCTGATGTTTCGGCTCCCCTCAACCTGCGCGCCTGGGGCAGCTTCTCCGCGCAGACCGTCGCCACCATCGATGGGGCCGTCCATTATTTCGACTCCGCTCGGTTCACGGTCTCAGCAGGGTCCGTGCGAGTTAACGCTGCCGTCGGCACCGCATCGTTCACCCTCACCGCGCAGGGCTGGACCAGGGTGCCGTCTAATGTCGCCTTCCGTGTGGACACGCCCACGGGCACCATTTGGCTCCAGGGCGTCCGTAAATCTGACGGCTCTTGGACAGCAACCGCTGGACAAGAGAACGGCTTGATCGTCATGGGAAAGCACATCGCCACTGCATACGCGACGATCGAGGGCGTGACCCTGCCGTTCGACACGGTGAATTTCATCTTCTACCCGCGCTATCCCCTCTACGCGTCCGCAAGTGCTGTGGAGCGCCATATCGTCGATACGGCCTTGGCCACGCCTTCCCCCGGTGGAGGGCTGTGCGCGATGTGGGTCGAGCAGGTGTATGAGCGGGCAGGTGTTGCCAGCTTCTTCGGCGATGCCCGTGACCTGTATTGGGCCTACTGCACGTCAGCTGATCCCTTGCAACTGCGCGTCGGGATGCTCGTGGCGACCCCGTCGCATCCCCACACCACGATGGGCTCCATCTACGGGCATGTCGGCATTTACATGGGTGACGGCAAGATCATCAGCAACGTCGGCAAGATCAAGATCGAATCGTTGGACGACTTCATCCGGCATTACGGCGTCACGCATCAGGTGCGTTGGGGCTTTCCGACCCGCTGAGGTTTGGCGCACTTGGCAAAATCGTGTCCGGACCCGGTGATATACCCGCAGTGCGTTGGTTTTAGAGAGATGGGATGTATATGAAACGCTTTCGCATACCGGTCATCGGCGCGCTCGCGCTTGTGTTGGGATGCGGCCTCACCGCGACTCCCGCCCTGGCGTTCGGGGATGACGCCACGGCTGAAGCGGGCCAGCCGGATGCAGTCCCCACGCAGGTAGAGGCCACGCAACCCTCAGTTGAGGTTGAGGGGGACGGTTCAGATCGCAGCGCCACCCCTTCGCAGGAGGAAACAGACCCGGCCACCCCAGCCGCCGCACCGGCACTTGCGGTTGAGTCCGACGGCACCACGCTCGCCCTCAAGGTGAGCGGCTTCTCCTCCGCGCCCTCCAACGTCGCATTCGCTGCCACGTCCCAAGGAGGTGCGACCCAGTGGGTCCAGGCGTCTGTGGTGGATGATGGCATTTGGACCGCCTCCTTGCCGGTTCCCTCAAGCAAGATCCGTTGGGGCCAGGTGACCATCGCGGCTTGGGCAACCATCGACGGCAACACAGAGGCTGTCGCCACCAAGACGACAACGGTGGCGGCGCCGACAACGCGGATCAGCGCTATGGCTTCAGGCGCCCTCCTCAAGCTCGCTGCCGATAGCTGGAGCGCCGAGCCCCAGAACGTCGCCTTCGCCGTGACCACGCCCGCGGGGAAGACCGTCTGGTTCCAGGGCATCCATCAGGCGGACGGTTCTTGGACGGCGAGTCCGTCGGTTACCCGTGAGCTTGGATCCTGGGGAGCCCAGAAGGTTGAGGTGTACGCCACGTTCAACGCGGTGACCGCGTCGTTTGGTGCCACCAAGGTGAATATCGGACTCGGGGAAGTCTCAACGGGAGCCTCGGTTTCGGGTGCCACGGTCTCCCTATCGGCAAGTGGATGGACCATAGAGCCCGCAAACGTCGCCTTCGAGATAGCAGGGCCCGCGGGTCCTTCTCGTTGGGTGCAGGCGAAGCGGCAATCCGATGGCAGTTGGACCGCATCGGTCTCAGTGACTGGTGATCTGGGTGCATGGGGCACCTACCAGGTCAAGACCTGGGCTAACCTGGGTGCTGTCACGGCCGTTGTATCGCGCTCGTCCTTCACGGCGAGCGCCGGGACACCCCAGGTGAGTGCCTCGAGCACAGGGGCCGTCATTGCGCTCTCCGCATCGGGATGGACAACGGCTCCGTCGAATGTCGCCTTCCAGGTGAGACGGCCTTCGGGCACCGAGATCTGGATCCAGGCGCGCCGCGGCGCAAACGGCTCCTGGACCGCCTCCACCTCCTCCATGGCTGGCGGTGTCATCGACAACGGCACCTACACGGTCACTGCTTGGGCAACGCACGGCAAGCTCACCGCTGCGTTCGGAACCGCGAGCTGCGATGCGCGCGCAGCGGGGGTAAGCGCGACTGCCAGCACCACGGACAGGGCGATTACCTTTACCGCCTCGGGATTTGCCGAGAATCCGGGCAATGTCGCCTTCGAGGTCAGCACGCCGAAGGGCAGGATCCTCTGGCTGCAGGCGCGCCGCGCTGTCGACGGCAGCTGGGCGGCGACGCTCGATGCCATCTCAGGCGTTGGCGAGGCGGGGGCGTACACGGCCACTGCGTGGGTCTCCTTCGGCTCGACGACGGCCGCATACGCTTCAACGTCCACCGTGTTCGTGGCGCCTTCCGCCACGGTCGCGGCGGTTCGCGATGGGTCGCAGATCCGCATGACGGCGACCGCATGGAGCGTCGCCCCCTCAAATGTCGCGTTCGAGGTCCGTGATGGGGCCAAGCTCACGTGGGTCCAGGGCGTCAAGGCCGCTGATGGAACATGGTCGGCGCAGGTTTCCGCCCCGCTGTCAGGGATGCGTCAGATTCGCGCATGGGGCACCGTCGGCAAGCTCACTGCCCCGGCCGGATCCGCGGCGATCGGCGCTGCAGGGAGCGCGTCCGTGACCGCGGAGGCCCAGGGCGCCTCGCTCGCACTCACTGCCTCCGGATGGCAGACCGTGCCCTCGAATGTCGCTTTCCAGATCACGTCGCCGGCGGGTGTCGAACGTTGGCTCCAGGGTACGAGGCAAGAGGACGGCGCCTGGGCTGCGTCCCCCACAGTCAACGCCCTCGGTGGCGCTTGGGGCACCTACGCGGTGACGGCCTGGGCCACCGTGGACGGAAAAACGTCGGCAACTGGTTTCGCAGCGGTCACCGTGAGCGCCGGACAGGTGCAGACCACGGCCTCCGCGTCGGGCTCTTTGGCGACGATCACGGCATCGGGTTGGGATGTCATCCCTTCCAACGTCGCGTTCAAAATCTCAAAGCCCTCTGGTGAGGTTGTCTGGATGCAGGCAGCCAAGCGTGCAGACGGCGCGTGGACCCTTGAGGCGTCTCTCGGTCGAGATCTCCGTGCCTGGGGAACTTTCTCGGTCCAGACCTACGCCACCATCGATGGATCCACGTACGCCTTCGATAGCGCGCGCTTCACGTTCTCCGCGGGTTCGGTGCGCCTGTCGCAGAGCATCGAGGACACTTCGTTCTCCATCGCGGCACGCGGTTGGACGCGTGTGCCCTCGAACGTCTCGTTCCGTGTCGACACCCCGGCCGGCACGAGCTGGGTACAGGGCCGCCGGCAGACGGATGGATCGTGGACCATGTGGGCCAGCCAGGCAGACGGCTTTTGGGCCCAGGGAACCTACACGATCACGGCCTTCGCCACCATCGACGGCGTGACGTCGCCGTTTGGATCCACGAGCTTCCAGTTCCCGCGTTTCCAAAACGATATGCACCGTCGTGCCCAGTGGTACGCGAGCAACACCAACTGGCTCCTTATGATCGATACCGCCGCATGCCGCGTGGGTGTCTACAATGGGCGTCAGGGTAACTGGAACCAGGTGTTCTACTGGGCGGCGAGCCCGGGTAAGCCGTCGACGCCCACGGTGAAGGGTGAGTTCACGGTTGGCCTTCGCGGGTACGTGTTCGGGCACGGGTACAGCTGCTACTACTGGACCCAGTTCTACGGGGACTACCTCTTCCACTCAGTGCTGTACAACCAGAACAGCTCCACGATCATGGATGGCCGCCTCGGCCAGCAGCTGAGTCATGGCTGTGTGCGCCTGGCGATCGAGAATGCCAAGTGGATTAACCAGAATATCCCTTCGGGCACGAAGGTCGTCGTGTACTAAGAAACAACGAGTTGGCGCGTTCCGGCTTGCCCTCACGCCCTATAGCGACCCTGCCATGAGATCAATTGGCAGGGTCGCCTTCTTTGTTGATTGAGCCGTTTCTTTGTTCCTACCTCGCTGTGTGCCGAAGATGTGAGTTGCGGTTGCTGAAATAGGCGGATGGTATCATTCTCGAAGTCTGTAAACTGCCGCTCTGCTAAATCGAACGGGGAATATTCGTCTTGCTTACTACCGTGAAACCTGCTCATATCGTCCTGCTTTCCGGTGGTTCTGGAAGCCGGCTCTGGCCCCTTTCCAACGATGCGCGCTCCAAGCAATTCCTCAAAGTGCTGCGTAACGAGGAGGGGGAGCACGTTTCGATGGTGCAGCGAACGTTCGAGCAGATCCAGCGCGCCCTCCCGGAGTCTGTAGTGACGGTGGCGACTTCGGCGTCACAGGTGGAGGCTCTACGGGGTCAGGTCACAGGGAATTATGAGATCGTGGTCGAACCTGAACGCCGTGACACGGCACCGGCGATCCTGCTTGCCTGCAAGCACCTGGAGGACGTTCAGAACGTGAATCGCGATGACACAGTCGTTGTGATGCCCATCGATTCATACGTTGATGACGCCTACTTCTCCTGCGTCCGCCTACTCAATGAAGCCGTTCAGCAAAACGCGGGTGATATCGTCCTCCTCGGTGTCGAGCCGACTTATCCATCGGAGAAGTACGGATACATCGTCCCAACACGATTCGAAGGTGCACCTCGTTCAGTTAGTAGATTCGAGGAGAAGCCCACTGAAAGCCGTGCGAGGTCCTTGATAGATCAGGGGGCGCTTTGGAACTGTGGCGTTTTTGGCTTTCGCCTTAGTTTCGTGCTCGATCTCATTGGTCGCTACGGAGCGTTCCCCACCTTTTCTGATCTACGAATGCGCTATGAAGAGCTCCCAAAGAACAGTTTTGATTATGAGGTCGTCGAGCATGCGGAGCGCATTGCAGTCGTCCCCTATTCGGGGTCTTGGAAAGACTTAGGGACATGGAACACGCTTACGGAGGAGATGCGTGATGCAGTCGCCGGCCGCGTGTATCAGGCACCCGATTCGTGCGATAACGTGCACGTCATCAACGAACTCGATCTTCCCCTGGTTGTCGCGGGTCTCTCTGATGCTGTTGTTGTGGCGACTCCGGATGGTGTTTTAGTCTCCAGCAAAGAGGCCTCGGCCCATATCAAGGCGACCGTAAAAGAGGCGGCAGAGGATTTTCCACTGCAGGACAAGACCGCTTGGGGTTCCTACCGTTATGTGGACCTCAATGCATTCTCCTGTGAGCGGCCGCGGCTCGTGAAAGAGGTCAGCGTTTGCGGTGGTATGACTGCTCCAGATCTTGGAGACGAAGCGTACCGCGGGCTATGGACGTTCGTGCAGGGTGAAGGGGAGTTTTCACTCGATAGCACAGTGCATGTTCTTCGCGTGGGGGAGACGGTCGTGGTTCCTGCAGGTTCGACCTTCTCGATCACGGCGAGCGAGGATGTCCATGCCTTGGTTACCCTGACCGATGACGCTCCTGTTTCGTGAGGTGGAGATGAACGTTTCCGATATCGCTGCTGATTGGCTGGCGCATGTTGACGAGGCCGACCGCAAAGCGGTCGCGGATCTGATCGCGGGTCCCGCGTCTGATCTCGCTGATGCATTCTGGCGTGACCTCGCTTTTGGAACCGGTGGGATGCGCGCCGTGCTTGGGATGGGAACCAACCGTCTGAACTCGTACACCGTTGCCCGTGCGAGCCAAGGAGTCGCTTCCTACCTCGCCTCACGTGAAGGCGGCCCTCAGGTGGCCATCGCCTATGATACGAGGAGGATGAGCCGTGAGCTCGCTGAGCGGGCCGCGTGCGTCTTCGCCGGAAACGGCGTTCAAACGTATTTGTTTTCCCAGGTGGCGCCAACGCCTCTGCTATCGTTTGCCGTGCGTGACCTGGGTTGTGATGCCGGCATCGTAATCACGGCATCGCATAACCCGGCGGAGTACAACGGGTTTAAGGTCTACGGTTCGGATGGATGCCAGATCACCACAGAGGCAGCCCGCGCCATCCAGCGGGAGATCAACGCCGTGGAGATCTTTAGGGATGTGCTCTCTGCGGCATTCGAGCGTGCAGTCGATGGTGGGTTTATCCGCTACGTACCCCATGAGCTGGTAGAGCGTTACTATGCCGCGACGCTTTCTGTTTCAACGGGGGAGCCTGTTCATGATGTCGAGCTCGTGTATTCCCCTCTGAACGGCACGGGCAATGTGCCGGTGCGCACTGTTCTTGAGCGTCTCGGGGTGGATCGCATTGAGGTGGTAGGGGCACAAGAGCTACCTGATCCGTTCTTCACCACTTGTCCGAAGCCTAACCCCGAGAATCAGGCGGCGCTTGAGCTTGGATTTCAATTGTGCCGGGAATCCGGTATCTCCTTGCTCGTGGCGACTGATCCTGACGCCGATCGGGTGGGCGTTGGCGTGCTGCATGAAGGCGCCGAGGTCCGGCTTTCCGGGAATGAGATCGGCCTGCTCTTATTGGATTGGCTGGCAAGTCGTTTAAGCGATGCGGATTGTGCACAAAAAGTCGCCATGACCACTATCGTTTCTGCCCCCATGGCCGATGACATTGCTAGACATTATGGGTTTGAGCTTCGGCGCACCCTGACCGGCTTCAAGTTCATCGGAGAGCAGATCGGTCTACTCGAGCAAGAAGGCCGCGTCGACAACTTCCTATTCGCTTTTGAGGAGAGCCTCGGCTACCTCAAAGGCACGGATGTGCGTGACAAGGACGGGGTTCAGGCCGTGATCCTCATTTGCGAACTCGTAGCGCACTACCGAGCGCAGGGTATGGATCTTGTGGATGCCCGTGATGATTTGTACCGTCGCTTTGGAAGTTGGTCGGGGACGCAGATGTCAGTTGATTTCCCAGGCGAGCAAGGTGCTCGGGATATGGATGCGGCCTTGGCCCGCCTCCGGTCCACGCCCCCGTCGAACCTTGCCGGCATTGGCATCGATCAGCGTTTTGATTACCGCGATGGCGCGCCGATGCCTGCGGTTAACGGTACCGGGGCGGCGCAGATGCTCCCGCCTGCGAACGTTCTTGAATACCGGCTGCAAGATGGTAGCCGCATCCTCATCCGTCCGTCAGGAACCGAGCCAAAACTCAAAGTCTATGTTTTCGCCCGCGGTGCGAGCATGGTCGCCGCATCAAGTCTTTGCACAGCTTTGGAGGAGGAGCTCAAACGGTTACTGCTCTCTGTTTAGTAACATCCTGCAGGATTCTTGGAGGTCTGCAATGAAAAAAGCACTTATTACCGGTATCACTGGGCAAGATGGAAGCTATCTCGCTGAGCTTCTGATTGAAAAGGGGTATGAAGTCCATGGCTTGGTGAGGCGGTCTGCTTCGCATAACACCGATCGCATAGATCATCTGATCGCTGCAGGTTCGGTTGCTCTCCACGACGGAGATCTCGGCGATTCATCATCGATCATTCGCGTGGTCAACCTTGTTAGGCCCGACGAGATCTACAATCTTGCAGCCCAGAGCCATGTGGGCGTCTCATTTGATGCAGCGGAGTATACCGGCGATATTGACGCCATCGGCGTCCTGCGCGTTCTTGAAGCTGTCCATATACTTGGGCTCGATGCGACGTGCAAGGTTTATCAGGCATCAACCTCTGAGCTCTTCGGGAAGGTTGAGGAGGTCCCGCAACGCGAGACGACTCCTTTCCATCCGTTTTCACCATATGCAGTGGCAAAGCAGTATGGGTATTGGATGATCAAGGAATACCGTGAGGCATACGGGGTCTTTGCAGTCAACGGGATTCTGTTCAACCATGAGAGCGAGCGTCGGGGGGAGACCTTCGTCACCCGCAAGATCACTCGAGCCGTGGGGCGTATCGCCCACGGACTGCAGGATCATCTTGAGCTTGGGAACCTTGATTCCCTGCGCGATTGGGGGTACGCCAAGGATTTCGTTGAGTGCATGTGGCTCATCATGCAGCAGGACGAGCCAGATGATTTCGTGATCGCAACAGGTGTGCAGCACTCAGTGCGCGAGTTCGTCACGTGGTCCTTCGCAGAGGCCGGTATCGAGATTGTTTGGAGCGGTGTCGGCCTCGAGGAGGTGGGCACGGATGCAGCTACTGGGAAGGTGCTCGTACGCGTGAATCCTCAGTTCTATCGTCCTACAGACGTGGTGAACCTTTGGGGCGATCCCACTAAAGCACGTGAGAAGTTGGGATGGGACCCGCAGAAGACCTCCTGTGAGGAGTTGTGTCGGATCATGACCCGCCATGATCTTGAGCTGGCAGAAAATGAGGCACGGGCGGTGCGCGCTTGATGGCGGGGGAACGACGGGCCCTTGTCATCGGAGCGGCGGGGGTTGTTTTTTCTCTTTTAAAAC
>NZ_LT838843.1:360499-400450 GCF_900176655.1 Collinsella vaginalis
CCCGCCATGATCTTGAGCTGGCAGAAAATGAGGCACGGGCGGTGCGCGCTTGATGGCGGGGGAACGACGGGCCCTTGTCATCGGAGCGGCGGGGTTTGTTGGACCCTGGCTTTGTCGTGAGCTCATATCGCATGGATGGCAGGTTGTCGCCGCCGATCGCAACCCATCCGCCATTCCGTCAGAGATCTCTGATGCTCGCGGTGTCGATCTGACCGATGCTGCGTCTGTCTTACGCCTGGTGCAAGAAGCGGAGCCCGCGGCAGTGGTCAATCTTGCAGCCGTATCCTCCGTTGGCCTATCGTGGCGGAGACCCCAGGACACCGTGACGGTGAACGTTAATGGGGCGATCAACCTATTTGAAGCGGTGCGTAGGGCTCCCACAGAACCCATCATGCTCATCGTGGGGACATCTGAGGAGTATCTACCGAGTTCCGGACCACTTGCTGAAACGGCTCCTCTCGCTGCAACCAACCCCTATGGGATTTCCAAGCAGGCTCAAGAGCTGTTCTCGCATCTGTATGCCACGGAGTACGGGCTGAGAGTTATCAAAACCAGATCCTTCAACCACACGGGCCCCGGCCAGGCGGATGCGTTTGTGATCTCCAGCTGGTGCAAACAGGCGGTCCTCATCGAGCAGGGGAGACAGGAGCCAGTGCTCCATGTGGGCAACCTTGCGGTTGAGCGCGATTTCTCTGATGTCCGCGATGTCGTTCGCGCGTATAGATTGTTGATCGAATGTGAATCGAGTGTCGGTCAAACAGTGAATGTCGGCAGCGGGACGGCGCGCTCCCTCGCATCTGTGGGCGAGCTAATCCGGTCTGCTTCAGACGCCTCGTTTAAGATCGTCGTGGATCCCAGCCGTGTCCGCTCATCTGATACCCCACGGATACAGGCGGATATCGGCAGGATAGAGAGGTTGGTCGGTTGGAAGCCCGAGATACCTTTCGATCAGACAGTGCGAGATATGATCGAGTATTGGCGACACAATCTCGATGCCTCCGTTGCGCATTAGAAGGAGCTCGTATGCCGGCCATCCCGATCGTACTTGACAACATTGTTTTCAGCTTGCAAAAAGCCGGAGGTGCTTCAGTCTACTGGCGCCAAATTGAGGAGGGGATCGATCGCGATGATAGGTTCAACCTCACAATCCTCGAGCGTCGCGAGGCACAGGCGAACACCGTTCGTCAGCGCCTGAAGATCTCAAAAGGCAGCACGCTTATCGAGAGCAATGACAGCCCGCTCAGGTGGGCACAGTTTGCGCCGGTTGCGAGCCCCGTTCCTGACGCTATCTTCCATTCGAGCTGCTATCGCGTTTCAAAGACGGCGGGTATCACAAACATCACCACTGTCTATGATTTCATCTGGCAGCATTACATCAAAGGGGTCAACCGCGCAGTGCACATGGCCCAGATTAGGCATGCTGTGAAACGCTCGCAGGCGCTCATCTGCATCTCTGAGAGCACCCGACGTGATATGGAGGAGTTCATACCAGAGTCTCGCGGTCGACTGACCCGGGTAATCCCCCTTGCCTATGATGCCGATTCATATAGATACGTCGAACGCGAGCGCAAGCCCCAGGTCGCCTTCATTGGAGCGCGTACCGGGTACAAGAACTTTCCTCTTGCGGTGGAAGCCGCCAGTCTCTGCCCCGACGTTACCCTTGTCATCATGGGTGCAGGCTTAACCGATGAAGAGAAGGCGTTTGTCGAGGAGAGGATTCCAGGACGATGGAGATCCCTGATCTACCCGTCCTCAGAAGAGGTTTGCCGCATCTTCAGCGAATCGATCGCCCTGCTGTATCTCTCAGATTATGAGGGGTTCGGGATACCCGTGCTTGAAGGCATGGCGTCGGGCGTGCCTGTGATCGCACAGCCGAAGAGCTCCATCCCCGAGGTGGCAGGAGCTGCCGGCGTCCTTCTTGATGACGTTCGGCCTCAATCGGTTGCCGCGGCGATTTCTGAATTGAAAGAGAATTCAGCGCTCTTCTCTCAACAGGTCAGCACTGGTCTCGAACGATCTCGTGCGTTCACATGGAAACGAACGATAGAGGAGACAGCCTCCTTCTACAAAGAGATCCATGAGGAGTTTGGAGTATGAGAGGTGAGCGCGAAGACGTGACGGCCTCTGCCCCACAGCCTCTCTCAGTGCGTGCCAACTTGATATGGAACACACTGGGTGCCTTGTTCTACCAGGGATGCCTCTGGCTGATCACGGTTCTCGTCGTCGTTCTCTCCAAGGGCTACGATAATTCCGGCGCTCTTGCCTATGGCATGGCGCTCGGGAACATCCTCTACACGATCGCAACGTACAACATGCGCAGCGTGCAGGTCTCCGATGCGGAAGATCGGTTTTCCGCACGCGAGTACATTGGATTTCGTGTCGTTACCGTTTGCGTCGCCGTGCTGTCCATGAGCATCTATACGATCCTAACGACCTCCTCGCCAACCCTGCTCGTCGCAGCTCTCTGTTTCTTCCTATTCAAGGTTGATGAGTCGTTTTGCAGCGTGTACTACGCAATCGAGCAGAAATCGGAGCGGATGGATTTCATTGGCATTTCGCAGGCGTTGCGCGGGGTCATTATCCTGCTCGCTTTCTCGCTCAGCCTTGTTCTCACGAATAATATCAACATTGCCGTGATCGCGATGTCAATCGGTTGCATGACGGTTACTCTGCTCTTCGATGCCCGGCACGCATCCTTGTTTGGTTCGATTGCACCCTTAGTGAGCACATCCACGGTATTGACGATGTTCCGTCGCTATCTCCCCGCGTTCATTGCGCTCCTCTGCTATGGATCCGTGGTGTCCCTTGCCCGTCAGATCTTTGGCAACCTATACGGAGGAGATTCCCTTGGTGTTTACGCTGCTGTCGCGACTCCTACCGTGATCGTGCAGCTGGCCGCTTCTTTTCTTACTGCTCCTTTTGTGGTCGGGCTCGCTCGCGCGCGCGCAGATCGCGACCGGCGCGCGCTTGTACGCGGGCTCCTCACGATCATCGGCGGTCTGCTCATTGTTTTCGTTATATTGGTGATGCTTGCGGCCCTATTTGGAGAGGCGGCGCTCGTTAAACTCTACGGACCATCGATCGCTGAGAGCGCGCACCTGCTCGTTCCTGTGATCATCGCGACTTCCGAGGTGGCTTTCGCAGCGGTTTTCCTTGATGTGTTGGTGGTGATGGGCCAGCTTCGTGGGCTTATGATATCCAATCTGATTGCCGTGGCCGTGTGCTTGATCGTTTCCCAGCCATTTATGGCCTCATTTTCGATGGCGGGGATCAATTGGACAATCATGGTCTCATTCGGCATTGCGCTTCTCATCGACGCAATTCTCTTCGCATGGTCAGTATCTAGGTTGTAGTGGCCGTTTTAGGATCACAGAACAGGGTCCCATGACTTAGTGGCGGGATCATATCGCTTGATCACCTGTGCCGGCACGCCAGCAGCGATGCATCCTGCAGGAATATCATGGGTGACCACGGCGTTTGAGCCAATGACGGAGCCGTCGCCAATGCTGACGCCCGGAAGCACGCAGACGTTCTCTCCAAGCCACACGTTGTCACCGATGGTGACGGGGGCCGACGTCAAGGGTCTGGCAGCAGGATCGGTGTCTGGCGCAGACGATCCACCGCCCGTGTAGCAGCCGTGTGCACAGTCGCTGATGAACACCTTTGACGCGGCGAGGAAGTTGTCTCCAATGCGGACGCGCTCCGCAGACACGATGTGAACTTGGTCACCGAGCCGTGCGTTCTCGCCCAGCGTGAGCTTCACCGCACGGTCATCACGTCCGTCTCCGATGATCTCGATGCGGCAGCGGTATCCTGTGGTGAAACCAGCGCCAAAGCGCAGGCGTGGCTTACCTCGCAAGTAAAAAGGGAAGCGGATAAGGCGCGCTCCTGGAAAGAACAGACGCGTGCGTATGGTCGAGACGATCATCTCGAGCACTTCGGCCGGCGAGTAGAAGTTGTCGATCAGATACATCGCTATCTGCCCTCAGGACCATGCTCATCAAGGGCCATCTCTTGCACCAAGGTGGTGAGCTTGGAGCGTAGCTGGGATAGAGACATTTGCAGCGTGAACTCGCGAATCAGAAGCAGGGCGATAACCACCAGGAACACAAAGTTTGACGGGGAGGTGATGCCGAGCATCTGGGAGAGGGCGATGGGCACTCCGGGGAAGATGGCGGATAGCAGGATGCTAAAGCTCAATATGAGCCAGAAAAGCGAGTCCCCGACGCTGAACTGGCCTTTGCGGATTCGGCGGGCGACAAAGGCTGTCACCATCAAAGCGGAAACGATGAGCAGGATGCGAAGAGTGGTGGCCATAGATTATCTCCTGAACCATTGGGCAAAGAGGATGGAAGCGAAGGCGGTCGCCATGTAGGAGATGGATTTCGAAAGCGTGAGATAGCTCTCGCCGGCCATACGCTCGCGCATGCTTACCTGAACCTCGCTTACGTGCGCGCTTTTCTTCCTGATGAGAAAGGCGAGGGTGTCAGGTTCAGGAGACAGATCGCCCCGCGTGGCGAACTCCTTGATCATGCGACGGTTATAGAGTCGCATGCCTGATGTGGGGTCGTTGATCTTTGTGCCGGTGGTCAGCGCGATGATGGCTGAAATCATATTCGAGCCCAGCATGCGCAGAGAGCTCGGCTTTGGCTCGGTGACAAATCGGGAGCCGATGACGATGTCGGCGTTGTCATCGATCATGACGTCAACCAGATCAGAAATGAAAGTCGGCATATGTTGGCCGTCGGCATCGAACTGAATGGCGCGATCGTATCCGTGTCGCATCGCATACTTCATGCCGGTCTGAAAGGCTCCGGCAAGTCCAAGGTTCACCGGATGGGACACCACGTTATAAGAGCGTCGCTCGCAGATCTCGCGAGTTCGATCGCGGGAGCCATCGTTCACAATCACATAGTCAAGCTCGGGGGCTTTAGCGATGAGTTCATCGATGGTCGCCTCAATGGAGTCCTCCTCGTTGTATGCAGGGACGATCACAAGGGTTGGCATCGTGTGGGGCCTCCAGACGGCGTGTGATACAGCGTTTCCATTATAACGGTCCAATTGGTGGTGTCGGGAACCCTACGCTTTCTCTATGGTAGGAGCCGGTGCCAGCAGACTGGTTGAGCTCAGAAGAGGGAATCGGGCTATCATACGGTATGCAAGTGGCCTTCGAAGGGAGCGCTCGTGAAGTCGGTTTTAGTCACCGGGGCATCAGGATACATCGGCCAGCATGTGGTCCGCGCGCTGAAGGAACGCGGCGCGCGCGTGATCGGGGTCGACCGGCGCCGACGCGCGGGCGACCTGTCGGATTCGTTCGTGGAGGCTGACCTTCTCGATCCGGCATTCTCGCTCGCAGATGTCCTCACTGAGGTGCCTGATGTCTGTCTTCATCTTGCATGGCGCAACGGATTCGATCATGCGAATACGTCCCACATGCTCGATCTCTCGGCCCACTATCGCTTTGTTTTACAGGTGATCGAGATGGGCGTGGGCCAGGTTGCTGGTATGGGGACCATGCATGAGGTGGGCTACTGGGAGGGTGCCATAGATGAGGCCACCCCGTGCAATCCGCAGAGTCTCTACGGCATCTCGAAGGACGCGCTTAGGCGCTCCCTCATGCTTGCAGCCGAAAAGGCGGGGATCAAGGCGCAGTGGCTGCGCGGCTTTTACATTTACGGCGACGATTCCTCATCGCGCTCGATCTTCGGCAAACTCCTGCGTGCCGATGCGGCGGGCGAAAAGCGGTTCCCGTTCACCTCGGGAAAGAACAAATATGATTTTATCGATGTAGGCGAGCTCGCCCGACAGATCTCGGCCTGCGTCTTGCAGGATGAGGTGCTGGGCACCATCAGCTGCTGCTCTGGTACCCCGCGCTCCCTCGCCGATCAGGTTGAGGAGTTCATCGCCTCACATGGGCTCAATATAGCCCTCGACTATGGAGCATATCCTGACCGCCCCTACGACTCGCCCGGGGTGTGGGGCGATGCGAGCAAGATCCATGCCGCCCTCGTTGCGGCTGGGGAGGTCAGATAGCGCGTGGCGGCCTACACACCCGAAGACCACACCTTCGTGGTCTGCGCCTACAAAGACAACCCATATCTGGGCGACACCATCGATAGGCTTCTCAATCAGTCCGTCCCCAGCACGGTGATCGTCTCAACTTCGACCCCGAGTGATTACATTCGAGGCGTATGCGAAAGCCGGGACGTTTTGCTGGTGGTGAACCCGCGTCCGCATTTCGCCGGCGATGACTGGAACTATGGCTATGATCAGGCGGCCACGCCGCTTGTGACGATTGCCCATCAAGACGATGAGTATGACCGCACGTTTCTTGAGTCAGTGCTTGCAGGGTTCAACCGCTATCGGGCGCGCGACATCCAGATTAGTTTCACAGATTATCGCGAGCTCCGTCCTGAGGGCACTATCGAGTCAAATACCATGCTTCGCGTCAAACGGATCATGAATAAACCGTTCCAGGTTCCCGCGTTGAATGGACGCAAGACCGTGAAGCGGCTGGTTCTCGGGTTCGGTTGCCCCATCTGCTGTCCTTCGGTAACGCTCAACAAAGAGCTACTCGGCCCATATCCGTTCGATGTCACGTTACGTGACAGCTGCGATTACCTCACATGGGTCAACTTGTCATCTAGGCCAGGCCGCTTCCTCTACATTCCAAGGGCCCTCATGGGGCACCGCATCTACGCTGAGTCTGCGACCTCGCGGAATCTATCGGAGAACATCAGGACACGTGAGACCCTTGAGATCATGGAGCGCATTTGGCCTCGTCCGATCGCGCGTCTCATCAACCGCGTGTATGCGAGGAGCGAGAGCCTTAACACCTTGTAGCGCATCGGTTCTTTATGGGGATAGGCGGCTTCCGGGCAGACATACGTATACTTAGAGAATCTGTGGTCGATACGGGACCGAGAAGGAGAGGCTATGAAGGGCATCGTGTTGGCGGGCGGATCGGGAACTCGCCTGTACCCGCTCACCTGCGTGACGAGCAAGCAACTGCTTCCGGTATATGACAAGCCGATGATCTACTATTCGGTGAGCATGTTGATGCTGGCAGGCATACGCGACATCCTTGTCATCACCACACCGCGCGATATAGACCTGTACCGAGATCTTCTCGGTGACGGCTCGCGCTACGGCGTGCGTTTCAGCTATTGCGAGCAGCCCTCGCCAGATGGACTCGCGCAAGCGTTTCTCCTGGGAGAGGAGTTCATCGCAGGTGAGTCATGCGCACTTGTGCTAGGGGACAACGTTTTCTACGGCGGTGGCCTCACTGATAAACTTAGGCGGGCTGCAACCAAAGCCGGTGGCGCCACGGTGTTCGCATATTATGTAGAGGATCCAGAGCGCTTTGGCGTCGTGGAGTTTGACGATCGTATGCGCGCTCTGTCAATCGAGGAAAAGCCTGCCATTCCGCGGAGCAACTATGCGGTGACGGGCCTGTATTTCTACGACGAGCGCGTGGTTGATTTCGCCCGTCGCGTAGTCCCGTCAGACCGAGGGGAGCTTGAGATCTCATCGATCAACCAAATGTACCTCGATGACGGTTCGCTCGATGTCGAGCTGCTTCATCGCGGCTCTGCGTGGTTCGATACGGGAACGATGGACAGCCTGTACCGTGCGGGCGAGTTCGTGCGGACCATCGAGACGAATCAGGGTCTTAAGATCGCCGCCCTTGAGGAGATCGCCTTTCTCAGCGGATGGATAACACGGGATGAGCTCGTCGCGTCGGCAGAGCGATATGGAAAGTCGACATACGGTGCCTACCTCAAGCGGGTGGCGCGCAACACCGTGTATCGGTCAGCCGGTTTCGCATCGGAATAGGGAGTCGGTAATGAACGCGGCGACTTTCACGCCAAAAAACATCATCGTCACCGGAGGCTGCGGCTTCATCGGGTCGAACTTCGTCCACCATGTGGTGCGCGAGCACCCCGAGGTGCACGTCACGGTGCTCGATAAGCTCACGTACGCCGGCAACCCTGAGAATATCGCGGGCCTGCCAGAGGACCGCGTCGAGCTCGTGGTGGGGGACATCTGCGATGCTGATTTGCTTGATCGCATCGTCCCCGGGCATGACGCGATCGTGCATTACGCGGCTGAGAGCCACAACGACAACTCCATCGCCGATCCCAGGCCGTTCCTGCGCACCAACGTCGAGGGAACATTCCAGCTGCTTGAGGCCGCGCGACGCCATGGGGTCCGCTACCACCATGTGAGCACCGACGAGGTCTACGGCGACCTCGCCCTGGACGACCCTGCGCGCTTCACCGAGGACACGCCCTACCATCCCTCAAGCCCGTACTCGAGCACGAAGGCTGCGAGCGACCAGCTCGTGCGCGCCTGGCACCGCACCTACGGTGTGGCAGCGACGATCTCGAATTGCTCGAACAACTATGGCCCCTACCAGCACGTTGAGAAATTCATTCCGCGCCAGATCACGAATATTCTGATGGGACGCCGTCCAAAGCTCTACGGTGACGGCAGAAACGTGCGCGACTGGATCCACACCGAGGATCACAGCTCAGCGGTCTGGGAGATCCTCACGCGCGGTCGGTTGGGGGAGACCTACCTCATCGGTGCGGATGGTGAACGGAGCAACATCGATGTCCTGCGCGCCATCCTCGAGCGGATGGGCCGCAGCTCCGATGATTTCGACTGGGTTCGCGACCGCCCCGGGCACGACCGCCGCTACGCGATCGATGCGACGAAGCTCCGCCGTGAGCTCGGCTGGGAGCCGGCGCACACCGATTTCGCCGCGGGCCTCGACGCCACGATCGCATGGTATCGAGAGCATGAGGAGTGGTGGCGTCCGGTCAAGGAGGCCACCGAGGCGAAATACGCGGAGCAGGGGCAGTGAGGGGAGATTCACATGGCGAATATGCAGTTTGAAAAAACCCTGGCTGTTCATGAGACGGGAATCGAAGGACTCAAAGTCGTTGACCTCACGCTTCATGGCGATGAGCGAGGATGGTTTAAGGAGAATTACCAGCGCGCGAAGATGGTTGAGCTCGGGATCCCTGATCTGCGGATCGTGCAGAACAACATCAGCTTCAATGCTGAGCGAGGCGTGACGCGTGGCTTTCACGCAGAGCCGTGGAACAAGTTCATTTCGATTGCGTGCGGAAGCGTCTTTGGAGCTTGGATAGATTTGCGTCCCGGTCACGGCTTTGGGGCTGTGTACACCAGAGAGTTAGAGCCGAGCACCGCCATTTACGTGCCGCGTGGAGTTGCGAATGCGTTCCAATGTCTCGAGGCGGGGACTGCATATACCTACTTGGTGGATGCGCACTGGTCTGCTGACTTGAAGAGCGCCTATACGTTCGTGAATCTAGCGGATCCTGAGATCGCTGTCGCCTGGCCGATTCCGTTGGAGGAGTCGATCCGCTCTGCGGCCGACCTCGACCATCCCTTTCTTCGGGAGCTTGAAGGCTATTGCACCAGCGGGCGTCTATAAGAGCGGCTTTTCGAACATCCTTTGAACACGTTTTGCATCTTGGAGTTAGAGTATGTGGCTCACCTTCCTGATTGTGTTTGCACTCATCACCGGGATGCTTCTGATCCCAGGCGGTTTCATGCTCTTGGCCGCGGGAAAGCGGCTTAAGACGACCCTTGTATTTGCTCCGGCTGTGAGCATCATCCTGTTTTGCGCCGAGGCCGTACTATTTTCGATGATGAGCATCCCAGCGAGCCCCGTGCTGCTCCTTGCACCACCACTTATTATCGCCGCAGGTGTTGGTGTAGCGCGGGCAGTGCTTGGGAGGCCGCATCGCCGCGATGCCGACCTCTGCAGCCGTCAAGTGAGGCAGTTAGGCGATCGCTCCACGCACGAGGCTGCGTGGCTCGGTTTGTATGTGCTTATTGGTATAGCTTCGACCTTGTTCGTGTTCATCAAGAATCTTGATGGGGCGGACTCGATGTTTCAAGCAATCGATAACTATATGCATATCGGTCTGGTTCGCAGTTTTCTCGATACGGGTGACCTTTCATTTCTCCATGTCTCTCTGTATCAAGATCTTGGCGCAGCGGGGATCTCCTCTGTGCAGAGCAAGATGGGTGGGTTCTATCCGGCCGCCTGGCACATCGTTGTCACCTTGGCTGTCATGGTCACCAATGCACCGGTCACACTAGCGGTCAATGCGATGAATGCTGTGGTGATCGCAATAGTCTGGCCTCTTGCAAGCTACTATCTGCTGAAGCAACTGTTCCACGCGAGCTCTGCTTACCTTGTTGCCGGGGCATTGGCTACGATGTGCATCTCTGCTTCTCCATGGGATTTCGTCATTTTTGGACCACTCTATCCAAACAATCTGTCGAATGTCCTCGTACCTTTGATTTGCGGAAGCTTCATCGTGATGGTGCGCAGGGTTGAACGGGACGGATTCTGCAGCGGGGTTTCTCCGACGGCCATGTTCGTCATCTCATCGGTGGGCGTTGCCCTCGCACATCCAAGCGGCATCTTCATGGCCGCGTTGTTCCTCGCGCCGTTCTGCATCGCAACTGCGCTGCGCATCGCCACGGAGAGGCTCGGCGCCGCCGACCCACGCCGCTTCATCGCGCCGGCGATCGTCGCGGCTGCGGTGCTTGCCATCTGGGCCCTGTGCTACAAGAGCCCCTTCTTTGCTGCGACCGTGAGCTTCAACTGGCCCGCGCGGCTATCGAAGCACCAAGCGTTCATAGACGTCGTGACGCTGGGCATGTCTGGGCACTCGGCGCAGACCCTCGTCGCCGTGCTCGTGTGGCTCGGCTGCATCAAGCTGCTCTCCACCAAGGGTAAGCGCTGGCTGGTCGCCCCGTTCCTGCTCACCGGTTTCATCTATATCGTCGACACCTCAACCGAGGGCACGTTGAAGCATGTTCTGGCCGGGTTCTGGTACACCGACCCGCATCGCATATCGGCCATGGTGGGCGTGTTCGCCGTGCCGCTTGCGGCTGTTGGCATCGCGACGGCGTTCCGCGCCGCCCTCGCATGGCTCGATCGCAGATCTTCGTTCGTGCGTGAGCACCGCGCCGCCTCACGCGCCCTCGCCGCCATCGTCTTGTTCGTCCTCGTGTTCTTTCCGAGCTACAAACTGCGCGGTTACGGTGAGGTGTTCACCGGTTTCGGCTACGTGTCATCAGAGGTGGCGGTCCAGAATGCCGTGGGTTCGGCAAAGTTCCTGAGCAAGACGGAGGAGGACTTCTGCAAACGGGTCCTCGAGGAGCTGCCCGCCGGAACCCTGATCCTGAATTCCCCGAACGATGGATCCGTGTACCTCTACGGGCTTTACGGCGCGAACATCTACTACCGTGATTTCCTCGCCGACAAGGCTGGTGAGACCCAGGAGAGCACCTTGATCCGCGAGCACCTTGATGAGGTGGCCACAAATGAGGAGGTTCGCGATGCTGTTCGCGCCATCGGTGCCCGCTACCTGCTCGTGCTCGATCTCAAGGATCAGGAGGACCCCACGAGATCCTATTCGATCTCGTACTTCCCTGAGGACTGGAAGGGTATCGACGCCGTCAACGACGATACCCCCGGCTTCACGCCGATCTTGAGCGAGGGGGACATGCGCCTCTACCGCATCGACGTGGAGTAACCGCAGCCTACGCTTTACGCCCGCCGCCCTTCAGGAGCCAGGTGAACGAGATGGCGCAGGTGGTACGAAGCGCCGCAGCGAGGTAGGGCCCGAAGGGGAGCGGCGCGAGGGCCGCCATGTTCGGCCAGGGGAGCCACCAGTCGATGGCATGCGTGCGGCAACCCGAGGGGTGCGCCCTCGCCGGCCACCACAACCTCTTCATGGCGAAACCGGGTAGGCACGGCGTATAAGAACCGCACGTCACATGCCGTGCTACCATACCTAGGACACCATGTCCGACACGTCGAAAGGCCAAGGATCGCGTCATGCAAGAGGCCCCCTTGATCTCACTGCTCGTCCCCATCTGCAATGTGGAGCGCTATTTGCGCGAGTGCCTTGACTCCGCGCGCGACCAGACGCTCACCGACATCGAGATCATCTGCATCAACGACGGTTCCACGGACAGCTCTCTAGCCATCATCAATGAGTGCGCTGCCGCAGACCCGCGTTTCGTCGTGATCGACAAGCCGAACTCAGGGTACGGCGACTCCATGAACATCGCGCTCGCACGGGCCCGGGGCACCTACATCGGGATCCTGGAGTCGGACGACTACATGGAGCTCGATGGGCTCGAGACCATGTACCGCGCGGCGGTCAAATACGACGCCCAGGTCGTCAAGACGGATTTCTACCTGTTCTGGTCGAAGCCCACGGCCCGCAATGTGCGCTTCCAGTGGGTCGACGCCGCCCTCGAGGGCCACATCAACCCGCAGGTGGAGCGCGAGGTCTTCTACCGCAAGCCGTCGATCTGGTCGGCGATCTACAAGCGGTCCTTCCTCGAGGAGAACGACATCACGTTCCTCCCGAGCCCCGGTGCCTCATACCAGGACGCGGGCTTCAACTTCAAGGTGTGGTCGTCGTGCACCAACGCCGTCCTGATCGATCGAGCCTTCCTTCACTACCGCCAGGACAACGAGAAGTCCTCGGTCAACAACCCGGGCAAGGTCTTCTGTGTCTGCGACGAGTACGAGGAGATGAACCGCTACCTCGACACGCACTGGCAGGACCGTCCCTACCTCCGTGACATCCTCGGCCGGATGCAGTTCGACAGCTATGAATGGAACTACGACCGCCTGACCGATGACCTCGCGGCGACCTTCCTCCCGCGCATGAGGCAGGACATGGCGGCCGTCCGCGACCGCGGTGCGCTCAACCTCGAGATCTTCGAGCCGGGCAAGCGCGTCTCCCTCGAGCTGCTGCTCGCGCACCCCGAGCTCTACGCTCTGAAGCGTACCTCCGACGGTGCGAAGACGCGCGGTGAGCGCTTCCGCCGCTTGCTCCGTTCCGGCGGCCTTGTAAACACCCTGCGTCTCATGGCGTTCCGCGCCCGGCATTAGAGTGAGGTTTTTCACGTGATCACGGTCAGCATCGTCGTCCCCGTCTACAACGTTGAGCGCTATCTTCCGCGCTGCCTGGACTCCCTCAGGAACCAGAGTTATCGAGCCATCGAGATCGTCTGCGTGAACGACGGTGCAACCGACCGCTCGGCGCAGATCCTCGAGCGTTATCGAGCCGTCGAGCCGCGCATCCGCGTCGTTGAGAAGGAGAACGGAGGCCTCTCGTCGGCTCGAAACGCGGGCATTCTCGCCGCCACGGGCGATATCGTGTGCTTCGTCGACTCTGATGATTTCGTCGCCAAGGGCATGGCCGCATGCCTCGTGGAAGCGTTTGAGGCCACGAACGCCGATGTGGTGACCTTCGGCGGTGAGGTCGTTCCCGCAGGCACGCACGATGCATGGCTCGAGCGTGTTTTGAGTCCGCGCGACAAGGTGTACACGGCCTTCGCGCCGGACATCTTCACCGATGAGGCGGCCGAGCCCTTCGCATGGCGCACTGCCTGTCGCCGCTCCTTCTTGCTTGAGAACAGGCTGCTGTTCGATGAGGAGCTCCGTTACGGCGAGGACAAGATCTTTCACTATGCGGTCTACCCGCGGTCGTCCAAGACCGTCTTCATTGAGGACAAGCTGTATTTCTATCGCGTGGGCCGTGACGGCTCGCTGATGATGTCGCGCAGCGAGGACCGCTACCTCCGCCTGTACGACCACGTGCGCATCGTCGAGCGCATCTCGCGTGACTGGGCCGAAGCCGGGTTCACCGAGCGCTACGGGACCGAGCTTCTGCAGCTTATGGCCGAGTTCGTGCTCATCGACATCATGAGCGCGCCGGTTGAGTGGCGCACGCCGCTCGCGAACTTCCTCGACGCGGTATGGAAGACGTATTTCAGCCCCGAGCAGCTTGATGAGCTCATGCGCGACCGCATATTCGGTTCCATGGCGCGCGCAATCCTGAAAGATCGCAAACGGGCCTTCGGCGTGCAGCGCAAATTCGTGTTCTACCTCAACACCCTCAGGAGCAACCCGCTGTTCTTCGTGCGCCGCTTCGGCTCGCGTCTCACGTCCATCGGTCCCTTGAAGCACGTGCGGCGGGCGGTGGCCGATCGCCTGCCGATGTCATCGCGCCGTCAGGCCGAGCAGCTCGAGAAGATCGCCTGGCAGGTTGCCGAGGCGCATGCCTTTGCGGATTCGATGGCCCTGCTCGACATCGAGGCCGAGGGCCGGGGCGCACGGGATCAGCAGGATCTGGCCTAGCGCGCTCTGGGCGCCAGGCCCCTAGGAGAGGAGATCCCGGAGGCGCCTGCCCGGTGCCGTGAGCGTCCGGCCGATCCTGAAGGAGAGCGAGCCCTCAACCGCCGCGCGGGCGCCCTCAAGCGCGCCTATGCGCTCCTCCTGCTGCGCGCGAGCCTCATTGAGCTCATCCAAATTCGCCTCAAGCTCCCGGTTGCGCTCTTTTAGGTCTTTTGCGGTATGGAAGTTTTCCCACATCTGCCGTTCGATGACCCGACCGCGTTCCCATGCTGCGTTGCGTTCAATACGCGTGTCAAGCAGCGTGGAGAAGAGGAAGTGCTCGAAATCGTCATCGAGCGTCTTGCGGAAGCTCTCGATCTGCCCCGTGTTATAGAAATACTCCGTGGGCCGGCTGCTGATCCCAAATGCCTGGTCATAGGTGTGGCGCACCTCGAAGACGGTCCGGCATCCCTCAAAGGTTCGCTGGGACGCCATGTTGGCGAGGAAGCCGTCGAGCGCGTGGTTCACAAAGCTCTGTTCCACCTCAGGCAGGATTCCATGCTCGTCGAGAACATCGTGCAGGGCCTGGAAGGCCTCGAAGAAGGCGAGCGGCTGGCGCTCGTTCGTGGCCTGGCTGTTGGTGAGGGCGCCGACACGGTAGTGCGTGAACGGTTTCGGTATGGTGACGATGCGCCCGGCGAGGACCAGGGCGGAGCAGGTGAACAGCAGGTCGTTGGTGCGGAATACCTCCTGGAAGCGAAGATGGTGCCGTGCCACGAAGGAGGCGCGGAACACCTTGTTCCAGGGCACGTTCGAGAAGGTGTTGAAGATGTGCCCGGGCATGTCGCGGTAGGAAAAGGGCTGCGCCGACGGGACCTGGTCGGCAACGAAGGTCCATCCCGTCTCGTAATCCTCGCCGGAGCTCACCTCGTACGTGGTCGATTTGGTGATGACGAGGTCGGCTTCGTAGGAGTCGAGGGCGTCGGCCGCCTCCTCGAGGAACGTCGGCTCGAAAAAGTCGTCGGCATCGAGGAAGGCGAGGTAGACCCCATGTGCGGCCTCGACGCCCAGGTTGCGCGCGTGACCGGCGCCTTTGTTGGAGGTGGTGTGCAGGAGCCGAATGCGCGGGTCTGTCGCGGCGGCCTCCTCGATCATGGTGACGGATCGGTCACGTGAGGTGTCGTCGACGAGGATGATCTCGATATCCCGCTCCGTCTGGCGTTGGACGGAGGTGAGGCATTCATCCATGTAACGCTCGGCGTTATGGACGGGGATGATCACGGAGACACGGGGGCTCATCTGGTCCCTCCCTCTAACCGCGCGACCAGATATCGCGCGTGTACACCTTATCGGACACATCGGAAAGCTCGGGGCTCATCCGGTTGCAGATGATGAGGTCGCAGGTCGCCTTCAAATGGTCCAGATCGGCGGTGACCACGCAGCCCGCAAAGGTCACCGTGGTGAGCGACGGTTCATAGATCAGCACCTCGGTGCCTTGGTCACGCAGACGCTCGATGATGTCGATGATGGAGCTCGACCGGAAGTTGTCCGACCCCGCCTTCATGACGAGGCGGTACACGCCCACGCGCTGCGGTTTCCTGCCGAGGATCTGCTCGGCGATATACGCCTTGCGCGTCTCGTTGGAGTCGACGATGGCCTGGATCAAGTCCTGCGGAACCGTAGCGTAGTTCGCAAGCAGCTGCTTGGAGTCTTTTGGCAGGCAGTAGCCACCGTAGCCGAACGAGGGATTGTTGTAGTAGTCGCCGATCCGCTCATCTGCGCAGACGGCCTCGATGATGCGCTCGGTTGAGAGGCCACGGCTCTCGGCGTAGGTGTCGAGCTCGTTGAAGAAGGCGATCCGCAGCGCAAGGTAGGTGTTTGCGAACAACTTCACCGACTCGGCCTCAGATGCCGTCATGAGGTGGCATGGGATCGTATCAGGATCCTCCTCCGATGCCCTGGCGAGCAGGTCGGCGAAGTCCCGTGCGCGCCCCAGATTTGCTGGCGCAGAGTAGCCGACCACGATTCGAGAGGGGTGCAGGTTGTCTTCAAGGGCCGTTCCCTCGCGCAGGAACTCGGGCGAGAAGAGGAGGGGAAGGCTCGGGTGCTCTCGGGAGGCGGCATCGGTGTAGCCAACGGGAATGGTCGATTTGATGACGACGGTGGCCGCCGCACCAGACTCCTCTATGAGCCCGAGGGTTTCGTCGACCGATGAGGTGTCGAAGTGGTTCGCCCGGTCGTCGTAGTTGGTGGGCGTGGCGATGATGATGACGTCGGCGGCGGGAAGCAGGCGTTTGTACGCGGAGGCGTCGGCTACATGGGCGCGTACCCGTCCGGGATGCTCCAAGAGAAAGCGCCCTATCGCCGCCTCCTGCAGCGGGGAACGCCCATCGTGTATCGCGGCGACCCGGGAGGGATCGGTGTCAAACGCATCGACCTCGTGTTCACGGGCGAAGAGGCAGGAGAGCGAAAGCCCGACGTAGCCGAGCCCGATGACGGCGATCCTCATAGTGAACCAGTTCTCTAGAGCACGTTGTTGCAGCAGAAACAGTATACGCGACCTTGCCGCACACGGTGGGGCTGATGCCGCTGTGCAGCGGTGACCGGGCGCTGTCGAATGGGTCACCGAGCCATGTCCGGTGGGGGTGATTCGATACGGCCGGGCTATTCATCCACGTTATCGCACACGTGTCCCCCTGCACGCCGCCTCATGACATGCCATAATTGGACTATCAAGCCCCGCACGTCCACATCTGAGGAGACCCCATGTCAGCATATGCGCTTTCCGCCTGCTCGACCGCCGACCACCCGCGCTCGTTCTTCGAGGAGCGCGATATCCTCTGCACGCTCTTCCATTACCAGATGGACGGCGAGATCTTCGCCGACGACCTCTACGAGAGCATCACGCCCGCGGCCTTCTTCGAGAAGATCATGGCGGGATCCGAGCCCACGACCTCCCAGCCCGCGGCGGGGGAGTACGCGGCCACCTGGGAGCCCCATCTGCAGGCAGGTGAGGACATCCTGCACGTCAGCCTCTCCTCAGGCATCTCCGGCGCCTACAACTCCGCCTGCATCGCCCGCGACCAGCTCACCGCAGCCTACCCCGACCGCCGCATCATCGTCATCGACTCGCTGGCAGCGAGCGCCGGCTACGGCATGCTCCTCGAGTACCTAGCCGATCTGCGCGATGCGGGTCAGGGCATCGAGGAGGTCGCCGCATGGGCCGAGGAGCACAAGCTCGAGCTCAACTCCTGGTTCTACGTCTCCGATCTCGAGTGCCTGAAGCGCGGCGGCCGCGTCTCCAAGACAAGCGCGCTCATTGCCACGGCGCTCAAGATCTGCCCCGTGCTCGACATCGACGCCGCCGGCCACCTGATCCCCCGCGCGAAGATCCGCACTAAGAAGAAGGCCATGGCCGAGCTCGCGCGCATCTGCGCCGAGCGCATCGAGGACGGCGCCTCCTACCAAGGCCGCTGTTGCATCTCCCACTCCGACTGCCGCGAGGACGCCGAGGAAGTGGCGCGCCTGGTGTCGGAGCGCATCCCGACGCTCTCAGGGAAGATCGGCATCTACAACATCGGCACCGTGATCGGCAGCCACACCGGTCCCGGCACCGTAGCCCTCTTCTTCATGGGCGAACCGAGGCGGGCATAGGCAGCCTCGGTTCAAAGCGGTCGCGCACACTGCGCCCACAAGCCGCATCCGCGCATCCGGCCCACACGCAGCTGGGCGCGCAAAGCGCGCCCAGCATTGCCCCGGTGCAGCCATGTGCGAAGCAAGCCGCCGAAGGGAGCTTCTGCTCCCTTCGGCGGCTCATCACCTTTTATGCATGGGGGAGTGCCAACCGTTACCGTAGCCCTGTTCCGGCTGTGCCCGCAGCGCGTTTGCGAAGCCACGCGCTGCGGGCACAGCCGGAACAGGGCGGTGGGATAGAAACAGCCCTACCTATCCCCCTCATCTTTCTTCTTCGAGAAAAAGAACCCCAATCGCTCACGCCGCCGCGCCCGCTTCTCCCGAGCGTTATGCACCCGCGCGATGAGCTCATCCGGAATGGGCACATCCGCACGGGCGCTCTCAAGCGGGTTCACATCCGCCGCGGTCACCGGATCGAACTCGACCGACGTGGGCTCAGGACCCGGCGCCTGCTCGGCCTCACGGTAGCGTTTCATCATGTCCGCGAGCATCTGCTGCGATGATGGCGGGGTCCAGATCACGGCGTTCGCACCGGCGGCGATGGTCTCACGCACGGAGAGCGAGCTACGGCCGCCGGATGCGATGAGCGGCAGGTTGGGGTAGTGCTCGCGCAGGGCCCGGAGCACGGCGGGTGTCTCCTTGCCAGCTGCCACGTTCAGGATCTTCGCCCCCGCCGCCACTTTCGCGTGCGCGTCGGCGTCGCAGCGCACCACCGTGGCGACCACGGGGATATCGACCATCGAAGAGATCTGCTCGACCAGCTCAGGCGTGGCCGGGGAGTTGACGATGACGCCTGCGGCACCCTGCATCTCGGATACGGCCGCGAGCTGCACGGACCGCTTGCCGCTCGTGGTGCCGCCGCCAACGCCCACGAAGACGGGGCACTCCGAGACGGTGAGCAGCGCCTGCGTGATGGCGGGCTGCCCGGTGAAGGGATAGACGGCGAAGATCGCGTCGGCGTCGGCGTTTTTGATGACGGCCACGTCGGTGGTGTAGAGCAGCGAGCGGATCCGGCGACCGAAGAGGGTGAAGCCGCTCGACTCCGAGATCTCCTCGGGCACGCTCAGCGCGGCGTGGCGCAGGCGGCCGTCGATGGGGGCGGGGTCGAGGGCGAGCACGCCGGTGGGCGTGATGACCGACGAGGGCTTGGAGAGCTCGGTCGTGATCTCCACCTCCGTGAAATCAATCGACGCGTCCACCTCGGCGGGAACCTCCGCCGGCACGGGCATGGGTGGTTCGCTCGGCGCGCCCTCCGCCTGCGGTGACGACCCGCTTGCGGGAAACATATCAGAGGGGTCGAAGAGATCGGTGGGGGCCATGGCTTCTCCTTAGGAGTGAACAACAGCAGTTGGCATGCGTGCATGATAAAGCTGCTTGGTTATACCCACGAGGCCGCGCACGAAACAAACAGCCCGATGACGCTTTTGTAAGTCGTGTCGGCCCCGTCGGTATGCGGGGTTCGTCTGGTAAGCTGGTTGTGTACGGACGAGACAGAAAGGGGAGTCACGCATGGATATCGCAGGGGTCCTCGGACCGGTGCTCATCTGCGTGGCCGCCATCGCCGTCGTTGCCGCTGTTTACTTCGCGGTTACTGCGATCAAGGACCGCCGCAGGGCGCGGGAGCGCGCCGATCGCGCCCGTCGGGGCGGCGCCGCCGATGGAAGGCCACGCCACGCTCGGTGAGCCATAGCCTCACGTGTTGATGCGCCGCTATGCGGTGCGCACGGCCGGTGTCCCTTGAGGAGCCGGCCGTTTTTCATGCGGTATCAGGGGGTTGATTTCGTTCGCATCGGCTCACGTCGAAGGTGTATGCAGACGGACGGCTGAGCTGCGGACAGGTCTGATGTGGCACGCGGCTGCGGAGCTGTGCCCGCGTGCGCGATCCCGCCACGGCCTGCCGCGAGACGCATGCCCCAAGGCCGCAACGCTTTCACTCGTTTTTAGATGGGCTTTACGCGTTCCGGGTGATCTTGGCGAGGAAGAAGCCTTCGAAACGCGCGCTCGGGGCGATGAGGGCCGTGCCGTCGAGTCTGGTAGGGAGCAGGCGAGGGAGGTCCTCCGCACGCCCGAGATGCTCGGAGATCGCCATGCTCATCGGGTCACCGGGTTCCTTCGATGCCGGTGCGTCCCTCATCTCCGTCGTTGCCGCGTCGTGCGGTGCCTTCAGTCCATCCGCATTTTGAGCGGTGTCATCACGCTGCGGGGCTACCGGGAGGGCGCCGAACAGCTCCTCCGGACCCAAGGAGACGAGCTCGCAGTCGCGATGCCGGCGCATCGAGAGGATGCGCCGCACCTGCTCCTCGTTCTCCGACGGCAGGATCGAGCAGGTTGAGTAGATGAGGGTGCCGCCTGGCTTCAAGACCGTGAGGGCGCGGTCGAGGAGGGCCGCTTGCGATCGCGTGACCTTGGCGAGGAGCTTGCCCGTGATGCGCGCAGCGGCGCGGCTGTCTCCCGCACGGAAGGTCCCCGTTCCGGTGCAGGGTGCGTCGAGCAGGACCTGATCAAAGGAGAAGAACTCGTCGAGCCGGCGGGCGTCAGTGCGCATGACCTGCACGTTGGCGGCTCCCAATTTGGCGAGGTTGTGCTCAAGGCGCTCCGCGCGCGGAACGTTGAGCTCGCAGGCCGTGACGCGTGCCCCGGGTGCAAGTGCAGCCAGCTGCGTGGTCTTGCCGCCGGGGGCCGCGCACATGTCGAGGATGTCGGTGCCCGGCTGGGGTGCGAGGGCGAGCGGCGGCAGCATGGATGAGAGACTCTGCAGGTAGATGCGGCCCTCTTGGTAGAGGGGGAGTGCCCAGAGGTCGCGCTCGCTCACGCCTGCCCCCATGATGAAGGCATCCGGATACCAGGCGACGCGCTCAACGGGGAGGCCGGCCTGCTCCAACTCGCTGCAAACCTCCTCGGCGGTCGCCTTGAGTGCGTTGGCGCGCAGCGTCACCGGCCGCTGGGCGGCCTCCTCCCAACCACGGCGGATGGTCGCCGCGGTCTCGTCACCAAAGTCAGCGGTGATCTGCTCCTCAAGGAAGTCCGGTATGTCCGCCATCTCGTCTCCCTTGCGTCTTCGCCACCGGTCAGCAGCTTAGCAAAGCGGTGTGGCGAGGGGGAGGATGGGCGGCTCGTGGGGGCTGGCGCGGCGCAGGCCGACTCCAAAGTTTGGTGTAATGCACCTCGGCCGAGACCGTTTTTGCATTATCTTGAGCTATGAATAGCTTGCCGCCGGCATCAGGAGTATCTACGACAAAACGCCTGTTCAAAACTGGTGCAAAAAGTCGAGATATGCATAGAGGCGCTCATAACGTTGCCCTTTTCCGTTCAAATCTATGCATAGCTCAAGATAATGCAAATCTTACTTCGATGGACAGGGTGCCAGCGGTCAGCAGGGTTCGGGTGACAGGGCGCCAACGGGCAAAACAGGGTTCGAACGGCGAGGCGCCAGGCGATCCCACGGTCCCTCCGAAACCGTGTCGTCACGCATTTCTTCTCGTCGGCACGCCTCGGAGGCTGATCGCAGGCTGGCCTGTCTTCGAGTTCGCAACCGCGCGGCTCCCGGTCCCCGAGACCACTACAGCTATCTTGGGCATCTCGAAACAAATCCGAAACCGATGCCCTTTTCCGCGCTGCCTGTCCAATCCACTGTGCTATAGTGCACCGCAACGACTGGAATCGAGCATCTGAAAGGAGCCGCCACGATGAAGAACACCAACGCTCTCAACAACTGGTGGTGGCGCGATGCGAACTCGATTGGTCGACGGTGAGTCCCCTCGCTCCTGCTCTCAGGTAGCCCCAGGCCTCCGGTTTGACCGGGGGCCTTTTCTTTTGCCGAGCGGCTCCCGCGTCTTCGACCCCTCGATCCGCATCGCGCGCCTCCGTCCATGCACGTCCTCTGCACCGGCATAAGAAAGGAACCTCCCATGCCTTCCAACACCACCGCTTCCACCCAGCCCCGTACCGTCACCTCCGCCGTCGACCGCGGCAAGCTCGACATCAAGGCGCTCGTGCTCCTGGCGATCCTCATCGCCGCGGGCTTCATCCTGAACTTCACCGTAGGCAAGTCCGTGTACGCCCTCACCGCCGGTGCCATCGGTCCCGAGTTCATCATCTCGGCCTTCTGCATCACGATCCTCGCGGTGCGCCCGAACATCGCGCAGGCCCTCGTTATGGGCTTGATCTCCGCGGCCGTGATCCAGCTGACCACCTCCTCGCCCTTCATCGACTTCGCCGCCGAGGGCATCGCTGCCATGGTCATGGCCCTCATCGTGAACGCCGGCATGCGCACGCCCGCGGCCAAGTTCATCCCGCTCATCGCCACCTTCGTCACCACGGTCCTCTCAGGCCTCATCTTCATGGTGATCAAGCTCGCGGTCATGGGCTTCGCGCCCGAGGTCCTCTCCGTGCTCCCCGCCGCCATGATCCCGGTCATCTTCGCAACCGCCGCCTTCAACGCGGTGCTCGTGGCCGTTCTCTATCCGTCCATCCGCCGCGCCCTCAAGCTCGCCGACTAGCAGCTCCCCAGAGCGCCCGCACCGCACCCCGTGAGCCCGGCACCCAGCCCGGCATGAAAGGCACCCATGACTGCACCTGACGAGGAATCCCGACCGCCCATCATCGAGCTCGACGCCGTCAACTTCTCCTATGCCGCAGATGCCGCACCGGCGCTCGACGCGGTGAGCCTGCGCATCGCGGCGGGGGAGTTCCTCGGGGTGATCGGGCCCTCGGGCGCCGGCAAGACGACGCTCGCCTGCGCGATGTCCGGGGCGATACCGCATCACTTCCGAGGGGCGCTCTACGGCTCCGTCACCGTCGACGGCATGGACACCTGCGAGGTGAGCCTCACGGACATCTCCCGGGTGGTCGGCAGCGTCCTGCAGGATATCGACACGCAGATGGTCGCCTCGGTGGTCGAGGACGAGATGCTCTTCGGGCTCGAGAACTTCGGCGTGCCGCACGATCAGATCGATGGGCGCCTCGTCGAGGCCCTGGAGACGGTGGGCATCGCCGATCTGCGCGACCGCGAGATCGCCACGCTCTCGGGTGGACAGAAGCAGAAGGTCGCGATCGCCGCCATCCTGGCGCTCAAGCCCCGCGTCCTCGTGATGGACGAGCCGACCGCCGCGCTGGACCCCGAGTCGTCGCGCCTCGTGTTCGAGACCCTTCGCGCCGTGAACGAGACGGCCGGCGTGACCGTCGTGGTCATCGAGCAGAAGGTGGCGCTGCTCTCCCGCTACTGCAGCAGGATCGCCGTGATGGGGGAGGGGCGCATCCAAATCGAGGGGACCCCGCATGAGGTCTTCGCCCGCGCGACCGACCTGCGTCGACTCGGGGTGGACAGCCCCCGGACGGTGCGCATCTCCAACAGCCTCGTCAAGCGCGGGCTCTCCCCGGCGGGCACCGACCCGAGTCTCGACGTCGCCGAGGCGGAAGGTCTGATCAGGAGTTTGGTCCCTGCCGGCGCCGCCGACGAGATGCCGGCGTCGGATCCCGCCCCGTCGCCCCACGTTCCCGCAGCCCGGGCCCACGCCGTCGGCGCGGAGCCCGTGGTCGAGCTCACCGGCGTCGGCTTCTCGTACGGTCCCGGCGCGGCAGCTGTCCGCGATCTCGACGTCACCGTCTACCCCGGTGAGCTCGTGGGCATCGTCGGCCAGAACGGCGCCGGCAAGACCACGCTCACCAAGCTCCTCTGCGGCTTGCTGCGTCCGAGCGAGGGCGCGGTGCGCATCGCCGGCATGGATACCGCCGATCTGCCGACAAGCAAGATCGCCGCGCACGTGGCGACCCTCTTCCAGAACCCGGACCGCCAGATCTGCAAGGACACCGTCCTCGACGAGGTCGCTTTCGGCCTCGAGCTCACCGGCACCGACGCCGCCACCGCCCGCGAGCGGGCGCGCGCCGTCGTGGAGCGCTTCGGTCTGCCGCTCGACGAGTCCCCCTTCGTGCTCTCCCGTGGCCAACGGCAGATGGTGGCGCTCGCCAGCGTCGTCGTCATGGAGCCCGAGGTGGTCCTCCTCGATGAGCCCACGAGCGGCCTCGACTACCGCGAGTGCATGACCGTCATGGAGACGGTGCGCGAGATGGCCGAGCGTGGCAGCGCGGTGATCATGGTCTGCCATGACATGGAGGTCGTATCCGATTTCGCCGAGCGCATCGTCGTCATGGCGGACGGCCGCATCCTCGCGCGGGGCGACGCCGCCGCGATCTTCGCCGACGAGGGACTCATGCACGCGGCGAGCGTTGAAGCGCCTCAGGTCGTCCGCCTGGCGCACCGCCTGGCGGAGTCCGTGTCCCCGGCGTTCTCCATCGGCGTGACCGAGGTCGCCGACATCGTCCGCATCACCGAGGAGCTGATCCACCGTGGTTAACGTCATCGACTACCATCCGGGCACGAGCCTGCTGCACCGGTTGAACCCCGTCGCGAAGCTCGCACTTGCAACCGGGACCATCGTGGCCATCTTCCTCGGCGACACCTATGCCGTGCTGGTGGGCATGATCGCGCTCACGCTGGCGCTCGCGGCAAGCGCGGGCGTCCTCCCGCAGATGCTCCGCCTGCTCCGGCTCCTGCTCCCCATCGCGCTGCTCATGCTTGTGATCCAGGTGCTGCTCGTGCACGCCGGGACGCCGGTCCTCGGCCCGGTGACCGACGAGGGGCTCATCACGGGGGGCAAGGCCTGCCTGCGCCTGCTCGGCGTCGCCCTGCCACTCGTCCTCATCCTCATGGTGACCAAGCTGAACGACCTCGCGAACGCCTGCGTCGAGCATCTGCACATCCCGTACCGCTATGCGTTCACGTTCACGACGGCCCTGCGCTTCGTGCCGGTCTTCTCGCAGGAGATGGACGCGATCATGGAGGCCCAGACGGCGCGCGGCGTGGAGTACGATTCGAAGAACCCCATCACGCGGCTGCGCCTCATGTTGCCGCTGTGCATCCCGCTGCTGATCTCATCGGTGGGGAAGGCCGACGCCACGGCCCTCGCCGCCGAGCAGCGCGGCTTTTACCTGCGTGCGCGGGGGAGCAGCTTCAAGCGCTACCCCTTCGCCGCACGTGACATCGCGGCCATCGCGGTGGCCGTCGCGCTCATTGCAGCGGGCATCTTGTTCTGAGATATCGGCTGGACCCCGGCCTTCGCGTTCATATGGAGCGGCCCCTCGGCGCGGATAGGCCTTCCGCGCCGAGGGGCCGTCTTTCGTCTGGGCGCGTAGTGCGGCGGGTGCCCAGGGCTGGCCGTGTCACGCGCCCGCTTATGCGGGACCTGCCTTACGCCAGATTCGAGTAGTCGTCGATGATGAGGTCGAGGCACTGCGGGATCGCCCGCGCCGAGAAGGATCCGGGCTTGCCCTCGATCAGCTCGCCGTCGAACTCCATGCCGAGCGAGGGGTTCGCGGTGATGCGCGCCTCACGTGCCTGGAAGATCTTGAACTGCGGCCTGCCCAGCAGCCCTTTGCCGGCCGGGTCGAGGACGCCGGCGATCACCGTGGGCAGGAGCTCCACGGTCTTCGCGGGCTCGATGACGGCGATGTCGATGAGGCCGTCGTCCATGCGGCAGTCGGGGAAGAGGTTGATGTCGTTCTGGATGAGCGCCGTGTTGGCCACCATGCAGCCGATGCCGTCCAGCTCGTCGACCTTCCCGTCATGCTCGATGGTGAAGTGGGCCACCTGCGGTGCCGGTGACGCGAGAGCAGCCAGGGCGTAGGCGATCTCGCCCATCTCGCCGTGGCTCGATTCGGCCCGTCGCATGATGTCGGCGTCGAAGCCCGTGCCGGCGATGATGATGAATCCATGACGCCGGGAGACCCCGTTCTCGTCGGTCCACGAGAGCTCGCCCATGTCCACCTTCGCGGTGCGGCCGGCACGGCAGGCCCGGGCGAGGGCCGCCGCCTCGGGCGCGTTGCCGATGTTGCCGAAGAAGAGGTTCGCGGTGCCCGAGGGGAACACGAGCACCGGGGCGCCGGAGTCGCGCAGGCGATCGAGCAGGCTGGAGACGGTGCCGTCCCCACCTGAGACCACCACCCGGTCAAAGGAGCCCGCGTCCGCGGCGGCCCCGGCGCTCTCCATCCCGTCACCGAGGAGGCGGAAGACGACCTCGTCGCCAGCCTCGGCGAGCGCGTGGGTGAAGGCGAAGATCTCATCGGATCGGGGCCCTGAGGCTGGGTTGTGGATGATGAGGCAGCGCATGTGTCAGTTCCCATCTGAGCGGGGCCGAGTATAGTTATGAAGACATATTCCCATCTGCCCCTGCACGGGGCAAGCCGGTGCAAGGTGATACATGTACATTTCCACACGGTCTGATCTTGAGGCGTTCTGCGAACGCGCTGCGGCCCACCCGGCCATCGCCGTCGACACCGAGTTCCTGCGCGAGCGCACCTTCTTTCCGAAGCTCTGCCTGGTGCAGGTGGCGACCCCGGATGAGTGCGCGGTCATCGACCCCTTGGCCCCCATGGACATGGCCCCCTTGGCGGCGCTCCTGGCCAACGCCGAGGTCCTGAAGGTCTTCCACGCATGCTCCCAGGACATGGAGGTCATCCACCACGCGCTCGGGGTCCTTCCGGGCCCGATCTTCGACACGCAGGTGGCCGCCGCCTTCCTCGGTGAGCGCACGCAGATCTCATACAACGGTCTCGTGCACGCGTTCTGCGGCGTCGACCTGCCCAAGAGCGAGTCGCTCACCGATTGGAGCCGTCGCCCCCTCACGCCGGCGCAGATCGAGTACGCAGTGGACGACGTGCGCTACCTCATCGAGGCGTACGCCGTCATCGCGGATCGCCTCGCCGCCGCCGGGCGGACGGGCTGGGTCGCCGATGAGATCGCGCCGCTCACCCGCCTCGAGCATTACGTGCTCGATCCGCGCTCCGCGTACCGGCGCGTCAAGCGGGTCAGCTCGCTCACCAGGCGCCAGCAGGCGGTCGCGCGTGAACTCGCCGCGTGGCGCGAGCGTCGCGCCGCCGATCGGGACATCCCCCGCAAATGGGTCATCTCCGACGAGGTCCTCGTCGCCCTCGCGCGCCGCCCGCCCAAGACGGAAACCGAGCTCAAGCGCGTCCGCGGGACCGAGCAGCTCTCGGATCGCGACGTGGCGGCGGCCCTCGAGGCGGCGCAGCGGGGAACGCGCTGCCCGGCTGAGAATCTCCCGAACGTGGTTCGCACCCGCCGCGCCGCCACCCCGGAGACGGAGAGCGTGACGGACCTGATGTTCGCCCTACTCCGCCTCGTGTCGGAGCGCTCGGGCGTGGCGACCTCGTTCATCGCCTCCCGTGACGACCTCCTCGACTACATAGACCATCCGGACCGCAGCCCCCTGCGCGACGGCTGGCGCTTCGAGCTCGTGGGGACGCTCATCGACGACCTGCTCGCCGGTGATATCGGGCTCACGGTGAAGGACGGCAACCTAGAGATCCTGTAGCGCCCGCCCCCGGTCCTCAGCCCCGGTGCGCAGACGGGGTACAAGGCCAGGCATACGAATCCCCTCAGCGTACAAAGGAGCTGCGATGTTCGGATATGGAATGGGCTACATGGGCTACGGGTTCGGGATAGACCCCGCCTACCTGCTGCTGGTCGTGGTGTCGCTGGTGCTCGGCCTCGCCACCCAGGCGTATATCAACAGGACGTACAAGGTCTGGTCCAAGGTCCCCTCGGATGGGGAGACCGGGGCCGACGTGGCGCGCCGCATGCTCAACCAGAACGGCGCCTCCGGGGTGGGCATCAAGTCGGTCGCCGGCACGCTCACGGACCACTACGACCCCCGCGACAACAACCTCTACCTCTCCTCGTCGAACCTCTCGGGCGGGTCGGTGGCGAGCGTCGCCGTCGCCTGCCATGAGGCGGGCCACGCCATCCAGCGCGAGCGGGGCTACATCCCGATGAAGATCAGGCACGCGCTCGTGCCGGTGGTGAACTTCTCGCAGAACATGTGGATGCTCATCTTCATCATCGGCGTCGCGATGAACCTCGCGGGCCTCACGAACCTCGCCATCGCGCTCTTCGCCTTCTCGGTCATCTTCCAGCTGGTCACCCTTCCCGTCGAGTTCGACGCGAGCCGACGCGCCGTGGCGTACATCGAATCGTCGGGGATGGGCGAGGTGAACGCCCGCGGCGCCCGCCGCGTGCTCACCGCGGCGGCCCTGACCTACGTCGCCGCCGCCTTGACGAGCATCTTGCAGCTGCTCTACCTGCTGTCCCGCACGCGTGGGAGCCGCGACTAATCTGCGCTCGCGATCGGCGGGACTTGTGTCCNACGGTGCCGTCCCCACCTGAGACCACCACCCGGTCAAAGGAGCCCGCGTCCGCGGCGGCCCCGGCGCTCTCCATCCCGTCACCGAGGAGGCGGAAGACGACCTCGTCGCCAGCCTCGGCGAGCGCGTGGGTGAAGGCGAAGATCTCATCGGATCGGGGCCCTGAGGCTGGGTTGTGGATGATGAGGCAGCGCATGTGTCAGTTCCCATCTGAGCGGGGCCGAGTATAGTTATGAAGACATATTCCCATCTGCCCCTGCACGGGGCAAGCCGGTGCAAGGTGATACATGTACATTTCCACACGGTCTGATCTTGAGGCGTTCTGCGAACGCGCTGCGGCCCACCCGGCCATCGCCGTCGACACCGAGTTCCTGCGCGAGCGCACCTTCTTTCCGAAGCTCTGCCTGGTGCAGGTGGCGACCCCGGATGAGTGCGCGGTCATCGACCCCTTGGCCCCCATGGACATGGCCCCCTTGGCGGCGCTCCTGGCCAACGCCGAGGTCCTGAAGGTCTTCCACGCATGCTCCCAGGACATGGAGGTCATCCACCACGCGCTCGGGGTCCTTCCGGGCCCGATCTTCGACACGCAGGTGGCCGCCGCCTTCCTCGGTGAGCGCACGCAGATCTCATACAACGGTCTCGTGCACGCGTTCTGCGGCGTCGACCTGCCCAAGAGCGAGTCGCTCACCGATTGGAGCCGTCGCCCCCTCACGCCGGCGCAGATCGAGTACGCAGTGGACGACGTGCGCTACCTCATCGAGGCGTACGCCGTCATCGCGGATCGCCTCGCCGCCGCCGGGCGGACGGGCTGGGTCGCCGATGAGATCGCGCCGCTCACCCGCCTCGAGCATTACGTGCTCGATCCGCGCTCCGCGTACCGGCGCGTCAANGCGGCCATGGACTGCGCCATCTGGAAGCAGATCTACGGCGCCCGCAGCTTCGATCTGCGCGACGGCATGCAGGTGATCCTCAAGGGGAGATTCAACATCTACAAGCCTACGGGCAAGATGAGCTTCATCGTCCGTTCGTTCTCGCTGGCAGGGGAGGGCCTGCTCCGGCAGCAGGTGGCGGAGCTTGCGGAGCGCCTGCGCCGCGAGGGGCTCATGGATGCCTCCCGCAAGCGCCGCATCCCCGTCTTCTGCACGCGCGTGGCGGTGGTGACCTCGCTCTCCGGTGCTGTCATCGACGACGTCAAACGCACACTCAGGCGACGGAATCCGCTGGTGGAGCTCGTCTGCGTGGGCTCCAAGGTTCAGGGCGAGGGCGCGCCCGCCGAGCTCATCGAGGGGCTCAGGAGGGCGGCGTCGATCACCCCGGCCCCCGAGTGCATCCTGCTCGTGCGAGGCGGAGGCTCGTTCGAGGATCTGATGACCTTCAACGACGAGGGCCTCGCACGCGCGGTGGCTGCGAGCCCGATACCCGTCATCACCGGTATCGGCCATGAGCCGGACACCTCGATCTGCGATATGGTGAGCGATCGCCGGAGCTCGACGCCCACGGCGGCTGCCGAGTCGGTGGCTCCGGCCATCACGGACCTCGCCGATCGGCTTGATGAGCGCGAGGCCCGGCTCATCAAGACCGTCGCCGGCACCGTGAGCGCCGCCCGGTCAGAGCTCACCGGCCTCACCGGTCGCATCGCGCGAGCCATGGACGGCCTGCTCAGCCGTGAGCGCGCGGCCCTCGCCGCAGCCGCGTCCCATGCCGTCCTCACCCGGCCCGGGGCCACCCTCGAGCGCCGCGCCGTCGAGCTCGACCAAACCTCCGAGCGTCTGGTGCGCGCCGGGGACCGCACCGTCGAGCGCCATCGTGTGGAGCTCGGGCACCAAGGGTCCCGGCTCTCGACCCTCGGCACCGGCCTCGCTCAGGATCACGCCCACCGACTCTCCCTGTTGGCGTCCCGGCTGCGCTCCGCGGGCGGCGAGATCACGCGCCCGGCCGCCTCATCGCTCTCCTCAGCCGCCGCCGCACTCGACGCCCTCTCGCCTCTGAAGGTACTCGCCCGCGGCTATTCCATCGCCTACGCGGCAGGACATGTGGCTGCGAGCACGGCGTCCTTCATCCCCGGTTCCGAGCTGCGCGTGCGGCTCGCAGACGGAGATGTGTACGGAACGGTAACCGACGTCAAACCCGCAGGGCGCTGACGCTGAACGAAAGGACTGGATCACATGGCAGAGAACACCAAGGACATCACCGAGCTCAGCTACAAGGAGGCCTCCCAGGAGCTCGAGCGCATCATCCGAAACCTCGAGTCCGGTGACCTCGAGCTCGAGGACTCGCTTGCAAGCTACACGCGCGGCGTCGAGCTCCTGAAGAACCTGCGCGAGCGCCTCGCCACGGCCGAGCAGAAAGTCGCCGTCCTCGTCAAGGACGTCGACGGGACCGACACCCTGGTTGCCGCTGACGCCGCGGCCACCAGCGACGACCTTCCGTTTTAAACAACCTCGCCCGGAAAGGGGCACGCCATGAATGCAGATCCGGATTGCATCTTCTGCAAGATCGCGAACCATGAGATCCCTGCCACCGTCGTCTACGAGGATGATCAGGTCATCGCATTCGATGACCTGAGCCCGCAGGCGCCGGTCCACACGCTCGTGGTGCCGAAGGAGCACTATCGCGACATCACCGACGGCGTTCCCGCCGAGGTGCTCGCATCGATGACGCATGCCATCGATGAGGTCGCCCAGGCGAAGGGTCTCGGCGAGGGCTTCCGGATCATCTCGAACAAAGGCGCCCATGCCGGTCAGACCGTCATGCACCTGCACGTTCATGTCCTCGGCGGCAAGCCCCTCGGCGAAGGGCTGCTGTAGGGTGTGAGCCCCCTTTGGCCTCCGCCCCGATCTCGGGGCGGAGGCCGCGGTATGTATGGCCGACGGTCTGCACGCTGCGCGCGGGTATCGCCGCGGCGTCCTGGATCCGTGCGCCCTGAGCGTCAAGCCGTGCGGGGGAGATGCCGACTCAGCGTGCGTGCGTCGAGCGGGGTCGAGCTCTGTATGTGCGTTTGCCCCGTAGTAGAATATGAGCCGATGTGCATGCAGGCCACCCAGGCAGAAGGAGCCCTATGAACGTACTCGTCGTAAACGCCGGCAGCTCGACGCTCAAGTATCAGCTGATGGATACCGTGACCCATGAGGTCTTCGCCAAGGGCTCGTGTGAGCGTGTCGGCTTCACGGGCGGCACCTTCACCCATGCGGCGGCGGGGGAGAAGAAGGTCACCGACCACATCGAGTTCCCCGATCACAAGCGCGCCATCGAGGTCGTCCTCGCCGATCTCACGGAGCATAAGGTCCAGATCGACGGCATCGGCCACCGCATCGTTCAGGGTGGGTGGCATTTCGGCGATTCAACCCTCGTCGACGCCGATGTGCTCGCCAAGATCCGCGAGGTGGCCCCGCTCGCACCGCTCCACAACAACCCCGAGGCGGACGTCATCGAGTTCTGCCTCTCCGCCTATCCCGATCTGCCGAATGTGACCGTCTACGACACGGCCTTCCACTTCAACATGCCCGAGGTGGCCCGCACCTACGCCCTGCCGCAGGATGTCTGCGACAAGCTGCATATCCGCAAATACGGCGCGCACGGCACGAGCTACCGATGCATCGCAGGAGCCGTCGCCGAGATGGACCCCGCCGCCCGCCGCGTGGTCGTCTGCCATATCGGCTCAGGCGCCTCGCTCTGCGCCATCGAGGACGGCAGGTGCATGGACACCACGATGGGCCTCACCCCGCTCGACGGCATCATGATGGGCACCCGCTGTGGCTCCATCGACCCGGCCACGGTCGTCTACCTCCAGCGCGAAGGGGGCTACACGTACGACGAGGTCGACGAGATGATGAACAAGCGCTCGGGCCTCCTTGCGGTCACGGGTGAGACGAACGATGTCCGCGACGTCGAGGCGGGTGTCGCCGCAGGGGAGCCGAGCTACGAGCTCGCCTTCGACATGTTCGTCTACAAGATCGCCGCCAAGGCCGCCGAGATGGCCTGCGCCATGGGCGGTATGGACGCCCTCGTGTTCACCGCGGGCATCGGCGAGCACGCCCCCGCGGTCCGTGCCGGTGTGGCCGATCGCCTGGCTTGGCTCGGCGTCCACATGGACCATGCACGCAACGCCCTGCGTGCCGACGGCGCCTGGAAGCTCTCGCTCCCGGATTCCCCCGTCGCGATCTACGTCATCCCCACGGATGAGGAGTACATGATCGCGTCCGATGTCGAGCGCATCGTCAGCGCCACCGCCTAATCGAGGCCCTGTTTTCCAACCGCATGCGCCCACCTGCGTGCTGCAGCGGGCTGACGCGATATAACCGATTGGAGTCGTATGAACGTACTTGTCGTCAACGCTGGAAGCTCAAGTTTGAAGTATCAGCTCATGGACACCGTCACGCGGGAGGTCTTCGCGAAGGGCAACTGCGAGCGCATCGGGCTCGACCGGGGCATCTTCGGCCACGCGGTGGCTGGTGAGGAGAAGGTCACCGAAGACGCCCTCTTCCCCGATCACCGCACGGCGATCCGCGCGGTCCTCGATCACCTCGCCGGGCTCGACATCGCCTTCGACGGCATCGGCCACCGCATCGTGCAAGGCGGCTGGTACTTCGAGGACTCCGCCCTCGTGACCGATGAGGTCTACGCCAAGATCCTGGAGGTCGCGCCCCTCGCGCCCCTTCACAACTACGGTGAGGCGGCCATCATCGAGTACTGCCGTGAGCGCTATCCCGAGCTCCCGAACGTCGCGGTCTTCGACACGTCCTTCCACATGACGATGCCCGAGGTGGCGAGCACCTACGCCCTGCCAAAGGACGTGGTCGACAAGTACCATGTGCGCAAGTATGGGGCGCACGGCACGAGCCACCGCTATGAGTGGATGCGCGCCAAGGAGCTCCTCGGTGAGTCCTGCCACCGACTGCTCTCCTGCCATCTCGGCAACGGCGCCTCGCTCTGCGCGATCGAGGACGGAACCTGCCGCGACACCACGATGGGCCTCACCCCGCTCGACGGCCTCATGATGGGCACCCGCTGCGGCTCCATCGACCCGGCGACCGTCTGCTACCTCCAACGCGAGGGCGGCTACACCTACGACGAGGTCGACGAGATGATGAACAAGCGCTCCGGCATGCTCGCGGTCTCCGGCATCTCGAGTGACGCCCGTGACATCCGCGACGGCGCCAGCCGCGGCGATGAGCGTTGCCTGCTCGCCTTCGATATGTTCGCCTACAAGGCCATGACGCAGGCTGCCGCGATGATCGCGAGCATGGCGGGGGTGGACACCATCACCTTCACCGCCGGCATCGGCGAGAACGACTGGTCGATCCGCAAGGCCTTCTGCGAGTGCTTCGAGTGGCTCGGCGTCCGCATCGACAACGATCGCAACCGCTCCGCCGAGCGCGGGGACCGTGTGATCTCCGCCGCCGGCTCCTCCGTGACGGTCATGGTGATCCCTACGGACGAGGAGTACATGATCGCCTCCGACGTCGAGCGCCTGGCGGTCTAGCACCATATGTGAGATGGAGCGGCGGGGGGGGAGGGCCGAGCCCATCTCTCGCCGCTTTTTTGAGAGGAGCCCCTGCCGACCGTGAACGCCAAGCGCCTGATCGTGATGGACATAGATTCCACCTTAATCAACGAGGAGGTTATCGACCTGCTCGGTGATGAGGCGGGTGTCGGCGAGCGCGTTGCTGCGATCACCGAGCGCGCAATGCGCGGCGAACTTGACTTCAAGGAGGCCCTTGCCGAGCGGGTCGCCCTGCTGAGGGACCTTCCCGTCTCGGTGCTCGAACGCGTGTGGGCGCGGGTGACCTTCACGCCCGGTGCCCGGGAGCTGGTCTCCGCCGCCCATGAGCGCGGTTGGGTGGTCGGGTTGGTGTCGGGCGGGTTCCACGAGATCGCCGACCGCCTGGTCGCCGCCGCAGGCATCGATTACTGCCTCGCGAACCGCCTTGAGGTGCGAGGCGGCCAATTTACCGGGCGGACCCAGGGCCCGATCGTGACCTGCGATCTCAAACTCGCGACCATGCGCCAATGGGCCGCCGAGGCTGAGGTCGATCTGGCGAACGTGGTCGCCATCGGTGACGGCGCGAACGACATCCCCATGCTCAAGGCAGCCGGCATCGGCATCGCCTTCTGCGCCAAACCCGCCACAAAAGCCGTCGCCCCCCACCACATCGACGAACGCAACCTCCTGAAGGTTCTGGACCTCATAGACGAACTATCGAGTTAGGCGCCCGCACATGGCGGTCAACTGCCCTATCGAGGCTTAAACAAGCTCTCATCAATCGCGATAACCGCGCTTGTTAGTTAGCGCTGGGGACAGGTGGCTGCCTAAAAACAATGCACATCTCACACCGAGCTGCAACCCACGCTACCGGCTGGGACTTCCTCCTCCCTTGCGAGGTAGCCCATCAACACCGAAGGGCCCGGGAGCCCCCGCGGGCGCCTCCGCAGCGAAGCGAGGACAGCGCCGAAGGGGGACTTCCGGACCCAAGCGCGGCAGATGGCCTGTTACCGGAGCGCTCTCAGTACGTCAGATAGCGCACGACGCAAGCACCCACCAATAAAACTCAGTCTCACAATGAGCTGCAAGCCAAGGAAGGCTAGGGCCGCTTTTCATCAGCGAGCTAACCCATCGATAGCGAAGGGCCACGAGCCCCCGCAGGCGCCTCCGCAGCGAAGCGAGGACAGCGCCGAAGGGGGACTCGTGGCCCCTCGCGTAAGAAGATGGCCTGTTAGCGAGCCATCTGCGCCTGCACAGCGGTGATCGCGACCACGCCCACGATGTCATCGGCCGTGGCGCCGCGCGAGAGGTCGTTGACCGGTTTCGCGATGCCCTGCAGGATCGGTCCGTACGCCTCGGCGCGCCCGAAGCGCTGGACGAGCTTGTACCCGATGTTGCCGGCCTCGAGATCGGGGAAGACCAGCACGTTGGCGGTGCCGGCAACGCTGCTGCCGGGCGCCTTCAGGGCGGCGACGGTGTCCACGAGGGCGGCGTCGAGCTGAAGGTCGCCGTCGACGGCGAGCTGCGGGGCGCGCTCCTTCGCGAAGGCCGTGGCCTCCTGGACCTTCTTCGCGATGTCCCCGCCGGCGGAGCCCATGGTGGAGTAGGACAGCATGGCGACCCGGGGCTCGATGTCGCCCATGAAGGTCTCCCAGGAGTGGGCGCTCGCGATCGCGATCTCGGCGAGCTCATCGGCCGTGGGGGCGATGTTCAGGGCGCAATCCGCAAAGATGAGCGTGCCCTCGTCGCCGAACTCCGGGGTGTTCGTGCATATCACGAAGAAGGCGGAGACGAGCTTGGTTCCGGGTGCGGTCTTCAGGATCTGCAGGGCCGGACGCAGGGTGTCGGCTGTTGAATGGCAGGCACCGGAGACGAGGCCGTCGGCATCGCCCATCTTGACCATCATGGTGCCGAAGTAGGTCTCATCCATCACCTGGGCGCGGGCCTGCTCGATGGTCACGCCCTTCTTGGCGCGGAGCTCGGCGAAGGCCTGGGCGTAGGCCTCATGCTGCTCGGCATGGCGGGGATCGATGACGGTGGCGCCCGGGACGTCGATCTCAGCGGGATCGCCGAGGATCACCAGGTTGGCCAGGCCCTCCTCGATGATCGTGTGCGCGGCGGCGATGGTGCGCGGGTCCCCGCCCTCGGGGAGGACGATCGTCTTCTTGTCGGCGCGCGCGGCGTCTTTCATGTGGGTCAGAAACTCGCTCATGCTGCTCCTTGAACTCGGCCCTCCCGCCCCCGTGCCCGCAGGTCCGGGCGTATGTGATGACCTGCGGTTTCTCATGACATTTTCGTCATAGTCGGGGGAGATGATGAGCATTCCTTGTGTGGCACGAATCATTATACGGCGGCCAGAGATATAATTGGAGCGGATATTCGCACGTGGCCGACTATCCGCCACCATGTTTTGAGGAGCACCGATGTCTGTCAGCTCTGGGTTACCGCAGGGCTTCAATCCACATGAGTACGATGCGGTCGTCGCAGGCGCGAGTTTCGCCGGGGTTGTGTGCGCCCGCCGCCTCGCCGAGGCGCTCGGCTACCGCGTGGCCGTGCTCGAGCGGCGCGAGAGCGTGGTGGGAAATCCCGGTGACTACCTCGGGGTCGCGGGCGTGTCGGATGTGCACGGGCTGCTCGGCGTCCGGACGCCGCGGGTGGTCAGTTTCTTCGCGCGGTTCGCGAGCAATCTTGATACCAGCCTCGACGCCCCGCAGGTCATCTCCGTGGATCAATGCGCGGAGCTGTTCGAAGCCGTTCTGGACCACGATCTCATCGACGTCTGCTGCAGCGTGGACGAGCGCGAGCTCATCTCGTTCGACGACACGCACGTGCTCTTGAACGGTGAGGTGTATGGCGGCGAGGTCGTCTACACGGGCGCGCTCGACGCGCTGTTTGGCACCGACCTGGGTCCGTTGCCCTATCCTGCGCCGACCCCTCCCGTCCCAAGCGAATCCGGCACCCTCTATCCCGATTGCGGTATCATCGACCCCGCATCTCGCGACCGCTTCGAGGCCTACCTCGACTGCATCGAGGGCGTGACGAACTTCCACCCCGCCGGCCGTCTGGCCGAGTACCGAAACTACGATATGGACGCGGCCGTCGAGTCCGCGCTGGAGTTATCCGATGAACTCATCGCCTGCCATTCCTGAGCCTGTGGGCACCCCCGCGCCCGATAAGCTCATCACCTTCGGCATCCCCAGTTACAACGCGGCCCAGGATCTCGACCGCTGCGTGACCTCGATACTCGAGGGGAGCGCCTACGCTCCCGACATCGAGGTCATCATCGTCGACGACGGGTCGAAGGACGAGACGCCGGCCATCGCCGACGCCTGGGTCGCCAAGCACCCCGGTCTGGTGCGCGCCGTGCATCAGGAGAACGGGGGGCATGGCATGGCGGTCCTCGCGGGCCTGCGCGAGGCGCGGGGGTCCTATTACAAGGTCGTTGATTCGGACGACTGGCTCGACGGGCCCGCCCTCGCCCGCATGCTCGAGATCCTGCGCACCCTGAGCGCCCGGGACGAGCAGGTTGACCTCTTCATCGCGAACTACGTGTACGAGAAGGTGTTCGAGGGCACGAGCAACACGATCAGCTATCGGCATGTCCTGCCCCGCGACCGCGTGTTCACCTGGGGTGAGATCGGCAGCTTCGGTCCGAGTCAGAACCTGCTCATGCATAGCCTCTGCTACCGCACGGAGGTGCTCCGGCGCGAGCCCGTGCCACTGCCGGCGCACACCTTCTACGTGGACAACATCTACGCCTACGTGCCCCTGCCGCGCTGCACCTCGATCTACTACGCCGACATCGACCTCTACCGCTATTTCATCGGTCGCGAGGGCCAGAGCGTGAACGAGGCGACGATGGTTCGCCGGCTCGACCAGCAGTTCAAGATCACCCGCATCATGATGGACGCGTACCATCTCTTCGACGATGTCTCCGAGCCGCGCCTGCGCCGTTACATGATGGGCTACTTCACGATGATGATGGCCATCTGCAGCGTATTCACCGAGCTTTCGTCCGATCCCGCAAAACCCGCGGAGCTCCGGGCGCTCTGGGCCGAGCTGCGCGCCCACGATGCGCGCATGTACCGCCGGGCCCGCTTCGGCCTGGTCGGCCTCGCCACCAACCTCCCGACGCCGTTCGGCCGTCGGATGACGGTCGGCCTCTATCGCCTGGCCGGTAAGATCGTCAAGTTCAACTAGCCCGGACCTGGCACGCGGGCCTGACCTGAAACGCCCCCACAAGGAGCCCCTATGACCTCACCGTCGCGCGGCGGGCACCCCGCCGCGGATTCCTCCTCCCGCCCCGGCATCGGCCTCATCGCCCTCATCGCCCTCGTCATCAGCTCCTCGATCGGATCGGGTGTCTTTGCCCTCTCGGCGGACATCTCCCGCGCCGCCGCGCCGGGACCGGCCCTCATCGCCTGGCTGATCACCGGTGCGGGCTTCATGGGGCTCGCCACGACCTTGGGCAGGCTCTCGGTTGAGAAGCCGGGGCTCAACGGCATCGTCGCGTACGCGCGTGAGGGCTTCGGGCCCTTCGTCGGCTTCATCTGCGGCTGGGGGTACTGGCTTTCCACCTGGATCGGGGTCGTCGCGTTCAGCGTGATGTTCATCTCGGCGCTCGGGTACTTCCTCCCCGTATTCTCCGGTGGGCTCTCGCCGCTCTCGCTGGCGCTCAACTCGGTGATCACCTGGTCGGTGATCTGGCTCGTGAACCGGGGCGTCGAGCGGGCGAGCGCCGTCAACGCAATCGTGATGGTCTGCAAGCTCGTGCCGATCTTCGTCTTCATCGCGACCATGGTCGCGGTGTTCCGCTCGGAGACCTTCACCTTGGACATCTGGGGTGCGAACGCGGACACCTCCAGTGGGGAGGCTGCCCTCGAGGGCACCGGCGGGCAGATCATCGACTGCCTGATGGTCATGATGTGGGTCTTCGTCGGCATGGAGGGCGCCACGGTGCTCGGGCACCGCGCCCGGCGCAAGGCGGACGTCTCCCGTGCCACGGTCCTCGGCACCACGGCGCTCGTCATCCTCTACATCGCCGCCTCCATCCTGCCCTACGGGTTCCTCCCGCGCGCGGAGCTCATGGCCGTGGGCACGCCGTCGATGGCCTTCATCTTCCAGGAGGCCGTGGGCCCCTGGGGCGGGGCCTTCATCGTCGGCGGCCTTATCGTGTCCATCTTCGGTGCCTGGCTCTCCTATCTGATGCTCGCGTCCGAGACCCTGAGCGAGATGGCGCGGACCGGTCTCATGCCCCGCATGTTCGCAGGCCACAACACCTGGGGAGCGCCCACGTCCTGCCTCATCGCCACCGGTGTGGTGATCCAGATTCTGTCCGTCGTGACGCTGTTCTCGGCTGAGGCCTATCGATTCGCCTACTCGCTTTGCACGGCCGCGATCGTGGTCAGCTGGTCGCTCGCCGCGGCCTATCAGGTGAAGCTCGCCTGGCCCCGACGCCGCGAAGGGCAGTTGGGGCCACTGGTGATCGCGGCCTTCACCTGCGCCTTTCTGGTCACCTCCGTGCTGATATCAGGTGCCCGCCTGCTCATGCTCTGCTGCATCGCCTATGTGCCCGGGTTCTTCTTCTACCTGCGGGCCCGTCGCGAGCGCGGCGCCGTCGCGGGGATCGCTACCTGGGAGCGCGCCCTTGCCGCAGGTGTGACCGCTGCCGCGGCGTCCGCGATCGTCCTGCTCGCCATAGGTGGCATCTCCCTGTAGGGGGTGATACCATAATCACTCCGATTGCGGCCGGTGGCCGCGTGGAGGATCCGGGTGGATGCGATGTTCCACCCGGATCCATCAGGCCGGGGAGGGTTCGATGGAAGATACCACGGGTTTGAGGAATCACGAGCAGGGGGGGCTCACGGAATTCCGCTGAGTCCGCGCTCGGACGACAGTTCCGGGGCCGCGCCCCTGAGGGCTATCCGATGCCGCCTCAACCCCCGCGCTACGTTGCCCCGCTCGCCATCGGCTCCATCGCGCAGCTCCTGATTCTCGTTCCCGCGTCTCTGGCGCTCGGGTACCTGCATCGCTCGGTCCCCATCGCGCTCGCCGGCTCGGCCGCTTCCGTGGCCATATATCTGGGTGGCGTCACCGCGGCGGATGTCCTGCTCGAGCGGAGCCTGCGCTACCGTTCACATGTGAAAACGAAATAGGCATCGCTCGGTGCGGTTTTTGGACACCCGCATTGTGGGTACCACTGCCGCATGTCATAGATCGTGAAGAGGGGATTGAAGTGGGTTCACTCCAGACCGAAGGCGGTGTTCGAGGCTTCTCCCGGGCGCGCTTGCAGCTCGCCCGCGCCGCCTGCACCGCCGCCGCATTCGCATCGCGCCTGCTGGGACACGCGGGTGGATCCGCCCCAGGC
>NZ_LT838843.1:401121-424060 GCF_900176655.1 Collinsella vaginalis
GGCGGATGCTCCGGGTCGCCACCGCATGATCCCCTTCGGCTTCTCATTTGACGCGTCCGATGGGCTCGAGGGCGAGGCACCGGCGGGTGGCGCGCACGTGACCGGTGACGGGGCTCTGTGCCCCCATTGCGGGCGCAACCTGGTGTACCGGTCCCGCACCCTCGGGGCCTGCGGGCTCTGGGAGTGCCCGACCGGCGATTTCACCCGCTCAGACCCCGCGGTGGCGATACAGCTGGATCCGGATGGCTGCATCCGGCTGCGTGATGAGGAGACGGGGACGGTCCTCGATCTCTCAGGATTCCGTCTGACCGGGGTGTCGGGCGCATATGACGCCTGCGCGGCGTGGATCGCGAGCGGACTGCTCGCAGGCGGCGACGCGGTGAGTGCGGCGGAGATCGCCCGGGCGTTCGCGAGCTTCGACCCGGAGAACGGCCGAGGGGAGACGCTCACGTGGGAGGGGGTGGACATCCGCACCCAGCTCGCGAAGAATCCCGTGAGCATGGCATCGGCCCTGCGCGACTTGGACCCGGGAGCGGGGTCCGCCCTCCTGCTCGCGATCAACGACCTCGACGCCGACGGGCACGACGTGTCATGGCTCTGGGACGTCGATGACCGGGATCTTCTCGAGGTCGCATCGAAGGAGCTCCTGGTCTGCTCGGGAACCCGCCGTGACGATGTGGCGACGCGACTCCTCTACGCCGGGGCGGATGCCGGCCTCATTGTGAAGGCGGACGACATCGCATCTGGGCTCGCCTTGGCGCGTGACCGGGGGATCAAACAGGTCGATCTCGTTGCCAACTACACGGTCTTCATGCAGGCGGTGCAGCTGCTGCGCGACGGGTTCGACGCCAGCGGCGCACCGATGCGTCCCATGGGCCCAGCGGCTTCCCGCGCCGTCACGACCAGCGCACCCTACGCCAAGAGGACACCGCGAGGGAGCCTGTCAACATCGTGCGCCTCTTTCCCGACGCCCTGGACCTCTACGGCGACTCCGGCAACACGCAGGTTCTCGAAAGGAGGCTCGCCTGGCGCGGGATCCCCGCCCGCGTGTCCGATGTCCTGCTCGACAGCGATCTGGACTCCTTGGATGTGCAGGCGCCCTGCATCGTGCTGATCGGCGGCGGATCCGACCGCGGCCAGATCGCCTCCACGCACGCATTGCACCGCCTGGAGGGCAAGCTGCGTTCACTTATCGACCGGGGCGGCGTCGTCTTCGCCGTCTGCGGCGGCTTCCAGTTGCTCGGCCGCTCCTGCGTGGTCGCGGGGGAGCGGGTCGAGGGCCTGGGGATCATCCCCATGGACACGGTCGCGTCCCCCGATGGCAGCAGGATCATCGGGCACACCGCGGAGGTGCTCGGGTCCGACGGCACCGGGCTCAAGGTCGCAGGGTTCGAGAACCACGCGGGCCGCACCTGGCTCGACGAGGGCGCTCGCCCGCTCGGCCTCACCCGGCAGGGGAGGGGCAACAACGGCGAGGATGGGACCGAAGGGTATTGGGGCGGCCACGTGGTCGGCACCTACCTGCACGGGCCTATCCTGGCGAAGAACCCCGCGCTCGTCGACGCCTTGCTCGCCATGGCGCTCGGAGATGACTGGGATGGCGTGGGCGAGCCCGATCTAGCAGTGCTCGGCGGACCGCTTGACGACCTGCTCGAGGATGTCGCCCATATCCATGCGGTCAATCTGGCCACCCAAGCCGCGAAATAATTCAGCCTGACAACAGTTCATCTGGGATTCCGACGGGCGCATGAGGCATGCAGCGCGGAGGCTGAGTGCCGTCGAGGTCATCAAGCGGCGACAAAAGCCTTCTGAGCGCACAGGGTATGCTGGCTGAATGCAGGCTGTCTCCTGAATGCACGGTTTTCGACGGGCTTGGAGAGCAAGGGTTCCTGCGCGCATCAGAATGACCTGCGGTTTCTAACACAAGGGATCCGGCGCCTCAAGATGTCCTCTGAATGCTCGTGCATCTGGAGGACATCTTGAATTTAACCCCCTAAAAACCATGCATTCAGAGGACATCCTGCATGATGGGATCTCTTCGTAGAGAAGTCGCAGTTCAGCGGAGGGAACGAACCTGCCTGGCTGCTGTCAGCCCGATAAAACCCATGCATCCAGAGGACATCTTGCATTTTGCTCAGATAAATCATGCATACAGGGGACATCCTGCGCTCGGCCCGAAAGCCGCGCACGTAGAGGGCGGCGCGCGGGCGTATGTCAGATGTTGGTGTCGGGCCACGCCCACATCGATCCGATCGTAGCGCTATGCCGCCGCGCGCATCGCGCACTCAAAGGACAACTCGCGCACAACCAGCCTAAACCGTGCATTTTGCCCTCAGCCAGAGCCCGAGATCCCGCGCCACGGCACGCCGTGGGACCCACCGAGGGCGCCAGGGTACAACTATGTCCGCTGCCGCGCCCTCTACGCCAGCCCGAGGTCCCGTGCCGACGGTACGCCGTGCGCGCCCGCGGCCTCGCGCGCCCCTGNCGGTGGCCCCTTTCTTTGATGCGTGGTATTGCGGCAGCGCGGGCAGCGCTGTGCCGATCATACGCCGATCGCGCGCAGGAGGCGGACGACGCGGGCGATGGGGAGGCCGACGACGGTGTAGAAGTCGCCATGGATCGAGTTGACGAGCAGCCGCCCGCCGCGCCCCTGGATCCCGTAGGCGCCGGCCTTGTCAAACGGCTCGCCGCTCGCGACGTAGGCCTCGATCTCATCGTCGTCGAGCTCATGGAAACGCACCGCGCAGGTGTCGACGAAATGCTCCACGATCGACGGTTCGGTGCCGCCCCGCGCCACGGCGACGCCGGTGGCAACCGTGTGGGTCCGGCCTGAGAGCGCCATGAGCATCGCGCGGGCTTCCGCGGGATCGGCGGGTTTGCCGAGGATACGCCCGTCAAGGGCGACCACGGTGTCGGCCGCCACCACGAGCTCGCCTGTGGGGGCCGTCATCGCCACGCTGAGCGCCTTCTCACCGGCGAGACGGCCCACGAGCGCGAGCGGATCCTCCCCAGGTTGGGCGGTCTCGTCGATGTCGGCCGGCTGGACCGTGAACGAGAAACCGGCGTCGCGCATGAGCTCGATGCGCCGGGGTGACTGGGATGCGAGGATCATGTCGGCCCCTTTCCAGTGCAACGCCCGGTGCCGTATGGGACAACGGGCGCGTGGGAGGCGGTGCAGCGGCGCGTCAGGCTAGAGCTGGATGCCCTCGCGCACCTTCTCGACGGCTTTCTCGCCGGCGATGTCGCCGAGCACGGCGAGGGCGAAGGGGAGGGCCTGGCCCATGGCGCTCGCCGTGATGATGTTGCCGTCGACGATCACCGTGCGCTCGCCGGCGTACGTGCCTGCGGGGAGGCTCTCCTCGAACCCGGGGTACACGGTGGCGCGCCGTCCCACCAGCAGGCCGAGCTCACCGAGGATGCTCGGGGCCGCGCAGATGGCCGCCACGTGCTTGTTGAGGGCGAAATCCTCCACGAGCCGGGTGACGCGCGGGTCGCGGCGCAGGTGCGCGGTCCCCGGGAGGCCGCCTGGCAGCACCAGGTAGTCGAAGTCGTCGGGGTTGATCTCGTCGAGGGTGAAATCGCAGGTGATGTTGACCTGCTGCGCGCTCACGACCTCGCGCGTGTCCATGATGGAGACCAGCGAGGCGCGAACCCCACCGCGGCGGAGCACGTCGAGGATCGTGAGCCCTTCGATGGTCTCGAACCCATCGGCGATCAGAATGGCGACAGCGGACATATATCTACCTCTTTCAGGAGTGGTTTTTGACTAACCGGAGTTATACCCAATGAAGAGGCATATGCCCTTGAGGATATGGTGGGCGGCATGATTTGGACCCTAGGCGTCGCGGCGGGTGAGGTGGACGACGGTCTCGGCGTGGAAGGTCTGAGGGAAGAGGTCGACAGGCGTTGCCGCGACGGGTCGGAAGGTGCCCTCGTCGGCGAAGCGCCCGAGGTCCCGGGCGAGGGTCGCCGGGTCGCAGGACACGTAGGCGACATCGCGGGCGGCGGTGCGGGCGATGAGGTCCACGGCCTCGCGGGCGAGCCCGGCGCGCGGAGGGTCGACCACGAGCACGTCGACCTCCTCGTCGGGGAACTCGCGAACTGCGTCGCCGCCGATGACATCGGCGTTGTCGAGCCCGGCGACCTCGAGGTTGCGCCTCAGGTCGCGCACGGCCGGCCCATAGGCCTCCACGGCCGCCACCCAGGAGGTGCGGCGGGCGAGCGGCAGCGTGAAGGTGCCCGCGCCGCTGTAGAGGTCGATCGCGACCTCGTCCTCCCCAGGGTTGAGCGCGTCTATGACGAGCTCGATTAGGATCTCGGCGGCCGCGGTGTTGACCTGGAAGAACGAGGGTGCGGAGAGGCGCATCGATTCAGAGCCGATCCGCTCGGTCCAGGAGCCCTCGCCGGCGAGCGCCTCGACACCCGAGACGCGTCGCGCCCGTCGCTCGCCCTTGCTCATGACGCGGACCACGCTCGTGGGCTTGAGCGCGTCGGCGAGCACGCGGGAGACCTGGGCGCGTGGGAAGCCCCCGGTGGGGGTCCAGAGGGCGACCTCGAGGGCCCCCGTGCGCCGCGAGGCGCGCAGACCGACCCGCTCGAGCTCGAGGTCCCGGGAGTTGCCCAGGTAGCCAAGGGCGCCGGTGACGCCCTTCACGGCGCGGGCAAATTTACGCTCGAAGAGGGGACAGGCGTCGATCGGGATGACCTGCTCGGGATCGCGCCCGTGCATGCCGAGTCGAAGGCGGCCGCGCACCTGTGTGGGCGCGAGCTCGATCTTGTTGCGGTACCCCCAGGCGTCCTTCGCGTGGCGGATAGGCCGCATCATGGTGTCGACCTCGTCGGAGGAGAACTTGCCGATGCGCTCGAGGCTCGAACGGAGGTTTCGCTCCTTGGCGGCGAGCTGCGCGCTGCGGGAGAGGTGGCCCCAGGGGCAGCCGCCGCAGATGTCCACCAGGGGGCAGGGCGCGTCCACGCGGTCGGGGGAGGGTTCGAGCAGCGCGGTCGCACGAGCACGGGAGAAGCTCGCCTGCTCCTCCACCACCTCCGCCTCCACGACGTCGCCGACGAGGCCTCCGGAAACGAAGACCGCGCGGCCGGATTCATCGTGGGCGAGGCCGTCCGGCCCGTACATCATGGATTCGATGGTGAGCTGCATGCGCGTCCCTTCGGTTCGGTGTCCTCATGCAAGTGTAGCGTCGGAGGGAGATGCCGTGGACGAGGGTGCGTGGTTCTCGGCGATGCACCGGTGCATCGAAGCCGGGCGAGTACGTAAGAGCACGGTTTCGCGCCTGACCCTGCTCGACATCGAGTGGCGTCTGCGTGCTCGAAGATGTTCCGTAGGGACGGAACAAACATAGCGGTGACCTCATCGGCGTGATCCTGACCAGGCGTTCTCTGCGTGCGCGGCTGTTGATTCAGGTCGGGCTAGGCTCGCTTGCGCCTTGCGAAATGCTCCCTACACGCACGGTTTTCTGCTCTGTATTTCAGGATGTCCCCTTGATGCACTGTTTTTCAGGAGTTCAGCGTGCGCGCTGTACGGGGCATCCCTCGATGACCTGCGTGTTTCCACAGAGGATCCGATCTTTTGCAAGATATCCTCTCTGTGACCGCGCATACAGGGTGCATTTTGAATTTAACCCCCTAAAAACCGTGCATCCACGGGCATTCTTGCGGCAAAGCGCAGCCTCAATGCACGAAGCCCTTCCGGGCCTCAAAGCACATCGCCTGCGTGTCACCGCAGGCGATGCCCGATTCAGAATTCAGATAGCCGAGGCTGACGCATCCCGCCGCTGTTGCCGCCTGATGCAGCTACCGCTTGATGCCGCGGCCGAAGATGGTCCGGATGCCGAGTCCGATGAGGGCGAAGCCGCGCATGAGTCGGTTCGGCGTGCGGCGGACGAGCGCGGTCACCGTCGCGGCGGCCTGGCGCTCCTCGGCGTTCGCACCCGATCCATCCGAGCCGCCCTTGCGGCCCTCGTCGATCAGCGTTGCCTCCACGTGCTTGACGGCGTCGTCCTGCGCTCCGTTCGCACCCCTGGCCTCGTCCCGCACCGGAGCAGTGCGCGCCTCGGTTCCCCCAGCTGCCTCGGTGCTCTCGGACGCTTCACCGCCACCATCGGGCATCTCGGGTTGGGCGGCATCGGCCTTGTTTTCCGCCTCATCTAGGGAGGACGCGGCGTCATCGGCCGCGGTGGCGTCACGTGTCCCCGCGTCAGCGGGCTCGTGGTCGCGCCCTGCCGATTCGCCCTCAGCCGTCTCCTCTCGAGCCGTGTCCACCGGTGCGTCGTCGAGACGCTTCTCTGTCTCGCCTTCGGTCTTCCCCGCGGCTGCGCTCACCTCATCCGCGGCGGGCCGCTCCTCCTGGACGGGGAGGGCGCGCCGCACGTCGCCGCGGTCAATCAGGCTGCTTGCGGTGCCCTGGCGGATGCGGTCCCGCAGCTCGTCGCTGCCGCGCGCCTGGCGCTCCGCCACGAGCATCAGGGCCTCCTGCGCGTTGAAGGGCTCCTCGCCCTCGGCGCGCGCGATGCGCTCCCACGTGCCTTCGGGCGTGAGCCGCCGCGCCTTCACGTTGTCGCGGAGCTGCGTGTCCATGAAGGCCCGCACCTGGTCGCGGAGCTCGGGGTCGAGCACGGGGAAGGCGATCTCGACGCGGTGCTCGGTGTTCCTGGTCATCATGTCGGCGCTCGAGAGGTAGAGCGTGTCGGCGTCTGCGCCGAACCCGTACACGCGGGCGTGCTCGAGGAAGCGTCCCACGATGCTGCGGGCTTCGACGTTCTCGGTCTTACCGGAGATGCCGGGAAGCAGGCAGGAGATGCCGCGGACGATCATCTCCACGCGCACGCCGGCCTGGCTCGCCTCGGCGATCTTGTCGATGACCTCGCGGTCGGTGAGGGAGTTCAGCTTGAAGAAGACCTGCGCCGGCTCACCGGCTCGCGCCCGGGCGATCTCGCGCTCCAGGCCCTCGAGGATGAGCGGTTTGAGGCCGGCCGGGGCGACGCCGAGGTGGCGGTAGGTGCCCCTGAGGTTGCCGAGTGAGAGGTTGCGGAAGAACGCCGCCGCATCCTCGCCGATGCCCTCGTGGGCGGTGAGCAGCATGAAGTCCGAGTAGATGCGCGCGGTCTTCTCGTTGAAGTTGCCGGTGCCGAGCAGCGTGAGCCGGGTGAGCTTCGTGCCGGAGCGGTAGGTGACCAGGCAGATCTTGGAGTGGCATTTGAAGCCCTCCGAGCCGTAGATCACCGTGCAGCCGGCCTCGTCGAGGCGCTCGGCCCACTCGATGTTGTTCTGCTCGTCGAAGCGGGCCCGGAGCTCCATCAGGACCGTGACCTCCTTGCCGTTCTCGACGGCGGCGATCAGGGATTCGCAGAGGCGGGACTGCTTGGCGACGCGGTAGAGCGTGATGCGGATGGAGATGCAGTCGTCGTCGAAGGCGGCCTCGTGCACGAGGCGCAGGAACGACGCCATGGACTCATAGGGGTAGAACAGGAGCTTGTCACCGGCTATGACCTGCTCGGCCATGGGGAGGCCGGGGTTGATGTCGGGATCGGGCTGGGGCGTGAAGGGCTCGAAGAGCAGGCGGCGGCTGAGCTCTGAGCTGAGGCGCCCCTCGACGGCGAAGACATAGCCCAGATCGAGCGGCATCTCGACATAGTCGACGGCGGCCTGCGTGAGCCCGAGCGAGTGGCGGATGACCTTGCGGGTCGCTTTGGTGAGCTCCCCGTTGACGACCAGGCGCACCGGCTTCAGACGCAGGCGCTTCTTCAGGATCTTCTTCATGTGGAGGCGGTAGTCCTCCTCCTCCTCAACGCCCTCGCCGTCCGGGTCGATGTCGGCGTTGCGGGTCACGCGGATGACGGCGCGATCAAGCGGGGTGAAGCGGCCGAAGCAGTCTGCGAGATGCGCTGAGATGATGTCCTCGAGCAGGATGTAGCGGAGCCCGGGCTCGACGCCGGGGAGCTCCACCACGCGCGGCAGCACCGGTGGGACCTCGATGAGGCCCACGAGCCCCTCTTCGTCCGAGCTCTCAAGGGAGCAGACGATGTACAGGCCCCCGCCGCGGAGGTTGGGGAAGGGGTGGCGCGGATCGATCACGAGCGGGGAGATGATGGGGGAGACGGTCTCGCGGAAGTACGACGCGACGAACGCCTTGTCCTCATCGGAGAGGGTCTGGGCGGTGAGGCGGTGGACCCCCTCGGCCGCAAGGGCCTCCTCGATGTCATCAAACGCCCGCCCGGCCCGCTCCATGAGCGGGGGCAGGGCCGCGCGGATGGCCGCGACCTGCTCTGAGGGCGTGAGGTTGCTTTTGTTGTCGCGCGGCTGGCGCTTCAGGGTGGCGAGGTCGGAGAGGCCGCCGACGCGCACCATGAAGAACTCGTCGAGGTTGCTCTCGAAGATCGCGACGAACTTCAGACGCTCGAAGAGGGGAACGGTCTCATCGTAGGCCTCGTCGAGCACGCGGTCATCGAAGCGCAGCCAGGAGAGTTCGCGGTTCTGCGTGTAGCTGAAGTCGTAGCCCGCCCCGGTCTCGGTGGTTGTTTCCACCGCCCGTGCCGTCTCGAACTGGCTCTCCTGCTCTTCACGCTTTGCCATGGGGTTCCTCCGATGCCTGCAAATGCTTCTCCAGCTATAGAATTGACTATATTGCTCTCAGCGGGTGAGGGGTGGATGAACAACCAATCCTGACCGTTCGCTTACGGTGAACGGTCGGCGAGCGGTCGGTCGTACCGGGGCCCAGGATGGCGGCACATCCCATGAGTTACGCACAATTTGGATATAAATATCAATCTAATGCATAGTTCTGTGCCTCGTCCTCGAATGCAACCATACGCGGACATATTCATTCACTCAATTGTTATATGCAGTAATGAGGGGTAGGTGCTCATACTCTCAACAAACAACTTTATGTAGCTTTTAGCAAAAAAGCATGTCATTGCTTTATCTCATCAGAGCGGCTATCAGGCATCATCACAATCATATACCGTTCCCAACCTCAAAGATACCGTTTGCCGAAGTGGGGCACGCCGTTCTCCAGATTGGATAAACTAGGAGCTGTCCGCAAGGAACCCCAACGTATGCGACGGGGTCACGGTCAAGCGGGGGGCGGAAACGCCCCCAGAACAGAAAGGTAGGAGGCACATGACGAAAGGTCTGCACGTCCCCTCAGAGATCGGCAATCTCAAGAAGGTCTGTCTGCATCGTCCCGGCGAGGAGCTGTTGAACCTGCCGCCCTTCGAGCTCGAGCGTCTTCTGTTCGACGACGTCCCGTTCCTCGAGGTCGCCCAGGAGGAGCATGACGCGTTCGCCCAGATCCTGCGCGATGAGGGCGTCGAGGTCCTGTACCTCGAGAAGCTCGTCGCCGAGGTCTTCGACACGGTTCCGGGCGCCCGCGACGAGTTCCTGGACCAGTACATCGCCGAGGCCGGTATCAAGGGCCAGCTCATGCCCAAGGTCGTCCGCGAGAAGCTCGAGTCCATCAAGGACAACTACGAGTTCGTCATGAAGACCATGGCCGGTCTCACCAAGGCCGAGATCGATATGCCGCTCGCGTCCTCCCAGACGCTCGACTCGATCGTCAACTCCGAGGGCGAGTCCGACCTCATCATCGACCCGATGCCGAACCTCTACTTCACCCGCGACCCGTTCGCGGTCGTCGGCAACGGCGTCTGCCTGAACCGCATGTACTCGGTGACCCGCAACCGCGAGACCCTGTACGGCAAGTACATCTTCAAGTACCACCCCGATTACAAGGATGTCTCGCTGTACTTCCGCCGCGACGCAGCCTTCCACACCGAGGGCGGCGACGTGCTGAACATCAACGAGAAGACCCTGGCCGTCGGCATCTCCCAGCGCACCCAGGCCGCCGCGATCGACGTCATGGCCCAGAACATCTTCTGGAACTCCGACTCCAAGATCGAGCGCATCCTGGCGTTCAACATCCCGAACAACCGCGCGATGATGCACCTCGATACAGTCTTCACCCAGATCGACGTCGACAAGTTCACCATCCACCCCGCGATCATGGGCACCCTGCAGGTGTTCGAGCTCACCCCGGGCAAGAACGCCGGCGACGTGAACATCAAGGAGCTGAACGACACCCTCGAGCACATCCTCGCGGATGCCACCGGTGTCGATCAGATCAAGCTCATCCCCTGCGGCGGCGGCGACCCCATCGCGGCTGCCCGCGAGCAGTGGAACGACGGCTCCAACACGCTCGCCGTCGCCCCCGGCAAGATCGTGGTGTACGCGCGCAACACCGTCACCAACGACGTCCTCTACAAGGAGGGGCTGAACCTCCTGGTCATGCCCTCCGCCGAGCTCTCCCGCGGCCGTGGCGGCCCGCGCTGCATGAGCATGCCGTTCTGGCGTGAGGACCTCTAAAACTTGGGACCTGAGCGGTGCGTCCACCAGCGGCGCACCGCTATACTGAGGGGGAGGGGAATGCTCCCCCTCAGGTCATGTCTTTATCGCACGGATTTTCGACGAAAGGAATCACCATGGGGGTTAACCTCTCCGGCCGCAGCTTCCTGAGGCTGCTCGACTTCTCCACCGAGGAGATCGAGTACATGCTGAGCCTCGCTCGCAACTTCAAGGACCTGAAGCGCACGGGCACCCCGCACCGCTACCTCGAGGGCAAGAACATCGTGCTGCTGTTCCAGAAGACCTCCACGCGCACCCGTTGCGCCTTCGAGGTCGGCGGCATGGACCTCGGCATGGGCGTGACCTACCTCGATCCCGGCTCCTCCCAGATGGGCAAGAAGGAGTCCATCGAGGACACCGCCCGCGTGCTCGGCCGCATGTACGACGGCATCGAGTTCCGCGGCTTCGCCCAGGAGGACGTGGACGAGCTCGCGGCCAAGGCCGGCGTCCCCGTGTGGAACGGCCTCACCGACCTGTGGCACCCCACCCAGATGCTCGCCGACATCCTGACCGTCCAGGAGAACTTCAACTACGACATCAAGGGCAAGACCCTCGTGTTCATGGGCGACGCCAAGAACAACGTGGCCCGCTCCCTGATGGTCGTCTGCGCCAAGCTCGGCCTCAACTTCGTGGCCTGCGGCCCGAAGGAGTGCATGCCGGCCGACGACGTCATCGACGCCTGCCGCCCCATCGCTGAGGAGCACGGCTGCACCATCACCCTGACCGAGGACCCGAAGGAGGCCTGCACCGGCGCCCACGTCATCTACACGGACGTCTGGGTCTCCATGGGCGAGCCCGACGAGGTCTGGACCGAGCGCATCAAGGAGCTCGAGCCCTACCGCGTCACGACCGAGCTCATGGCCATGGCGGACCCCTCCGCGATCTTCCTGCACTGCCTGCCCGCCTTCCACGACACCAACACCACCACCGGCGCCGAGATCGCCGAGAAGTTCGGCGTCACCGAGATGGAGGTCGAGGACGCGGTCTTCGAGTCAAAGCAGTCCAAGGTCTTCGATGAGGCCGAGAACCGCATGCACACGATCAAGGCCGTCATGTACGCGACCCTGAAGTAGCACGCTTCCTTCGTCGGGGCGGGCGCCCTGCCCGGCGCCCGCCCCCCCACCCTGTTCGGCTCGTAGGTTCAGCTTCCCGATTCGCATCCGGATCCAGCACGGATCAGCGGTCCGGTCGCGGCGCGGGAATCGACAAAAAAGAAGGGAGGATGAGAGCTTATGACTGACTCCGCCAAGAAGAAGCGCGGTATGCTGTCATCGTTCACCATTCTTCTCATCCTGTTGGCGCTCGTCGCCATCGTCACCGTCATCGTGTCCGGCATGGCCCCCGATGAGGTGACCGCCGCCACCCTGCCCGATTTCTTCATGGCTCCGGTTCGCGGCTTCTCCGATGCGCTCCCCGTCTGCCTGTTCGTGCTCATCCTGGGCGGCTTCCTCGGCATGATGACCGAGACCGGCGCCCTCGACAACGGCATCGCCGTCCTGGTGAAGAAGCTCAAGGGCAACGAGCTCATGCTCATCCCCGTGCTGATGTTCGTCTTCTCGCTCGGCGGCACCACGTACGGCATGTGCGAGGAGACCGTTCCGTTCTACGCCCTGCTCGCTGCCACGATGATGGCCGCCGGCTTCGACCCGCTGGTCGGCGCCGCCACGGTCCTCCTCGGCGCCGGTGCCGGCTGCCTCGGCTCCACGGTGAACCCGTTCGCCGTCGGCGCCGCGGTCGACGCCCTCACGAGCGCTGGCATCGAGGTCAACCAGAGCATCATCATCGGCCTGGGCGCGGTCCTCTGGATCGTCTCCACCGGCATCTCGATCTTCTTCGTGATGAGCTACGCCCGCAAGGTCAAGGCCGACAAGGGCTCCACCCTGCTCTCCCTCCAGGAGCAGAAGGAGGCCGAGGAGGAGTACGGCGCCGCTGCGGCTGAGGTCAACAAGGACGTCAAGCTCACCGGCCGTCAGAAGTGCGTGCTCGTCGTCTTCGCCCTCACCTTCGTCGTCATGATCGTCGGCTTCATCCCGCTGGCCGATCTGAACGAGGGCGTCGCCGACTTCTTCAACGCCGGCGCCACCTCCGAGGAGGTCGTGACCGACGTGACCGGTCAGGATCTCATCGACACCTATACGGAGAAGAACAAGAACTCCGAGGTTGAGATCACCGACAGCTCCCTCGCTGACGAGACCGTCGGCACCTCCACCACCGATGAGCAGCGCAGCCTCGGCTGGAGCGCCTACGTCACCGGCGTCCCCCTGGGCGAGTGGTACTTCGATGAGGCGTCCACGTGGTTCTTCCTGATGGCCATCGTCATCGGCATCGTGGGCGGCCTGTCCGAGAAGCAGATCGTGAATACCTTCATCGCCGGTGCGGCCGACATGATGAGTGTCGTGCTCATCATCGCCCTCGCCCGCGGCGTGTCCGTGCTCATGGCTTCCACGGGCCTCGATCTCTTCGTGCTCAACCGCGCGGCCGATGCGCTGTCCGGCCTATCGGGCATCATCTTCGCGCCGATGAGCTACATCGTGTACTTCTTCCTGTCCTTCCTGATCCCCTCGACCTCCGGCATGGCGACGGTCTCCATGCCCATCATGGGCCCGCTCGCGGTCAAACTCGGCTTCTCGCCTGAGGTCATGGTCATGATCTACTCGGCCGCCATCGGCGTGGTGAACCTCTTCACCCCGACCTCCGGCGCCATCATGGGCGGCCTCGCGCTCGCCCGTATCGAGTGGACCACCTGGCTCAAGTTCGCGATGAAGGTCATCGTGGCCATCGTCATCGCGTCCGTGATCATCCTGACCGTTGCTTGCGTGCTGATCGTCCCGTAAGGCGGTCATCCCACCCGTCGTCTCACCGATCGGGTTCCCGCATCGGTGCGACCTACCTTTCTGCCCTCCCCCGTTCCGTGCGCGGGGGAGGGCGCTTTTGTTTGCGGCGGGTTCTGCATCGAACCGGCGGACTTCGGGTACAGAGATGGGGATGCAGGTCCGTTGGAAGGGATATCGCATGGCACGATCATCGCGCCGGTTGGGGTTCTGGCCCGTTCTCATTATCGCCGTCCTCGGCATCGCCCTGGGCGTGTTCGGCACCTTCTCGGTGCAGCGCTTCCTCACCCCCTCGGTGAGGCTCGACACCACGACGGTCTCCGAGCAGCTCGTGCGGGTCCAAGAGCTCGCGACGGCGAAACTCTCATACCGCGGCCTCGTCAAGTACGAGGAGGGGGACATCGACTTCATCAACAAGAAGGGCTTCACGATGATCTATGACGCCGAGGTTCGCGCCGGCGTCGATCTCTCGCAGGCCCAGGTCGAGGTCGATGGCCGCAACGTCCGAGTCACGCTGCCCAACGCGACGGTGCAGTCCGTTTCGATCGACCCCGACTCCCTCGAGTTCTATGACGAGAAGTTCGCGCTCTTCAACTGGCAGAACCGCGAGGACGCCGCCGAGGCGCTCAAGCTCGCCCAGGAGGACGCCAACACGAAGGTGGACGCCTCGCGCTTGATCGTCGAGGCGAACGACCAGGCGATCGAGGCCGTGAAGGCCCTGCTCGCCCCTTTCACGGGCGACGGTGGCTACACCGTCACCGTGAGCGTGGCCGCCGGTCCCGCCGCGCAGGCGAGCACATCGGACACCGCGACCGATACGGGCTCGTCGGAGGGCGCCACCTCCTGACGCGCGGCTTCCGCCGCGGTCCTGTCCGCGCCCTCGGCTATACTGATCGGTTGAGTGATGAGAGACAGGCGCCGTGCGGCCACGGCGGGGAGGAGCGCTTCTGATGCACCGTGGATTCGACAACGGGAAGTACCTCGAGCTTCAGGCGGCGCGCATCAAAGAGCGCATCGCGCAGTTCGGCGGCAAGCTCTATCTCGAGTTCGGCGGCAAGCTCCTGGACGACAACCACGCGAGCCGCGTGCTCCCCGGCTTTGAGCCCGACAGCAAGTTCCGCATGCTGAAGACCATCGCGGACGATGTTGAGATCATCTTCTCCATCAACGCGAACCATATCGAGAAGAGCAAGGCCCGCGGGGACCTCGGGATCACCTACGACGAGGATGTCCTGCGCCTGGCCGATATCTTCCGCAGCAACGAGTTCGCGATCGCCGCGGTCGTGGTCACGCAGTATGCCGGTCAGCCGGCCGCCGACGCCTTCCGTTCGCGCCTGGAGATGCTTGGGATCCCCTGCCGCCTGCATTACCCGATCGAGGGGTATCCGCACGACATCAACCTCATCGTCTCCGAGGACGGCTATGGCAGGAACGAGTTCGTCGAGACGACGCGCCCGCTCGTGGTGGTGACCGCTCCGGGCCCCGGCTCCGGCAAGCTCGCGACCTGCCTCTCCCAGCTCTACCATGAGCACCTGCGCGGCACCAAGGCGGGCTACGCCAAGTTCGAGACCTTCCCCGTGTGGAACCTGCCGCTCAAGCACCCGGTCAACATCGCGTACGAGGCGGCCACGGCCGATCTAGACGACGCCAACATCATCGATCCCTTCCACCTCGAGGCCTACGGCGAGACCACGGTCAACTACAACCGCGATGTCGAGGCGTTCCCGGTGGTCAAGGCCCTGATGGAGCGGATCATGGGGGAGAGCCCCTATCAGAGCCCCACCGACATGGGCGTCAACATGGTTGGTTTCGCGATCGCGGATGACGAGGTCTGCGCTGACGCCGCCCGCGCCGAGATCGTGCGCCGCTACTTCGACGCGGTCGTCGATGTGAAGCGGACCGGCGTCGGCCAGGAGCGCGTCGACCGCCTCAAAGCCATCATGCAGAAGGCCGCCGTCGACAAAGACTACCTGCCCACGCGCGCGGCCGCCCTGGCCCGTGCGGAGGAGACGGGAGCCCCGGCCGGCGCGATGATCCTGCCCGACGGCACGGTCATCACGGGCAAGACGTCCGAGCGCCTGGGCGCGGCGAGCTCCCTGCTCATGAACGCGCTCAAGGCCGTCACCGGGGTCGATATCGAGAAGAACGTGATCGACGACACGGCCATCAACCCCATCTGCCAGCTCAAGACCGAGCAGCTCGCGAGCAAAAACCACCGCCTGCACTCGGATGAGACCCTGATCGCGCTCTCCATCACAAGCGCCTCGAGCGAGACGGCGCGGCGCGTGGTCGCGGGCCTGCCGCTGCTGCGCGGCTGCGACGCCTTCTTCAGCGTGATCCTCTCCGCCACCGACGAGCAGGTGTACCGAAAGCTCGGGATCAACGTCTGCTGTGAGCCCCATTACGAGCGCCACGCGTACTTCCACGGGTAAGGGCGAGCGGGCGCCCGTACCTGTCTGGATGCCGCCTGGGCCCCCGGCAGGGACGACCCCGGGGGCAGCTCGTCTCGCATAAGGCCGTGAAACGCAGCCGCGCGCTTCGAATTGTCAAGAATGCGCGGAGGCCCGCCGCCATCCGTCCGCGGGCGTACAATGAAGTCCCGTGAAGACCGATTCGTCAACGCGGGAAAGCGTAGGTACCCCATCATGGCTAAGCACATTTTCGTCACCGGCGGCGTCGTCTCGTCGCTCGGGAAGGGCATCACGGCGGCGTCTCTCGGCCGCCTGCTCAAGAGCCGCGGCTACAAGGTCACCATGCAGAAAGCCGACCCCTACCTCAATGTCGATCCGGGCACGATGAGCCCCTTCCAGCACGGCGAGGTCTTCGTCACGGAGGACGGCTACGAGTCCGATCTCGACCTCGGCCACTACGAGCGCTTCATCGACGAGAACCTCACCCGCGACTCCAACTTCACCACGGGCGCCATCTACTCGAGCCTGATCGCACGCGAGCGCCGCGGCGACTTCCTCGGCGGCACGGTGCAGGTCATCCCGCATGTGACGAACGCCATCAAGGAGCGCTTCCGCCGCATCGAGGAGCAGACCGGCTCCGATGTGGTCATCACCGAGCTCGGCGGCACGATCGGCGACATCGAGGGCCAGCCCTTCCTCGAGGCCATGCGTCAGTACCGCAAGGACGCCGGTGCCGAGAACGTCTGCTTCATCCACGTGAGCCTCGTGCCCTACATCGCCGCGGCCCATGAGGTGAAGACCAAACCGACCCAGCACTCCGTGAAGGAGCTCCGGAGCTTCGGCATCCAGCCCGACATCATCGTGCTGCGCAGCGATCACCGCATCGACGACGGCATCCGCGCGAAGATCGCGAGCTTCTGCGACGTCGAGACCGCCGACGTGTTCACGAACGAGGACTGCGCGAGCATCTACGACGTCGTGCCCATGATGGCGGAGCAGGGCTTCGACCTGCGCATCTGCGAGCGCCTCGGGCTCGAGCCCCGCGAGCGCGACCTCACTGCCTGGACGAGCTTCCTGACCAAGCAGGACCACGCGAACCGCCACGATGACACGGTGGAGATCGCCGTCGTGGGCAAGTACACGCAGCTTCCCGACGCCTACCTCTCGGTCATCGAGGCCCTGCACCATGCCGGCGTGCACTTCGACCGCCATGTGAACGTTCGCCTGGTGGACGGCGAGACCCTGAACGAGGGAAACGCGGAGGGGGAGCTCGCCGGGGCTGCGGGCATCCTTGTGCCCGGCGGCTTCGGGAAGCGCGCGCTCGAGGGCAAGATCGCCGCAGCCTGCGTCGCGCGCACGAAGGGCATCCCGTACCTCGGAATCTGCCTGGGCATGCAGGTGGCGGTCTGCGAGTTCGCGCGCCACGTCGCCGGCATGGAGATGGCCGGCTCCTCCGAGTTCGACCACGACCTCGACTACCCGGTGATCGACCTCATGAGCAGCCAGGAGGACGTGACAGAGAAGGGCGGGACAATGCGCCTCGGCGCCTACCCGGCGCGCCTCGCGGCGGGCACGCTCACGCGCGAGGCCTACGCGGGGGAGGAGCTCGTCTACGAGCGCCATCGCCATCGCTATGAGTTCAACAACGCGTACCGCGAGCGCCTGCAGGAGGCCGGGCTCGTGATCTCGGGGGTCTCGCCGGATGAGCGCCTCGTCGAGATGATCGAGCTCCCGCGCGAGGTGCACCCGTGGTTCGTGGCCACGCAGGCCCATCCGGAGTTCAAGAGCCGACCGACCAAGCCCGCGCCGCTCTTCCGGGAGTTCGTGCGCGCCGCCGTCGCGCATCGCGAGGGGATCGACCGGCTTGAGGTGGGTCCGGTGAACCCGGCGGACTGACGGGCCGCGACTCCCAGGGCGTGGACTCGCTGCAAGCCTGCCCCGCCTCGTTGAGGATGTGCGGAAGAGAGGGTCGCTCGGTGCATGCGCATCGGGCGACCCTCGTCCGTTTCGGGTCTCGGTGCGCCCGCGACCGTGCGTGCGTCGGATCTGGCGTCGCTCAAGCCCGGGGGTGCGCCGCCAGGTACTCCTCGGTGATCTGCGTGCGGTCCACGTGCGTGTAGATCTGCGTGGTCGAGATGTCGGCATGGCCGAGGATCTCCTGCAGGACGCGGAGGTCGGCGCCGCCGGCGAGCATGTGCGTCGCGAAGGAGTGGCGAAGCGTGTGCGGATGCAGCCCCTCGATTCCCGCGGCCCGTCCGTAGCGCTCGCAGATGGCATGGACGCTCTGGCGCGACAGCCTGCCACCCCGGGCATTCAGGAAGACCGACAGGCTCGACGCCCCGCGCGCATGGCCGGCGAGCTCGGCCCGGGCGCCGTCCAGGTAGGAAGCGAGCGCCTGCCGGGCGGTCCCCATCAGGGGGGCGAGCCGCTCCTTCGACCCCTTGCCCGTCACACGGAGGAACTCGTCGTCGAGGTAGACGTCGCGCTCGGTGAGGTCGCAGAGCTCGCTCGCGCGCAGGCCGCAGCCGTAGAGGACCTCGAGGACCGCATGGTCACGGCAACCGGTTGCCGTCGCGGGGAAGTCCTGGTCGAGCAGGGCGGTCGCCTGCTCGACCGTGATGTAGTCGGGGAGGTTCGCATCGCGCTTGGGGAGCCGGATGGTCGCGGTTGGGTGGGCGGTGGCGAGTCCCTCGCGCACGAGGAAGCGGTGCATGCCCTTGGCTGCGGAGAGCGCGCGGACGATGGACGACCCCGCATAGCCGGCTGCTCGCTTCGCGGCGGCGAAGTCCTCGGTGTCGCGCCGGCTGACCGCATCGGGGTCGGTGACGCCCCGATTGATGAGGAAGGCGATGTAGGTGTCGAGGTCGCGCCGGTAGCCGCTGACGGTGTTCTGCGCGAGGTTGCGCTCGAGAGCAAGATGGGAGAGGTACTCGTCGCGGCAGCGCTCTAGAGCCGTCGCACCGGTGAGAAGGGCCGCGGGCATAGCGTCCGCGCGCGGGTTCGCGCCTCCTTGATGCGATGCGCCCACGATTCGCCTCCCCTCATACCTTCGTGCGGTGCTTATCCTGCCAGTATAGTTGCCCTTCGCAGCGTACGCCGTCACCTCCCGGCATCGTGGGGTGCGGGCCCGTGCACGGGACGAGGGCAAAACGTCTTCTCGCGGCGGTCCCAAGGGCATTTTGCCTGGAGACGCGGTTGAGAGTAGGTTTTCGGGCCCAGGTGGACCGGCTCCCGAGCTTGCCGGAGGCACTACGTCCCATTCAGCGCGCGAGCTTGCCGGAGGCTCTACGTTCCACCCGGCGCATCGATGCGCGCCGTCCGATGCGCGTCGTCGAAAGGCAGCTCCGCCGCCCCTCTCGCAGCAGCCTGATCCCGGCCGTTCACCCCTCCATCACAACTTCTTGGGGTGGCGCGGAAAATCGGTTCAACCTCAGGTAGAAGGTTATGTGCCCCCGTCCTTTTTCGACTGGTAGTGGGATTTAGCACAATCAAACACAACATATTGTGTCATCGCCTGAGAGACATGCACTGATCCCGTTGGGGGGGGACGTGGCGTGGTGGGGGACCGTGGGGGAGAAAGTGGGAAAGAATGTTGCAAATAGGGTCATATCCCCATAGAATGAAGGCATCGAAGGCGAGGTGGCTCCTCGCACGTACCCGCATCTGAGCAGCCGAGGGGAGGGGTACCGCGGTGATGTTGACCGGAACATACGAGCGCAATCTCGATGCGAAAGGTCGCCTGTCACTGCCCTCCCCCGTCCGTCGCGCGCTCAGCGAGCACGTGTACGTGCTGCCCGCACTCGATGCCGACGCCCTGTACGTCTTCTCCGATGAGGGATTCGAGACGTGGGTCATGGGGCTCTTCGAGAAGCGCGGCGGGTTCGACGCCCGCAAGCGCGAGGACCAGGAGCTGATGAGGAGGCTGACCTCCATGGCGGTGCCGATGGACATCGATTCCGCCGCGAGGATCGGCCTGTCCGAGCAGCTGCGCCAGAAGAAGCACCTCGATCGCGAGGTGACGGTCGTGGGCAACTTCGACCATCTGGAGATCTGGGACCGCGCCACCTGGGAGGAGACCCAGGCGCAGCGGACCGATGAGGACCTGGCCGACATCTTCTTCTCGTAAGGGAGCTGGCGCACATGGCGGGGGACGCGTTGACAACTGGATATCGGCATGAACCCGTAATGCTCCAGGAAGTGCTCGAAGCGCTCCAGGTGGGCAGGGACTCCGTCGTGTGCGACTGCACGCTCGGCGGCGCCGGCCACTCGCTTGCGATGGCTGCTCGCCTTGGCACGGACGGCCTGCTCATCGGTATCGATCAGGACGACATGGCGCTCACGGCGGCGGGGGAGCGACTCGACACATCTTTCCCCGCAACGCCCCACCTGCTCCTCAAAGGGAACTTCGGTGACCTCGATGAGCTCCTCTGCCGCGCAGAGGTCCCAGGCGTCGACGCCTTCCTCTTCGATCTGGGCGTTTCAAGCCCGCAGCTTGATATTCCCGAACGGGGCTTCTCCTACAACGAGGAAGCCCCCCTTGATATGCGCATGGACCCGGGCAAACGCACCAAAGATGCAGCTGAGGTCGTGAACACCTACACCGAAGCAGACCTCGCCCGGATCCTTCGCGTCTACGGAGAGGAGCGGTTCGCCCGGCAGATCGCGCGAGAGATCGTGCGGCGGCGGGCGACCGCTCCCTTGGAGACGACGACCGACCTCGTTGAGGTCATTAAAGCGGGCATCCCTGCGGCGGCGCGCCGTCACGGCGGCCATCCCGCCAAGCGGAGCTTCCAGGCCATACGCATCGAGGTCAACCGCGAGCTCGAGGTACTGGAGCGCGGCCTTGAGGCTGCCGTCCGCTGGCTGAACCCGGGAGGGCGCATCTGCGTCATCTCGTACCACTCGCTTGAGGACCGCATCGTCAAGCACCTGTTCCAGGACAGGAACCAGGGGTGCACCTGCCCGCCGGACATCCCGGTGTGCGTGTGCGGAAACGTGCCGGTACTCAAGGTCATCACACGCAAACCCGTGGTCGCGAGCGCCGATGAGGTCGCGCGCAACCCCCGGGCGCGCTCCGCGAAGATCCGCGTCGCCGAACGGCTCGAGCCCGAGGCGCCCGCATCCTCCCGGTCGCCGTCCAGCCGTCAGTTCACCACCCGCCTCTGAAGGGAGGTTGCATATCATGGGGTACACCTCAGGAAACGCAGCCTTTGCCTATGATATGCACGCCCCCGTCCCGCGCTACGAGGGCAACCTCGCCCCTGAGCTCGAGGTGGCACCCCGCCCGCGCCTGGATGTCGTCACCGGCGCCGGGCGCGAGGCGGATCAGATCGTCAGCCCCGCCTTCATGCGCGTCATCAAGGCATTCTGCGTCCTTGCCGTCCTCTTCTGCGCCGTCGGCGCCGCCCGCGTCACGATCGCAAGCTTCACCGCCGCATCCTTGAACGCGAACGCCGAGCTCAACACCAAGATCGAGTCGGCGGCGAGCGAGTCGACCGACCTCGAGGTCAAGCGCTCCGTCTTCGGCGCCAGCACGCGCATCCGCGAGTTCGCCACCTCGGTGCTCGGCATGGTCGATTCCACCGACAGCAGCGTGACCGTCGATGTGAGCACGCCCGCGGTCTCCGTGTCCGAGGCAAACTGATCCCATGGCAGATAGGGAAGACCACCGGCTCCGCCGGTCCGCGTCCGCGCGCACCGGGTCCAGCCGGGTATCCGACCGCCCGCTCGACCCGGATCGCGCGGCCCGCGAGCGTGGGCGCACCGAGCAGAAGGTGGAGAACACCTTCATGTCCCGGCGCGCCTTCGTCTTCGGCGCCTTTGGCGCAGGGCTCCTGGGTGCCGTGTGGAAGCTCGCCGACTATCAGCTCATCAACGTCGACCGCTACCGCAAGGAGGCCGATGTCCGCCGCCTGCTGAGCCAGACGCTCTTCGCGAAGCGCGGCACCATCTACGACCGCAACGGCAACGTCCTCGCCATGAGTGTGGAGTGCCAGAACGTCTACGTGAACCCGAAGCTCATCAAGAGCGTCGACAAGGCCGTCAGCGCCATCGTGGACGTCCTCGGCCTCGATGCCAGCGACGTCCGCGCGCTCTGCACGGCCGATACCACCTTCAACTACATCAAGCGCCAGGTCGACCAGGAGGACGCCGACCGCCTCGCCGAGATGAACGTCGCGGGCATCGAGTTCGAGCAGACCATCAAGCGGGAGTACCCCTACGGCAACATAGCCTCCCAGGTGCTCGGCGTGGTGAATATGGACAACGAGGGCGTATCCGGACTCGAGAGCTACTACGACGACATCCTCCGGGGCGAGAACGGCTCCATCGTCCGCGAGCGCGCCCGCGACGGCAGCTACATCGCCGGGGGCGCCTACGAGAAGACCCCGGCCAAGGACGGGGTCGACCTCGTGCTCGCCCTCGATGTGAACATCCAGATGACGGCCGAGCAGGCGATGGCCCAGGCCGTCTCCGATGCGCAGGCGAAGTACGGTTCCGCCGTGGTCTGCGACCCCACCACCGGTGAGATCCTCGCCGCCTGCTCAAGCCCCACCTATGACCAGAGCGATCTCGCGAACGCGCGCACCGAGGACATGAACCTGCGCGTCGTGACCGATGCCTACGAGCCCGGGTCCGTCTTCAAGACGCTCGTCGCCGGCATGGGGATCGACGCGGGCGTCGTGACCCCCGACACCTCCTTCACGGTCCCCGCCGTGGTGAAGGCCGGCGACGACAACGTCCGCGACGTCGACGGCCGCGACTACACGGAGACGATGACGCTCCGGGAGATCCTGCGGAGGTCCTCGAACACCGGCATGATCCTCGTCGGCCAGAAGATCGGGGCGGACACCTTCGCCTCCTACCTCAAGCGCTACCAGCTCGGCACGGCCACGGGGGTCGACTTCTCCGGGGAGTCAACGGGCATCATCAAGGAGCGCGACCAGTACGACGGCGCGAGCCTGGCCGCCATGTCGTTCGGGCAGGCGCTCGCGGTGTCGCCGATCGAGATCCTGCGCGCTGAGACGGGCATCGCCAACGGCGGGATCATGAGCGTCCCGCACTTCCTCAAATCCAAGCAGGGCGAGGAGGTGGACTGGTCCTCGAAGCAGGAGCGCTGCATCTCGAAGGAGGCCGCGGAAGCGGTCGTCTCCATGATGGAGACGGTCGTCGCCGAGGGCACGGGCCAGGCCGCCCAGATCGAGGGCTACACCATCGCCGGCAAGACTGGAACCGCCGAGCGCGCGGGCTCCAGCGGCGGGGACCCGCAGGGGAACAACATGGCCT
>NZ_LT838843.1:424499-428577 GCF_900176655.1 Collinsella vaginalis
AACCGCCGAGCGCGCGGGCTCCAGCGGCGGGTACCAGCAGGGCAACAACATGGCCTCCTTCCTTGGATTCGTCTCACCGGCCGATCCGAAGGCCATGGCGTACATCACGCTCGACGGGACCGCGAACATGTCCTCGTTCGCGATCACCCCGTTCAAGACCATCATGCAGGAGGCCATCACGGCCCTCGGCATCCCTCGGGACGCCTGAGGGGCCCCGGTGCCGGGTTCTGGTCGCCCTGTGCAAATCTCCGTCCGGGGAGGGGCCTCTGGCACGGCACGCTAAAATGATTGGTTGCGCCATCGTCTAGGAAGGTCAGGCATGATTGAGATCGCTGTCAGGTACCTCGAGAAGGTCACCGGCGCCACCCCGTGGACGGGCAACGCCGACCGCGTCTGCCGGGGCGTTGTCATAGACTCCCGCAAGGTCACCGCAGATTCCATCTTCGTCGCCTTCCCCGGCGAGCGCGTGAACGGCAACGCCTTCGCGTCCGCGGCCATCGAGGCCGGGGCGTCGGCCGTCATCCTCACCGAGGATCCGGACCGCGATCTGATCCGCCTCGCCGACGAGCATGAGTGCGCGGTGTTCACCTGCACAGACCCCGAGGAGTTCCTGCTCCTCCTCGCCCAGGGCTATCGGGCGCGCATGCGGTGCACCGTGGTGGCCGTGACGGGCTCCATCGGCAAGACCACCACCAAGGATGTCCTCGCGAACCTCCTCGCGACACGCTACCGCGTGCACGTGACCGAGGGCAACCTGAACAACCTCATCGGCATGCCGCTCACCATCCTCTCAGCGCCCCGCGACACCGAGGTCATGGTCCTCGAGATGGGGATGGACGGCCCCGGCCAGATCGAGCGCCTCTCGAAGTGCGCCCAGCCCACCTATGCCGTGATCACCAAGATCGGGACGTCGCACGTCGGCCGGCTCGGCAGCCGCGAGAACATCGCGCGCGCCAAGGCCGAGGTGCTCACCGGCATGCCGCCCTCACGTGAGAACTTCGAGGGCCACCACGCGCGCCTCGTCCTGAACGGCGAGGACGATTTCACGCCCTTCATCATCGAGCACTTCGCGAAGCCCGCCGGGGTCGAGGTGCTGCTCTGCGGCACCAGCGCCGACGACGACATCTCCGTCTCCCGCGTCGAGCTCGACGAGGAGGGGCACCCTGAATTCGACATCACCTTCGCCGACGGGGCGAGTTTCCACTCGCGGCTCTCGCTCACCGGCCGCCAGTCGGTGGTGAACGCGCTCTTCGCCGCGGCTGTGGCGGTGGAGCTCGGCATCCCGCGCTTCGAGATCAACGAGGTGTTCGCGAACCTCACGATCACCGGTCGACGTCAGGAGATCCGCCGTGCAGCGAGCGGCGCGCGCGTGATCGACGACTCGTATAACGCGAGCCCGGAGTCCATGGCCGCCGGTTTGAGCCTGCTGGCTCAGCTTCCCTGCACGGGGTCGCGTGTGGCGATCTTGGGGGAGATGGGCGAGCTCGGCGACGAGGGGCCGCGCCTCCATGAGCTCACCGGGGCCTACGCCGCCGCGATCCGCCCCGACCTCCTGATCTGCGTGGGCGGGGAGAACGCCGCCGCTATGGCCGGGGCCGCTCGGCTCATGGGGCTCTCCGAGGACGCCGTCATCCAGGTCCCCTCCTGCGAGCGGTTGATCGCACGGTATGCGACCGTCTTCGGCCCTCGTGACCTCCTGCTTGTCAAGGCCTCGCGTTTCGTGGGGCTCGATCGCTTTGTGGAAGAGGTGTGCGCATGATCGGCAACCCCGCCTACCCAACCTACCAGGCGTTCCTGGCCCTCGGTATCGCGGCCGTGATCACAGCCGCCCTGATGCCGCTCTGGATCCGCCTCCTCAAATTCGAGGGGATCGGGCAGCAGGTTCGCGCCGACGGCCCGAGCCGGCATCTGGTGAAGCAGGGGACGCCCACGATGGGCGGCGTGGTCATCCTCATCGGTGTGGTGGGGGCCTCCCTGCTCGTGGCGCGCCCCAGTTTCCAGTTGATCCTTGCTATCGGGGCCACGCTCGCAACCGGTGCCCTCGGCCTGTTCGACGACATCTCGAGCGTCTCGCACGGCCGCTCGCTCGGTCTCACGCCGCGGGCGAAGATGTTCGGCCTCACGGTCATCGTGGTCGTGTTCTTCACCCTCGCCGTCAACTTCTGCGGTGTCCGCCCGGTGGTCGTCTTCCCCGGCGGGTTCGAGATCGACCTCGGCGCCCTCACGACGACCTTCATGGTCGGCAGGACCCCGATCTCCATCCCCTGGCTCTACTTCATCTTCGTGTTTCTGCTGCTCGCCGGCATGTCGAACGCCGTGAACCTCACCGACGGCCTCGACGGCCTCGCCGGCGGCACGAGCATGATGGCCATGCTCGTCATGGCGGCCATCTGCTTCCTCTCCCAGGACGCGAACCTCGCCGTGTTCTGCGCGGCGGCGGCCGGCGGATGCATCGGCTTTTTGTGGTTCAACGCCTACCCTGCGAGCATCTTCATGGGCGACACCGGCTCCCTGGCGCTGGGCGGTGGTTTCGCCGCCGTGGCGATCCTGACCAACACCGAGATCATCTCGCTCGTGGTGGGGGGCCTCTTCATCATCGAGGCGCTCTCCGTCATGATCCAGGTGGTGAGCTTCAAGTCGACCGGCCGCCGCGTCTTCCTGATGGCGCCCATACACCATCATTTCGAGAAGCTCGGTTGGGCCGAGACGAAGGTGGTCATCCGCTTCTGGATCATCTCCGCCGCCTTCGGCGCGATCGGCCTCGCCCTTTACTTCCAGGGATAGTGATCAGAGCATGCCGTTACCGGATTCCATGAGCCTCCTCGTCCTCGGGTGGGGCACCACCGGTCTAGACGTGGCGCGATGGGCTGCAGACCATCCCGACCGCGTGAGCTCCGTCACCGTCGTCGGCGGGGCGGGGAGCGCGCCCGACGCGCGCACGGACGAGCTGGCCGCGGCGGGGGNCCGTGGGTTCCCCTGGACGCTCAAGGGGTTCCGCGAGGGGGGCACCCGTTTCCTGACGGGCGCCATCCTGCTGCTGCTCCTGGCGGTCTTGGCCATGGGCGCGAGCGCCGGCGGCGCCCAGCGCTGGATCTCCATCGGCTTCTTCAGCCTGCAGCCGTCAGAGCTCGCCAAGCCGGTGATCATCCTCTTCGCCGCCGACCTCTTCTCCCGGTATTTCGAGGAGCGCACGATCACATGGGGGCCTGATCTCTGGCTCCCGTTCCTCATCGGCGTGGGCGCGCCGCTCCTGCTGATCATGCTCCAGCGCGACACGGGCAGCACGGCCATCATCGCCGCCACCGTGGTCTGCATGGCGCTGCTCTCCGGCATGCCGCTCAAGAACCTGCTCGTCGCCGGCGCCATCCTCGCGGTTCTGCTCGGCGCCTACATCGCCATGGAGCCCTACCGCTTGAGCCGCATCGCCGTCTCGCTCGACCCCTGGGCGGATCCGTACGGCAACGGGTATCAGGCGACCCTCGCCATCATGGCCTTCGCCTCGGGCGGCCTCACCGGGCGCGGCATCGGCGGGTCCACGATGAAGTACAGCTACCTCCCCGAGGCGCACAACGACTACATCTTCGCCATCATCGGCGAGGAGCTGGGCCTGGTGGGCACGCTCCTGTTCATCCTCGTCTTCCTGATGCTGGTGTACGCGGGCTTCAAGATCGCGGGGCAGACTCCCCGGCTCTATGAGAAGCTCGTGGCCGCGGGCTGCTCCATGGCGCTCGGGATCCAGTTCTTCGTCAACATCCTGGGCATCCTGGCCGTCACGCCCATGACGGGCAAGCCGATTCCCTTCATCAGTTACGGCGGCTCCTCAATGCTCGCCTCGCTCATCCTCGCGGGCCTCATCATCCGCGTCTCTGTGGAGAGCCCCACGGCGAGCCCGTACCGCGCCCGCCGCGAGCGGTTCGCGGTCATGGGGGAGGGGGAGCCCGGCGACGAGGCGGACGTCTCCAGCCATCTCGGGCGGAGCACGGCCGGCGCGGTCAGCAGCAGGAGCGGTGCCGCGCGCTCCCGCGGCTTCAACGTGTACGATGGTGGGGCCGCCGCGCGCCCGCGCCCGAGTGTGCCG
>NZ_LT838843.1:428655-438452 GCF_900176655.1 Collinsella vaginalis
CGCCGCCGGGGGCACCGCCGGGCATGTGAACCCGGCCCTCGCCCTCGCCGAGGAGCTCCGCCGGCGCGGGCATGCGGTCCGGTTCTTCGGGGAGACCCGCCGCCTCGAGGGGACCCTCGTCCCCGAGGCAGGCTTCGACTTCTTCCCGGTGCGTGTCAGCGGGTTCGACCGCTCCCGCCCCTGGACGATCCTCACGGCCCTCGCGCATATCAGCCGCGAGGAGGGCCGCCTCGTCAAGTCCTTCCGCTCCGACGACGCACTGCGCCCCGACGTCGCCATCGGGTTCGGCGCCTACGTCGAGCTGCCGCTCGTTCGCGCCGCCCGGCGTTTGGGGATCCCGGTGGCCCTGCATGAGCAGAACTCCGTTCCCGGGCTCGCGAACAAGCGCTCGGCCCGGCACGCGTCGCTCATCGCCATCGCTCAGCCCGCCGTGGCCCCCGTGTTCGAGCGCGCCGGCGCCGCGCCTAACGCCATCCGCCTGACGGGTAACCCGGTGCGCTCCTCGGTGCTCGCCGGCGACTGCGCGCGGGGCCGCGCCGCCCTCGGTGCCGGGGAGGGGGAGACGATCCTCCTCGTCTTCGGCGGCTCGCTCGGCGCGGCCCACTTGAACGAGCGCCTCGCATCCCTGAAATCTGCCCTGCTCGCGATCCCCGGCCTGCGCGTGGTCCACTCCACCGGCGCCGCGGGCTTCGAGGAGGCGCGCTCAGCCCTCGCGCTCACGGACGACGAGGCCGCACGCTGGGACGTGCGCCCCTACATCACGGAGATGGGGGATGCCCTCGCTGCCGCGGACCTCGTGCTCTCGCGTTCCGGGGCCTCCTCCATCGCCGAGATCGCCGCCCTCGCCGTCCCATCGGTCCTCGTGCCCTATCCGCATGCCACCGCCGATCACCAGACCACGAACGCGCGCTTCCTCGTGGACGCCGGCGCGGCGGTGATGTTCGCGGACGCCGACATCGACGGCGTGGACTTCGAGCGCGAGCTCATCGGGCTCCTCACTGATGCGGGGCGCCGTGATGCAATGCGCGCCGCCGCGCACGGGCTCGTTGCCGACCGTGCCGCCGAGAAGCTCGCCGACGAAATCGAAGCCCTGCGCGCCTAGCGGCCACCACTTCCGCCCGCATATCCCGATGCCCTTCCCGTGTGCGCCGCGCCCGGCCGCCGCCGTGTCCGCACGTGGCGCTACAATGGGCCCGTTGCATCTGAACCTGAAGGAGCCTCCATGCTGACCATGCCAGAATTCGATAGAACCGCCACGCCTGACTTCAAGCGCGCCCACTTCATAGGCATCGGCGGCGCGGGCATGAGCGGCATTGCCCTCGTCCTCCATGAGCGCGGCTACACGGTCACCGGCTCCGACCTCAAGACCTCTCGCTACATCCGGCACCTCACGCATGCGGGCCTCACGGTGCGCATCGGCCACGAGGCCCAGACCATCGACGAGCTCGCCCCTGATGTCGTGGTGGTCTCGACGGCCATCCCCGAGACGAACCCCGAGCTCATGCGCGCCCGCGAGCTCGGCATCCCGGTCTGGCCCCGTGCCAAGATGCTCTCCGTCCTCTCGCAGGGGCGCACCACGGTCGCCGTCGCCGGCACGCACGGGAAGACCACCACGTCCTCCATGTGCGCCACCATGCTCGACCGCATGGGCCTCGACCCGAGCTTCCTCATCGGCGGCATCGTCGAGGGCTACGGCACGAACGGGCGCAACGGCCAGGGCGAGCACTTCGTCTGCGAGGCCGATGAGTCCGACAGCTCCTTCCTCTACCTGCAGCCCAACGTGGTCGTCGTGACCAACGTGGAGGCCGACCACCTCGATCACTACGGCTCGCTCGAGGCCATCGAGGAAACCTTCTGCACCTTCATGGGCCTGGTCGGCGATGAGGGCACCGTCATCGTCTGCGGTGACGACGCGCGCCTGGTCGAGCTCGCCGCCGAGAGCGGCCGGCGCACCGTCACCTACGGGTTCGGGGAGGGCTGCGATGCCCGCATCACCGAGGCCGGCCGCGCCGAGGGCATCGGATCCTCTTTCACGGTCTCCCTGCCCGACGGGCGCACGCTGCCGGTCGAGATCAAGAGCAACCCCGGCCGCCACAACATGTTGAACGCCACCGCAGCCCTCACCGTCGCCTGGGTGCTGGGCCTCGATGACGCCGCCGCCGCGCGCGCCCTGTCGAGCTTTGACGGCGTCCGGCGCCGCTTCACCCATGTGGGCGACGTGGACGGCATCACCATCGTCGACGACTACGGCCACCATCCGACCGAGATCAAGGCGACCCTGCATGCGGCGGCCTCTCTCGACTTCAACCATGTATGCGTGGTGTTCCAGCCGCATCGCTACACGCGGCTCCAGGCGCTCGCGAGCGACTTCGCCGACGCCTTCGCCGAGGCCGACCGCCTCATCCTGATCGACGTCTTCTCGGCCGGCGAGATGCCGATCCCCGGCGTCACCTCCAAGATGCTCGCCGACACGGTCGCCGCGCGCCATCCGGGCAAGGAGGTCGTCTACGCGGCGAGCCGCGACGAGCTGATGGCTGCCATCGACAAGATGACGGCCTCCGGGGACCTGCTCATCACCATGGGCGCCGGCGATGTCACCACCGTGGGCCCCGAGTACCTCGAGCGCGCCCGCGAGATCGCCGACGAGAAGGGCGCACGTTAGGCGATGGGCCTCTTCAACGCCACCTATCGGCTCTCCGAGCAGATCGACACCGACGTCGTCGAGGGCGAGCGCTTGGCGCGCCATACGAGCTACCGCATCGGGGGGCCGGCGGCCCTCTACATCACCTGCCACAGCTACCATGCGCTGCGCCGCACCATGGAGGTCCTCCTTCGCGAGGAGGTCCCCTGGGTCGTGCTCGGCAAGGGCTCGAACGTGCTGGTGTCCGACGGCGGTTACGACGGTGCCGTGGTGACCCTCGGCAGGGAGTTCTCCCGGTTCGCGTTCGCCGAGGACGGCCTGACCGTGACGGCGGGGGCCGGGGCGATGCTGCCGCGCCTGGTGAACGAGGTGTACACGAGAAGCCTCTCGGGCCTTGAGTTCGCCGTCGGGATCCCGGGCACGGTGGGCGGCGCCGTCTCGATGAACGCGGGAAGCGCGACCGAGTGGATCGGCGCGCTCGTGCGCGATGTGGTGACCTACAAGCCCGGCGAGGGGATACGCCATTACGCGCACGACGACATAGCCTGGAGCTACCGCACGACCTCCCTGCCGCATGACGAGGTCGTGCTCGAGGCGACGATCGAGCTCGCTCCCGCACCCAAGGCCGATATTCGCGAGCGCATGGAGCGCCTGCTCACACGCCGGCGTCGCACCCAGCCCATCGGGTCCGCCACCTGCGGGTCCATCTTCAAGAACCCGCCTGATGCGCGGGCGGGGGCCCTCATCGAGGGCTGTGGATTGAAGGGTTTTTCCGTAGGAGGGGCCGAGGTCTCGTCCGTCCACGCTAACTTTATCGTGAACAAGGGCACGGCCCGTGCCCAGGATGTGCTGGAGGTCATCCGGCACGTGCATGGAAAGGTGAAGGAGGCCCATGGCATCGAGCTCCAGACGGAAGTCAAGTTCCTCGGCTTCTAGCAGCCCGAAGCCCACGTTCCGGCGTGCGTCCTCGAAGGACGTGCGACCCTCCGCGCCCCTTCCGGCCCCGAAGCCGGCTGCGGGGTCCAAGCCCGCGACCCGCCGCACGCCGGCGACCTACTCNCTTCGCCGTCGTCGCGAACTCAAGCATTTTCGCCGCCACCGACATCCAGGTGGTCGGCGGTGAGCGCGTCACGAAGGAGGAGATGGAGGCCGTGATCTCGATTCCCGAGAACGCGACCCTCCTGAACGTCGACACGGCGGCCATCTCGCAGAGCCTGGAGAAGCTCCCCTGGGTGGCGGGCGTCGACGTCGAGCGCATCTTCCCGCACACGCTGAAGATCACCCCGCGCGAGCGCCAGGTCGCGGCCATCGTGTACCTTGCCTCCGACGATATCGCCTGGGCCGTGAGCACCGACGGGACCTGGATCGCGCCGCTCACGGTGGCGGCCACGGTAGATGCCGACGGGAATGTCGTCGAAGACCCCTCGACGCTCCCGGAGGGAACGCAGACGACGGAGCTCACCGGAGTCGACGCCGCCCTCGTCCTCGCCCGTCAGGCTGGGGCGGTGTTGTTCACCGATGTCGCGGGCGGCGTGTCGCCCGTGAGCGGCGCCGCGGTCGACTCCGATGTCATCACCGCGGGGCTCGCCTACGCGACCGGGTTCTCCGCCGACTTCCTGAAGCAGGTCAAGGACATCTCCCTGCCCTCGGTCGAGGCCATCTCCGTGCACCTCACCTCGGGAGTCGAGGTCTCCGTCGGCGCGCCCGACAACATCGAGACGAAGGAGAGGGTCGTCACGCGCCTGCTCGAGCAGGAGCAGAACGTGACGTACATCAACGTCCGGACCCCGGACGCCTATACCTTCCGCTCGGCGCAGACGGGCTAGGGCGCGGCAGGCGCAGTGGTTTTCGGGGGGGGCGAAGCCAGCGCGGAGACGCGCCCGCAGCGCCGTCGGCCGCGNTCGACCGATTTTGCGGAGAATGCCGACCGCTCGCCGTATGCAGTTTGACTTGACGTGGGGTTTTGTGCAAAGATACCGTGATTTACCTCGATGTTTAATCTCAACTTGAAGGTTAACGTCGCGAGATCGACCGCATACGCACCATGCGAAACCCCGACGTTCGGAGGACCGACACATGCACGAGAACGAGATCAACAACTATCTTGCCGTCATCAAGGTGGTAGGCGTCGGTGGCGGCGGCACGAACGCGGTCAACCGCATGATCGAGGAGAACATCCGCGGCGTCGAGTTCGTGGCCATCAACACCGACGCGCAGGCGCTCGCGATCTCCGACGCCGACATCAAGGTCCACATCGGCACCGACCTCACGCGTGGCCTCGGCGCCGGCGCCAACCCCGAGGTGGGCCGCAAGGCGGCTGACGAGTCCCGCGATGATATCGCCGAGGCGCTCGCCGGGGCCGACATGGTCTTCATCACTGCGGGTGAGGGCGGCGGCACCGGAACCGGCGCCGCGCCCATCGTCGCCGACATCGCGATGAACGAGGTGGGTGCCCTTACCGTGGCCGTCGTCACCAAGCCGTTCACCTTCGAGGGCCGCAAGCGCAAGGGCGCCGCCGAGGAGGGCATCAAGGCCCTCTCCGAGAGCGTCGACACCCTGATCGTCATCCCGAACGACAAGCTCCTCGACATCGCTGAGAAGAAGACCTCCATGCTCGAGGCCTTCTCGATGGCCGACGGCGTGCTCTCCCAGGGCACCCAGGGCATCACCGACCTGATCACCGTCCCGGGCGTCATCAACCTGGACTTCGCCGACGTCAAGACCATCATGCGTCAGGCCGGCACCGCCATGATGGGAATCGGCGTCGCCTCCGGCGACACCCGTGCCGTCGACGCCGCCCAGCAGGCCATCTCCAGCCGCCTGCTCGAGAGCTCCATCGACGGCGCCACGCGCGTCCTGCTTTCCATCGCCGGCAGCAAGGATCTCGGCATCCAGGAGATCAACGACGCCGCCGACCTCGTGGCGAACGCCGTCGACTCCGAGGCGAACATCATCTTCGGTACCGTGGTCGATGAGTCCCTGGGCGACCAGGTGCGCATCACCGTCATCGCCACCGGCTTCACCGACTCCAACGTCAACCGTCAGGATGACCTTTTCGGTCAGGGCCGCTCCCGCACCCAGGGCGACACGGCGCCCGCGAGCTCCCGTGACACGGGCTCGAGCTCCTCGCGCACGGCAGGCGGCGCCGAGCTCCCGAGCTTCGGCAACGAGCAGTTCGAGCTGCCCGACTTCCTGAAGCGCGGCAGCTTCTAGGATCAGCGTCGTTCCAATCGGCTTGAACAGGCCCCTGGTCGCGTTTTGAGGTGCCTCCCATTTCTTGGACATGCAAAGAGAAGTCCGAGAGATGGGAGGCTTTCTCTATGGGAGCCGACCTCAGGTACAGGCGCGACGCGTCCCTCCTGGTCGAGGTGGCACGGCTCCACGATGTCGGCCCCGGTCGGGTTTTCCTTTAACGCGTCGGGTCCGCTGGACTGGTGAAGGGGGATGCTCTTCTCCGTTTCCGGTGGCTCCGCACCGTGGCATCCCATTCCCACATCCGCCCTGTCCTGCGGTCCGGAGGCACCCGCACCGTGTGTTTTCACCGCTCCTCCGGTGCCGGTGCCGTCCTGCTGGTCCCCGGCGGGGTAGGCTTGGCTCAGAACCGATTCAAGGAGGCGCCATGGAGGGCACGCTCAAGCGCGAGACGCGCCAAGGGGTCACGCTGGTGGGGGAGCTCGCCGGGTCGGTCCGCTTCGGGTTCACGGAACGGACCGGTGGCATGTCGGAGCCTCCGTTCACAAGTCTGAACCTGGGCGGGCACGTGGGCGACGACCCCGCGGCGGTCGCGGAGAACCGACGCCGGGTCCTCGCGGCCCTCGGGGTTGATGCGCCGTTGGGGGCGCTCCTCGTGCCCAACCAGGTGCACGGCGACCACGTGGCCCTCGTCGACGACGCCTCTCCCGCTGCGCTCGCCCGGGTGCGGGACGAGATCGCCGCCGGGGCGGACGCCATTGTGTGCTCCGTGCCCGGTGTCCCTGTGCTGCTCTGCTTCGCTGACTGCGTTCCGGTGATCCTGACCCTCGGGGACGCGTTCGCCGTGGTGCATTCGGGGTGGAAGGGCACGCGGGCGCGGATCTCGGCGAAGGCGGCGCGGGTGCTCGCCGAGACGGTGGGGAAGGATATCGCCGGCATTCGCGCATGGATCGGTCCGCATATCCGAGGCGATGAATACGAGGTCTCGCCTGAGCTCATGGCCGACTTCGCAGCGACGTTCGACGCCGTCCGGCCCGCCGCGGCCGCGGGATCGCGCCTGCTCGATCTCGCCGCCTGCATTCGCGAGGCCCTGACAGAGGCCGGTGTGCCCGGGGGGTCCATCCGCGACGCCGGGCTCTCCACGCTGCGCGACAATGACCGGTTTTTCTCATACCGTGCCGAGCACGGGCGTTGCGGCCGCCACGGGGCGGTGGCCGTGATCACGGGCCGAGCGCTCTAGTTTGGATTCTACCTGCGGTTTTTCGCGGTAGGGGACGCGCTCATGTCGCAGCCTTTACCGGCCCTGTCCAAGTCCTTTACAAGACCCTGTTGTTTTAGACCTAAGCTGGACTGCAAACCTGCAGGTTATAAGATGTCCGTTCCATGGACATGATTGGAGACACGCGTATGCGCACGATGTTCTCACGTCAGCTCATCGAGGCCCGTCACGAGATGCTTTCGATCTACGAGGCCCTCGACCTGTCCTTGCATGATGCGGTCCGCTCGTTCGTGACCGACGACACGGCCCTCGCGGAGCGGACAAAGCGCGAGGTCGGCCGCATCGAGGCCCGCTGCGACAACCTCGAGGTCGTCTGCTACAACCTCATTTCCATGCAGGGGCCCATGGCATCCGATTTCCGCACCCTGCAGACCATCAACTTCGTCAACTACAACCTGCAGCGCATCAGCGACAAGGTCTTCCGCATCGCCCGCGCCGCCCGCAAGAAGGTCAAAGCCGATATCGAGCTCCCCGCAGAGCTCATCGAGCTCATCGAGCGCGAGGCCACCTTCGTCTACCGCGTGCTCGGACTGTCTGTGAGCGCCCTCGTGAGCAACGATATGACGCTCGCCGGTGACCTCCTCGATCAGGACGGCCCGGTTCATGAGATCTACGAGGAGTTCTTCCGCACCTACAACCGCATGAACACGGGGGAGATGGCCGACGAGGACTCCCTCGACGATCTGCGCCGCGTCATCATGGTCGCGCGCTACCTCGACCGTATCGCCTCCATCTCCATCGACGCCGCGAGCCGCATCATCTTCATGCTGACCGGCCGTCGCCTGAGTCTTGCCGACGCCGCCGATGCCGATGAGGGGGAGCTCGAGGACATGCGCATCCCCTCTGGTGAGGGCGTGATTCTGAACCCCGAGGCCGACGTTCGCTATGTCAGCCGTCTTCCCCTGGACGAGGTCAGCGAGGATCTCGCGAAGCTCATCAAGCGTGTCAAGGACGGGGAGATCGAGGAGTAGCAGCTCGCCTGCACTCGCGCATCTGCGCGAACCGGCGATTGAGACCGGGGCCGCGACGCCGAACCACCAGTTCGGCCGCGACCCCGGTTTTTTCATGGGACGCGGCGGCGAAATTGCATTCTGTTGAGTTATGAATAGTCGACTGCGGCCATCTACATCAAGGTAAATCAAAAGACCAGGTACACGCTGGTGCAAATATCAGCGTTCTGCATAGGACAGTTCATATCTCGACCATTTTGTCGCGAAATCAATTCATAGCTCGAAGAAATGCAAAACGGGAGGTCGTCCTGCCGGGCTGATTGTGGTTGGCAGCTGTTGACCGGCTTGCCATGGCGGTGAGCGGTCCGGTCTTGCAGCAACGGTTACCATCCTGTCGCGGCAACATCTCGTTTGACCCGCCGAGCAGTGACCGGCGTCTATGGCTGTGGCTGGTCCGATCCCGTCATGAGGAGCGATCGGCCCTCCTTGGCGCGAAATTGCATTCTGTTGAGTTATGAATAGTCGACTGCGGCCATCTACATCAAGGTAAATCAAAAGACCAGGTAAACGCTGGTGCAAAAATCTACGTTTTGCATAGGACAGTTCATATCTCGACTGTTTCGCCGTGAAATCTATGCATAGTTCGAAAAAACGCAAAACTGATTAGCGTGTCTTACGGCATTGGACCCAAAACTGGCGTGCTATGCGGACTCGGATCCAGAATCGGTGTCTTGCGGACTCGGATTCAAAGCTGGCGTATCTTGCGGCATCGAACTTAAAACGGGCGCGCTTTGCAGCATCTGCTCCAAAGCTGGCACTCCTCCGGCCTTGGATGCAAGGCGGGCACGTTTTGTGGTCTGGACTCTTTTCGCATGGCTGCGGCAGATAGTGCGCGGGTGCTCCATACGCCTGCGAAATCGCCTTGATGATGACCAAGCGTGTGAACTTGCCGTTTCTTGCCGCCACCGGCGCGGCCGCCTCCGATCGCTTTCCGTGTCTGCGCTAGTATGGCTTGCAACGCAGACGGCGGACAGGAGGGGTGATCAGCATGGAGGACAGCTACGAGGAGGCCTTGGCGCGCAGGAGCGGGGAGATCATGGAGCGCATCGAGGCGGCGGCCCGGGCGAACGGCCGTGACCCCGGTGACATCCGCCTGGTCGCTGTCTCCAAGACCGTGGGCCCCGAGGAGCTGTTCTCCGCCATTCGAGTGGGGTACCGACACTTCGCGGAAAACCGACCTCAGATGCTCAACGCCAAACTCGAGGCTCTCAAAACCCGCTCGGATCTGCCTCCTGTCGACTTCGACCTGATCGGCAACCTCCAGAAAAACAAGATCAACGCGGTCCTCGGCCGCGTCGGGCTCATTCACTCCATCAGCTCACTGCACCTCGCCGAAGCCGTCTCCACCCGTGCCCTGCGCCGTGAGGCGGAGCTTTCGGCCGCGGCCCCGCAGGACGTCCTGCTCGAGGTGAACATCTCCGGGGAGGCGACCAAGTCGGGCTTCACGGCGGATGAGGTCCGCTCCGCCCTCGATGACCTGCGTGTTCTCACGGGAATCCGCATCCGGGGCCTCATGACGATGGCTCCGCAGGGCGACGCCCGCCGTGCCCGCGCGACCTTCGAGGGCCTGCGCGCGCTCCGTGACGAGCTCGCGTCGCGCGCCCCCGAGCTCGACCTCCGCGAGCTCTCCTGCGGCATGAGCGAGGATTTTGAGGAGGCCGTCGCGGCGGGATCC
>NZ_LT838843.1:438505-474218 GCF_900176655.1 Collinsella vaginalis
CCCTGCAGAACGCAATTGAAACGCAGAACAGAGAGGCGGGGAGTATGGGCTTCCTTGACAGCATCAAGAGCAGGCTGCCGTTCGGCGCCAACCGCGATGCGGATGCCTACGGCACCGAGGGCGACGGCTACGACGACGGCTATTACGACGACGACCTGCCGGCTGACGCCTACGGCGACGCAACCTACCAGACGGCTGACGCCTACGGTGCCGCGCAGGGGAGGTCCTATCAGGAGGAGCCCCGCAGCGGCATGCTCGGCCAGACCCGCCGCGGTGAGGCCGAGAGCATCGCCGTGTACACGCGCTCTGGCGAGCTCGTCGGGGATGCGGACCGTCACGCCGCGACCTATAACCCGCCTGCGCGCGGCCAGGAGTCGGGATACCGTCCTGGCGCCTATGACACGCCCTCGAGCTACGCCGAGGCCGTCCACACGCAGCCCGCGCCCTCTGCCGCCGACGCCACGTCCGCGCGCATGAACGCGGTTGTCAACGGCACGCCCCAGCTGCCGGCGTACGTGCTCCGTCCTGAGAGCTATGACGATGTCGAGACCGTCGTGCGCCGCGTGCGCACCAAGCAGCCGGTCGCCCTCGTCTTCGCGGGTGTCCGCACTGAGGTGGCCAAGCGCGTGCTCGATTTCAGCTACGGGTTCGCTTGCGGGCTCGGCGCCACCGTGCGCGAGGTCGGTGACCGCGTGTTCATCGTGCTGCCCGCGGGCTGTGAGATCAAGGAGTCCGATCTCGCAAAGCTCCGCCAAGACGGTTATCTGAAAAAATAGGAGCCTTTGTGAACTCGTACACCCTGATCCAGTTCGTCAACCTGCTGTTCAACTTCTACAACATCCTGATCATCGTCTACTGCCTGCTCTCCTGGTTTCCCCGGCGCAGCCAGTCGTTTCTCGATGATCTCTCCCGTGCCCTCGACACCATCGTGGGCCCGTATCTGAACCTCTTCCGCCGCATCATCCCGTCGTTCGGGGGCATAGATTTCTCGCCGGTCGTGGCGATCATCGCCCTGAACGTTCTGGAGCGGATCATCATCGGTATCCTGGTCGGTTAACAAGTGGGATCGCGCCTCCCGCGCACCCATGCGATGAAAGGACGGCAACATGGCCATCACCCCCGCAGACATCCAGGCCCAGCAGTTCTCAGAGGCCAAGCGCGGCTACGATCCCACCGAGGTGGATGAGTTCCTTGAGCGCATCTCCTCCGAGGTCGACGCCATGCTCAACAAGATCGTCGACTTGAAGGGCCGCCTGACTGCCACCGAGCAGCAGCTCGCCGACGCCCAGGCCCAGCTCGCCGACCGCGNGGGGGAGGCATATCTCATCGCAGGGCCTTGATACCTTACATACACCTTACACAGTAATTAAAGGGTATGGAGAGTGTCAGCTATCTGTTAATGCTATCCTGTCGGTTGTCTGCCGATGGGTGGCTTCCGCATGTACGGCGGCCGTCATGAGAAGAAAGCGATCGATTTTGGACGTTTCGCTCGCGTACTTTGTCCAGCAGGTGCTCTCATCGCCCATGTTGGCCATCACCGTCGCCCTCACCCTCGGCGTCATCTTCGTCAACGGTTGGACCGATGCCCCCAACGCCATAGCAACCTGCGTGACCACACGCTGCATGCGCGTCCGCCCGGCGATCATCATGAGCGCCGTCTTCAACTTCTTCGGCGTGCTCATCATGACCCACATCAACGCGAGCGTGGCCTCCACGATCTCCAACATGGTCGATTTCGGCGCCGACACGCATATGGCGCTCGTGGCCCTCTGCGCCGCCCTGTTCTCCATCGTGGTCTACAGCGTGACCGCGGCGAAGTTCGGCATCCCCACCTCCGAGAGCCATAGCCTGATCGCCGGTCTCACGGGTGCCGCGATCGCGCTCGGCGGCGCGGGCGGTGTGAACATGGACGAGTGGGCCAAGGTCCTCTACGGCCTCGTGCTCTCGCTGGTGGGCGGTTTCATCTTCGGTTTCGTGGTCTGCAAGGCCGTGACCGTGCTCTGCGCGAGTCTCGACCGCCGGCGGGCCAACGTCTTCTTCAAGTACGCCCAGATATTCGGCGCCGCGGCGATGAGCTTCATGCACGGCGCCCAGGACGGCCAGAAGTTCATCGGGGTCCTCTTCCTCGGCATGGCCTTCGCCAACGGCCAACCGAGCGTGGAGGGCGTGATCATCCCCGTGTGGCTGATGCTGCTCTGCTCGACGATGATGGGCGTGGGTACCTCGGTGGGCGGTGAGGGCATCATCAAGTCCGTGGGAATGGACATGGTGAAGCTCGAGAAGTACCAGGGGTTCTCGGCCGATCTCGCAAGCTCGCTGTCGCTCTTGGCCATGACGCTCACCGGCATCCCCGTCTCCACGACGCATGTGAAGACGAGCGCGATCATGGGCGTCGGCGCGGTCAAGCGGCTCTCGGCCATCAATTTCTCCGTCGTGAAGGACATGATGCTCACCTGGGTGTTCACCTTCCCGGGCTGCGGCCTCATCAGCTTCCTCATGGCGCGACTTTTCATCCTGTTCTTCTGACGCGGCGACGCGCATCCGACCTGACCGTTCACGAGGGGGACACTTATGGCAAAGAAATCCGACGAGTTCTACTTCGACACCTTCATCGCCTGCGCGGATATCGCCAACCGCGCGGCCAAACTGCTGCTCGACATCATGGAGAACTTCGATCCCGCGGCGATCGACGGTGCCCTGGAGCGGATGCACGCCCTTGAGAACGAGGGCGACGAACGAAACCACGAGATCTCCGATGCGCTGGTCACGGCCTTCATCACCCCGATCGAGCGTGAGGACATCGCGACGTTGGCCGAGCGCCTCGACGCGGTGACCGATCACCTCGAGGGGGTCCTCCACCGCATCTACTTCACGAATGTGCAGGAGATCCGCCCGAGCGCCCTGAAGATGGCCCGCAAGCTCGTGGAGGGGTCCGAGAGCCTGGCCGCCCTCGTGCGCGAGCTGCCGCGTTTCAAGCGGTCGAAGACCCTGCGTGAGCAGGTGGTGGCCGTCAACGCCATCGAGGAGCAGTGCGACCGCATCTACATCGAGTCCATGCGTGAGCTGCACACGGATCCCGCGCTCGAGACCCTGACGGTCATCTCCTGGCGCGACGTGTACACCTTCCTTGAGATCACCGCCGATAGCATGGAGGGCGTCGCCGAGACCATCGAGAACGTGGTGATGGCGAACAGCTGAGGCCGTCTGCGGTCGCCGGGCGCGCTTCCGGCAGGGCCCGTTTCAGCAGGTTGTCTGACGGCATTGTTGCGTTCAGGGGCGACCCGCTCTTGGCTTGCGGTTATCCGTTTCGTCGACCGGTGCGCTCCAGGATGCCGAGTGCGCTCATCGAGAACCGGTGGAAAACCACTCGCCGTCCCCGTGCGTGCTACAATGCCCTTCGCGAAGCGGGCCAGACGGTCGCGCGACCCGATGGGCCCGTCCCATCCGGGCGTGAGGAAAGTCCGGGCTCCATAGGGCAGGATGCCGGCTAACGGCCGGGCGGAGTGATCCGACGGAAAGCGCCGCAGAAAAGAAGACTCCCACTGGCGGGTGACTGTTAAGGGAAAAGCTGAAACGGTGGTGTAAGAGACCACCAGCGTCGTGGCAACACGGCGGCTTGGCAAGCCCCATCCGGAGCAAGCGCAAATAGGAACGCGATGGGTCGGCCCGGCCCGCGTTCGGGTAGCGTGCGAAGAACCGTGCGGTGACGCACGGGCAAGATAAATGATCGTCCGCGACAGAACCCGGCTTATCGGCCCGCTTCGCTTCTTTGAGGATTCCCGCGCCGCAACAGCGGCGCCGCCGACCCGAGGAGGGCCGATGGGAAGCTATGTCACCGTGCGATCGGGCCTCGAGGTCACCGGCGAGGTGGAGGACCGGCGCAGCCGCTTTATCGCCCATCTCACGCACATCGAGTCGGAGGAGGGCGCTGCCAAGCATCTCGTCGAGGTGCGCGCCCGGCACTACGACGCCCGGCGCAACGTCCCCGCTTGGATCCTCGCGGATGGCCGCGAGCGGGCGAGCGATGACGGCGAACCGCAGCGCACGAGCGGCCTTCCGACCCTCGAGGCCCTGCGGGGCGCCGGCCTTCGGGACGTGTCCTGTGTGACCACGCGATACTTCGGGGGGACCCTGCTCGGCCCGGGCGGGCTCGTCCGCGCCTACACGGCCGCGGCGCAGGCGGCCATCGAAACGGCCCGTGCCACCGGCGGGCTCGTCGAGATGACGAGCGTGGTCCCGGTTGACCTGAGGCTTCCGTATGCAGATTACGATCGGGTACTCGACCTGGCCTCACGCTGCGGTGGAAAGGTCGCAGGGACCGAGTACGCTGCTGACATCGCACTGCACCTGGTGTTTCGAGCGGAGGAGGAGGCGGCCTTCCTCAGTTCCTTACGCGAGCTCCTCGCGGGACGCGGTGATGCCGTTGTGGGTCCGGCGCAGTTCGCTGAGTTCTAGGGACGGCTCGTTCTCTATCTCTTTCTTGGTGTTGCCCGCCTCTTATTGACAAATCGTAGCTGTGTCCTGCACACAGAAAGCTGATCGCATTGTTTCTGCGGGCTCCAGTTTGCTATGGGATTTGCTAGTCCGGCAGCCTATGGACTCGTCTCCGGCCCCAAGTTTCCTATGATTTCATTTTTATGTATAAATATCATTAATTATTGAAATATTGGAAACGCATATTTATGAGGTTGAGTCGCGCTAGTAGAAAATGTCAGATCTGAGTCGTTTCAGACCGACACGCCTCGAAGTGTCTTCAACAAATCATACGATATTACGAATGTGTTATCTAATTAAGAGGAGCAATGGGCGCTCAGGCCAGGCAGCCACATGAAAACGGGCTCCTCGTGCCATGTATGGACTCAGATCTGACATTTTCTACTAGGCAGGTGAGCCGACCGCTTCCATCGCGTCCCTCACGCGACTGAGCACGCACCTTCCTCTATCTAACGGCACAAAAAGGGGCCGAACGCCCGGGCGTCCGGTCCCTTTTGACCTAACCGCGCTGCGGCTCTGACTCGCCTTGCGGTGACGGTTGATGCAACGGCGTATGCGCCCCTACTCCTGGGGATTCGTGTACCCGGGCAGCTTGGCCGTGCAATGCGGACAGCGCGTGGCGTCGTCGGCGATGTCGCTCTTGCAATAGGGGCAGGTGCGGATCACCGGCGCCGCCTCTTCGGCGACCTTCTTCGCGAGCCCGGCCTTGGCCGCCGCTGCATCCTTCATCTGGCGGAACGAGTTCACGCTCTTCACGATCGCGAACACCGCGGCCGCGGTGATGAGGAAGTTGATGATCGCGGAGATGAAGGCGCTGAAATCGAGGATGTTCCCGTTAAGGTCGATCGAGAGCCCCGGGACCCCGGCGGCGCCGCCGGTGACGAACGAGATGAGCGGCTGCACGAGGTTCGTCACGAGCGAGTTCACGACGGCGGTGAACGCGCCGCCGACGATGATGCCGACCGCGAGGTCGAGCACGTTGCCGCGGCTGATGAACTCGCCGAACTCCTGGATGATGGTCTTCTTCTTTGCCATGACCGGTCCTTTCGCGCATGGTGTCTGGTACCGCCCGCAGGCGCTGCCCCTATGGTAAACGGACGCGCCCACCGAGGACAACCCAACACCGGCCCGGCTGCGCGGTGACCGTGGTATCCTGCTTGACTGAAATGCAACGGCCGCGTACCACGAGGGGGAAGCTGCGTCATGAGGGAGCTCGAGGAGTGCATCGTCGCGGAGGGGATCGTCAAACCCCAGGGGGTGCTCAAGGTCGACGCCTTCCTGAACCACCAGTGTGATACGGAGCTCTTCGATCACATGGGCGCCGTGTGGGCCCGGCTCTTCGCCGACGCCCCCATCAACAAGATCCTCACCATCGAGGCCTCGGGCATCGGAATCGCCTGCGTCGCGGCGCGCCACTTCGGCAACGCCCCCGTGGTCTTCGCCAAGAAGGCCCAGTCCATCAACCTCGACGGCGATCAGTACGCCACAACCATCTACTCCTACACCAAGCAGAGGGAGTTCCCGGTCATCGTCGGCAGACGGTTCCTGTCGCCCGACGACCATGTCCTGATCCTCGACGACTTCCTAGCCAACGGGTACGCGCTCGAGGGCCTCATCGGGCTCTGCGATTTCGCGGGGGCGCATGTCGAGGGCATCGGCATCGCGATCGAGAAGCTCTTCCAGGGCGGGGGAGACCGCCTGCGCTCCCGCGGCTACCGCGTGGAGAGCCTCGCCCGCATCCAGAGCATGGACGGTGAGACCGGTGCCATCGTCTTCGCCTGATAGCGCCGCGCACCGCGCCCGCCTGTCCTTTCCCGCGCCGTTGCGCGCGAGCGGTGCCCGCTTCAGGCTTGACACCACACGTGACCTCAGGAACCTGCGCGAGAGCGCGCGATTGCTCATGCTGGTCCTGCTCGTCTCCGTCCTTATGGGCGCCGCCGCCTGGGCCTTCCTCACCTCGCTGAAGCTCGTGACCGAGGCCCGTGAGGGCCAGACCCTCCTGTTCCTGCTGCTTCCCGTGGTGGGTGTCGCGACGGCATGGCTCTACCACGAGCACGGCCTTCTGGCCTCGAGGGGCAACAACCTGGTGATCGAGAGCGCCACCACCGGCCGCCTGATCCATGCGCGCATGGCGGTCCTGACCTTCGCCTGTTCCGTCGCCACGCACCTGGCTGGCGGATCGGCAGGCCGAGAGGGCACGGCGGTGCAGATCGGCGGCACCATCGCGAGCAATGTGAGCGGTGCCTTCCACCTCAACCGGTACGACCATCACGACTTGCTCCTCGCGGGCATCTCCGCGGCGTTCGGAGCCGTTTTCGGCACCCCGCTCGCCGGGGCGTTCTTCGGCATGGAGATGTGCTTCGTCGGCAAGCTCGAGTACAGTGTGGCCCTCTACTGCCTGGTCGCCTCGTTCACGGGGGACGCCGTCGCGCGCGCTCTCGGCGTCGGTCATGCCTTCCAGATGATCCCCAGCGTGCCGGCGCTCGACATGCGCACGATCGCGCTCTCAGTCGCAGCGGGCGTGGTCTTCGGTGTCGTCGCCCGGCTCTTCTCGGCCGCCATCCGCGAGGTCAAGCGCCTTTACGCACGCATCCCTGCTCACTACCTGGTGCGCGCCCTCATCGGCGCGGCCGTGCTTCTCGCCGTCTTCGTCGTGACAGGTCTGCAGCGCCTCGGCGGGCTCTCCGAGTGGATGGTCGAGGCCGGGTTTGCGGGCACATCCAACCCCTTCGATGTGGCGGCGAAGCTCGGGCTCACGGCCCTGACCCTCGGCGCAGGCTTCCAGGGTGGCGAGGTCACGCCGCTCTTCGACATCGGCGCATCCCTCGGGGGCTGGTTGGGGACGGTCGCCGGGATGCAGCCGACGCTGCCCGCGGCCCTCGGCATGGTCGGCGTCTTCGGCGCGGCGCTGAACGTGCCCGTCACGGCCATCATGCTCGGCATCGACATGTTCGGTGGCGCGGCGACCCCCTATATTGTGACCGTGACCTTCATCGCGTACCTCGTCGCCGGACATCGCGGCGTGTATCCCGCCCAGCGTATTGTCACGCCCAAGCGCCGTTCCCTCTCGGTCGACGCCGAGCACACGGTTGAGGAGGTCCTCGCCGAGCGGGCCGCCGCCGTGGCCGATGCGCACGCCGCGGTCAGCGCCGTCGCATCCGAAGAGCCCGCTGCCGACGGATCGCAGGCTCCCGCTCCGGCAACTGTCGGGAAGCAGGCCGGTTCAAACGCTGACGACTCCCCGGCGGCTCCCGCGTCCACGCAGCCTCCCGCCCTGTAAGACGCCTGTCGCACAGCTTCGCCCCCAGGTCGCTTGGCCCCACGCCGTCGCATCAGCGCCGCCCATCGCCGGATCCCGCACCGTTGTCGGAAACATGACGCACTATACTTGTCCGAGGATATTCTCATGCGAGAACCGCATGCGCCGTCGGTGAAAGGGGACCGAAATGCCTGAGAACATGCTGCCGTTGGAGGATGCCCAGGCGATCCTCCTCAGCCACATCGAGCCGACCCCGGTGATCGAGGTGCCCGTCTGGCGGGCCCAGGGGCTCCCGGTCGCCCGCGACATCGTCACGGATATCGACCTCTCCCCATTCGCCAACAGCGCGATGGACGGATACGCCGTTCGCGCTGCCGACCTCGCTCGGGCCTCCGCAGACCAGCCGGTGACCCTGACGGTTGTGGGCCATGAGGCGGCCGGGCATGTCTTCGCAGGTGCGGTCGAGGCCGGGCAGGCGGTGCGCATCATGACGGGCGCTCCGGTGCCGGCGGGCGCCGATGCCGTGGTGAAGTACGAGATCGTGACGGTCTCGGGCGGTGACGGCAACGAGGGCTCGCAGGTGACCTTCACCGAACCTGCGCGCGTGGGCGACAACATCCGCGAGGCGGGCCTCGAGGCGCGTGCGGGCGAGGTCGTCGTGCATGCCGGCGAGGTCCTGACGCCGGCTGGATGCGGCCTCGTGGCCTCGGCGGGTGCTGCGACGGCGCCGGTGCACACCGCTCCCCGTATCGGCGTGATCTCGCTCGGCACCGAGCTCGTGGCCCCCGGCGACCTCCCGGATCGCGGTCAGATCCGCGACTCGAACTCGAGCGCCCTGATGGCGTCTGCGGTGGCCGCCGGCGCTGAGCCTGAGTTCTTCGGTATCGCTGCGGACGACGCGGACGAGATCGAGGGCCTCATCCGCCGTGCGGCCGCGTCCTGCGACTTCGTGATCACGAGCGGCGGCGCGTCGGCGGGGGACTACGACTTCGTGACAGGCCTCATCGAGCGCGAGGGCGAGGTCCTCTTCGACCGCATCGCGATGAAGCCCGGCAAGGCCATCACCTTCGGCATCTTCGCCGGGAAACCCTTCCTCGGGCTTTCCGGGAACCCCGCGGCGGCTGTCGTCGGCTTCGAGATGCTCGCGCGGCCGGCCATCCGCAAGATGCTCGGGCATCCCGTGCTCCCAAGGCCCCGTCAGACGGCCCGTATCGCCCATGATGTGCGCAAGCGCGGTCCTCGGCGGTTCTACAACCGTGCCCGCGTGGAGCGCGATGCGGCCACCGGCGAGCTCACGGTCACCGAGGCGCGCAGCCAGAACTCCGCCCTGCTCTCAACCATGCAGGCGGCGAACTGCCTCCTCGAGATCGCCGAGGACTCGAAGGGGCTCAAGGCGGGCGACGAGGTGTCGTGCCTCCGCCTGGACATCGATGAGGGCACGGTGCTCTAGCACCGGTTCAAGAATGCATGGGAGTGAAAGGGGAGGATATGGACATCGGGTTTGCGATCGTGACGGCGAGCGACACCCGCGGTCTCACGGAGGATGAGGCGGGCGCGGCCTTAGGCTCGCTCATCGCCGAGGCGGGATGGCGGGTCGTCGAACATGTGGTGGTGCCCGACGACGTGCGTGCCATCGGGGACGCCATCGTGCACGCGGCCGATGAAGCCGGCGCGAACATCATCTTGACCTGCGGCGGCACGGGCCTCTCGCTGCGCGATGTGACTCCTGAGGCGACACGCGCGGTCTGCGACCGGGAGGTCCCGGGGATCGCCGAGGCCATACGGGCATATTCCATGACGAAGACGCGCCGCGCGATGCTCTCGCGGGCCATCTGCATGCAGCGGGGCCCGGTGCTCGTGATCAACTTCCCGGGCTCCACCAAGGCGGCGCGGGAGAGCTGGGAGGGCTGCGCCGACCAGCTCGAGCATGCGATGAAGATGACGGCGGGCGGAGGCCACTGACGCCTGTCGTACAGGCGTCGGTTTTCGAGTTCTCGGCATCCTGGGCGCACAACGCGGCCCTGAGGAAACCATCTGGTCAGCGCCGCGTGAAGAGGATGATCGCGTTGCGCCCCCTGCCGTGTTGCCGCGCTTCTCTCCCATCACTTGTCCTCATTATTCTCAATGGAATATAATCTCTGACCAGTACCAACGCGCGACGGAAGCGTGCCGCGCATCCAAAGGGAAGGAAGCACCATGAACATCTCGCGCCGTTCACTGATCACGGGGGCTGCCGCCGTCGCCGGGGCCGGGCTCCTCGCGGGCTGCGGCAACGCCGCGTCAACGAACGACTCCTCGACGGCGGGATCCACCGGCTCCTCCGCCACCTCCTCCGTCGAGCTGCAGGTCTTCGCCGCCAACTCGCTTGAGAAGGCCATGCCCGAGGTGCAGGCCCTCTACACCGAGAAGACCGGTGTCACCTTCGCCGACACGCAGTTCAAGGCCTCCGGCGACCTCGTCGAGCAGCTTCGCGCCGGCGCTGCCGCCGACGCCCTCATCACGGCTTCCAAGGGCACGATGGACACGGCCGTCGAGGGCAAGCTCGTCGACGACTCCACGCGCACGGACATGTTCACGAACGACCTCGTGATCATCCGCGCCGAGGGTGCCGACGTGCAGGTTGCCGCTATCGAGGACGTCGCCTCGATCGACGGCCGCATCGCCATCGGCGACGCGAAGACCGTGCCGGCCGGCAAGTACGCCAACCAGGCCCTCGCCTCCGTGGGTCTCTACACGGGCACCGAGGGTGACGACGGCGGGTACGCCGCGAGCATCGCCGACAAGGTCGCCCTCGCCGACAAGGTGGGCACCGCCGCCAAGTACGTCTCCACGGGTGACTGCGTCACCGGGTTCGTCTACAGCTCCGACATCTACCGCTACGACGGCATCGAGGAGGCCTTCGTCTGCCCCGCCGACTCGCACAAGCCCATCGTCTACCCCGGCGCGGTGACCGCGAGCTCCGACCATGCCGACGAGGCCGCCAAGTTCCTCGATTTCTGCCTCTCCGATTCCGGCGCGCAGAAGGTCTGGGCCAAGTACGGCTTCGAGCTCTCCGCCTAAACAGCATGCACACGGCCCCGCATGGCATCTGCCTGCGGGGCCGTGGTTTTTGACCGACGGTATGAGAGGGGATGCGGGGCGGATGGTGCGGAAGCGGTTCATGCAGGGCGGGACCATGCTGGTCACGGCCATCCTGATGCTCCTCGCGGCTCTCGCAGCGCCCGTGCATGCCGCGGCAGCCGAGCTCGAGCCCGCACCGGGCTCGGCCCTCAACGGCTCCGCCTCCTTCGGCCTCAACGGGTTCGAGCGCAATGCCAAGGGGACGGCCCGCGCCATCGACGGCCAACCTGCGGGATATCGGTTCCCGCTTGCCGCAGGCTCGACCCTCGTCGTCGTGCGCACGCCCGGCGGGGTCCTCGTGTGGGTCGATTCGGCAGCCGCCGCCCGCGCGGGCTTCGATCCCGCCTCCGTCGATGACCGCGCTGCGCTTACCGAGATGATCACCGACCTCGATCGCGACAGCTCGCTCGGCGGCTCGCTGCTCGCCGACGTATCGGATCCCTGGGAGTCCATCACCGAGGAGGAGGTCGTCCGGGGATCCTACACCTACCGCTTCAACGTGGCCGGCGAGGACGGCGAGCGCTATGCGACCGTCAGCGCCGCGCCGGGCACGGAGATCGCCGCGGCCGACCTCGGTGACGGGGCGCTTTGGAGCGACGATGCCCAGATCGTGCCTGCGTCTGAGGTGAGCACGCTCGCACCACCGAGCGTCCTCGACCAGGTGACGTCCTTCCTCGCCGCCATCGACTACCGGCCGCTCTGGGTTTCGGTCAAGACGAGCGGGATCGCGCTCGCCGCCTCCCTCGTCCTCGGCCTCGTGGCCGCCTGGCGCGCGTTCGGCACCTCGGGCCGGCTCAAGAGCGTGCTCGACTCCGTCTTCACGATCCCCATGGTGCTGCCGCCCACGGTCTGCGGCTTCCTGCTGCTGATGCTGTTCGGCCAGTCCACCGGCGTTGGGCGCTGGCTCATCGCCCACGGCATCAGCCTCGTGTTCACCTGGCCCGCCGCCGTGATCGCCGCCGTGGTGGTGTCCTTCCCGCTCGTCTACCGCACCGCCCTCGGTGCCTTTGAGGGCCTGGACGCGCAGATGCTCGACGCGGCGCGGACGCTTGGATGGAGCGAGGCGCGCATCTTCTGGCGGCTCATGATGCCGCTCGGATGGCCGAGCATCGCCGCCGGCGCCGTGCTCGCCTTCGCCCGCGCGATGGGGGAGTTTGGCTGCACCCTCTTCTTCGCAGGCAACTACGCCGGTATCACGCAGACTATCCCCATCGCGATCTACTTCGAGTGGATGGGCGGCAACACGTGGGTGGCGCTGTTCTGGGTCATCGTCGTCATCGCGATGAGCTTCGCGGTGATCCTCTTCATCAACCTCTACACGGCGCATTCGCAGACTTACCGAAGGCGCTCGGGTGTTCGCCGCGGCCGCGGTGCCGCTGCAGCTCAGGGCGACACGCTCAGCGCCGAGGCGACGGGCGGCGACGCCCTGCGCATCGACCGCGACGCCCTGCGCGACCTCCTCGGCCTCGTCGATCGGGAAGGGGGTGCGTGATGTCGCTCTCGCTTGACATCAAGAAGGCGTTTCCCGGGTTCAACCTGGATATCCAGCTCGAGGCGGGGGAGGAGCGCGTGGCCCTGCTCGGCGCCTCAGGCTGCGGCAAGAGCATCACGCTGCGCTGCATCGCCGGTGTCGAGACCCCCGACGAGGGCCGCATCGTGGTGAACGGCGTCACGTTCTTCGACTCTGAACGCGGCGTGAACCTCTCGCCGCAGGAGCGCCGCTGCGCCCTGCTGTTCCAGAGCTACCAGCTCTTCCCGAACCTCACGGTGATCGAGAACGTCGAAGCCGGGATGGCCCGCTCGCTCACGGCTGCCGAGCGCCGCGATCGGGCCGAGCGGTGCCTCTCCATCTTTGGGATGGCGTCCTTCGGCGACCGCTACCCGGTGGCGCTTTCAGGTGGCCAGCAGCAGCGGGTGGCCCTCGCGCGCATGATCGCGGCGCGGCCGGGGATCCTCATGTTCGATGAGCCGATGAGCGCGCTCGACTCTTTCTTAAAGAACACCCTCGAGCAGAGCATGCTCGACCTCTTCGCGGTGGCCGGACGCACGGTGCTCTACGTGAGCCATGACATCGACGAGGCGTGTCGCCTTTGCGAGCGGATCTGCGTGCTCCACAACGGGCACGTGGAGGAGGTCGGCAGCGTCGACGAGGTGGTCGGACATCCGCGCACCCTCGCGGCCCTGCGTCTCACGGGCTGCAAGAACACGAGCGCCGCTGAGAAGGTCGGGCCCACGAGCGTGCGCGCCCTCGACTGGGGGATGACCTTCGAGATGGGGGAGACGGTGCCCGATGATGTCGCCTACCTGGGGATCCGGGCCTCCCATATTCATCTTGACCGGAATAGGGACGGTTCGGGGAGGAACAGCTTCAGGCTGCATGTCGCTCGCGTGAGCGACGCCCGCTTCGAGCGCGTGGTGCTTCTCGACGCCCCGCGGTCCGACGCGCCGAGCCGCCTCACGTGGAAGGTGAACACGGCCGATGCGGCCGAGGCGGACCTGCCGCACGAGGGCGACGTGCTCGGTCTGCACTTCGATGCGAGCCGGATCCATCTGGTGAGCCGATAGCATTGTGCGTCGCCTCGGGGCGGCAGCATGGTGCGTTTCTCTGTTGGGGCTGCGCTGGACGCTGTCTACGCTTCGTTCGTGTGGCCGGAATCCATCTCTCCTGCACGCAGGGACAAGCCCGTGTGCTTGGAGCGCCTGATAGACATCGGAGGTCATCTCTCCTGCGCGCGGAGCAAGTCATTTCATGACACGGGAGGCCCCGGCGGTCATCATCGTTTTTCTCACGCGCGAAGTCGAAAGATGCCGCTTTGGTACAGGTTCTCATGATGCCGATGTAAACCTCCTCAGTTTGGTACAGGTTTTCGGCGTGGGGCAATGCACACGGCGCGAAGGCAAGGCCTTTACCTGCGAGTCCCGTCCTCCGAGTCGGAACTCTACTCGGACGGGTCGGCAAAACCTGTACCAAACTGAGGAGGTTTTCCTCCCATGCGACGAAACATGTACCAACGGCGCGAGATTTCCCCTCGAGTCCACAGGAGAGCGGGGAGCATGCTGGCGGCGGCCGAGAGAGGGGGCTTCGGCGGGAAGGGGGGACGGTTTTAGATTGAGTCTGCCTGCGGCCTGGAGAACGGTCTGCACCCGGGGGCGGCCATGCCACTTCTCGAGGACACGATAGTGTCCCTGCCTCGTTTTATGAAAAAACAGGATGGGAGCGCGTTTGCGAGCGGTCCCATCCTGTTCGTGTGCGATGAATGCGTGGAGGCGTCCCGTTACCCGATCGCACGCTTTACGAGCTCGCGGACCCGTTCGGTCACCTCATCAGTCACCTGGTTGATGGCGTAGCTCGTGGCCCACATGTTGCCGTCATCGAGGGCTGCGCCCTCCTGGAACCCGAGCGTCCCATAGCGCACGTCGAACTTGGATGCCGGCTGGTAGAAGACGATGACCTTGCCGTCCCGCTCGTAGGCGGGGAACCCGTACCAGGTGCGTGGGGAGAGCTCGGGGGCGACCTCGCTCACCACCTGGTGCACCATCACGGCGATGGCGCGGTCGTTCTCGGGCATGGCCTCAATGGCCTCGAGGAGCGATTCGAGCCAATCGGCCTTCTTCTTGCCCCCGCGCTCGGCGCGCAGCTCTTCGGCGCGCTGCTTCATGGCCTCCTGCTCGGCCTTGCTGAACCCACTGGACATGTCGGTCTCCTTTGGTTGAGGTGTGCGGCGGTCCGCCGTCGCGTATCGGTCGATAGTGGGTTTATGCCGCGTTACGGGCCGACTAAGACCGTGTGGAGCGTGTCCGACGGAAGACGGAAACCCCACAACCGGGAAGGGTGGGCACCTTTAGGGGGAGTGCGCCTTGAAGGCCTGGGTCCCAGCCACCGAGACTCGAATAGGCGCTGACAACCTCTGACGCCACGCCTCGCGTGCGTTCATTTAAATTCGGCGCAGGGTGCACATGGGCATTCGGAACATTGCCCCTCACCATGGGAAGCCGTATAATCAACTGCTTGAGTCGGGACGTGGCGCAGCTTGGTAGCGCGCCTGCTTTGGGAGCAGGATGTCGCAGGTTCAAATCCTGTCGTCCCGACCATCTCCTGAGCTTCCCGCTCGTTTCCAAACGCTTTCTCCGAATATCTCCCGGTGGTCAGGATGCGACGGCGCACTGCCTTGGCATGGGGTATAACCACCGTAACGCCCGCAACCCCGATGGCCACCGTGCCGAAAAGGAGCGCACCATGGAGAAGGTTCACATCGAGGCAATCGCCCACGTCCCCGTCGAGGCCGCATGGGATCTGTACATGAAGCCGGAGCACATCGTTCGGTGGAACGCGGCGAGCGAGGATTGGCATACGCCTCGCGCTGAGAACGACCCGCAGGTCGGTGGGACCTACCACGCCCGCATGGAGGCAAAGGACGGCTCCATGGGGTTCGACCTCATCGCGACCTATACCGCGGTTGAGCCGGGTCGCTCCTTCACCTATGAGATGCAGGACGGCCGCGAGGTGCTCGCCGCATTCGAAGCGGTTGACGATGGCACGCGCATCACCCTCGACTTCGACCCCGAGGCTCAGAATCCCCGCGAGTTCCAACAGCAGGGCTGGCAGGCGATCCTCGACAACTTCGTGCGGTACGCCGAGGGCCTCGAGGCCTAGCCCATGGACGGAGCCGCTCTCACCCGCGTTGCGATAGAGACGGTGCGTTCCCTCCCCGCCACCGATGTGCACTCCTTTGCCGCCGACTGGGAGGCCGCACGGGTGGCGGGGAAGTGGTTTGCGCTGTTCAGCGAGCTTGATGATCGCATCGTCACCGTCAAGGCCGATCCCGCCGACGCCCTCGCGCTCACACAGGGTTTCGACGCCATCACCCCGGGTTACCACATGAACAAACGACACTGGATCACGATCCACCCTCATGGCGATGTCGATGAGGTCATGGTTGCCGACCTTGTGCGCCAGTCGTATCAGATCGTGCGCGATGCGCTGCCGAAGAGTCGTCGCCCGCTTGGCACGACGGGGGCGTGATGGGGACACGGGGTGCCCGTTTCGGAGGGCATGGTATGAAGGGGCTTTCGCGGTGTGGGGTGATGCGGGTCTGAGGGATCTGGCTGAGAAGGGGCGACCCGTGCGAGGCCGTTAACTCATCGAGAGCGTCATCTCGACCTTGCTTTGAGGCAAATCCGCTCCAAGATGCCCTCCAGATGACGTTTTGCATCTCATTCAAGCCGACGCACATAAGGCCGATTCGACCAGGGTGTCCGAGGCCCCTCTGGTGAGACTCGCGTCGAAAACGTCATCTCGAAGCCGTTCCCATGCGAATCTGCCTATAGATGCCCTCCAGATGACGTTTCGCACGCTATCTGCGATTGGGATGGCCGCAAGTCCGTCGTATCGGAGTGCCTAACGAGGATGGCGTCGAAAACGTCATCTCGATAGCGTCTCCATGCGAATCTGCCTCGAAGCGGCCCCCAGATGACGCTTTACTCCTCCATCTGAACATCCTCCCCGTGACGCGCTCCCACGTGGCGCCCTCGGGAGAGCGACTGGAGCTTGGGCGGATGCCGCAACCTACGGCCTCGTTCGGGTATAAACCCGGCCATCTAGCAACCGCGAGAAAGCCGTAGGTGATCGCCATGGGGCGCTCCCTCCTGTTCCAGCCCTTGACCGTACGCGGGCTCGACCTGCCGAACCGACTCATCATGCCCCCGATGTGCCAGTACTCCGCTGCTCCCGTGGGGCCGGAGCTCGGCCGTCCGAACACCTGGCACCTCGTGCACTACGGTTCGCGTGCGCAGTCCGGTGTGGGAACCGTGGTGGTCGAGGCCACGGGCGTCGTTCCCGAGGGGCGCATCTCCGTCGCCTGCCTCTTGCTGCACGACGACGCCCAGATACCGTATTTCAAACTCCTCGCCGATGTGATCCACGCCGGCGGTGCCCGTGCGTTCATCCAGCTCAACCATGCCGGGCGCAAGGGTTCGAGCAGGCGTGCCTGGGAGGAGGCCGAGGGGCCCGCTACGCCGGAGATCGGTGGCTGGGAGCCTGTTGCCCCCTCGGCGATCCCCATGTCGGAAGACGGTCTCACGCCGCGCGAGCTCACCGATGCCGAGGTGGATGCGCTCGCAGATTCCTTCGCCACGGCCGCCCGCCGTGCGATCTCAGCCGGCTTCGACGGCGTCCAGATCCACGGTGCGCACGGCTACCTCATCCACCAGTTCCTCTCGCCGGCGTCGAACGCGCGCGCCGATCGATGGGGCGGCGATTTCGAGGGACGCACGCGCTTTGTGCACGAGGTCGTGCGTCGCACGCGCGCGGCAATAGGGGAGGGGCCCCTGCTCATCCGCCTCTCGGCTACCGACTGGGTCGAAGCGGATTCCCTGCCGGGCGAGCGCTCCTGGACGCTCGCCGACACCTGCCGGCTTGTGCCGTCCCTGGTGGCCGACGGCGTCGATATGGTCGACATCTCAACAGGCGGCAATATGCTCGCCGATATCCCGGCCGGCCCTGGTTACCAGGTGGCTGCGGCGAGTGCCGTCCGCGAGACCCTACGGGGTTCCGGACTCGAGACGCCTGTCTCAGCGGTGGGCCTCATCCTCTCGGCGACGCAGGCCGAGCAGATCCTCGTGAGCGGGGACGCTGACGCCGTTGAGATCGGGCGTCCGTTGCTCGCCGATCCGACCCTCCCGCGCCTCTGGGCGACGCAGCTGCGCGCCGAGGCGACACCGCTGCCGCCGCAGTATCTCCGCGGTGGCGTGCGCCAGGGTTGATCGGTGGGGTCAGCAGTGCCAGAAAGGAGTCATCCGTGACCGTTGACGAGTACATCTCAGCCCAGGAGCCCGCTATCGCCGAGCGCTTGACCCAGGTGTGTCAGGCCTTTGCCGAGGCCCTGCCCGATGCCGAGGAGCGCATCGCGTGGAATATGCCGACGTGCTGGCAGGGGTCGCATATCATCCACTACGCCGCCGCGAAGAAGCACATCGGGATCTATCCCGGGTCCGCGGCGGTTGCGGCCTTCGCCGATCGGCTCACGGCGTTCAAGACGAGCAAGGGTGCGATTCAGCTCCCCCACACCAAGGAGCTGCCGATTGAGCTCTTGCAGGAGCTCGCGCGGTGGTGCTTGGAGAACCGGGGGCATGCGTAAGTTTTCGCATGAAAACCGTCTATAGGGAGTGAGATCCTTTTTGCGTGTGTTGTGTATAATAGAAATGGCAAATGTCGTATAATTTAAAGGTTACGCCTTGATGGAGGAGAGCCGGTTCAAATCCGGGCGTCCGCGGGAGCCGTCTCTGTGTTGGGGCGGCTCTTTCATGAAGATCAGGAATTAAATCGCCCTGTGGGAAGATATACTCGATATTGCACATTAGCAATGTTGTCCGGAGCTCAGCTTTAGATGGTTCTCATGTTTCAAATTGTGGTATCAAAGGCCAGATTCCAAAATCCATGAAGCTGGGACTCTCCAAACATTGGGCAGATGGAACGGGCTGCTAACGCCGTGGCGCAAGCAATCGAGACTGAGGCCGCTTGTCGCAAGGATGACGAGTTGTCAAAGTGGGCAAGACGGGGACAGGGAATTTGGGTTGATTGTTTGGCTGGAATTTGAATAAAAGGGAACCGGTTTCACAGCCTGCGACCATCAGACCGTATCATGGGAGAAGGGGCGATTACAAATGTATCGTCTGTTTGACAGGGTGCTTGATTTGAAGTCGGGGAAGCCCTGTTTCATAATCGACGTCGACGATCATGGAGACGAAGGCGTCGTGTACGGGATCGAAGCGGAAGATCAAGGTGATCCGGATTGGTTTCGCTGGGCGATAGATTCTGACTTACGAAAGCTGCCGGAACACGATTAAGCGATCTACTGGGAGCTTAAAGGACTGCCTCTCACAATGTGTAATAGCCGATCCACAAAGAGGTGCGAGTATGGGGCCGCAGGTATTGACCGATGGGAGCGGAACAACGACCACGCCCCCGATTCACCCTCCCAACATCCATTCCGCAGGGGAGATGCAATTGACTATGACGGGAGCCACTGGCGAAATACGAGGGATAGCTAGGGTCGGGTACCGTGGCGAAATCCTATGGCAAAAACGGTTTTGAGCCAAGCAATGTAATATTGCGCACCTCCATTGCGCATTTCAAGGCGGAATCAAAAAAGGTCAAACCAAATAACGGTTTGACCTGCGAATTCATCTGGAGCGGGCGACGGGAGTCGAACCCGCCTCATCAGCTTGGAAGAGTAGAGATAATTTCTGATAGGCCGTCTACCTGCAATAACTCGGTCGTTCTACCTGCGTATATTTGGACTATTGCGCCTAAAAAGACCGTGAACTACCATGTGGTAAAGATGGTTTCTGTCATATTTCTGTCATGAAATCTGTCATGAGAAATCGAGGTTCTTACATGGGTTTACCTGCTGAAAAGTTCACGACCGTCTCAGTTAAGCCGTATGAGACGCGCAAGAAGGACGGCACTGTGACGGCCTACAAGTGGCGTGCGGTTCTGCAATACAAAGACGATGAGGAAAAGTGGAGGCAGAAAAACGTCACACTTAAGACCGAGGGGCGCGACAAAGGCCGCTCCAAGCAGGTTGAGAAGGCGGCGCAGATTGAGGCCGAGACCCTGAGGAAGCGGCTCAACGCCGAGGCGCTTGAGACGCCGCAAAGCCATGAGACGGTAACAGAGTACTTCTCTAGGTACGTGGAGGGCCGCGCCCTAAGTATCGAGAGATCATCGGCGAATGAGCTTCGCCGCATCCTCAAGACTCATATCGCCCCGAGTATCGGCAAGATTGAGCTGGACGCCCTCACGCCCGACGATGTGCAAGAGTGGGTGACGGGGCTATCCAAGGAATATGCGCCCTCGACGGTCAAGAAGTGCCTTACCAACCTTCGCTCAGCCATGCGCGAGGCCGTGGACCGTGACCGCCTCGTTAAGGACCCCACACGGGGCATCAAGAACCCCAAATTGCCTACGCCGAGGCCCAACGCACTCGACGGTTACGGACGGGCGAAGGTCGTGCGCTTCATTGCGCTGGACCCCTGCAAGCCCCTCAACGTCGCTTTCGCGCTTGCGATCTATATGGGCTTGCGAGAAGGGGAGATTTGCGGGTTGCGGTGGAAGAGCGTAAACCTCGACGCCCAGACGCTTGAGGTACGCGAGACGATAGGGCGCGACGGCTCTAAGTGGTATCTCAAGGAACCCAAGACGGGCGGTAGCATCCGCACTCTGTATATCCCCGGCACAGTTGCCGACGCGCTCAGGGCGAGACGTGCTCAGGTGAACGAGGAGCGGTTGAGCATCGGGACCAAGCTCAACGAGCTGTTCGTTGTCGGTGGTGCGGATGGCAGCTACATGGCCCCGCATTACCTTTCCTCACGTTGGCGCATCGCTGCCGACGCGCTTGAGCTTGTCGGCACAGAGGGCAACCGTCCAACGTTCCACGATCTGCGCCACACGTTCGCCACGGCTGCAATTGCGTACGGAACCGACGTCAAGACCGTTTCGAGCATCTTGGGGCATGCCAACGCGGCCATGACCCTCAACGTTTACGCCACAGCCGATGCGGACGCAAAACGGCGGGGGGCACAGGCAGTTGAGCGCCTGTATCAGGCTGAGGCAGCGAGGCACGTGAGCAACGGGCAGGTCATTGATCTGGTGGGGACGGGCACCGATGGCCAGTAATAAGAATGGTGAGTGCGGTGGAACTAAGCCCAGCAATGAGCAGCGCGAAGCGAGTGAAGATTCGAAATACTTCAATTCTGTGCTGAAGGATAAGGGAATCAATGTTGAAGACCCAAAGCACCCGTTGCGAGGACTGCCGGACGATCGATTGCAGACGGCTATCCGATGGGCTTTGAACGATGACAGCGGTAAAAAGAAGTTCCTTGAGACGTACGCTCGCATGGTGGGCGTTGGGTTCTCACGTCAAGCGCTCAACGGTTGGCTGAGGGAGTCTAGTAAGATTAACGCCGATCGGCTGGGTTTCATCGTGGACATGCTTGCGCGTTTTATGGCGGATGAGATGACGGGGAGACTCAGCGGCGAAATCGTGGGCGAGATCCTACGCCGCAACCCGTTTGCCCCCTTAGATTTGCCGACATCGCATGAACGCTATGAGGCCGCGTACTCACTCATCGTTGACTGCCTATTTGGATTGGCGAGGCCCGACCGCATCAAACTGAAGCGATTTGCCGTTATCGCGGCGTTGATGGAGACGGAAGAGGCCGAGCTTGACGCCGTTGGGGCTGTGCTGACCTGCCGCATACAATCCGGTAGCGGATGGGGGAAGAGGACCGCGCGCGAGGCTCTTGAAGACGTCCGAAGGATTGGCCCCAACGAGAGCATGACCGAGGTTGCCGAAGGGCCGGCGAGTGATCTATTCGAGGCTAGGGCGCTTGAGAATATCGGTGAGCTTTTGGATTGGGCTGCAGAGGTGCGCGAGTTTGCCGAAGAACGGCAGAAAAGCAAGCAATCCGAGTATACATTTTTGCCGTTTTTATGAAGGGGATAAAATAATATTTGGCCGTGGCTGAAAGAAAGCTGCGGCCTTTTCGTTTCAACTGTTTTCGAGCTTCTTGATAATTCGTCCTCACTGAAAGAAAGAGGGCGGTATTTGCTTTTCGAATCTGATAGAAGCACGCTGTTTCCGCAGGTAGAACGGTCCTTTTTGTTTGCTATGGTCTGAGTTGTTAACCGAGGGCGCACCCGCACCCCAGAGACGGGCGCAAGACGCCCAGGAAGGACAGACCATGTGCAAGAAGACTACGGGCGAGCTTATCGCCGAGGTGACGGAGGGGGCGCAGGCCGTCGTATCGCCGAAGGCCGCTGCGGCTTTCCTCGACTGTCATGAGCGCACCGTCACGCGCATGTGCGAGCAGGGCAAGCTGAAGGCCGTGAAGGTCATGAGCATGTGGCGCATCAACCGGCGCGCCCTGCTCGACTTCGCGGGTGTGGAGTAGTGTCCCCAAAAGTTGAGCCGCCCCTCTGCTACACCACATACCAAAAGGGACGGCTCATAGGGACCACGGGAAGGCCCCAAGGCGATGATACCCGAAGCCTGCGTTTGCTTGTCAGGGTCGATTCGGCGGAGGTCTTCGAGAGCAAGCCGACTAAGCGCCAGGCTGCGGCGATCAGCCGTCGAATAATGGAGAACGGGGCGGCGCGCGCTGTAACCCCCGAGGGTTTAGCGCAGGCCCTGTCATGGGGTTATTCCATCATGGGGGGCCTCTGCGTCGGGAGGCGTTCGCCGGACCATTGGAAGCAGCAACAGGTTTGGTGCATCGACGTGGACAACGACCCCGCAATGACTTCGCGCGGCTGGACCCCCCTTGCGTACACCGAAGCCGTGATCAGAGCGCTCAGGCGAGGTCTGCCCCTGCTTGTCAGCTACGAGACGTTTAGCAGTGATCCCGACCCGCTTGCACCCCCGGAGCGCGAACGCTACCGCTTGCTGTTCGCAAGGGCGCGACCCACGCGGGACCCCGCCGAGGGGGAGCGTTTCGGGGCGGCGTTGTTAGCGGCGTACCCAGAGGCTGACCGCTCGACAACCCAGTTAAATCGGATCTTCTACGGGACCGATAAGGAGGTTCTGCTGTGGCACAGCACGAACATAAGATAGGGGGCGGGCAGCCCGCTCGACAGCCCTTCACATTGCCGTGCACAATCGCGGAGGGGGCTAGGAACGACACGCTGATGAGGTATGCGAGTTCCCTTCAGGCAAAGGGTTGCGATGATGACGAAATCATGCGGCGTGTGCTGGAGGCGAACGCGACACGTTGCGCCCCGCCGATGGGGGAATCGGAGGCGAGGGGGATTGTCAGGGGCGTGACCACTCGTTACGAAAAAGGGCCTTCAAAAGGATATGGGAAGGCATGCAAGCAGACTGAGCGGAATGCGGAATCCCCGTTCGACAGGCTACTGTCGGAAGGCACAAACGACCGCGTGCTATCGCGCGTCTTCGGGGACATGTACCGGCCCCGCCTGCGTTGGGTGTGCGAGGCAAACAGCTGGTTCACCTACGATGGGACGCGATGGGCGGACGGGACTTCGGGCGGCAAGGAGCTTGCCGAACGGCTCATGAAGGATTTCGTTGAACGGTTGTGCCGCTGGGCGTGCTCCATTGAGGATCCCGACAAGCGAAGTGCTGTAATGAAAGAGGCCGCTAAGTACAACGGGGAAAGTAAACGCAGGCACCTGCTGGAGGACTCACATGAGGCTTTGAACGCTCATATTGCCGACTTCGATAACGACAAGAACCTGTTCAACGTGAAGAACGGAACTCTTGTGCTTCGCCCCGATTTCATCTTTCGGCAACATGACCCCGCCGACATGATCACGAAGGTTGCGGGGTGCGAGTACGATCCCAATGTGGGCTACGGGGAGTGGCTTGAGTTCCTTAACCGCACGTTCGAGGGGCGTGAGGACGTGACGCCTTTTCTTCAACAGCGTATGGGGCTTGCGCTCGCTGCAGACACATCCCTTGAATGCTTTTACATCGTTATCGGGGCTACCCGAACGGGCAAGTCCACGTTCTGCGAGGCCGTGGCAAGCGTGTTTGGGAGCTATGCAGGGACAGCTGACCCAGCGACGTTTTATTGCTGTAAGCGAAGCAGTGGAAGTGCAACGCCCGATTATGCGGCGTTCAGGGGTGCGCGCTTTATCACGGTCCCCGAGCTGCCCGAGCGAATGCCCCTCGATATCGCCCTCGTGAAAAGGTTGACGGGCGGGGATGTGATCAGTGCGCGCAAACTCCATCAGGATTATTTCGAGTTTCGTGCGGAGTGCGCCATTCTGATCAATTCCAACTTCTTGCCCACACTCAGCGACAATACCCTGTTCACATCTGACCGAATCGTCGTCGTTCCGTTTCGAAACAAGGTTCCTGAGGGCATGCGTGACCTAGGCTTGAAAGAGCGAATGAAGGGAGAGGGGTACAAGAGCGGCGTCCTCAACTGGTTGCTTGACGGCTTGAAGCAATATGGGGCCTTCGGCACGGATGTTCCCCAGACGTGCAGGGGCGAAGTGGAGGCGTACAGGGATAACGCCGATGTGCTGGGAGAGTTTATCGAAGAGTGTTGCGAGTGGTTCGAGGGCGCGAAGACCAGCGGAATCGACGTTTACACGCGTTACAGCGAATGGAGCAAGGAAAGGGGGCACGGCACGTTGTCCGCGCGGAGCTTCTACGACAAGTTGCGAGACATGAACGTGACGGTAAAAAGGGGCGTGCCCGATAGGGGCAAGACGCAGGTGCGCAATTGCGTCTTCGGGTTGACGGTATCCCCGCTTGCCTAGCGTCGTGCATTCCCCTAGTACGCAAAACGTACTAATTCAAATATTCCTTCGTAGAATATATATAGGGAAAAACTCTGAGTAGTACGGAAAGCGTACTAGACGGGCGGGGCCTCCATTGCGGGGGCTTCGCTTTTTTGCGCGGGAAGACCCGTGAACACCGATGTGCGAAAACGAGGTATAGCTATCGGACAGTGAGAGAACGGGTCGTGTGAGCCGTGCCGAGGCCCCAGGGGGGTCTTTTTTCAGGGTACGCAGGCCACCACGCAGCACCAGGGCCGGTATACCCCCGCACCCGGTTTTTCCATGGCGCTGATCAAATAGTTCGGGTCTTCCCGACGCCGGGGTGCTCCGCATTACGGGCCTATGAGGCCGCTGTAATACCGAACATGAAATTGCGAGCGTGGGGCGGCGTCTCTCCCCGACATCGGAAGGTCCGCCCCACGGCATAGGGCCGAACAGACGGAAGTTCTTTCACATCAGAATGAGGTCGTGCGTCCCGCTAGGGGGATCTGTTATGCCGCCGGGGCCAGGAAAAGGATAGGTGGAGGAGGTGCCCCCGTCCCAAAGTAATCTCGTCATGTTTATTGGGGCGGTTTCTGTCATATTTCTGTCATGCGCATCTGTCATAGATTATGAAAACAAAATAGGCCAGAGTTTTAACCACTCTGACCTGCGTCTTTTATGGAGCGGGCGACGGGAGTCGAACCCGCCTCATCAGCTTGGAAGGCTGAGGTTCTACCGATGAACTACGCCCGCTTGACGAGAAGGCATTATACCGTACTCGCTGCGGGCGCGGCGAGGAACATTCAATTCGCCCTGAGATCTGCGAAGAATCTCACGCCCTCTAGTCCGCTTGGTAATACTCAGTCAGCTTACACCAGGACTCGAGCGATCTCGATCATGGCCGGAGCGGCTTCTTCCAAGAAGTCCCGGTATCCGCAGTAATCGTTGCGATAATACGTCACATTTAAACGCTTGCAGTTGCGATGACATATTCGTTCAAAGGGGCAGTCGGCGCAACAGGTGCAGGCTCGACGCGGTTCTTTTATGAAAGGCTGCTGCGGTCCAACTCGAGCCGCGGCGCCCCGGCACGCCGCCCCGGGGCGCCGCGGCCTCGTGATCCCGAGCGCCGCCCTGGCGGTACAATGGACGCAACCGATACCTGTTGAGAAAGGGCCGCCATGCCTTTGTACGCCTCCGACGCGGAACCCCGGTTCGCCATCTTGATCGACGCGGACAACATCTCCGAGAAGTACGTCTCCATCGTCCTCGAAGAGGTCGCGAACGCGGGCGTGGCAACCTACAAGCGCATCTACGGCGATTGGACGAGCACCCGCATGACCAGCTGGAAGAACTGCCTGCTCGACAACTCCATCACGCCGATCCAGCAGTACAGCTACACCTACGGTAAGAACGCCACTGACTCGGCGATGATCATCGACGCCATGGACATCCTCTACTCAGGTAACGTCGACGGCTTCGCGATCGTCTCCTCGGACTCCGATTTCACGCGCCTGGTGGCCCGCCTGCGCGAGAGCGGCATGCAGGTCATCGGCATGGGGGAGCAGAAGACGCCCAAGCCCTTCATCTCCGCGTGCAACCAGTTCAAGTACCTTGACCTGCTCTATTCGGAGGGGGAGAAGGCGAAGGCCGCGGAGGAGGCGGCCGAGAAGCAGGGCCGTCGTCGCCGTCAGGGCGCGGGGACGGCCGCTGATGCGGAGGCCGTCGAGGACGATGACGCCTCGAAGGAAGTCGCCGCCTTCGGCGAGATGACCCGCGCCGACCGCAGGCGCCATCTGAAGGCCATCCGCTCCGCGATCTCTGCGATCATCGACGCGTACGGTGACGAGGACGGCTGGGTGACCCTGGGCCAGCTCGGCGACCAACTCTCCCGCCGCCTGCCCGACTTCGACGTGCGAAACTACGGCTACAAGCGCCTTCGGCCCTTCCTGAACTCGCTCGGTGTCTACGAGTTCTACGACCCCGAGGGCGAGTACGGTCTCCAGCAGATCTACCTGCGCGAGCGCGACGAGGACTAAGGACGCGCTGCGGTGCTTGGCCCGCCGCTACGGCCGAATCCCATCGCCAGGGATGCTTGCCATGTCCGGCGAGCTGCCCGTCTGCCAGCAGATCGGTGCTGGCGTGTGCTTCGGCACCCCGATGACGCAGCGGTTTCGCCCTCCGCGGCCCTCATGACGGGGTGGGGACATGGAGGCGAGCTTATGCCCCGCGTGCATGCGGGAGGGCGTTGGGTTCGGGCCTCCTTTTCGGTTGAGCGGTCGGTTTCCGTTCAACCCCCTGGTGTATAATCCGGTCGTCTTCGATCCCAATCGAGTTCAATTCTGGATGTTGCCGGCCGGGCTGGCGACCCGAGGAGCCGTCAGAGATGAGTGGCCAAAACAATCGGCTTTTGCGTATGCAGCTGGCGGTCTGGGTGGTCGGCCTGATCCTCCTCCTCTCCGGATCGTTCCACGGTTCCATCTGGTTCGATGAGAGCTACACGCTCGCCCTCGTGCACAAGTCCTTCACGGATATCTGGACCATCGGGGGAAATGACGTGCACCCCGTCCTCTACTATGAGGCGTTGCACATCCTCTACCTCGTTGTCGGAATGAACGTCACGGCGTTCCGCCTCTTCTCGGTCGCGGGCATCCTCGCGACGGCGCTGCTGGGGCCCGCAGTCGTCCGGCGCGATTGGGGCGCGGTCTCGGGCCTGGTATTCTCCGCCGCGGTGTTCTTTTGCCCGTACTATCTCTTCATCGGGAACCAAATTCGCATGTACTCCTGGACGGTCTTCGCCGTCGCCGTCTGCCTGCTCATGGCCCTGCGGATCATGCGCAGTGGGGAGGGGGACGCGCCGCGCCCCCGCCCGTGGGGGACATGGCTCGCCTTTTTCGTCGGCAGCTGGTCCGCGGCGAGCCTGCACTATTACGGGGCGCTCACAGCCTTCCTCATCAACCTCATGCTGCTCGCGCACCTGATTTGCGGGCGCCGCTTGCGTGACGTCGCCAAGCTTCTCGTCGGTGCCGTGTGCCAGATCATCCTCTACCTGCCGTTTCTCGCCGTGCTGCTTCAGCAGATCAGCGGGGTCAGCAAGGGGTTTTGGATTGAGTTCGAGATCCCCACATCGATATTCGAGATCCTGTGCTTCCCCTTCCTCGGCGAGGCGGGCGTCAATGCCGTTGAGGCGGCTGAGGACGGTTCCATCGCCCTGCAGTGGGGGCTCGTCGTGCTTGCGGTGGCCGGTGCCATGATCGGCGCGGTCGCTGTCATCCGACATCGTCCGTCCGGTTGTCGTGCGGTCGCGCTATGGAGCTCCCTCGGCGTGTACTTTGGTGTGATCCTCCTCGGCGTCCTCGCCTACGCCGCGGTGGACACGGTCGTCCTCTACTACCGATACCTCTCCATCCCGCTCGTCGCCGTGCTGCTCGCCCTCGCGTTGCAGCTGGGCAGCCGCATCGAGGCGGGGGCGCTTCGGGCGCCGGTTGCCATCGGGGCTCTCGCCGCGGTTGCCGTCGTGGCCCAGGGCGCCTTCTGCCTGAGCGCCTATGACCCGGCCAACCGGCGCGTCGTGGAGGAGATCGAGAGCACCACAGGGGACGGTGCCGGCGCCGTGCTCTATGGCGATATCGTCAGCGCGGGCGCCGTATCCCAGAGCCTTTCCGCCCCGCTGCCAGACCAGCTCTTCCTCGATTGGCCCATGGGCGGGTGGGGCCTGGCGTATGAGGCCTATCAACCGGAGCTGACACTTTCGAGCACGGCCGCGGACACGTTGGCCCGTGCAGGGGACGCCCCCGTCTACGTGCGCGCCGAGCGCGGACGCAAGAGCGTCTCCGACCTTGAGGGACTTTCGGGATACCAGGAGTTCCTGAGCGGGAGCGGCCTGCGCGTGCAAAGCGTCCAGACGATCTACCGGCCATATGAGAACCGCACGTACTTCGTGGTGCGCTGCGGGCGCGCGCAGTAGGGGCTGATGCCGATGAAGATCTCGATCGTCGTGCCATGCAAGAACGAGGGGGATGCGCTCCCGGTGCTCCTGCCGGCGCTCGCCAGCTCGTTCGCGTCCGTGTGCCGCATCTGCGACGCCGGGTCTCCCTGGGAGTTCGAGATCGTGCTCGTCGACGACGGCTCAGACGATGGGACGCTGACGGCGTTCAAGGACGCGGGCGCCTATCTCGATGCGGCATCCGTACCGGGTGCCCTCAGCGTGCGCTGGATCTCCTTCTCGCGCAACTTCGGCAAGGAGGCCGGGATCCTCGCGGGTCTCGAGGCCGCCAGCGGCGACCTTGTGGCAACGATGGACGCAGACATGCAGGACCCCCCGGATCTCCTTCCCGAGATGGTGACCCGGCTGCTCGACGGCGATGCCGAGGTGGTGGCGGCCCGTCGCGTGACGCGCGAGCACGAGCCTGTCATGCGGTCCTGGTCGGCGCGGTGCTTCTACATGCTGATGCGGCGCCTGACGGGACTCGATCTCGCCGATGGGGCCCGGGATTACCGACTCATGAAGCGAGAGGTTGTGGACGCGGTCCTCTCCCTCCGCGAGCGGAACAGGTTCTCGAAGGGCGTGTTCTCATGGGTGGGGTTCAAGACGGAGTGGCTGCCCTACGAGAACGTCCAGCGCGCGGCGGGGGAGACGGCCTGGAGCTTCTTCCAGCTGGTCCGCTATGCCGTCGACGGCATCGCCTCGTTCACATCCGCCCCGCTGTACGCGTCGTTCGCGCTCGGGTCGTTCCTCTGCGCGGCCTCGTTGCTGGCCTTCCTGTTCATCTTCATCCGCGCCCTCGTGTGCGGCGATCCCGTGGCGGGCTGGCCGTCACTCGCCTGCATCATCGTCTTCCTCGGTGGATTGCAGCTCTTCTGCGTGGGATTGATTGGCTTCTACCTCGCGAAGACCTACGAGGAGGCGAAGCGCCGACCCCATTACATCGTGCGCGAATCGGGGGAGCTGAAGCTGTAGGGGGGTGCCTGAGGGGTCCAGCCGGTGAATGTCGAGGGCTGTTCGCCATGTGGAGGCAGGCACCTGCTGTGCGCTAGTCCTGTGCAAGATGCGGGCGTGCATTCTTCTCCTGTAAAACGTCATCTCGATGCCGTTCCAAAGCGAATTTGCATCAAAGTGCCGACGAGATGACGTTTTGCTCGCCAGTTTCTTTTCGTGGGCTCATGCAGTCGCCCGTCTCTAGCAGCTCCGCTTCACAGCCTTCCCATGGTTATCCGCTTTTTGCCTTCAAAACGGCATCTCGACATCGTTCCAGAGCGAATTTGCATCAAGGTGCCAGCGAGATGACGTTTTCCATGCTTTGCGAACTACCCAGAGCCACCGAACCAGCCTGCACTCTCGCGTCACCACACGTATCTGTCAAAGGCCACGGCTTCGACACGGCCGCCCACCTCTGCGCCGCTTTCACCCCACGCCCGCTCCAGTTCCCGTATCATAAGTGGGTTTCCGATGTGAAACCCGCAGGGTCACAGGGACACTCGGGCTATAATGGCCGACACCATGAACTTGATCCCGACCGAGAGCGAGGGCGCATGCGCACCATCCAGATGAGCGATTACACCGTGGGCGAGGATTGTTTCGAGGCCGCCCCGCAGGCGCTTGCCCAGTACGGCGCAAAGAAGGTGGTCCTCGTGGGAGGTGAGCGCGCCCTGGCCGCCGCGTCCCCGGCCCTGCTCGAGGTGCTCGCCGCCGCCGACATCCAGGTGCTCGACACCATCGTCTACGGCACGGACTCCACGCAGACCAACGTGGACAAGCTCGCGGGCGACCCCAACTTCCGCGACGCCGACGTCGCCTTCGCCATCGGCGGCGGCAAGGCGATCGACACCGTGAAGACCGCTTCCCTCGCCCTCGGCAAGACGGTGTTCTCGGTGCCCACCATCTGCTCGAACTGCTCTGCGGCAACCGCCATCGCCGTCATCTACCATGACGACGGATCGCTCGACCGCTACGCGTACCCAGCCGCCCCGGCGCACATCTTCATCAATCCCAAGATCATCGCCGAGGCCCCGGCCACATACTTCTGGGCCGGCATCGGCGACGCCCTCTCCAAGCAGCCCGAGGTTGAGTACGCCACAAGCGCGGGCAACCTCACCCACACCGGTGAGCTGGGCCTTTCTCTCGCGCACACCTGCACCGAGCCGCTCATGACCTATGGCGCGCAGGGCCTGGCCGACGTCCGCGACGACCTCTCGAGCGAGGCCGTGAAGCGCGTCGCCCTCGACATCCTCGTGAACACCGGCTACGTGAGCAACCTCACGAACCAGCCCGACTTCTACTACAACTCCTCGCTCGCGCACGCGTTCTACAACGCCACGACCGGCATTGAGCGCGAGAGGCGGACGCATCTGCACGGCGAGGTCGTGAGCTTCGGCGTCCTGGTGCTGTTCTCATACACGGGCAACACGGCCGAGCTCGAGCGCTACGCCCACTTCAACCGTTCCATCGACCTGCCGGTGACCTTGGCCGAGCTTGACCTCGATGAGAGCCACCTCGCCCGCATCGCCGAGCTCGCGCAGAGCACGAACGAGTGGCGTCAGGCCCATCCGCAGCCCTTCGAGGTGTCGCGCTTCATCGAGGCCATGCGCGCGGCCGATGCATACGGGCGGAGCCTGCTGTAGGGACGGCGTGAGCCGTGCGTATCTGCGTTTCCGCCTGCCTACTGGGTCAACGCGTCAAATACAACGGGGGAGACAACCTCATCTCCGGCCTTGCCGAGCGCCTCCGCGGGCATGAGGTCCTGCCGGTCTGTCCCGAGGTGGCGGGCGGGTTACCCGTCCCACGCCCTCCGGTTGAGCTCGCCCGTGGTCGCGTGCTCACAGCGGATGGCGTCGATAAGACCGATGCGTTCCACGTGGGCGTCGAGGCGGCGCTCGCCGCCTTGGATCTGGACGGGGTGGGAGTCGACCTCGCGATCCTGCAGTCGCGCAGCCCGAGCTGCGGGGTCAACGAGGTCTACGACGGGAGCTTCACGGGCCGGCTCATCCCTGGTCAAGGGCTCTTCGCAGAGGCCCTCGCCGCGCGTGGTGTCCGGATCGTGGACGCCGCCGGCCTCGACACGCTCGACCTCTGATTCGTGCGGAAACGCGAACCGCGTAGCCGAGATGCTGCATCCACGCGTCCCGAACGACAGTCCCGTGTGATCGTTCCGTTACGGGCGCCGGGGCCCGCATGACCGCGCATGCCAGGTGGTACAATCCCGGTCACAGGCGTTGAAGGGGAGGAGTACCCAGGTCCCTGCGCATCTGAGAGAGCGAGCGGCAGCTGAGAGGCCCGCATGCGCACCCTGGCGAATATCACCCCGGAGCCGCGGTCCCAACGGGCAGAGGACACCTCAAGCCCCAGTAGGCGCTGCCGGGATGGCCGTCGTCACAGGCCAGCCGAGTAACGGGCGAAGATGGCATGCCATCCGAGCCTTAGGCTGGGTGGTATAACGAAGAGCACGTGCGCGGACCGGCACCTTGCCCGCGCAGAAACCAGGCGCTTCGTCCCAGCTTTGAGGGACGGGCGCTTTTTTCATGCGCCCACGACGAGGAAGGGGGCGAGGTCTCATGGCCAACGAGTACAAGCAGACCATGAACCTGCCGAAGACGAAGTTTCCCATGCGCGCCGCGCTCGCGCAGCGGGAACCCGAGCGCCTGCGCTCGTGGCAGCAGAACCGCGTCTACGAGCAGATGCTCAAGAAGAACGAGGGGCACGAGAAGTTCGTCCTGCACGACGGCCCCCCGTACGCGAACGGCCCGATCCACATCGGCCACGCCATGAACAAGATCTCGAAGGACATCATCAACCGCTACTGGTCCATGCGGGGCTACCAGACGCCCTACGTGCCCGGCTGGGACTGCCACGGCCAGCCCATCGAGCACAAGGTCGAGCAGACCGTGGGCACGGAGCGGTTCAACCAGATGTCCACGCCCGAGATCCGCGAGATGTGCAGCGAGTTCGCGGTCGAGAACATCGAGCTCCAGAAGGCCGGTTTCCGCCGCCTCGGCGTGCTCGGCGACTGGGACCATCCCTACCTCACGCTCTACCATGAGCACGACGCTGCCGACATCGAGGTCTTCAAGGCCATGTTCGACCGCGGCATGATCTACCGCGGGCACAAGCCCGTGCATTGGTGCCCGGTCTGCCACACGGCCCTCGCCGAGGCGGAGATCGAGTACGGCGACGAGACGAGCCCCTCGATCTACGTGCGCTTCGAGCTGACCTCGAAGCCCGCGGGCCTCGAGTCCTACCCGGGACCGGTCGACTTCGTCATCTGGACCACCACCCCTTGGACGATCCCCTCTGACCAGGCCGTCTCGCTCAAGCCCGGCGCCGCCTACGTGGCCGTCGAGCACGAGGGCCGCGCCGAGATCATGCTCGAGGCACTCGCGCCCAAGGTCTGCGAGATCGTCGGCTGGGACTACACGCCCGTGCTCGTGGACGGCAAGCCCTACGTGGTGCCAGCGGAGACCTTCTACCATCTGCGCTACCGCCAGCCTGTCTTCGACGGCGTCGAGGGCGTGGCGCTGCTCGCCGACTACGTGGGCACCGAGGACGGCACGGGCATCGTCCACAACTCGCCCGGCCACGGCATGGACGACTACTACGTCGGCATGCGTGAGGGCTTGGACATCGTCATGCCCGTGGACGACGACGGCCGCTTCTATGTGGGCGACACGATGGGCACCGGCGGGCCGTTCTCGGGGATGGAGATCAACGAGGCGAACCCCCACATCATCGACTTCCTGCGCGAGCGCGGCACGCTCGTGGCTGAGAAGAAGATCGCCCACAGCTACCCGCATTGCTGGCGCAGCAAGAACCCCGTGATCTTCCGCGCGACGGACCAGTGGTTCGTGGCGATGGACGAGACGGGGCTCCGCGAGGAGGCGAGCGACCAGATCCGCAACCACGTGCGCTGGTACCCGGCGCACGCCGCCAACCGCATCGGCGCCATGGTCGAGCAGCGCCCCGACTGGTGCATCTCGCGCCAGCGCAACTGGGGCGTGCCGATCCCGAGCTACACCTGTGCCGACTGCGGTGAGAAGGTCATGAACGACGACACCCTGGACGCGGTGATCGCGCTCTTCCGCGAGAAGGGCTCCGACGCGTGGTTCACTGACGACCCGGCGAGCTACCTCGGTGACGCCTGCACCTGCCCGTCCTGCGGCGGCCACCACCTCACGGCCGACCGCGACATCCTGGACGTCTGGTGGGATTCGGGTGTCTCCTGGCGCGCGGTCTGCGAGGGCCGTCCCGAGCTCACCTACCCGGCCGACCTCTACCTCGAGGGCTCCGACCAGCACCGCGGCTGGTTCCAGAGCTCGCTGCTCACGAGCGTCGGCGCCAACGGGCACGCCCCGTTCAAGGCCGTCGTCTCGCAGGGCTTCACGCTTGACGGTGAGGGCCGCAAGATGTCGAAGAGCCTGGGCAACGTGATCGACCCCAACGCCGTCAGCGACGAGATGGGCGCTGATATCATCCGCCTCTGGGTGGCGAGTGTGGACACCTCATCCGACGTGGCGATCGACCACGAGATCCTCGCGCGCACCGCGGACGCGTACCGGCGTTTCCGCAACACCCTGCGCTACCTGCTCTCGGTGGTGGGAGACGATTTCGACCCGGAGCGCGACGGCGTGCCCTTCGCCGACCTTCAGCCGCTCGACAAACTCATGGTGGCCCGGCTCACCGAGGTTCAGGCCGAGGTCGATGCCGCGTACGGCGCCTACGAGTTCAACCGCGCCTATCGCGCCCTCTACGATTTCGTGGTGACGGAGCTCTCCAACGTCTACCTCGACGCCCTGAAGGACCGCCTCTACTGCGACGGGGCGACCTCGCCCGAGCGTCGGAGCGCCCAGACGGTCGTCGCCGAGCTCCTCTCCATGCTCTTGCGAGACCTGCAGCCGATCCTCGCCTTCACCACCGACGAGGTCATGGACTTCGCGCCGGCCGGCTGCCGCGACCACGTGGAGCGTGCGGCCCTGCTCAGCTGGTACGAGGCTCCCATCACGCTTGAGGAGGCGCAGACGTGGCTACCGACCCTCGCCGCCGCCCTTGAGCTCCGCGGCGCGGTCACAAAGGCCATCGAGGATGCCCGCGCCGAGGGCTCCTTCACCAAGAGCCAGCAGGTCCGCGTCAAGGCCACGCTGCCTGAGGGCCTCTTTGGGCTCCTCACGGGCGATGCCGTCTGCGATCTGGCCGAGTTCTTCATCGTCTCCGCGGTGGAGCTCGAGCGCGGTGACGAGCTCGCCGTCGAGGTCATGCCGGCGGAGGGCGAGAGCTGCGACCGCTGCTGGAACTACCGTGTGAGCACGGGAGTCCACGGCGAGCACGCGCACATCTGCGACCGCTGCGCCGCGGTGCTCGCCGCGCAGGCCCAGTAGGGTCGCGATGAGGGACGAACGCATGAACAGGGGCGGGGGCATCGACGACCTCGAACAGGGGCCGCGTGCCTTCACCCCGCCCCGCTCCTGGCGCGTGAGCGTGGCGCTCGCGGTCTTCGGCCTCGTGCTCCTGATCGACCAGCTCACGAAGGCGGCTGTGCGCTCCGCGGCCACCGCCGGCGGAGGGCTCTGGGAGGCGCCCGCCATACCGGGAATCCTGAGCCTCAAATTCGTGCGCAACACCGGTGCGGCGTTCAGCTTCGGCGAGGGGTTCTCCGGCTTCTTCGTCCTGCTCGCCATCGTGGTCGTCATCGGGGTCGCCGTCTATCTCTGGCGGACCCCACTCGTCTCCCGTGTCGAGGTGGCGGGCCTCGCGATGGTGGTGGGGGGCGCGGTCGGCAACGCCCTCGACCGGCTGCTCTTTGGGTATGTGACGGACTTCTTCGCCACCGAGTTCATGGACTTCGCTGTCTTCAACGTGGCCGACATCGGAATCACCGTCGGGGTCGTCGTGGCCTTCCTGGGTTTCGCGGTCCTCTCGCCGGCGAACAAGGTCGATGCGACGGAGGAGCTGAACCGCCGGGATGACGAGGCGCGCCGGCGCCGTGAGCGGAAGCGGGCGGACCGTGGACGATAGGCTTGAGCAGGAGGTCTCACCCACCGAGGCGGGCCAGCGCCTCGACGCCTGGTTGGGCTCCCGGACGGGCGTCCCCTCGCGCTCGGCGGCGGCGCGTCTGATCGAGGAGGGTGAGGTCACCGTCAACGGCGTGCCGGAGGATTCCAAGCGCTACACCGGGCGTGCCGGTGACGTCATCGCAGTCGAGCTCCCTGAGCCCGCTGCGGCCGGTCCGGTCATCGGCGAGCCCATACCCCTCGACATCCGCTTTGAAGACGAGTATCTGATCGTCCTATCCAAGCAGCGCGGCCTCGTCTGCCACCCTGCTCACGGGCATGACTCTGGCACCCTGGCGAACGCCCTCGTGTGTCACTGCGGCATCGACCACCTGGGCACTGTCCAAGGTGAGGACCGCCCCGGTATCGTGCACCGGCTCGATCGGGACACCTCGGGACTCATGCTCGCGGCCAAGGACGACGACACGCAGCGCGCCCTCCAGAATCTGATCCGCACGCGCACCCTCGACCGGCGCTACATTGCCCTCGTGCACGGGGGGATCGCGATGGGGGAGGGC
>NZ_LT838843.1:474552-501911 GCF_900176655.1 Collinsella vaginalis
CCGCGACAGCGGTCGGCACCGTCCAGCTTCCGGTCGCGCCCGTCCGGCGCACCGCACCCTTCGACTCCCTCGCGCTTGAAAGCGCGTACCTGGCGGAGCTCGGGCGCCTCGACGGCGACGCCGAGGCCCGCCGCGCCGCGGACGATCTGCTCGTGCGCGAGGGGGTGCGCTACCACGAGGGTCCGGTGTCCTGGAGCTACGTGCCGAAGATCTTCTCCCGCGCCGATGTCGCCCACCTCGCGTGGGTCGCAGAGACCATGGGCGGGATCATGGAGAAGGTCACCCGGGCCTACGCCGCACGTGAGGAGGTCCGGCGCTTCTTCGGCCTCGATCCGCGCATCGAGGAGCTCGCGCGCCGGCTTCCCGCAGCGGGCGAGACGATACCCATCGCGCGCGTGGACATCTTTCTGAACGAGAAGACCGGCGCCTTCCAGTTCTGCGAGCTGAACACCGACGGGTCTTCGGGCATGCTCGCCACAGCGGGCGTCACGCGGGCGAACGCGCTCACCGGGGCCGGCCGGCGGCTCACAGCGTCNCGTGCCGGTGACGTCATCGCAGTCGAGCTCCCTGAGCCCGCTGCGGCCGGTCCGGTCATCGGCGAGCCCATACCCCTCGACATCCGCTTTGAAGACGAGTATCTGATCGTCCTATCCAAGCAGCGCGGCCTCGTCTGCCACCCTGCTCACGGGCATGACTCTGGCACCCTGGCGAACGCCCTCGTGTGTCACTGCGGCATCGACCACCTGGGCACTGTCCAAGGTGAGGACCGCCCCGGTATCGTGCACCGGCTCGATCGGGACACCTCGGGACTCATGCTCGCGGCCAAGGACGACGACACGCAGCGCGCCCTCCAGAATCTGATCCGCACGCGCACCCTCGACCGGCGCTACATTGCCCTCGTGCACGGGGGGATCGCGATGGGGGAGGGCACGATCTCCACGGGGATCGGACGCTCGCCGCGCGACCGCCAGAAGATGGCCGTCACCGACGACCCGGCGGCCCGCCAGGCCATCACGACCTTCCGGGTCCTCGAGCGCTTCGAGGCGCGGCGCGGGGACGAGGGGTACACGCTCGTCGAATGCCATCTTTTTACCGGGAGGACGCATCAGATCCGCGTGCACATGCGCCACATCGGCCATCCGCTTGTGGGGGATCCGCTCTATGGCAAGGGTTCCGACCACATGAACCTCGACCTCACGCGCCAGTTCCTCCACTCCTGGCACGTGAGTTTCACGCATCCGGTCACCGGCGAGGAGGTCACCTGCGCCGATACGCTGCCTTGGGACCTCGCAGCGGCCCTCGACGAGATCGCCGACCGTTCGGAGGGGCGCACCGAGGCAGGGGAGGAGATCATCCCGCAGCTGGGGTTGCTTGAGCTGGGCTGAGTCCTGGGCGGGAGTGTTGGGTTGCGACCTGGGCGGGAGTCCGTCTCGTTGTCAACACGATAGAGCGGCCGCCAAAACGTCATCTCGCCGCCTCTTTCGGGCAGATCTGCCTAGGGAGGCCCTTGGGATGACGTTTTCGACGCTACTTTCTGCAACGCTACATTTGTGGAAGCGCATTGCGGTGGCGTGGCGTTAACTTGAGGATGTCTCAAGAGAGGGTGCTGTAACGTCGCGCTCACTTTGTGGTGGGACCCCTTGACGCAATGTCGCCGAAAAACGTCATCTCAACACCGCTTCCATGCAGATTTGCCTTGGGAGGCCCTTCAAATGACGTTTTCGGCACCACACTTGCTGCGGTGCCCCTTGAAGGTTTATCGCGTCACGAAAAGTGGTGTACGGCCGTCCCCTCAGGGCCCGCGCCCCACGCCACCCCGCTTCATACCCGCTCCACCATGGACGCCCCGGTTTTCGCTACACTCAGATCCGTCTGACGTCGAGCTGATGGAGCGCCTGTGGCACCGATCGAGATCTTCAACACCGCAATTGCGATCCTGTTCACCTTCTGCTATATCTACCAGGCATTCTTCTTCTGGGTCGGCCTTGTCAAAAACGAGGTCAAACTGCCGCCCGCCGGCCGGCGGCACCGCTACGCCTTCTTCATCGCGGCCCACAACGAGGAGGCCGTCATCGCGAACCTCGTGCAGTCGATCAAGGACCAGGATTACCCCTCCGAGCTCATCGACATCTTCGTGGTCGCGGATGCCTGCACCGACGCCACGGCCGACCGTGCCCGCGAGGCCGGGGCCATCGTGTACGAGCGCAATGACCTTGCGCGCAAGGGGAAGAGCTGGGTCATGGACTACGGCTTCAACCGCATCCTCACCGAGTACCCGGGCGTGCACGAGGCCTTCCTCATCTTCGATGCCGACAACCTGCTCTCGCGCGACTACGTCAGCGTCATGAACGATGCCTTCGACCAGGGCTATCACGTGATCACGAGCTATCGCAACTCGAAGAACTTCGGCAGCTCGTGGATCTCGGCGGCGAACGCTATCTGGTTCCTCCGCGAGGCTCGGTTCCTGAACAACGCGCGCATGCTCTGCGGTACCTCCTGCGCCGTTTCAGGTTCGGGCTACCTCATCTCATCCAAGATCGTCGAGGCCATGCACGGCTGGCACTTCCACACGCTCACCGAGGACATCCAGTTCTCCACCTTCTGCGCGGTCCACGGCGTGCGCATCGGCTACGCGCCGGCTGAGTTCTACGATGAGCAGCCGATCACGCTCGATGCGTCAATCAAGCAACGGCGTCGGTGGTCGAAGGGTTTCTACCAGGTCTTCTTCACGTATGGCGGCCAGCTGGTCAACACGCTCTCCAAGACGCGCTCGTTTGCGGCCTTCGATCTGCTCATGGTGATCGCTCCGGCCTCGATCCTGACCCTGATCTCGCTGCTCGCCAACGGCACCTTCCTCGTGGTCGGCTCGCTCTCGCACGGCTTCCTCGCCACCGATGCCGAGCTCGCGCGGTGCGTCGGCAGCATCTTCCTCACCCTCGCGAGCTCCTACGTGGTCTTCTTCATCATGGCGCTCACCACCACGTTCTTCGAGCGCAGCCACATCCACTGCCCCTCGCGCCTGCGGGTCATCTCGAACCTCTTCACCTTCCCGCTCTTCATGTTCACCTACATCCCGCTCACGGTGACGGCGCTCTTCCTGAAGGTCGACTGGATCCCCACGCCGCACGACGTCTCAGTCACCCTCGATCAGGTGGTGGAGGGCGCGCGATAGCGTCGCGGCGGCATCTTGCCCCATCGCATCAAGGTTCCGAGGGCCCTTCGGCGGGGATGCGAAACGAACACGGGGCGAGCATCCCGCGTGTAACATGGCATACTACGAAACAACGCGCCGGCACCCATGGAAGGTGCCGGCGCGTTTCATGTGCGCTATGAGAAGGGGGAGGCCCGGGGAGCTACATCCCCAGAGCGCTCAGCGTATCAGCCCTGATAGGAGCTATCGAGAAAGCTGTCGAGCCACGCGTCATCGTAGTAATCGTCGTAGTAATCGTCGTAGTCATAGTCACCGTATCCATCGTCGTAATCCCAACGATGGCTCCACGTGCTGTTGTAACCGCTGTAGTCACGCGACATGACGTAGGTTTGCAGGGCGCTCACGGCCACCGATGCGATGGCGCAGCCGATGAGGATCATGCCGCCCAGCACGACGGCGGTCAGGATGTAGGCGAACTTGGAGGTCGTGCTCTGGTTCGCCGTGCCGGCGCTCGCACCCTCGATGCCGAGATCGGCGGGGCCGGCGGCGTGCGTGGTATCGTTTGACATCTCAACTCCCAAATCGCATGTGTATGCACCCCGCAGCGGGGTAAACCATGTCACATCGCATCCTACCACGTACCTCTCGGGCATATGGCAGTGCCTGGGATGGATGCACTCGATTGAGGAGGATCACCATGGATACCGCGACAGCGGTCGGCACCGTCCAGCTTCCGGTCGCGCCCGTCCGGCGCACCGCACCCTTCGACTCCCTCGCGCTTGAAAGCGCGTACCTGGCGGAGCTCGGGCGCCTCGACGGCGACGCCGAGGCCCGCCGCGCCGCGGACGATCTGCTCGTGCGCGAGGGGGTGCGCTACCACGAGGGTCCGGTGTCCTGGAGCTACGTGCCGAAGATCTTCTCCCGCGCCGATGTCGCCCACCTCGCGTGGGTCGCAGAGACCATGGGCGGGATCATGGAGAAGGTCACCCGGGCCTACGCCGCACGTGAGGAGGTCCGGCGCTTCTTCGGCCTCGATCCGCGCATCGAGGAGCTCGCGCGCCGGCTTCCCGCAGCGGGCGAGACGATACCCATCGCGCGCGTGGACATCTTTCTGAACGAGAAGACCGGCGCCTTCCAGTTCTGCGAGCTGAACACCGACGGGTCTTCGGGCATGCTCGCCACAGCGGGCGTCACGCGGGCGAACGCGCTCACCGGGGCCGGCCGGCGGCTCACAGCGTCGCACGCGGCTGCGGCCTTCGATGTGATGGGCGCCTGCGCCGATGCCGTGATCGACGCCTACCGGGCGGCCGGCGGTGAGGCCGAGCACCCCGTTTTCGCGGTAGTCGACTATATCGAGAGCATCGCACGGGAGGAGATCGCGGCCTTCGCCCCCGTCTTCGAAGCGCGCGGCGCGCGTCTGCATGTCGCCGATATACGGGATCTGACCTACCGGGACGGTCGCCTCGCGGACGCGGATGGACCGATCGACGGCGTCTGGCGGCGCGTGGTGGTCTCTGAGATGCTCGAGAAGCCCTGCGCGGGCGCCGGTGCCCTCATGGCCGCAGCTGAGGAGGGACGCGTGCCCGTTATCGGCGGGTTCTGTACCTGGCCGGTGGCGACGAAGACCGTTTTCGCCCTCCTGCACGACCCGTTGGCGGCGACCATGCTGTCCGAGGAGGAGCTCGCCTTCGTGCGGGACCACGTGCCGGAGACGGACCTGCTCGATCCCGAGAGCGATCTCAGCCGGTTTCACGACCGGTCCCGCTGGATCGCCAAGCCGCGCGACGGCTACAACAGCAGCGGGGTCCATGCGGGCTCGGACTGCACCGAGGAGGAGTGGCAGGGCATCCTGGCGGAGATGGCGGCCACGGGAGGCATGGTCCAGGCCTATGCGCCGCAGTTCGCGTCCATGAACGTAGAAGGGGGCGCGGCGGGTGTGGGCCGCTCCCCGGTCCCGTACGACATGATGGAGGGGCTCTACCTCTTCGGCGGTCGGTTCGGAGGGGTGTTCACACGGTGCGGGACGCAGGCGGTGATCGGCGAGTTCACCGACCGTCTCAACATGGGCTGCCTGGTGGTCTCGTGAGCGGGCCCGGTGGCGTGGGGTCCGCGGCCGCCACGGTGCTCGCCTGGGCGCCTGCGCTCGCGCTCGCGTTGATCGTCGTCGCCGCCGCCTGGGTGGACGCGCGGGAGCGCAGGCTTCCCAACGGACTCGCCGCTGCGGCGGTCGTCACGGGGGCGATGGTCGCGGTCTGGCCGGCGGTCATGGCTGCCCTTGGCGGAGGCTCCGGCGCAGACCTGCTCCCGAATGCCCTGGGACTCCTGGCCTCCCATGCCGTCCCGGCTCTGCTCACCGCGGCGGCCCTCGTCGCCCTTGAGGTCGGCTGGCGCCGGTTGCGGGGGAGCGCGGGGCTCGGCATGGGCGACGTCAAGCTGCTGTTCGCCCTCATGCTCGCAGATCCCCTGCGCGGGCTCACCGCCTTCTGCGTGGCCCTCCTGTTGTTAGCCGCCGCCTGCCTCGTCACCCGTCGGGCGAGCCTGCCGCTGATCCCGTTCATCGCCCTCGCAGGCATCCCGCTCCTGGGCGCTGCGCTGTGAGGCGCGATGGAAGCCCCGCAACAGGGAGCGCGCTGATATGTGCTCAAAATGTGATGGCTTCGGGCGCGTCGGGGCCAGCGCGGGAGGTCGTGTCCGGACGGCATGCGAGACTGTCCCCGAGAACGATATGAGATAGGAGCGCACCATGACCACGCTGCAGGACACCCTGACATCCATGACCGACTCCCTGAGCGACGAGCTCGTGGCCCGCATCGAGCGCGACCGCGCCGCGGGTTGGAGAAACCCCTTCCGCACCGAGGACGCCGACGCCTGCCGCCGGCGCGATCGGCCGCAGGATCGCAACCGGATCTGGCGACCGCCCTTCGTGAAGGACACCGAGAAGATCATGCACCTCCCGGCTTACAACCGCTACAACGGCAAGACGCAGGTCTTCAGCTTCCGCAGCAACGACGACCTCACCCGGCGCGGCCTTCACGTCCAGCTCGTCGCCCGCATCGCGCGCGACATCGGCTACGCCCTCGGCCTCAACTGCGACCTCATTGAGGCTATCGGCCTCGGCCACGATCTGGGCCACACGCCGTTCGGGCATGCGGGGGAGCGCTGCCTGAACGATATCCTCCATGCCCGCACCGGCCGCCATTTCTTCCACAACGTGCACTCGGTGCGCGTGATGGACGTGCTCTACGGCCGCAACATCACGCTGCAGACCCTGGACGGGGCCCTCACGCACAACGGCGAGTACGAGCAGCGCGTCTTCGAGCTCTCGGGCCTCTCGGGGTTCCCGGAGTTCGACCGCATCGTCGAGTCCTGCTATGAGACGGGCGACATCGCCATCGGGCACCTCCGGCCGGCGACCTTGGAGGCCTGCGTCGTCCGGATCTCGGACATCATCGCCTACGTGGGGCGCGACCGCCAAGACGCCATCGAGGCGGGCCTGCTCGACGAGGACGCCTTCGAGGACGGGCTCGGCGGCGGCTACAACTCCTGGATTCTGAGCCGGGCCTCGGTGGACATCATCGAGCACAGCTATGGGAAGAACCGCATCGAGATGAGCGAGGGGATGTTCTCGGAGATCCGCCGCGCGAAGGCGGAGAACTACGAGAAGATCTACCGCTCGGGCGGGGTCGAAGGGGAGCGGGCCGATGTCCTCGGCCGGGCCTTCAACCTCATGTACGAGCACTTCCTCGGGGATCTCAAGGCCGAGGACCGTTCGAGCTACATCTTCCGCCACCATATCGACCGCCTGGAGAAGCAGCTCGCACGCTACAACCGCTCGTACGCCTGGCGCGCCGACCTCGACCAGACCGTGGTCGACTACATCGCAAGCATGTCCGACGGTTACTTCACGGAGCTCGCCACCAAGCTCTTCCCCGAACTGCATTTCCCCCGCCGCACCTACATCAACGAGCGCTGAGAGTCCGCGGCGGGGGAGGGCCGCCTCGGCGCGGCGCCTCCGCACCCGTCCGCGCGCCTGCGCTAGAATGGGCCCCATGGAAGACCTTTTCACACAGAGCAACCGCGCCAAGTCGATCAGGAACGCCCCGCTCGCGGTGCGCATGCGCCCGACGTCGCTCGACGACTACGTGGGTCAGGAGCGCGCGGTCGGCGAGGGCTCATGGCTCCGCAGCGCCATCGAGCACGACGTCCTGTCGAGCGTGATCCTCTACGGCCCCGCGGGAACGGGCAAGACCACCCTCGCCCACATCATCGCCGCCCGCACGCGCAGCGAGTTCGTCGAGGTCTCGGCCGTCACGGGGACGGTCAAGGATCTCCGCCGCGAGATTGATGCCGCAAAGCACCGCCTCATGCAGTTCGACCGCCGGACGATCCTCTTCATCGATGAGATCCACCGCTTCTCCCGCTCGCAGCAGGACGCCCTCCTGCACGCCGTCGAGAACCGCACGGTCGTCATGATCGGGGCCACGACCGAGAACCCCTACTTCGAGGTCAACTCAGCCCTGATCTCCCGGTCGCGCGTGGTGGAGCTCGTCCACCTCTCCGATGCCGATGTGGCGGTCCTCGTCCGCCGGGCCCTCGCCGCGCCCGAGGGTCTCGCCGGCGCCTTCGATGCCGCCGACGAGGTGGTTGACGCCATCTGCACCCTCGCCGCGGGTGACGCCCGTTCCGCGCTGACCACGCTCGAGCTTGCAGGCGAGATCGCCCAGGCCCGCGCTGCGGCAGGGGAGCGGCCGCGCATCACCGTCGAGGACGTTCAGGTGGCGAACCCGCGCCGCGGCCTCACCTACGACAAGTCCGGTGACATGCATTACGACGTCATCTCCGCCTTCATCAAATCGATGCGCGGCAGCGATCCCGATGCGGCGGTCTACTGGCTCGCCCGCATGGTGGATGCCGGCGAGGACCCCAAGTTCATCGCCCGGCGCATCATGATCCAGGCCGCGGAGGATATCGGCAACGCGGATCCGCAGGCGCTGCTCGTCGCCGAGGCCGCCTTCAAGGCCGCTGAGGTCATCGGGTACCCCGAGTGCCGGATCATCCTCGCCCAGGCGGCGATCTACAACGCCCTCGCGCCCAAGAGCAATGCCGCCGAGGCCGCGATCGACGCCGCCCTCGCCGACGTGCACTCGAGCGGACAGCGCGAGGTCCCCTCCCATCTGCGGGACCGCCACCGCCCGGGCTCGGACGCCTACGGCCCCTACCTCTACCCGCACGATTACCCGGAAGGCTGGGTCGCCCAGCGCTACCTGCCCGACGGCTTGGAGCGCGGCGCCTTCTTCAAGACGGCCGGGCGCGGTTGGGAGGAGTGGCGCCGCGAGCTCACCGCGCGCGACCGCAGCGGCCGGTCGCCCCGGCTGTCAGAAGCCGATGCGCCGGGTGCAGCCGCAGCGGCCGGATCGACGTCAGAGAGGGCCGCCATCCCGCGCGATCATGGCGAGACCCGCGGGGAGGCGGACGGCCAAGCCCTCGAAGGGGACGCGCCACCTGCGCGTTAGGCGCGGCTGCCTTCGGGTACCATAGTCAGGATCGTTCGGACATCGATTACGGAGGCGTTATGAATCCGCTGCAGATCGCCCTCATCGTCCTGGTCCTCGCGGGGGTCTGGGCCGTCGTCGAGCTCGCGCTCGTGCTCAGGAGCACGCGCGGCACCGTGGACGCCCTGAACAAGACCGTGGGGGAGCTGAATGAGACCGTGAACGAGGCGCGGCCGATGGTCGCCAAGCTCGACGGGGCCGTCGACGAGATACAACCCGCTCTGGCGCAGGTTGAGCCCCTCATCAAGCAGGTGAACACCGCTGTCGAGGCCCTCACCGCCGATCTCGTGGAGGTCAACGGGGTGCTTCGCGATGTGTCACAGGTCACGGGGACCGTCTCAAACGCCTCAGGCGCGGTCTCCAATCTGACCGACGCGGCCGCCGAGAAGGTCTCGCGCCTGTTCGGCAAGAAGGGTGCCGCGGCGCCGGAGGGCCCCGCCCCCGCGGACCGCACCCTCACCGGGGCCGAGCCCGCATCGGAGGACGAGAACGTTCCCGCCGGTGATCAGACCCGCCCCGCGTCCGGTCAGAACCAGTACTACACCTACGGCGGTCAGAAGACCGCATCCAAGGAGGAAGCAGATGACTAAGACCTGCCCCATCGCGCTCACGGTCTGCGCGGATCCCCGCTTCGCGCGGCTCGTGCGCATGAGCGCGTCGAACGTGGGCCTGCTCTCATCCATGTCGGTCGAGCGGGTCGAGGACATCCGCATGGCCGCGGAGGAGGCCTTCATCTACGCCTGCGCGGTTCAGCCGTCCGCGCCGGTCGCCATCTCGTTCGAGGTCGATGACGAGCATCTCACGATGGCCTTCACCCTCGAAGCGAGCACCTTCCCCGAGCCGGACGAGGGCGACCCCACCGCCGCGTACGCCGACCTCATCCTCGCCTCAGTCTGCGATTCTTTCGAGAAGCAGGAGGGACCGGCGGCCCTCATCCTCACGCTCAAGGCGGATGTCTAATGGCAGAAGCTGAAAAGGTGCGCCGGCGGTCCACCAAGACCGCCTGGGACAAAGAGAAGACGCGCGAGCTCTTCAGACGCTTCAAGGAAGAGGGCGACATGGACGCCCGCGAGAAGCTCGTGATGTCGCATATGAACCTCGTCCGCTTCCTCGCGAACAAATTCAAGAACCGCGGTGAGCCCCTGGATGATCTCGTGCAGGTGGGATACCTCGGCCTGCTCAAGGCCATCGACCGTTTCGACCCGTCCCGCGGGCTCGAGTTCACCACCTTCGCCACACCAACCATCTTAGGTGAGATCAAGCGCCACTTCCGCGACAAGGGCTGGAGCGTGCGCGTGCCGCGCCGCCTCCAGGAGCTGTCCGCCAAGGTGAACCAGGCGACGGACACCCTGACCACCGAGCTGCAGCGCTCACCCAAGGTCGAGGAGATCGCCGAGTACCTGGATGCGAGCGTCGACGAGGTCCTCGAGGCCATGGAGTCCTCCTCGGCCTACAGCTCGGTGCCGCTCGAGGGTACCGGGAACTCGGACTCGGACGACGCCCCGTCCGTCATCGACCGGTACGCAACCGAGGACGCCGCCCTGAACTTTACCGATGACCGCCTGGTCATCGAGGAGGCGCTGGCCGGATTCTCGCCGCGTGAGCGCGAGGTCATCGAGCTGCGTTTCGTGAAGGGCATGACGCAGATCGAGATCGCCGACCTGCTCGGTATCTCGCAGGTGCAGGTCTCGCGTCTGCTTCGCCGCACCCTCAAGAAGATTCAGGAGCGGATCGACCCCGAGGGGCTCATGGCGCCCCGCTCCTGATCGATCGGCTGCGAGAGGAACACGCATGGCATCGACGCCGCAGCACAAGGACACCGCCGCGCCCATGCGCCTCGTTCTGATGCGCATCTGGGCGATCATCGGCCTTGCCATCATCGGCCTGGGGGCCCTGCAGCTGCTCGGCATCCTCTCGAGTGCCGTGCTCTTCCTCGCCGTGGGCAGCATCCTTGCCTTTGTGTCATCGCCGCTGGTGAACCTTCTGGTTCGCCGCCGTGTCCCGCGCGCCCTGGCCTCGATGATCTCGCTTGTCGCGGTGCTCGTCGTCGTGGCGCTCGTCTTCATCCTGTGCGTGCCGATCGTCATGGGGCAGCTGGTCGACCTGCTCTCCGACATCCCCTCGCAGGTCTCGCAGCTGGGCACCTGGTTCTCCGAGATCCAGCAGCGGTTTGACGCCGTTCGCAATCTGAGCGAGTACGTTGACATCGCATCCCTGATCTCGTCGTTGCAGGACTCATTCAACCAGATCGCCCGCGAGCTCCTCGTGGGCATCCGCGACGGCATCGTGCCGCTCGTGAACAACGTCGCCTCGACCCTCTTCACCATCTTCCTCGGCTTGGTGCTCGCGTATTGGCTCACCTGCGACTATCCCAAGATCAACGAGGAGATCTGCCGCGCCCTCGGTGAGGAGAAGGCGAGCGACTACCGGCTGATGCTCGCCGTGGTGAGCCAGTCGGTCGGCGGTTACCTGCGTTCCATGCTCCTCTCGGCCGCCGTGCGCGCCATCCTCTCCTACATCGGCTTCCTGCTCGCGAGCCATCCATACGCCGGCGCGATGGCGCTGCTCTCCGGGGTGCTGAGCTTCATCCCGGTCGTTGGCCCGGCCCTCTCTGCAGCCCTGGCCACCGTCACGGGCGCCTTCTTCGGAGTCGCCGTGGGCTTCTGGACCCTCGTTGCCGCGGTCGTCTCCCAGAACATCACCGACAACATCATCGCGCCCAAGATCACCGAGAGCACGATGTCGGTGCACCCGGCGCTCTCGCTCACGGCCCTCATGATCGGCTCCGCTCTCGGCGGCACGATGGGCATGGTCATCGCCATCCCGCTCGCCGCGATGGCGAAGAGCCTGTTCATCTTCTACTACGAGGGCCGGACGGGCCGTCAGATCGTCTCCTACGACGGCGCCATCTTCAAGGGCACGCCGTACCGCGACGCATCCGGCAGCCCGGTGCCCGCCTACGACGCCCTCGGCAACGACCGCTTCGTGATCGAGTCCGAGCTCGTGACGGAGGACGACGTGCCGAGCGCCACGGCGGCTCCGAAACCCCAACAGGAGGAGAACCCCTGGGACCGTGTCATGAAGCTGCTCGCCCGCGAGGACGAGGAAGGCGCCGGTAACACGGGCGCCACGTACCGTGACGACGCGAACCCCGGTGATGACGACGGCCGCTGAGCCTCCGGGAAAACATGGTCTTAGCATGGGTCCACGGCCGAACGGATTCAATCCCCTATACTGAGTCAGATATGCCGATTGAGCACCGTCGCCGCATCAACGGGAGAGGGGTTTGTCCTCCGTGGGCGGCGACGCGCGACGCAGAGCAAGGAGACGCCATCCATGTCCGCTGACTTCCCGTCCATGACAACCGCGGAGATCCGCTCCGCCTTCCTGAGCTTCTTCCAGGAGCGCGGCTGCAAGCTCTATCCCAGCTCCTCGCTCGTGCCCGACGACCCCTCCCTGCTGCTCGCCAACGCGGGAATGAACCAGTTTAAGGAGTACTACCAGGGCAAGCGCACGATGCGGGAGATCGGTGCCTGCTCCTGCCAGAAATGCGTCCGCACCAACGACATCGACGTCATCGGCTCAGACGGGCGCCACCTCTCCTTCTTCGAGATGCTCGGCAACTTCTCCTTCGGCGGCGTGTCCAAGCAGCAGGCCTGCACCTGGGCCCTCGAGCTCATCACCGAGGTCTTCCATCTGCCCATGGAGCGGCTCTACTTCACCATCTTCACCGAGGACGACGAGGCCCACGACATCTGGCGTTCCCTCGGGGTCGCTGAGGACCACATCTCCCGCTTGGGCGAGGATGACAACTTCTGGGCTGCTGGCCCCACCGGCCCCTGCGGTCCGTGCTCAGAGATCTACTACGACCAGGGTGAGGAGTTCGGCTGCGGCGAGGACACCTGCTCGCCGGGCTGCGACTGCGATCGTTTCCTCGAGTTCTGGAACCTCGTCTTCACCCAGTACGACCGCCAGGAGGATGGCTCCCTGCCTGAGCTGCCGCATCGCAACCTCGATACCGGCATGGGACTCGAGCGCATGGCGGCCATCCTGCAGCATAAGGGGTCGAACTACGACGGCGACCTCATGCAGTCGCTGATCGCGCTCGGTTCCCGCATCTCCGGCAAGGCCTACGACCCGGCGAGCTACGACGGCGCGAGCCGCTCGCTGCGCATCATCGCCGACGCGGCGCGCGCGGTCGACTTCCTCATCGCCGACGGCGTGCTCCCCGGCAACGATGGCCGCGGGTACGTGCTGCGCCGCCTGCTGCGCCGCGCGGTCTTCCACGGGCGGCTCCTCGGGATCGAGGGGGTCTTCCTCGGTCAGTTCATCGACGAGGTGAACGAGCTCATGGGCGCGGCCTACCCCGAGCTCATCGAGAACCGCGCCCTCGTGGCGGGCATCGTCTCCGCCGAGGAGGAGCGTTTCTCCGCCACGCTTGAGAGCGGCCGCACCTACCTCGACGAGGCCATGGCCTCGCTCGATGAGGGGGCCGTCCTCGCCGGTGAGACGGCCTTCATGCTGCACGACACCTTCGGGTTCCCGATCGACCTCACGGTCGAGATCGCCGGCGCGGCCGGTCACGCCGTTGACATGGACGGCTTCGATGCGGCCATGGCCGAGCAGCGCGCCCGCGCCCGCGCCGCCGTTGACGGCGATGCCTGGGGGAGCTTCAACGACGTCTGGACCGAGCTCTCCGATGAGATCCCCGCCACGGAGTTCCTCGGGTATGAGGCCCTCGAGATCGACGGCGCCCGCGTGGTGGCCATCGTCCGCGCCGGCGAGCGCGCAGACGTTGCCGCATCCGGCGAGGACGTCGAGATCGTCCTCGACCGCACGCCCTTCTACGCCGAGATGGGCGGCCAGGTCGGCGACGCCGGCGAGCTCGTCTCTGGCGATACCCGCGTGACGGTTGCCGACACCAAGGTGAAGGGTGGGCTCTATGTCCACCATGCCCATGTCGAGGCGGGCGCGCTTTCAGTCGGCGACGCGGTCCGTGCCGCCGTCTCAGGACGCCGCCGCGCCCTCATCCGTCGCAACCACACGGCCACCCACCTGCTTGACGCCGCCCTGAAGCAGGTGCTCGGCGACCACGTGAGCCAGGCCGGGTCCCTGCTCGACGATGAGCGCCTCCGCTTCGACTTCACGCATTTCGAGGCCGTCACGCCAGCGCAGCTCCGCGAGATCGAGGACCTCGTCAACGAGGAGATCTTCGCCGCCAAGCCGGTCGTCACCGAGGTCATGGATATCGACACCGCCAAGGCGTCGGGCGCGGTGGCGCTCTTCGGCGAGAAGTACGGCGAGCGCGTGCGCGTGGTGTCGGTGGGCGCTGAGAAGCGGCCCTTCAGCCGCGAGCTCTGCGGCGGCACACACGTGTCCAACTCCGCCGAGATCGGCCTCTTCAAGATCGTGTCCGAGAGCTCCACGGGTTCGAACGTCCGCCGCATCGAGGCGGTGACGAGCCTCGGTGCCATCGCCTACCTCGAGGGCAAGGGCGCGCTGCTCGCAGCCGCCGCAGACGAGCTCAAATCCCGGGAGGACGAGGTGCCCTCCCGCATCGCCGACCTGAAGGGCAGGCTCCACGCGAGCGAGCAGAAGCTCCGCGCCGCGCTCGTGGGGGGTTCGTCCGATCGCATCCAGACGGCCATCGCCGCCTCCCTCGACCTCGGCTCCTACCGCGTGGTCATCGCCCGTTTGGACGGGCTCGAGGCGGCCGAGCTCCGCGATGCATGGGATACGATCCGCGCTCGCGCGAACGGCGGCGACGTCGCCTGCGTGCTCGCCACGGCCACGCCCGAGGGCAAGGTCGCGCNGCTCGTGGATGCCCTGTCGCAGGCGCAGTCCGCGCGACTCATGGCCGAGAAGTCCGTGAGCCCGTCTGCCCGCGCGGCCCGGTTCTTCGGCACGGTGACGGCCCGTGCGCTCAAATCGTGCCTGGATGGGGACATCCCCTGGTACCGCCTGCTCGCCGAGGGCATGCGCTTCGAGTCACGGCTCGGCGTCGAGGCCGGCCGCTTCGAGCCGGACGACATGTTCGAGCTGGACGACCGGCTCGAGGCCTTCGGGATCGAGGAGCTGGCCTTCGAGCTCGAGCCGGCGCGCTTTGTGGACGCCCTGCGCGCGGAGTGCTTCAAGCGCTCGAACCGATTCCTGCTGCCCCTGCCGCAGATGGTTGGCTCGATCCGCCTCACCGTGGTCGAGGATGACCTGCTCAACCGACACGCTGAGGCCTACCTGGCAAGCCGTGCCGAGCTCATGGACGCCGACGACTGAGTGGCGAGCAGGGGGTCTGGGGCGGCCACGTCTGCTCGTGGCGGGACACTTCCAGGGATAGCATTCGTCTAGTCTAGGCGGCGGGGACGGCGCCGACCGCGCACGTGGCAGCTGCGCCGCGCCGATGGACGCATGGATATCCAGCCGAACCCCGCTCCCCCGGGCTCTCCCATGANCCGAGGGATCGGGCGGCGACACCATCGCGTCCCTTCTTTCAAAGGCCCATGTGATCGAGGACCCCAAGGCGTACTACGCGGCCGTCGACGCGCTCGGCGCCGAGCAGTCCCTGCAGCCCGGCATCTACTCGTTCACCGTGGGCCAGGATGCCGAGTCGATCGTCCGCCAGCTCATGGCCGGACCCAACGCGGACGGCACGAAGCTCACCATCCCCGAGGGCCTGACGGTCGCGCAGACCGCCTCGTGTGTCGAGGAGGCGCTCGGCATCTCAGCCGATGAGTTCATCGCGCAGGCGAAGGCATCGAACTACGCAGCCGACTACACCTTCCTGCAGTGGGTCGCCAACGACTCGCTCGAGGGCTTCCTCTGCCCGAAGACATACACGTTCACCGGGGCGCCCACGGCCGACTCCGTCATCCGCACCCTGCTCGATCAGTACCAGGTGGAGTACGCCTCCCTCGACTTCAGCTCCGCGCGCGCGACCATTCAGAGCCGGTACGGGATCGAGATGAGCGACTACGACTTCCTCATCATGGCCTCGGTCATCGAGCGCGAGGCGCTGAACAACGAGCAGCGCTACCTGGTGTCCTCCACGTTCTACAACCGTATGAAAGCCGGGACGCCGTTGCAGAGCGACGCCACGATGGGCTACGTCACCGGCGGCGCGGTCTCGGCCGACGACCTCACAACCGAGAGCCCGTACAACACCTATCTGAACCAGGGACTGCCGTCCACGCCCATATGCGCTCCCTCGCTCGATTCGCTGGAGGCGGCCCTCGCTCCCTCCGACACCTCCTACCTCTACTTCTTCATCACAAGCGATTTCGTGCGGTTCTCCGAGACCTATGAGGACCACCTCGCCGCCATCGAGGAGGCCAAGCAGTGACGGGTGCCCTCTCACCAGACCGGTACGTGGCCTCCGTCGAGTGCATCGGCCTCGACGCGCTCAAGGCCGCGGGCAAGCGGGCGATCCTCCTCGACCGCGACAACACCCTGGTCCCGCGTGACCGCCAGACGGCACCGGACTCCGTCGTCGCCTGGCTCGCCCGGGCGCGCGAGCTCGGCTTCAAACTCTGCATGGTCTCGAACAACTGGCACCGAGACCAGGTCGAGCGCTCCGCATCTGAGCTCGAGATGGATTTCATCAGCCATGCGATGAAACCGGCCCCTTTCGCGATCCGTGCGGGGCTCAAGCGCCTTGGGGCCGCACCCGATGAGACCGTCCTCATCGGCGACCAGCTCTACACCGACGTCTGGGGAGGCAAGCTCGCGGGTGTCGACACGATCCTCGTCCGGCCGCAGGCGACGGCCGACCTCTGGTACACCCATATCTTCCGCATCTTCGAGCGCCGGGCGCTCAAGGGCGTTCCTTGCGAGGAGTAGCGGCCATGGGGGCAGCGAACGCACAGGGACCGGTGGAGCGCCGCGGGTGCGACCACATCTTCTTCGTGGGCTTCCTCGGGGCGGGGAAGTCGACGCTCGCGCGCAACCTCGGCCGCATGTTCAACCGCCGCTACGTCGACACCGACCGCATGGTCGAGCGCCGCGCCGGGCTCACGGTGACCAAGATCTTCGCCGCACAGGGCGAGGAGGGCTTCCGGGTGCTTGAGACCCAGGCTCTCGAGTCGCTAAAAAGCGAGCGGAGCCTGCTCGTCTCCTGCGGGGGCGGCGTCATCGAGATGCCGCGCAACATCGAGCTGATCCACGAGATGGGGTACTGCGTCTACCTGGATGGCGACATTCGGGACTCGCTCCGCCAGATCCGCCGCAGCGACACCCGGCCCGATTTCCGCTCGCCGGCGCACGCCGCCCGCCTGCTCGAGCACCGCCGCCCCCTCTACCGCGCCGCCGCCGACTTCACGGTCGACATCAGGCGCACATCATTCACCGAGGTCTCCTACAAGGTGGCCGAGTTGCTGTTGGAGCGTGGTCTTCTATGATCCGTCGCAAACTCGTGAACTTCCCCGACACCAGCTGCGATTACCGCGTGGGCCCGGGCGCCCTGAATGAGCTCGGCCCCATGGTGAAGTCCGTTGTGGGCGTGCCGAAGCGCGCCGTCATCGTCTGCGAGGAGGAGCTTGCGGACGGCGTCGCCCTCACCGTCTCGCGCGCTCTGATCGATGCCGGGTTCTCGGTGAGCGACCTCTCGCTGCCGGCCGGCGAGCAGCCCTCGACGCTCACCTTCGCAGCCCAGCTCCTCGAGGCGCTGGCCCGCACCGGCGCCACCGCCGACGATCTCATCGTCGCCGTGGGCGGCGCGGGCCTCTGCGGCCTNCCGGGGAGGAGGGGCCTCAGGCGGCGCGCATCCGCGCCGTCGCCCAGGACCTCGCCGCCCGCTTGGGACTCGACCTCGCCTTCGCCGACGAGCGGCTCTCCTCCGCCGAGGCGAAGCGCATCCTGCGCGCCCAGGGATTGAACGAACGTCAGATGCGCGGCAAGATCGACATGATCGCCGCCTCACTTTTCCTACAGGCCTGGCTCGATGGCCGCGACCGAGAGGAACACCATGGCTAACGGCACCGATTCCGGCTCTCAGCGCCGCACCGGCACCCGCTTCCGCAGTGCTCCCGCATCCCGTCCCCCTCGCACGTCGCCTCAGACGCGCGGGACGCGCTTCGCGCACCGCCCGGGCAGGCCCTCGCCCGGGAGCCCCTATCGGCAGGCGCGCCGCGGCCCCAGACCGCTGGTCATCGGGGCCATCGCGGCCCTCCTCGTCGCCCTCGTGGCCGGGGGCGTCTTCCTGGTGCCGCGGTTCTTCTCCACTTCGGACGCCCCGGCGGCCGGCACGGCCGTCACCGTTGAGATCCCCGAGGGATCGGGCGGCGACACCATCGCGTCCCTTCTTTCAAAGGCCCATGTGATCGAGGACCCCAAGGCGTACTACGCGGCCGTCGACGCGCTCGGCGCCGAGCAGTCCCTGCAGCCCGGCATCTACTCGTTCACCGTGGGCCAGGATGCCGAGTCGATCGTCCGCCAGCTCATGGCCGGACCCAACGCGGACGGCACGAAGCTCACCATCCCCGAGGGCCTGACGGTCGCGCAGACCGCCTCGTGTGTCGAGGAGGCGCTCGGCATCTCAGCCGATGAGTTCATCGCGCAGGCGAAGGCATCGAACTACGCAGCCGACTACACCTTCCTGCAGTGGGTCGCCAACGACTCGCTCGAGGGCTTCCTCTGCCCGAAGACATACACGTTCACCGGGGCGCCCACGGCCGACTCCGTCATCCGCACCCTGCTCGATCAGTACCAGGTGGAGTACGCCTCCCTCGACTTCAGCTCCGCGCGCGCGACCATTCAGAGCCGGTACGGGATCGAGATGAGCGACTACGACTTCCTCATCATGGCCTCGGTCATCGAGCGCGAGGCGCTGAACAACGAGCAGCGCTACCTGGTGTCCTCCACGTTCTACAACCGTATGAAAGCCGGGACGCCGTTGCAGAGCGACGCCACGATGGGCTACGTCACCGGCGGCGCGGTCTCGGCCGACGACCTCACAACCGAGAGCCCGTACAACACCTATCTGAACCAGGGACTGCCGTCCACGCCCATATGCGCTCCCTCGCTCGATTCGCTGGAGGCGGCCCTCGCTCCCTCCGACACCTCCTACCTCTACTTCTTCATCACAAGCGATTTCGTGCGGTTCTCCGAGACCTATGAGGACCACCTCGCCGCCATCGAGGAGGCCAAGCAGTGACGGGTGCCCTCTCACCAGACCGGTACGTGGCCTCCGTCGAGTGCATCGGCCTCGACGCGCTCAAGGCCGCGGGCAAGCGGGCGATCCTCCTCGACCGCGACAACACCCTGGTCCCGCGTGACCGCCAGACGGCACCGGACTCCGTCGTCGCCTGGCTCGCCCGGGCGCGCGAGCTCGGCTTCAAACTCTGCATGGTCTCGAACAACTGGCACCGAGACCAGGTCGAGCGCTCCGCATCTGAGCTCGAGATGGATTTCATCAGCCATGCGATGAAACCGGCCCCTTTCGCGATCCGTGCGGGGCTCAAGCGCCTTGGGGCCGCACCCGATNCTGCCGCGACCGCGCAGAGGCCCTGCGCATCCTCATGGCGGGAGACGTCTCGGCCGCAGGCGAGCGCCTGACCTCGCCGGGACGTCTCGTGCGTGAGGGGCTCGAGCTGCATGTGCGCGGCCACATCCCCTACGTGGGGCGCGGCGGTCTCAAGCTCGCGGGGGCCTTGGGCGAGCTCTCCCTTGACCCCGCGGGCCTCACCTGCCTCGACGTGGGCTGCTCCACCGGGGGATTCACCGACTGCCTGCTGAAGCGCGGTGCCTCCTCGGTGCTCGCGGTCGACGTGGGCCGCGCCCAGTTCGACTGGTCGCTCAGGAACGATCCGCGTGTCACCCTGCTCGAGCGCACGAACATCGTGGACGTCCCNATCCAGCCGCCTTGGCGCCCGCGCCATCGAAGGCCCTGACGGACAGTGTGCCCGTGCCATCGAAGGCCCTGACGAGCAGTGTGCCCGCGCCATCGAAGCCCTGATGGGCAGAGATGGATAGGCGACTCGGACATTGACCAGAACCTCGACTGCGACAGGACACGCCGCAGACTGGTCACGGCACGATTTCTCCGCGTCAAATTTGCATTTCTTTGAGCTATGAATAGTCGTTACGCGGCGCTTAATCTATAAATCGAAGAACCGCAGGTCAAAAGTGGTGCATTTTCTTGAGCTATGAATAGGGGAGTTCATAGCTTGGCTATTTTCAAGCGAGATCTATGCATAGCTGGCAAAAATGCAAAAGACGCTGTCCCTCGCCGACGCATCACGCATCGGTGATCGAACATATTCAGGCTCTCCACCGCCCGAAGCCCATGCACCCTCTATTCGCGCCCTCGAGAGCCAGCGCCGCGGTCCCGCCACGCCGTTGCGGTAGAATGCCCGGGACACGCCACGGCATAGGAAGGAAAGCATCATGGCAGATACCGAGCTCACCGGTCCCGCCCGCCGCCTCGCCGCCCTGCGCGGCCTCATGGGGGAGCGCGGCTACGACGCCGTCCTCGTCCGGGATGAGGCGAACCTCCGCTGGCTCACCGGGGCCACCGGCGTCTTCGATTACACCGGCGAGTACCCGCACGCCGCGTTCATCACCCACGACGGCTGCTGGCTGCACACCGATTCCCGCTACTTCAACAGCTTCGAGGAGAACCTGCCTGCCGGCCATCCCTGGACGCTCGACATGGACGAGACCGGCATCCCCGCCTGGGCGGCGGCCCGCGCCTACGACACCCGGAGCCGCACCATCGGCATCGAGGACGACATGCAGTTGAGCTTCCACCAGGGTCTCATCCGCGGCCTCGAGGATCGGTCGATCGCAGCCACCCTGCCGCTCATGCACGGCGACCTCCGCCGGATGCGCGCGGTGAAGGACGAGGAGGAGCTCGCCCTCATGCGCCACGCCCAGTCCATCACCGACGCCGCCTTCACGTACATGTGCGGCTTCATCCGGCCGGGCCTCACAGAGAAGCAGCTCCGCACCGAGCTCGAGAAGTTCATGTTTGAGAACGGCGCTGATGCGCTTGCCTTCGGTTCCATCGTCGCCTCGGGCCCCAACACGGCGAACCCGCACGCCATCCCGAGCGACCGCGTGGTCGAGCGCGGCGACTTCGTCCTCATGGACTACGGCGCGGGCTACCGCGACTACCGCTCCGACATGACCCGCACGGTCGTGGTCGGCGAGCCGACGGAGAAGCAGCACGAGATCTACGACCTCGTGCGCCGCACGCATGAGGAGTGCGTCCGCGCGATCCGCGCAGGCGTGGACGGGCACGACATCCATATGCTGTCGAAGAAGATCATCGGGGACGCGGGCTACGGTGACTACTACGGTCACGGACTCGGCCACGGCGTGGGCATCGACATCCACGAGCTGCCGGTCTTCGGGCGCAAGAGCAACATCATCGAGGCCGGCGCCGTCATCACCGTGGAGCCGGGCGTCTACCTGCCTGGCGTGGGCGGCGTGCGCCTGGAGGACTACGGCGTGGTGACCGAGGATGGCTACGAGCCCTTCACCCAGAGCACCCACGACCTCGTGGTGATCGACGCCTAGCGTCGCGGTGCACACCCTGTGCGAAGCCCGGGTGGTACCTGCAGGTCTATTCGATGCCCCGTGCATGGAACACGCCTGTCTAAGCTCCCGGGCTTTGGCATGCCCTGACATCGGCGGACGGGGCCAGAGGTCGGGATGTTTCGGGGCGGGCCTCAGAGGGCGCCGGCCGCAGCTCGTCTCTAACGTCGTCGAAACGAGCGCGATCAAAATATAGGTCGAACCTCTTGGTATCAACGGCCCGCGCATAGATGCCCATCGCTCCGCGTTGATGGTCCGCACGGGGCAGAAAACGTACTTGCGACTGCGCTCTCGTGCAGATCGCCCTTGGAACCGCCTCGAGAAGTTGTTTTGCCCTCATCCTGTGCACGCGGTCGCGTCCCACGGTCCGGGTGTTGCGGCCGGGCCGAGGGAGATATGTGGGCTGCCGTCAGCATCCAGCGTGCGACCGGCATCAACAGTGACATGCGTAATCTGTCTCATATCTCAACGACTGGACCTGTGCCTCCCATACAAATTTCTCCTCTGCTGGCCAAAAAAGCCCTCGAGGCTGTAATTCAAATGGCGTATTGGGTTGCATCAGATGCTCTGGATCGCCCTGAGAGGCAAAAATAAACAAATAAAAATATTCAATTCAAACCTTGCATGAGGAGATACCCCTCAACAGCCTCCGTCACACCACTCTAAAACACCGCCTCAAAGCCCCTTTTGGCCACCGCAGCGAAAACTGTGCAGCCCCGCCCCTTCCAATCCCTGAGCCCGTTCCGTTAAGGCCCCGCCCCGGGCATGCCGGGGCGGGGCCCCCGAGAAGGACCGCGCTCATACCTGTCATGTTCGTGGGCCGCGTATGAGCGCCCTTCTTGCGATGTATAATCACTTGGTTAATGACTGTGACGGGTGCGCCCGTAGGTAGAAAGGTACTCCATGGCATCGATCACCACCGCTGACTTCAAGAACGGCATGGGACTCAAGATCAAGGACAAGATCTACACCATTGTCGAGTTCCAGCACGTCAAGCCCGGCAAGGGCGGTGCCTTCGTGCGCTACAAGACCCGCGACATCAAGACGGGCCGCGTGGTCGAGAACACCACCAACGCGGGCTCCAAGTTCGAGAGCGTCCAGCTCATCACCAAGGAGATGCAGTACCTCTACAACGACGGTGCCGATTACATCTTCATGGACAACGAGACCTACGAGCAGGTTCCCGTGCCCGAGGACATGGTGGGCGATAACGCCAAGTGGCTGCGTGAGAACGACACCTGCCAGCTGCTCTACGCCGATGAGGACCTCATGGGCGTGAACCCGCCGATGTTCATCATCGCCACGGTCACCGAGACGGTTCCCGGCGCCAAGGGCGACACCGTCCAGGGCGCCTACAAGCCGGCCACCATCGACACGGGCGCCGAGGTCCAGGTTCCCATGTACCTGAACGAGGGCGAGCAGATCAAGGTCGACACCCGCACGGGCGAGTTCGTCTCCCGCGCATAGGCGGCACCGGCCCTCACCCATACCCTTGTCATGGCCCGCACGTCCGCGGACGCCATGCTATGCTCGACACGACCGTTCCGTACCGCAAGGGAGTGCAAATGACTGAAGAGATCAAGATCGCCGGCTTCGGCATCGCGCCCGAGGTTCTGGCCACCCTCGTGACCCGTGCGGCCGAGGGCGTCGAGGGCGTCGCTTCGGTGGGGTCCCGCGACCTCGCAGCCAACCTCGTTTCGATGTTCTCATCCAAGAGCGCGCCCACCGGCCCGGCCGTGGAGGCCGCCGCCGAGAACGACGAGCTTCTCATCACCGTCCATGTCGCCGTGTTCTTCGGCTACCCCTTCAAAGAGCTCGCCGAGAGCGTGCGCGAGGCGGTCGCCCGTGCAATCGACGCCCAGGTGGGCGTTGGCGTCGCTCGCGTGGACATTTGCATCGACGGCCTCGTCTTCCCCAAGGAGTAGCGCGTGTCAGGCTCTAGCAAGGTGAACCGCGGGCGCACCCTCGCCCGCAGCCAGGCGCTGCAGATCCTCTTCCAGGCTGAGGCCCTGAACGAGAGCGTCGACCGCGTGCTCTCCGGGGATTACCTGCTCTCCAAGGGCCCGCTCGATCCCTTCGCAGCGGGTATTGCCCGCGGTACCTGGGTGCACCGGGCGCGCATCGACGCGGCGCTCCGGGCCGTCTCGGAGCGCTGGCCGCTCGAGCGCATGCCGGGCGCCGACCGGAACATCCTGCGCATCGCCGTCTACGAGCTCCGGTTCTCACCGATCGAGAGCCGCCTCTCCGACGCCATCGTGATCGACGAGGCGGTCGAGGTCGCCAAAGCCTACGGCACCGACGAGTCCGCCCGCTTCGTGAACGGGGTGCTCGGCCGCATCTCCCGCGAGGCGGAGCTCCCTGGAGCCCGCGAGGACGCGGTGGGGGAGGACGGCGACGCACGGGACGTCGACGGGGCGGATGCCCCCACCGGGCTCGGTGAGTGACGTGGCCACCGGCGGCAGGACCTTCGATGACATCACGGAGCGCTTAGACGAGATCGTCACGGCGGTCCGCTCCAAGGACACCTCGCTCGAGCGCTCGCTCGACCTCTTCGACGAGGCCATCAAGCTCGGGTCGGAGGCCGTGGACATGGTCGACCGCTTCGAGCTCTCGCCGCGCGAGGCCGACCTGCTTGACGCCTCGGAGCGGGAGGCGGCCGAAGGCGCCGCGAGCAGTCGGGGGCCCGAGGCGGCATCTGAAGCGGGCGTGGGCCAGCCCGAGGCCCCCGCGTCCGCGCCGGCGCCTGAGCCCTCTGGACCCGATTCCCCATCCGACCCCCAGTAGGCATGGCCCGTATCCGTCTTGATGACGAGCTCGTGCGCCAGGGCCTCTGCCGCGACCGCGCAGAGGCCCTGCGCATCCTCATGGCGGGAGACGTCTCGGCCGCAGGCGAGCGCCTGACCTCGCCGGGACGTCTCGTGCGTGAGGGGCTCGAGCTGCATGTGCGCGGCCACATCCCCTACGTGGGGCGCGGCGGTCTCAAGCTCGCGGGGGCCTTGGGCGAGCTCTCCCTTGACCCCGCGGGCCTCACCTGCCTCGACGTGGGCTGCTCCACCGGGGGATTCACCGACTGCCTGCTGAAGCGCGGTGCCTCCTCGGTGCTCGCGGTCGACGTGGGCCGCGCCCAGTTCGACTGGTCGCTCAGGAACGATCCGCGTGTCACCCTGCTCGAGCGCACGAACATCGTGGACGTCCCCGCGCTCGGCTATGGGGACCTCGACCTCGCGGTCTGCGACGTCTCCTTCACGAGCGTCATGACCGTGCTGCCGGCTGTCATCTCCCTGCTCGCGCCGGATGGACGCCTTCTCACTCTGGTGAAACCCCAGTTCGAGGCTGAGGCCGCAGAGGTGGGGTCCGGCGGCGTCGTGCGCGACCCTGCTGTGTGGGAGCGCGTGCTCGCGCGCGCGGCCGCGGCCTTTGACGAGGCCGGTCTCAAGCCGGTTGGGACCTGCGCCTCTCCGATCACCGGAGCCAAGGGCAACCACGAGTTCTTCCTCCTCGGCACGCGCGGCACCCCCGCCGCGCCCCTCGTGCGCGAGGCCGATATCCATGAGCTGATCGAGAGGGTGCGTGCGCGATGAAGGTCTTCCTCGTCCCCAACTTCTACAAGGTCGAAGCCGTTGAGAGCGCCCACGTGCTCGAGGGGTGGCTCGAGGGCCAGGGCTATGAGGTGTCCTGGGCCCCCGACAACCGAAGCAACCTGATCGCCGACCCTGATATCGAGGGGAGTGATCTGGCGGTCAGTCTCGGCGGCGACGGAACGCTCCTGCGCGCCGTGCGCCTCACGCAGGGGCTTGAGATCCCCATCCTCGGAATCTCCTACGGACATCTGGGGTTCCTCACGGCGGCGAGCCCCGAGGAGACGGATATCTTCCAGGTGGTGGCCGATGCCCTCGCTGGCGAGATGGTCGTGAGCAGGCGCGCGACGCTCACCTGCGAGGTCGAGTACGAGGATGCGGACGGAAAGCTCCATAGCGTGACGGCGGACGGCCTGAACGACATGGCGCTGACCCGCGGCCCGCTCTCCGAGATGGTGACCTTCGATATCACGGTCTCCGGGCATCATATCGACCGGCTGCGCGGCGACGGGGCGGTGGTCTCCACGGCGACCGGGTCAACGGGCTACGCGCTTTCAGCCGGTGGCCCCATCGTGAGCCCCGATTACAACGGCTTGGTCTGCGTGCCCATCGCGCCGCACACCATCCAGGCCCGCGCCTTCCTCACCTCGCCATCCGATGTGGTGGAGATCTCGATCTCGAAGGACCGCCCATCGATACCCGCGGTTGCGGTGGACGGTCAGTTCCTCGAGGTGGAGGGCGACATCACTCGCGTGGTGGTCCAGCGCGGCGATGCTGATGTGCTGCTGCTCGGATATGGCTCGGAGAGCTTCTATGCGAGCGTCTCGCGGGTCTTCTACGGGGCCACGCGTCGATAGCGAGATAGGCGGCGGCGTGGGTCCGCAGATGGCATTCCCCTGCGCTAGCGGATTTTTCATGGCCCGTCTTCGATGGAATACCAGGATATTTGTAAATGAGCATATCAACCTGATTAAATTCATAAGAGTGAAATGCGCTATGCTGCCCGCAACGTAGGCTAGTAGAAAATGTCAGATCTGAGTCAATCGGGTAGCTTACGACGGTCAGATCGGGCTAGAAAAGAAACAAAATATCGGTATATGTTTCTATCCGCTACGTCCAAATCTACCCGATCTCACCTAGAGGGACAATTCAGGTGTCAGATGCGCTGTGTATAGACTCAGATCTGACATTTTCTACTAGAGGAGGCCACGTGGCCTGTCCAGGTGCCGTACGCAGTCTCCCAAAAGAGGCCCCAGAGGGCGGAAGACGCGATATCCGCGGCGTCCGAGTAGGCGTGCGGCCCGCTCAGCCGGCCTGTGTGATTTGGGGTACCATGACGCTATGGCAACAGATGTTCGATGGGCGGGCCCATGATCGATGAGATACACGTTTCCAACCTCGCGTTGATCCGCGAGGCCACCCTCGCTCCCTGCGCTGGGCTCACGGTCCTCACCGGCGAGACCGGTGCCGGCAAGACAGCCCTGCTCTCAGCCTTGAAGCTCCTTATCGGAGAACGGGCGGATGCGGCTCTCGTGCGCGAGGGCGAGGAGGGCGCTGTCGCGGAGGGGCGCTTCTTCGAGGGCCCACGGGATCTCACGGGCTTCACGGTCTCCCGCCGCGTGGGTGCAGACGGGCGCAGCCGCGTGCGTGTGGACGGCTCTATCGCGAGCGTCCGCGAGCTCACCGCGCGCATGAGGCCCCTCATTGATCTGTGCGGCCAGCATGAGCACCAGCGCTTGCTCGATGCCGCGAGCCACGTTGAGATGGTCGACGCCTGGGGTGCGGTAACCATCGCCCCCGCCCTGGCGGCCTATCGCAATGCTTTGGAAGAGGCGCGGGACGCGGCGCGTGAGCTCGCACGCGTCGAGGAGGCGGCCCGCGCCCAGGGCTCGCGGGTCGATGACGCGCGCTTCGCCCTCGATCGTATCTCCGAGGTGGATCCGAAGCCGGGGGAGTACGAGGCCTTGGAAGAGTCCCTTCCTCGGGCCGAGCATGCGGAGGTCCTTGCAAGCACAGCCGATGAAGCCCAGGCGGCCCTCTCGGACGAGGGTGGGGCGCTCGACGCCCTGAACACAGCAATCGCCGGCCTCGCGCGCATGGGCAGCGTCGACGCGAAGCTCTCCGAGTTCGCCGACGCCCTCACCTCAGCTGCCATCACGCTTGAGGACACCGCCTCAGACCTGCGCCGTTACCGGGACGATGCCGACTTCGATCCTGCCGAGCTCGCCCGGTCCCAGGAGCGCTTCGCGGCCCTGCGAGGTCTCGTACGTTCCTTCGGCCCCACGATGGACGATGTCGTCGCTCGACGTGACGAAGCCGCCGACCTGCTCTCCCTTGTGGACGACGGCGAGGCCCGGATACGCCGCGCCCGCGAGGCGGCGGATGCCGCCGAGGCCGCGCTCGCCCAGGCGGCCCGCGCCCTCACCCGCGCCCGCAACGCCCAGGCCCCGCGCTTCTGCCGCGAGGTAGGCCGCCAGATGGCGCGGCTCGAGATGGGCCGCGCCGAGCTCGTCTGGGAATCCCGCGACCTGCCGCGATCCTCCTGGACCG
>NZ_LT838843.1:502894-531096 GCF_900176655.1 Collinsella vaginalis
TGGCGAGGTCGACGGTGTGCTGCGAGAGGCCGATCGAGGCCGTGGGCTTGACGGCGGCCCGCCAGACGATGGGAGCCCCCGTGGTGATGCCGCCGAGAATGCCGCCTGCGTTGTTCGTGTAGGGGACGGGCCCCTCCTCCCCGGGTGCGAAGGGGTCGTTGTGCTCGCTTCCGCGCATGGCGGCGGCGCCGAAGCCCGCACCGAATTCCACGCCCTTGACGGCGGGCACCCCGAACGCGAGCCGGGCGATGCGGTTCTCGATGCCGCTGAACATGGGATCGCCCACGCCTGCGGGCATCCCCCAGCACGCGCACTCGATGACCCCTCCGATGGAATCGAGCTCATCGGCCGCCTCGAGGATACGGCGCACGGCCTCCTCGGCCGCCTCGTGCGAGACCATGGCGATGCCGGTCTGTTGCTCGGTGCGGGAGAGCTCCGCTAAGACCGCGGCGGGAGCCACGGTCGCGATGGGACCCGGGGTCGCGGGGGCCAGCGGGGCGTCCTCGACGACCGCGCCTGCGGGACCGAGCGTGCGGATGTGCGCGGCGATCCGCACGCCCTGGGTGGCGAGGATCTGGAGCGCCACGCCGCCGACGGCGCAGAGCGGCGCGGTCAGGCGCCCCGAGAAATGCCCCCCGCCGGCGACATCGTGCCAGTTACCGTAGCGCTCATGGGCGGTGAAGTCGGCGTGGCCCGGGCGCGGGTGGCGCCTCAGCTCGGCGTAGTCGCGCGAGCGCGTGTTGGTGTTTCGGATGATCGCGGCGAAGGGCGCCCCGCAGGTGCGGCCGTCGGCGATGCCTCCGATGACCTCGACCGCGTCCGCCTCGGAGCGCGGGGTCGAGGTCTCGCGCCTGCCGGGTGCCCGTCGCTCCATGAAGGTCTGGAGCTCGGACAGGTCGATCGCGAAACCCGCGGGCAGGCCGTCGAGCGAGCAGCCGATGGCAGCGGAGTGCGACTGGCCGAAGATCGAAAGCTTAAGCGCGCCGTCGGTGAAGGATGACATGGGACCTCCTAGTCGCTGAGCTCGACCTCGCCGCCGAGCAGGCGGTAGTGGTCGAAGAAGGCGGGGTAGGACTTGGCAACTGCCTCAGCGCCCTCGATGCGCACGGGGCCCGTGGCTCGTGTCGCCGCCACCGCGGCCATCATGGCGATACGGTGATCGCCGGCTGCGTCCACGGCGCCGGCGCCGAGCTCCTCGACGCCCTCGATGAGCAGGTCGTCTCGGCGCACCTCGATCTTGGCCCCGAGGTTCGTGAGTCCCCGAGCGACGGTCTTGAGGCGGTCGGACTCCTTCAGGCGGAGCCGCCCGCAGTCGGAGATGCGCATGGTGCCCGCGGCCACGCTCGCCACCGCGGTGATGACGGGGACGAGGTCGGGGATGTCGCGGGCGCTCATGTCGAAGGCGCGGAGGCGGTCGGGTTGGACCGTGGCGAACGCGGTGGCGCGTCCGACGCGGGCCCCGAAGCGCGACAGGACCGCGAGCACGGTGCGATCGCCCTGGAACGAGGTGGGGGAGACGCCCTCGACCGTGATGCGATGCTCGCCCATGGCTCCGGCGCAGAGCCAGAAGGCCGCGTTCGACCAGTCACCCTCGACGGTGACCTCGCCGCTGGTGCGGTACAGGCCGCCGATGCGGAAGAGGGTGGCCTCCTCCCCGTCGAGCTCACCGCGCTCCTCCTCGACCTTGACGCCGAAAGACGCGAGGGCCTGGACCGTGAGGTTCACATACGGCCTGCTCTCGATGCGGCCGTGCACGAGGATCTCGCTCGCCCCATCGAGCAGGGGCGCGGCGAGCATGAGGCCGGTGATGTACTGGGAGCTCACGTTCCCGGGGAGCTCGAACCGACCCGGGCGCAGGCGCCCGTGGGCGGTGAGCGGCAGGCTGCCCAGGCCCTCGAGCTCGCACCCCGCGCGCTCGAGNGAGCAGGCTGTGCTCCACCTTGAGGCGGAGGCTCCGTACGATCGAAAAGCCGTAGCTTCCCAGCAGGTCGTAGACGGCGTTCACAGACCCGGCAGTGGAGTTCTCGATCGGCAGGACACCGTAGGTGCAAAGCCCCCCGGCCACCGCGCGGAACACGCCCTCGAAGCTGGTGAGGTAGGTGATCGCGGGAGCGCGGAACAGCCTGGTGGCCGCATGCTGGCTGAACGAACCCTCGGTGCCCTGGCAGGCCACCGTCGCCGTGGCGGGGAAATGGGCGTCGGCGGGCAGGAGGGCCCGTTTGAGCGCCGCAGTGACCGCGTGCTCGGAGCCCTGGGCGAGTATGCGCTGCTGCTCCGCGCGGTTCATGCTCATGAGCAGGCTCATGAGGGCGATGGCGGGCGCCTCGCGGTTCTCGCCGACCAGCTCGGCCACGCGGTGGAGCTTCTCGCGCTCGCGGGCCGGGTCGAAGACGGCCTTGCCCGTCCCGCGCTTCGCTGCGGCCACCTCGGCGGCGAGATCGAGACGCTCGTTGAAGAGCCGCAGAAGCTCGGCGTCGATACCGTCGATGCGGCGGCGTATCTCGGGGAGGTCCATCTCCTACCTGCTTTCTGACGTGAGATCGGGGCGGGGTGCGGGCATCGTGAGCCGGTTGTCCTCGATGAGGGCGTCGAGCAGGGCGAGGGCGCAGACGGCCTCCATGACGGGGACGGCGCGCGGGACGATGCAGGGGTCGTGGCGCCCGCGCACGGTGAGGGGCGCGCCTTCACCCGTGGCGAGGTNGGCCTCACGCCGCGTCCGCTCAGGCGCATAGCCTCGGGCGGTGAGCTCTCGCGGGTGATGCTCGCCGCGAAGGTGGTCCTGGGCGAGGCGGACGGGGTCGACACCCTCGTCTTCGATGAGGTGGACGCCGGGGTGGGCGGATCGGTGGCCCGCGCCCTCGCCCAGGTCCTCGCCGACCTCTCGCGCACGCACCAGGTCATCGTTGTCACGCACGTCGCCCAGGTGGCGGTCCTCGCCGAGCGCCAGTACGTGGTGAGCAAATCGGACGATGAACTCCCCGTGACCTCCCTCGTCGAGGTGTCAGGGGCCGAGCGGGTGCGTGAGATCGCGCGCATGCTCTCGGGCGACGATTCCGAGGTCTCGCTCGCCCATGCCGAGCAGCTGCTCCGCGAGGCGGGGCGGCTTTAAGGAGAATCTCTGCTCCATGGGTCGCGATGGAGCGATGAGCCCCATACGCGTTTTCTTGGGTGCGTCGCAGGCGAGTTCGTCCCTTGGAGATCCCCACGGGCGCATTGCCCTCAATCGTCCCGGCCCAGGGCGGTTCGGGTCTCTACCTTAGGCGCTCCGCCAGCAGCTCAAGCGCATGCCGGTAGCCCTCGATACCCTCGCCGGCCACCCGCGCGAAGCAGGCGCGACCGGCGTAGGACACCTGGCGGAAGTCCTCCCGTGCGTCCACATCGCTGATATGGACCTCGACGGCGGGGAGCCCCACGGCCTTCAGGGCATCGAGGATGGCGATGCTCGTGTGGGTGTAGGCAGCCGGGTTGATCACGATGCCGTCGACAGCGCCGTGCGCCTCCTGGATGCGGTCCACGAGCGAGCCCTCGTGGTTCGATTGGAAGCATGTCACCTCGCTGAAGCCGACCTCGGCGCCAGCGCGCTCGCAGAGGGTCGTGAGATCCTCGTAGGTTGCGCTTCCGTAGATCTGGGGCTCGCGCAAGCCGAGCAGGTTGATGTTGGGCCCGTTGAGGACAAGCGCCTTCATATCCGTTCCTTTCAGGTCAGCGGCCGCGGAAGGTCGAGGCCGCGCTTCATCTCGATTCCCGCACGCCCCGCTGCGCCGGCCCGGCATACGCATCTCTGAGAGGCCCGAGCCGCCCGATCGCACCGCATTCCACTGGCGTTCGATCGACGACCGTGCGGGGCTAGAGCATCTCGGGCAGCTGGACTGCGAGCGCCTGTGCCGTGTGGCGCGCGCTGTCCGTGGACGACACGGTGAGGTCGGCCCAGGCGCGGTAGCGCGGTGCCCGCTCGCGGGCGATGCGCTCCACGCCGTCGCGGAGGGAGAGGGGCCGTCCGTGGCAGCTCAGTTCCTCGAGGGGCCGGTCGATGAGGGCGATCAGGCTGTTCTGGTGCAGGAGGCCGTAGTTCCCAGCGCGCACCACCACACCTCCCCCGCAGGAGATCACCTGGTGCGAGGCGGCGGCCACCCGCGCGAGGACCTGCGACTCGGCCGCGCGGAAGGCGTCCTCGCCATGGCGCTCGAGGTAGGCGGCGCAGCCCATGCCGAGCTCGCGCTCCAGCTCCTCGTCGACATCCACGTGCGGGCGCCCGAGGATGCCCGCGAGCGCGCGACCCACATGGGTCTTACCGGCCCCCGGCATACCGATCAGGGCGATGTTCTGCTCGGTGGCAGACAGGCGCCGCGTGAGGCCGGCCACCGCAGCGTCATCGACCGCCCGTCCCGTGTAGACCTCGATCGCCTCGGCGGCTTGGGCCACGAGCATGAGGAGGCCGCCCACATGGGGGAGGCCGCGCCTCTCCGCCTGCATCAGAAGGTCGGTGAGCGCCGGGTTGTAGACGATGTCGGCGACGGCTTTGAGGTTCGGCAGGTCGTCAAGGGAGCAGGGGCTCGCTGGGCAGTTGGGGCTCATGCCCACCGGCGTGGCGTTCACGAGGAGATCGAACCGGGGGCCCGCGGTGGGGAGCTCATCGTAGGTGAGGGAGCCGGGGTCGTCAGGGTCCGCCCGGCGCCCCATGAAGCTCACCTCGGCGCCGAGATCGGCGAGGACCGCGGCGCAGGTGCTCCCCGCACCGCCGTGTCCGAGCACGAGCGCGCGCATCCCAGCGACATCGATGCCGAGCGACGCCACGAGCGCGCGGAACCCCGCGTAATCCGTGTTGTCGCCGCGCAGGCCACCATCGGGCAGGCGGGTGATAGTGTTCACGTTTCCCAGGCGCTGCGCGGCCTCGCTCAACTCGGAGAGGTGGGGGAGGACCGCCCGCTTGTACGGGATCGTGACGTTCACGCCCTCCCAGGCGTCGCCGGCGAGGAAGCCGGCGAGGTCCTCGGGCTCGACCTCGAAGCGCCGGTAGTCCATGTCGGCAAGCTCACGGTAGATGGCGGGGGTGTAGCTGTGGCCGAGCACGCGCCCGAGCACGCCGTAGGGCCGGGCACCGGGTGCACCCGACCCCGCAGCGGCCCCCCGCCCGTGCGGGCGCGCGCCAAACGACGACGAACCCCGCCCGCCCATCAGATGACCTCCTGGTAGCTGCCGAAGTAGGTGAACCGCNGCCGGCTGCGTCCACGGCGCCGGCGCCGAGCTCCTCGACGCCCTCGATGAGCAGGTCGTCTCGGCGCACCTCGATCTTGGCCCCGAGGTTCGTGAGTCCCCGAGCGACGGTCTTGAGGCGGTCGGACTCCTTCAGGCGGAGCCGCCCGCAGTCGGAGATGCGCATGGTGCCCGCGGCCACGCTCGCCACCGCGGTGATGACGGGGACGAGGTCGGGGATGTCGCGGGCGCTCATGTCGAAGGCGCGGAGGCGGTCGGGTTGGACCGTGGCGAACGCGGTGGCGCGTCCGACGCGGGCCCCGAAGCGCGACAGGACCGCGAGCACGGTGCGATCGCCCTGGAACGAGGTGGGGGAGACGCCCTCGACCGTGATGCGATGCTCGCCCATGGCTCCGGCGCAGAGCCAGAAGGCCGCGTTCGACCAGTCACCCTCGACGGTGACCTCGCCGCTGGTGCGGTACAGGCCGCCGATGCGGAAGAGGGTGGCCTCCTCCCCGTCGAGCTCACCGCGCTCCTCCTCGACCTTGACGCCGAAAGACGCGAGGGCCTGGACCGTGAGGTTCACATACGGCCTGCTCTCGATGCGGCCGTGCACGAGGATCTCGCTCGCCCCATCGAGCAGGGGCGCGGCGAGCATGAGGCCGGTGATGTACTGGGAGCTCACGTTCCCGGGGAGCTCGAACCGACCCGGGCGCAGGCGCCCGTGGGCGGTGAGCGGCAGGCTGCCCAGGCCCTCGAGCTCGCACCCCGCGCGCTCGAGCTCGCTCGCGAGGGGCTCGAGGGGCCGCTCGCCCAGGCGTCCGCGCCCGGTGAAGCGGGCCTCGGCACCGAGGGCGCAGGCAACCGGCAGCATGAAGCGCAAGGTGGACCCGGACTCGCCGCAATCGAGCTCCGCGCCGGCGAGGGCGCGCAGCAGGCCGAACGAGGTGCTTTTGGGGACCGGATGGACCGTGTAGCCGTCAGGGGCCGCCTCGATGCGGGCGCCGAGCGCCGTGAGGCAGCGGATGGTGGCCTCGATGTCGTCGCAGGTGGTATTGCAGATGACGTGGGTCTCGCCGTTCGCGAGCGCGGCGGCGATGATGAGCCGGTGCGCCATGGATTTGGAAGCGATGGCGGGCACGGTGCCCGTGAGCGGTGTGGGCGTGATGGTGGCAATCATGGGCCCTCCTCGGGTGGCGTTTGAGCTGCGTTTCGAGCATTATACTCGGCCGTCCGGACACCGGGGGCGCCGGACGACGGTTGAGGACGTTCTGCAGAGACGGCGCGGGGGCGAGGGCTTAAGCGGACCGGGGAAGGATGCGCCGCCCGCCCCGCCGTGCATCCAGAAAGACCGGGCCGCTGCCCCTCACCGTCCGATCTCGATGACCTCCCGGAGCTCATCGAGGCTGAGCGGCCGGATCTCCACCGCGCCGATCCCGCGGACGAGGACGGCGTTGACGGTGTCCCCGTGGCGCTTCTTGTCCGAGAGCGCGTGCTCGAAGAGGGTGTCGGTGGGGATGTTGCTCGTGGTGGGGAGGGTGTGCGCGGCGACGGTGTCCACGATGCGGCGGGAATCCTCTTCCGGGCAGAGCCCCATCCGCGCCGATGCGCGCGCGATGAAGCAGAGGCCCGCGGCCACACTTGACCCGTGACCCAGCGTAAAGCCACTCGCGGCCTCGATCGCATGACCGACGGTGTGCCCGAGGTTCAGCGTCTGGCGGATCCCGCCCTCGCGCTCGTCCGCTGCGACCACATCGCGCTTGATGGCGATGCAGCGGCTCACGACCTCCTCGATGCGCCCGCGCCCCTCCGCGTCCGGGATGAGCGGCTCGCGCTCAAGGGCGGAGAAGAGCTCGGGGTCGCACATGACGCCGTACTTGATGACCTCGCCCACGCTATCGATGAACCGCTCCCGCGGAACCGTTTCAAGGCACGCGATGTCTGCGATGACGGCGCGCGGCTGCCAGAAGGCCCCGGCGAGGTTCTTGCCGGCGGCGAGGTCCACGGCGGTCTTACCGCCCACCGACGAGTCGACCATCGCGAGCAGGGAGGTCGGGACCTGCACGTAGGGGCAGCCGCGCATGTAGACAGCCGCGGCGAAGCCGGCGAGATCGCCGATGACGCCCCCGCCGAGGGCCACGATGACGTCATCGCGGGTGAGCCCCGCCTCCGCCATGGCCTCGAGGAGGCTTGCGAGCTGACCCATGCTCTTCGTGCCCTCGCCGGCGGGGAGCACGCGCTCGGAGACGTCGTAGCCGGCGTTCGCGAGCGAGGTCGCGACGGCCTCTGCGTATAGCGGGCCCACGTTCTCATCGGTCACGATGAAGGCATGGTGCCCGCCCGCCGCAGCGCGGGTGCGCGGCCCCACGCTTGCGAGCAGGCCATGGCCGATGCGGGCGTCGTAGGTCCCGGAGGGTGTGCGCACGTTGATATCCTGCATGGCGTCTCCTTGTCCTAGCGGCCGCTCTTCGGGCGGCCCGCCCCGTCGAGCCTTCGCTTGATGCGGTCCCCCTCGGCGAGCAGCTCGCGAAGCCCATCGGTGTCCCTGGCGTCGAGGGTCGCGCGGTAGGCGGCGAGCGCGTCGATGATGAGGCCGAGCTCGCGGCTGAGCTCGTCGGCGTCGTCCATCATGAGCTCCGACCACATACCGGGGCTGAGCTGGGCAACGCGGGTGAGGTCGCGGTAGCTCCCCGCCGAGAAGCCGTGGTGCTCGGCGGCCGTAGGGCTCTTCACATAGGCGTTCGAGACCACATGGGCGAGCTGGCTCGTATAGGCGATGACGTGGTCGTGCTCCTCGGGCGTGGTGACGGAGAAGGATCCGAAGCCCGCGGGCGCGAGCAGGGTGTGCACGCGATCGAGGAGGTCGAGCCGGGCGGCGTCGTCAAGCGCCGGCGGCACGAGGACCATCGGCGCGCCGCGAAAGAGGTCGGCGCGCGACCAGGCGAAGCCCGCGTGCTCGGCGCCGGCCATCGGATGGGCTCCGCAGAAGGCGAAGGCGTACTCGCGGGCGAGGGCGAACGCCTCCCGGCACACGGCGCGCTTCACGCCGGCCGTGTCGATCACGACGGGTCTGCTCCCGATGGCGTCCGCGTGCTCGCGCAGCCACGCGAGGCAAGCCGCGGGGTAGGCGGCGAGGATGATGAGATCGCATGTGGGGGCGGTGTCGCGATCGAGGTGGCCTGAGACGGTGTCCACCTGGGCGGCGGCGAGCGTATCGGGGTCCGTATCGGCGGCGAGGACGCGCCATCCCGCCGTCCGGTAGGCGCGGGCGAAGCTGCCGCCGATGAGGCCGAGGCCGAGGATGCCGACGGTTTGCGCGGATGCGGGGGAGCTCATGGCGACCCTGTCAGTCCACAGGCGCGGTGATGGCGGCGCGGATCTGGCGGATGCGGTCCATCACGTCGTCGAACATGTCGGGGGTGAGGGCCTGCGCACCGTCCGACCAGGCGTGGCTCGGATCGTCGTGGACCTCGATCTCGAGGCCGTCCGCGCCGGCGGCCGTGGCGGCGAGGGCCATGGGCCCCACGTAGCGCGTGTAGCCGGTCGCATGGCTCGGATCGGTCACGACGGGCAGGTGGGAGAGATGGTGGATCACCGGTACGGCGTTCAGGTCGAAGGTGTTGCGCGTGCGCGTCTCGTAGGTGCGGATGCCGCGCTCGCAGAGGATGACGTTGGGGTTGCCCTCGCTCATGATGTACTCGGCGGCCATCAGCAGCTCGTCCACGGTGCCCGACATGCCGCGCTTGAGCAGGACGGGGACGGAGGTCCGGCCGACCTCCTTCAGGAGCGGGAAGTTCTGGGCGTTGCGGGCGCCGATCTGCAGGACGTCGATCTTGCGGTCGAGAAAGCGCGGGAGGTCGCGCGGGTCCATGAGCTCGGTCACGATGGGCATGCCGAGTTCGTCACCCGCCTCGCGCAGCAGGTCGAGGCCGCGCTCGCCCATGCCCTGGTAGGCGTAGGGGCTCGTGCGGGGCTTGTAGGCTCCGCCGCGCAGCATCGTGGCACCGGCCGCCTTCACGCGTCGGGCGATGCGGATCAGGTTCTCGCCCTCGACCGAGCAGGGGCCGGCGATGACCTGGAAGTGACCGCCGCCGATCTTGACCCCGTGACCGCAGTCCACGACCGTGTCCGCGGGGTGGAACTTCCGGTTCGCCTTCTTGAACGGCTCGGACACCCGCTGGACGCGCTCGACGATGTCCATCGACTCGAGCAGGAACGGGTCGATCTTCGTGGTGTCGCCCACCAGGCCGATGACGATCTCGTTCTCGCCACGGGAGAGGTGCGTGGTGAGGCCCTTCCCCTCGATCCAGCTCCTTAGATGCGAGACGGCCTGATCGGGGGCGTCCTTCTTCAAAATGGCGATCATCTGCGGCCTCCGGTTCCTGCGCTGCGGCGTCGTTCACGTGGATGTGAGTGTAAACCATCGGGTGAGCGGACCCCGGCCCGTGTTTCCATTTGATGACCGCCGCGTGGCCCGATCCTCAGAACCCGATCGACACCGCCCATGCCGCGGCATGCACCGGGCGCCAGGACGCGGCTGCGAGCACATGCGTGTACGGGCGCGCGCAGTGGAAGCAAAACGTCATCTGTAGACCCCTTCAGAGGCGATCTGCCCGTGAGGGCGGTCGAGAGTAGGTTTCCGGGCCCTTGTGTGCCACTAGCCCGATCACGGCGCCCAAGCTGCTGCGCGCATCGGAGGCCGGAGTGCGACCGCGTGCGCCTCTGCGCGATCTCCGCTCCGATTACGGTTTCCCGATTCTTGTCGGCGTGACGGCGTGCTTGCGGTGGGGGCAAAACGTCATCTCGAAGCGGTCCCGGAGGCGATTTGCTTGAACGCACGGTCGGAAGTAGGTTTCCGAGCCCTTGTGCGTCATCGGTCCGTTTGCGCCGGTGCGCCGGGCTCCAGAGGGCGACGGCGTGCGCGTGATGTGAGCAGAACGTCATCTGGAGGCCTTTTCAGAGGCGATCTGCCCGTGAGGGCGGTCAAGAGTAGGTTTCCGGGCCCTTGTGAGCGACCTGCCCGATCCCAGTGCCGGTCCGAACGCAGCGGCGCGCTGAGCCCAGAAGCCCGTTGCTGCGCGGAATGGAGGACGAAGCGTGCACGTTATGGGAGCAAAACATCATCTCAAAGTCCATCCGGAGGCGATTTGCCTGAAACCGCAGTCGAAAGTTGGTTTCCGGGGCCTTGCGAGTAACCGGCCCGATCGCAGTGGTGCGTCGAGTTCCGAGACGTGGCAGCGCGCACGTTATGGGAGCAAAACGTCATCTCGAGGCGCCCACGGAGGCGATTTGCTTGAAAACGTGGTCGAAAGGAGGTTTTCGCACCCATTGGACCCTTGTGGGGATGAGTCGCCGGCGCGGGCACCGGGTTCCGCTGAGCGAGGGCCGCCGGTCCCTAGGCCCGACACGGGATCGGCGAATTTCGACCTGTCCGCGCGAGTTGCCCCGACGTCCTGACCGCTTGGGCCCCATCGTGAGTTTTCGTTGCGCGCCGAGGCGTTTCGCGTATAATGCTTGTTCGATGCGCCCCGTTAGCTCAGTGGATTAGAGCGTCTGCCTCCGGAGCAGAAGGCCGTAGGTTCGAACCCTATACGGGGCACCATCCGGATTTTGTGCGAACCCGCTGGATTACAAGTCTGGCGGGTTCGTTGCTTTTGATGTCGTAATTCAGGATAGCGACAACCTCATCATCGGACACCACGACCTGCCACACGAAGGTCTTGAGGAGCGTGGCGTCATCGAGGGCCGCGCCGCTCTGCAGGAAGTCCGCGAAGCGCTCCGGGTCGATCTCCTCGTCCCTGATCGCTTCGAGGTCGTACTCCGCGCGGGCCTTCTGCTCCTCGAGCTCGGTTATGCGCTCCTTGGTGCCGGGGGCGATGATGCCCTGCTCGATGGCAGCCAGGATGTTCTCTAAGCCCCTCTCGGCGGCTGAGAGCGCGTCTGCGGCCTGCTTCCGCCGCATGGCCACCTCTGTGCCGTCGGCGCTCTCCGCGACCAGATGGGCTATCCTGAGCGCCTCCTGGCGGTCAGAGAGCAGGTCGCGTAGCGCCGATGTGACAGCCCCCTCGAGCTCGTCGCGCCTCACGGTCGCGACATCGCCGGTCTTGCAGCGGTAGTACTCGTACTTGACGCCGTTGCGCCCGCGCCCGCTCACGCCCTGCAGGTTGCGCCCGCATCCGGCGCATATCGCCCTCCCCGCGAGCGCGAAGTCCCCCCATCTCTCGTCAGCCCTCACCTTTGCCCCCCTCACTCCCTGGGCCTCCATGAAGGTGGCCGCGTCTATGATCGCGGGCATGCCGCCCTCCTTGACGATCCCGCCCCACTCGTAGCGCCCCGTGTAGCGCCTGTCGTGGAGCATCCGGCACATCATCGTGTAGCCGCACGGCTTCCCGCGCCGTGACCGCACGCCTCTCTGGGCGAAGTCCCTGGCGATAGCATTCACGGTTTCCCGCGCGATCCTGCGGCGGAAGGCCTCGCGCACGAGGGCCGCCTTGTCGGGGTCGATCTCGTACGTGTCCTCCTCGCTGCGCCTGTAGCCGAAGATCTCTATCCCGTTGGTCTTGCACTTGAGCGCGTTGCCCTCCATGCCGCGCTTCGTGCGGATCGACGTCTTGCGCGACTCGCACGCTGCAAGCCCTTCGAGCAGCTTCTCGTAGATGATGCCCTCGGGGCTGTCCGGTATCGCCTCGAGCGCCGAGACGAGCCGCACGCCCCTCTGGGCCAGCGCCCGCTTGTATATCGGAGCGTCGTACTCGTCCCGCGAGAAGCGGTCCATCATGTACACGAGCACGATGTCAGACTCTCCGGCGGAGGCGATCATGCGCTGAAACTCCGGCCTATCGTCCGAGCGCCCTGATAGGGCGTGGTCGCAGTACTCAGCCACGACGCCGTAGCCCTCCCGGGCGCACCACTGGCGGCACACGCGCAGCTGGTCCTCGATGGATGCCTCGCGCTGCTTGGAGCATGAGAAGCGGGCGTATATCACCGCCGTCTTTGGCATAATATGAAGTTGCCTCCTTCCAGAGGTCACCGACCGCCCCATGGGTAGCGCTGTAACGCCGTTACCCCGTGGGATTTTATTTAGGAGTTGATGCGGCGCACGTTCTCGAAGGCGAGCTCGGCGAGCAATGAGTAGAGCCCCTGGACGTCGAAGCCCTTGGGGAACTCAAGCGTCTTCGTGACAGCCTGCGCACCGTATACCTTGTAGTACGGGCTGACGATGTAGGCGAACGACAGCTCGGCGTGATCGAAGCCAATACCGCCCGTCTCAAGGCGCACGTCGACGATGCTCTGAAGGTCGATGGATACGACCGCAGCCTTGGTGCCTGTCATGCCCTGGTGGTCGATGAAGATGACTCTGCGGTCAGTGAAAAGCATCTTGTCGCGTACGAGTGCGAAGCAGTGTGTGATAGATTCGCCGCGCATGAGGTACATGCCGTAGTCGCGCTGCGCCTCTTCGATCGACATCTCCGTGTAGTGGCCGAGCATGCCCGACATCGCGGCTCCGGACTTCACAGCTTGAGAGTCGCGCTCCATTGCGTCCTGCACCGCACCCTGAGCCTGTGACACGGCGGCGCTCGCCATGTCCTTCATCATGTCCTTAAACGCCATCTGTCTACTCCTTTTCGCGTTTGCTTCCTTGTACAAAAAACTTTACATGTTCATTCCTCTTCGTAGGTTTTCCTCGCCATCTCCTCAAGCGGCACCCCGAGCGCATCCGCTATCGCCTTCGCCTTTCCAAGGGTCGGCTCTTTCGCCCTCCCGGTGAGGAGCGCCGAGATCGTGGATCGCGGTGAGCCGATCCTGTGTGCGAGCTCGGCAGGAGATACGCCCTTTTGCTCAAGGTAAAAGGCGAGCACTTTTCGGTATCCCATCGTCGCAAGCTCTCCTATATCGCTAATCGCCGAAGTGGACCTCGAGCGACCGTGCGAGGTCGATGATGACGGCACGGCTCGACGGCTGCAGCCTTTGGAAGATCGCATCAAGCTCTGCCTGCTGCTGAGTCACCTCGGGCACCTCCACGTCAGTCATGAGGATGTAATCGACCGTCGAGCCAAAGGCGGCGGCTGCGCTGATTAGCTGCTCGCCGTTCATCACGACGCGACCCTGCTCCCAATTCCTATAGGTGCCGAGGGACACACCAAAAAGCTCCGAGGCCTGCTGCTGGTTGTATCCGGCCTCTTTGCGTACCTCTTTCAATCGCGTCTGCACTTCTCACGCCCTCCTTATAATCCGTAGCCGCTTACGTCTCATAGAACGAATAGTACCAATATCTAGCGTAATTGTACAGAAAGGATGTTGACAAGTACCAGTAAGGAGCTTACTATGAGGGTCGTAAGTACAAACTAAATGCGTAGTAGATAGGAGGAAGTACCAATGAAGAACCTAGCATCTGAGCGAACGCGCCTGGGCCTCAAGCAAGCCGAGGCAGCTTCGAAGCTGGCAGTCTCGCCTAAGACGCTCGCCAAGTACGAGAGCGAGCCTGCGAGCATGCCCGGAGACTTCATCATCCGCGCCTGCCGATTCTACTCATGTAACGCGAGCTAGCGCCACGACCGCCGCGCTCCAGCGCGCGCTGGGCACCCCGGCCGACGGCGAGGTGTGGGGCCAGTGGGAGCCCAACTGCCAGCGCTTCTCCGGTTGCACGACCGGTTGGAAGTGGGACCGATCGGGCACGGGGTCACCAGTGATCCGCGCCCTGCAGGCGCACCTCGGGCTGACGGCAGATGGGATCATCGGCCCAGACACTGCCAACGCGATCATCCGCCGCTATGGAAACGGCATCTGCGATGGGCGTCTCGACGCTGGAGGACCGGCGATCAAGGGGCTGCAGCGCGCAATTAACGCGGGAAGTCTGTAGTAGAGCTATGCCGCTCGTGGTATCCTGATCATCACGAGGGTGCCCAGAGCGCATATCTCGGTTCGAGAAGACATGCGGACGGGGCACCATCTCGCTTTTTCGATCCCGCTGGACTTCAAGCCCGGCGGGTTCTTCGTATCTGCCGGATTCGTTTGGATGGCCTATGACTGAACGCACGCCCGCCGAACCCGCCCCCGCGAGCGCTAGGACCACCCGCTCCGATCCCACCCGCGGCCTCACATCCGCCGAGGTCGCGGAACGCGTCGCCCAGGGCCGCGTGAACTACAACATGGAGCTCAAGACCAAGTCGGTGCGCGAGCTCGTCATCGAGAACCTCTGCACGGTCTTCAACCTCATCAACGCCGTCCTCGCCCTGCTCGTGATCACCACCGGTTCTTGGAAGAACCTCACCTTCCTGGCCATCGTCCTCCTGAACACGGGGATCGGCGTCGTCCAGTCCCTGCGCTCGAAACGCATGGTCGACCGGCTCACCCTGCTCGCCACCAAGCAGGCCCGCGTCATGCGCGACGGTATCGAGGTCGAGGTCGACCTCGACCAGATCGTCCTCGACGACGTCGTGCGCCTCGGCCGCGGCGACCAGATCCCCGCCGACGCCGTTGTCATCGACGGCACGGCGCAGGTCAACGAGGGTCTGCTCACCGGCGAGAGCAACCTGATCCGCAAGGAGCCGGGCTCCGAGCTCATGAGCGGCAGCTTCCTCGATTCGGGCACGGTCCTCGCCCGCGTCGTGCACGTGGGCGCCGACAACTACGTCGCCAAGATCAACGCCGAGGCCAAGTACGTCAAGCAGGTCAACTCGGAGATCATGCGTACCCTGAACGCGATCGTGAAGTTCGCCGGCGTGTTCATGATCCCCATCGGCATCGGCCTACTCTGGGCGAGCCTGAACGAGCAGTTCGTGAAGGCGGGCGTCGCCGCCGAGGGCGCCACGCTCCTCAGCTGGTTCGGGGGGCGCATCCTCGCCGGAGACATCCCATCCTCCTCGATCCTCTCGGTCGTCGGCGCGCTCCTCGGCATGATCCCCCAGGGGCTCGTCCTCCTCACCTCATCGGTCCTGGCGATCGCCACGGTCCGCCTCGCGCGCCGCCACGTCCTCGTCCAGCAGCTCTACTGCATCGAGACCCTGGCCCGCGTCGACGTCCTCTGCCTCGACAAGACCGGGACCATCACCTCGGGGCGGATGCAGGTCGCCGGCACGCACCCCCTCGGGGAGGGTCGTGACGGGCGGGACCCCGCCGCCGAACTCGACTTCGCGCTGGCGAACATCGCCCGCGCCACCGCGATCGACGCGAACGAGACCGGCCGCGCCCTGCTCGAGCACTACGAGGGCGGGAGCGTCGCCGTCGCCGCGCCCCTGCGGGTCGTCGCCTTCTCATCGGCGAAGAAGTGGAGTGGGGCGACCTTCGAGACCGGGTCGTTCGTCATGGGCGCCGCGCAGTTCGTCTTGACCCCCGAGGTCTTCGCCCGCCATGAGCGGCGGGTGGCCGAGCTCGCTGACAGCTGCCGCGTCCTCGTCGTCGCCCGCGTCGACGGCTTCACCGACGATGACGACATCATCGGAGCTCCTGAGCCGCTCGGATTCGTGACCATCCGCGACGAGATCCGCACCTCGGCGCCGGAGACCATCGGCTACTTCAAGGAGCAGGGCGTCGACCTCTTCGTGATCTCGGGAGACGACCCACGCACCGTGTCCTCGATCGCCCGCGTGGTCGGCGTGCCCCAGGCGCAGGCATTCCTCGACGCGACGGCGCTCGACACCCCCGCCAAGCTCGACGCCGCCGTCGACCGCTACCGGGTCTTCGGTCGCGTGACCCCGCAGCAGAAGCGCGAGCTCGTGCGCGCGCTCAAGCGCCGCGGGCACACGGTCGCCATGACGGGCGACGGCGTGAACGACGTCCTCGCCTTGAAGGAGGCGGACTGCTCGGTCGCGATGGCGGCGGGGTCGGACGCGGCCCGAAACGTCGCGGAGATCGTGCTCGTGGACAACGACTTCGCCTCCATGCCCGCCGTCGTGGCCGAGGGACGGCGCTCCATCAACAACCTGCAGCGCTCGGCGGCGTTCTTCCTCACGAAGACCCTGTTCTCCATGGTCCTCGCTGCCATCTGCATCGTCTTTCCGCCGTACCCCTTCGAGCCGATCCAGATGACGCTCATCAACTTCTTCTGCATCGGCATGCCCGGCTTCATCTTGGGCCTCGAGCCCAACCGCGCGCGGGTGGAGGGGAGCTTCCTCAACAACGTCCTGCGCCGCGCCCTGCCGGCCTCGCTCGCCGTGGTGGCGGCCGCCTGCGCGTGCATGGGGGCCGCGTCCCTGGTCGGCTACAGCGNCCACCACCGACCTGCTCGCACGTGCGGGCCTCATCGAGCCCCTCGCCGCCCAGGGGTTCGCCGTCTGCGGCTACGGGTGCATGAGCTGCATCGGCAACTCGGGTGAGATCTTCGCCCCCCTCCGCGCGATCTCCGATGACTGCGAGCTCACGAGCGTGCTGTCTGGAAACCGCAACTTCGACGGGCGCATCAACCCGAACGTCGCCCAGAACTACCTGGCGGCACCGGCACTCGTCATCGCCTATGCCCTCGCGGGCACCGTCGATGTCGACCTTACCCGCGAGCCGGTGTGCCAGGGCAGCGCGGGCCCCGTCTTCCTCGCGGACCTCCTTCCTGCCGATGACGAGGTCGCCTCCGTGCTCTCCCAGGTCCTTGACCCGTCGCTCTATGCCCGCGCCGCGGCCGGGCTCATGGAGGGTGGGGAGAGCTGGCAGGCCCTGCCGGCGGAGGGCGGCTCCACCTTCGCCTGGGATCCCGACTCCACCTACGTGCGCCGCCCGTCCTACTTCGAGGACGCGCGCCGGGAGGACGCGATCTCCCTCACGGATGCCCGCGCCCTCGCCCTCCTCGGCGATTTCGTCACCACCGATCACATCTCGCCGGCCGGGGCCATCGCGGACGGGTCGCCCGCCGCACGCTACCTCGAGGAGCGCGGCATCACCCGCGCGAACTTCAACACCTACGGATCGCGCCGCGGCAACCACGAGGTCATGATGCGCGGGACCTTCGCCAACGTGCGCCTGGAGAACCGGCTCGCCGCAGGGCGCCTCGGCGGCTGGACGACCGATCCCGTGACCGGCGAGCTCGCCACCATCTTCGACGCCGCCGCCTCGGCGCGGGCGGCGCGGATCCCGCTCGTCATCATCGCCGGCAAGATGTACGGCTCGGGATCCTCGCGGGACTGGGCCGCCAAGGGCCCGGCCCTGCTCGGGGTGCGCGCCGTCATCGCGGAGAGCTTCGAGCGCATCCACCGCTCGAACCTCATCGGCATGGGCGTCCTGCCGCTGCAGTTCCGGGAGGGGGAGAGCGCGGCGTCGCTCGGCCTCGACGGCACCGAGACCTTCTCGGTGGGACCCGTCGACCTCTCGACAGGCGAGCCCAACCCGTCGTATGCTCAGGTGGTGGCGCGCAGGGCGGACGGCCGCGAGGTCTCCTTCACCGCGCGCGTGCGCGTTGACACGAAGACCGAGGCGGCCCAGCTCCGCGCCGGCGGCATCCTGCCCTTCGTGCTCGACGCCCTCCTGAAGTAGCCCCGCACCCGGGAAGGACGCATCCGTGATTTGCCCACACTGCCTGAGGTCCATCGAGGACGGTTCCTCGTTCTGCCCCCACTGCCACGGCTACGTGGGCGCCGCCGCATCCAGCGTCGCGGAGTTCGTGTACTGCGAGGGCTGCGGCGCCCGTTTGAGCTCACATGACCGCACCTGCCCGAAGTGCGGGCGCCCCGCCCCGGGGATCCTCTCCACCGACTCCGCCTCACCCGATCTCGCGGCCGGCAAGACCGCGAGCTTCCCCCGGCTCACCAAGCGGATGATCGAGACCGAGGCGCCCGAGCTCCGCCCGGAGGCCCCCACCGCATCGCAGGTGGCGGTCGACTCCGTGGACCCCTTCGCGACCGGTGTGCTCCCCGCCGCCGCGGTCAACCGGGCGATGCCCGCGGCCGAGGCCGGCGAGGATCCCTATCACGGTCCCACCCGCCGCCGGAAATGGCCCATCGCCCTCGCGGTGGCCGCGGCGGCGCTCATAGGCGGCGGGGCGTACTTCGTCGCAGCGGATCCGTTAGGCGTCATGCCGGGTCTCACCGCCGAGCTCGAGGCTGCCGCCCGCCAGATGTTCCCGAGCCGCATGACACCCGAATCCGCGGTGGATGCCGGATCAGCTTCAACGGAGGCGACTGATGAGACCGCTGACCAGGAGGACGACGGCTCACTCACCGACGCCCAGGCCCTGACCCGGCTCACGGCCGCCTACGAGAGCATCGTCACCCAACACGACGCCTTGGCGCAGATCATCGACGACTACAACACGGCCGCCTTCGCGAACGACCTCGACATGCGCACCGAGGCCTCCGCGAGCGCATACGGGGCCCGCAAGGTCATCGACCAGGTCCTCGAGGACCTGAACGGGATGACCTTCGCCGACACGGCCTGGGATGCGCAGTGGGCGAACCTGGTCCAGCTCGCCGGATGGGCCAGGATCCGCATCGACATGTACTGCGCCTCCTGGGACATCTCCCTCTCCTACACGGGGAGCGACCTGCCGTACAGGCATGAGGACGAGATCCTCGCACCTCTGCGCGAGCGCGCGAGCGCCGACACCGAGGCCCGTGACAACTATTTCGCGCATGTGGCCTCCTACAAGCCCCGCGCGCTGTCCTGAGCGAGCGCGGCGGGGATGCTCCCTCCCATGACCGTGATTCATTCGTGAACACGACCTGTTCCTGCTAGAATTGTCGGGATACCGACATGACAGCAAGGAGGGCTCCTGTGTTTGGCAAGCAGCTCCACACACCCGCATACACGCTCGCCGGCGACGAGATCGCCGTCATCGAGACCTCGAAGGGCACGATCCGCGTCCGCTTGGACGGTGACGGTGCCCCTATCCACGTCGCGAACTTCTGCGAGCTCGCCCAGATGGGCTTCTACGACGATCTGAAGTTCCACCGCTACGCCCCCGGGTTCGTGATCCAGGGCGGCTGCCCGAACACGCGCGACATGACGCCCGAGCAGGTGGCCGCAGGGCAGAGCGGACCCGACGGCATGCCCGGCACGGGCGGCCCCGGCTGGTCGATCAAGGCCGAGTTCGCCACGAACCCGCGCAACAGCCACGAGGACGGCGCGCTGGCCATGGCCCGGTCCCAGGATCCCGACTCCGCGGGGTCGCAGTTCTACTTCTGCCTGGGTCCCCAGCACATGCTTGATTCCGGGTACACCGTCTTCGGGTCGACCATCGAGGGTCTGGACGTCATCGGCTCCCTGCGAGTCGGCGACGTCATCGAGCACGTCGAGATCGTCCACGAGTCATAACCAACGCCTGATGGCCTGAGCTCGGAGGCTTCGACGCGTCCGGGCGCCCGGCATGAGCCGGAAACGATACGAGGAGAGCGAGAGCACGTGAACGCAGAGATCATGGACCAGGCGCGCGCCGCCTACCGCACGGGCGACTACGCCGGTGCCATCCACCTGTTCACCGCCGCGAAGGACCCCGGTGAGGTCTCCGGCGAGGCCGATCACCTGCGGGGCAACGCGCTCATGCGCCTGGGCCGCGTCCAGGAGGCCGCGCAGGCCTACGGGGACGCCCTGAGGGACCCCTCTTACGGCAAGGTCGGCGCCCTGCTCACCAACCAGGGCAAGGCCTATGTCGCCGCAGGCGACCTCGCCCGCGCCCGTGAGAGCTTCTCCGCAGCCACGCGGGACGCCTCGTATGAGACGCCGTACAAGGCGCAGTTCGGCCTCGGTGAGGTCCTCATGCGCCTCGGCAACCCGGCTGAGGCGGGCGCGGCCTTCCGCCTCGCCGCCATCGACGGCACGAACCCGGCCCCCTCCCAGGCCTTGGCGAACCTCGGTGCNGGAGTGCTTCGGCCCGGGCCTCGCGACGCTCACGGCGACCCAGCGCGCCACCGTGGCGAACATGACGCCCGAGTACGGCGCGACGGCCACCTTCTTCCCGGCTGACGAGGCGACCCTCGCCCAGCTCGAGCTCTCGGGCCGCACGGACCACGAGCTCGCCTGCGCCCGCGCGTACCTCGAGGCCCAGGGGCTGCTTCAGGAAGACGCCCCCGAGCGCGTCTTCGCGGACGTCATCGAGATTGACCTCTCCGCCGTCCGCCCCACGCCCGCCGGCCCCTCGCGTCCGCACAACCGCGTCGACATCGAGGGGCTCCCGTCCCGCTTCGGCGAGGCCCTCGCCTCGCACGGGCGCGAGCGCGGGGAGCGCTTCACCGTCGAGCTCGACGGCCGTCGCCGCGCCCTCACCCACGGCGCCATCGCCATCGCCGCGGTCACGAGCTGCACGACCGCCACGGACCCGGCCATGATGATCGCCGCCGGCCTCACGGCGAAGCGCGCCGAGGAGCTCGGCTGCGAGCCGCTGCCTGAGGTCAAGAAGGTGCTCGCACCCGGAAGCCATGCCACCACCGACCTGCTCGCACGTGCGGGCCTCATCGAGCCCCTCGCCGCCCAGGGGTTCGCCGTCTGCGGCTACGGGTGCATGAGCTGCATCGGCAACTCGGGTGAGATCTTCGCCCCCCTCCGCGCGATCTCCGATGACTGCGAGCTCACGAGCGTGCTGTCTGGAAACCGCAACTTCGACGGGCGCATCAACCCGAACGTCGCCCAGAACTACCTGGCGGCACCGGCACTCGTCATCGCCTATGCCCTCGCGGGCACCGTCGATGTCGACCTTACCCGCGAGCCGGTGTGCCAGGGCAGCGCGGGCCCCGTCTTCCTCGCGGACCTCCTTCCTGCCGATGACGAGGTCGCCTCCGTGCTCTCCCAGGTCCTTGACCCGTCGCTCTATGCCCGCGCCGCGGCCGGGCTCATGGAGGGTGGGGAGAGCTGGCAGGCCCTGCCGGCGGAGGGCGGCTCCACCTTCGCCTGGGATCCCGACTCCACCTACGTGCGCCGCCCGTCCTACTTCGAGGACGCGCGCCGGNCAGATACGGGCTTCTTCACCCTCACCGAGTCCGAGATGATCCAGCAGGATCGCCGGGAGCAGAAGGTGCGTCGCCGGCGCCGCCACACCGGCCTCAAGATCTTCCTCACCATCCTGCTCATCGCCATCATCGCCGCGGGCGGAGCCGCCTTCGCCTACACCCGTGGGTTCGGCGTCCCCTCCCAGCAGGAGGCCCTGACGAACCTCTTCAACGCTGTGACCGACGGCACCGAGACGGACTCCTACCTCGCCTCGGGCCTCACTGATGACGCGAAGAGCGTCATCACCTCCACCGTGCCCGAGGGCGCCACCCCCACGATCACGGGGATGGACCAGTCCATGACGACGTCCACCGCGACGGTCTCCGTCGAGCTCTCGCGCGGCGGCACGCAGACCTACACGGTCGAGTTCGCCCGGCAGGGCCTGGGCTGGGTCGTCTCCGGCATCACGATCGACCTGGGCAGCACGGCCACCGCTACGACCACCTCTACCGACACCCAGGCGTCGAACTAGCGCCCACGCGGCCGCGCCGACCCCGACCTATTTGGAGAGATCTTGTTTTCACTGATGGATATGCTCTTCGGTCAATACGATGGCGACCTCGCCATCGACCTGGGCACCGCCAACACCTTGGTCAGCGTCCGCGACAAGGGCATCGTCCTGCGCGAGCCCTCGGTTGTCGCCATCGACAAGAACGATGAGCGGATCCTCGCCGTGGGCATCGAGGCCAAGCGCATGCTCGGTCGCACGCCCGGCAACATCGTCGCCGTGAGGCCCCTGAAGGACGGCGTGATCGCCGACTTCGACGTCACCGAGGCGATGCTGCGCTATTTCATCGACAAGGCGAGTGAGAAGCGCTATCCCTGGACCCCGCGGCCGCGCGTGGTCGTGTGCGTGCCCTCGGGCGTGACCTCGGTCGAGAAGCGCGCCGTCTTCGAGGCCACGATCTCCGCCGGGGCCCGTCAGGCCTACCTCATCGAGGAGCCCATGGCCGCCGCGATCGGCGCCGACCTGCCGGTCGAGGAGCCGACGGGCTCCATGGTCATCGACATCGGCGGCGGCACCACCGAGGTCGCGGTCATCGCGATGGGCGGCATCGTGGTCTCCCAGTCGATCCGCATCGCAGGCGACGAGTTCGACCAGGCGATCCTCACCCATGTTCGCGACGCCTACAACCTCGCCATCGGCGAGCGCACGGCCGAGGACATCAAGATCAAGGTCGGCTCCGCCGTCCCGCTCAAAGATGAGCTCGACGTCGAGGTCAACGGCCGCGACGTGATCTCCGGTCTCCCGAAGACGGTCCGTATCGAGAGCGAGGAGATCCGCCGCGCGCTCAACAAGCCGCTCGACGAGATGACCAAGGCGGTCAAGGACGCCCTCGACATGACCCCGCCCGATCTCGCCTCCGACCTCATGTACTACGGCATCCTCCTCACCGGGGGCGGGGCCATGCTCCGCGGTCTCGACGTGCGTCTGCGCGATGAGACCGGCGTGTCGGTGAACGTGAGCCCGACGGCCCTCGACAACGTGGTGAACGGCTGCGCCCGCGTGCTCGAGGCCAACGCCTTCGACGGCACGTTCGTGCAGAGCAACGCCTAAGGGGGCACCGGCACCTTGGCGCGTTCCACGCAACGGCAGACACATCTGAGCAACCGACGGCCGAGCAGCGGGCTCCGCTCGCTTATCGCCTGCTGCATCATCTCCGTACTCCTCCTAACCGTGTACCTGCGGGAGGGGGAGGGTGGACCGGTCCATGCTGCGCGCTCGCTCGCCAACACGGCCGCGGTGCCGGTGCGGATCGTCGGATCCGTCGTCGCGACCCCGTTCGGGGCCGTGGGCCAGGCGGTCGAGAACCTCACGGCCTCCCAGCAGACCCTCTCTGACCTCAAGAGCGAGAACGAGAGGCTCACGGCCGAGGTGGCCGAGCTCACCGAGAGCAAGGAGGCCGCGCAGCGCCTTGAGGACCTCGTGGGCCTGCGCTCGACCTACAACCTGCAGTCCACGGCCGCGCGCATCATCGGCGCCTCAAGCGATGCGTGGACGGCGACGGTGACCATCGACAAGGGGAGCGCCCAGGGCCTCGCCGTCGGCATGGCCGTGTGCAACTCGGGTGGCGTGATCGGCCAGATCATCGAGGTCTCGGCCACGAGCTCCACCGTGCGCCTCATCACCGACGAGCAGTCGGGCGTGTCGGCCATGATCCAGAGCTCGCGCGCCCAGGGCATGCTCCAGGGGCAGGCCGACGGCAGCCTCCGTCTCGCCTACGTGACCGCGGACGCCGAGGTGAAGACCGGCGACATCGTGATCACCTCCGGGCTCGGCGGCGTCTTCCCGAAGGGCCTGCCGCTCGGCGTGGTGACCTCGGCCGAGCGCCTTCCGAACGCGACCTACTACACTATCACGGTGCGCGCGAGCACGACGGCCGAGAACAACGAGGAGGTCCTCGTCATCACGTCCCTCACCGACGATCAGACCGCGACCGCCGACGAGGTCCAGTCCGCGAACAGCACGCCTACCGGCAGCTCCGCGACGAGCACCACGGACACCACCGGGTCCTCGACCACCGGCAGCACCGATGAGACCGCATCCTCGGGAGGTGAGTGAGCATGCCCGCGATGAACGAGCGCACCCGGAGCACGGCGGCGCGGATCGCGCCGGTGCTCATTGCCTTCCTCCTGCAGGTGGGCATCACGCCCCAGATCTCGCTGCTCGGCGGCCGCTTCAACTTCCTCGTGGCCTCCGCGGCGGCCCTCGCCCCGGGCATGCAGCCGGGCCGCGCCGCCGCCCTCGGTTTCGGCTGCGGGCTCGCCTTCGATCTCACCGGGAGCGTGCCGGTGGGCATGACCTCCCTGATCCTCTCGATCACCTGCTTCGCGCTGGCGACCTCGACCCAGGGCATGCCGCTCGGGCTCTCAGCCGCGGGCGTGCGCCTCACGGGCCTCGGCATCCTCGCCGTCGAGCTCGCGAGCGGTCTCGGCCTCTTCTTTATGGGCGTTGAGGGAAGCCTTGTGCAGGCCCTGTTCGTGCACGGCTTCGTCTCGGCGGTGCTCACGACTGCCGCGGCCGTGCCGTTGCTGCGCCTGACCCCCGCCGACACCGCCTCCCGCGGGTTCTCGGCGCGCTCACGTGGCGGCACACGGTACAAGGCGTTGAGGTAGGCCGAACGTGGACGCTCAACTGGTCGTTATCATCGCCGGCGCCATCCTGGTGGCCGCGATCATAGGCTCCCTGCTCTTCCTGCGCGGCTACTCGGGGCGGTTCGTCTTCGACACGAAGACCGGGACCCGCCCCCGCGCCACCGAGGGGCAGGGCAACACAACGGACCTCTCCCTGAAGGGCCGGCTCAAGCTCCTGACCATCGGCGTGGGCGCGGCCATCGGCGCGCTCGCAGTGAAGCTCTGGAGCATGCAGATGGTCTCCTCGGACTACTACGAGAACCTCTCCGAGCAGAACCGCACGCGCACGGTCACCACCCGCGCCCCGCGCGGCCGCATCCTCGACCGCGACGGCAACGAGCTCGTGACGAACCGGGCCTCCCTGTCGCTCGCCGCCTACCGCGACCTCGCCGACAACCCGCTCGTCGTCCGCCACCTCGCGAACCTGCTCGGTCTGCCCTACATCTCGGTCCTGCGCAACATCCAGGACTACGCGCAGAGCGCCCAGAGCCTCCACACGATCGCCGCCGACGTGCGCCGCTCCACGGTCGCCTACATCCAGGAGCACCCCGCCGAGTTCGACGGCGTGCATGTGGTCGAGACGGCGGAGCGGTCCTACCCGTACGGCTCGCTCGCCTGCCACGTCCTGGGCTACACGGGCACCATCACGCAGGAGCAGCTGCAGGCGCAAAGCGACGCCCAGGCGGCGGGCACCCTCGCATCGGGCTCCGTGATCTACGAGTCCGGTGACATCGTGGGTCAGGCCGGCGTCGAGCTGCAATACGAGAACCTCCTCCAGGGCATCCGCGGGGAGCAGACCGTGCGCGTCGACTCGAGCGGCACGGTGGTCGCCCAGGCCGGCGAGGTTCCCGGCAGCGCCGGCTCCGATATCAAGCTCACCCTGTCGCTCAAGATCCAGCAGGCCTGCGAGGAGGCCATCCAACTCGGCATCGAGGCGGCCAAGAACGCCGGCGACGCCGCGGATGCGGGCGCCTGCATCTGCATGGATGTCACGAACGGCGAGATCCTCGGCATGGCGAGCTACCCGACCTTCGACCCGTCGGTCTTCATCGGGGGCGTCTCCGCGGCGGATTGGGCGGTGCTCAACAGCGAGGACGGCGGCACGCCGATGGTGAACCGGGCGATCTCCGGCCAGTACATGAGCGCCTCGACGATCAAGGCCCTCTCCGCGCTCGCCGCACTCGAGTTCAACACCTACACCACGACCCAGACGACGAACTGCGTCGGCTGGTGGACGGGGCTCGGTGAGAGCGCGGGCAAGTGGTGCTACAACCACAGCGGCCATGGCATCCAGAACCTGCGCTTGGGGATCGTGAACTCTTGCGACTCGGTCTTCTACGACATCGGCAAGGCCTTCTTCTACTCGGACAGCGCCCAGGACGGCCTGCAGACGGTCTTCAGGCGCTGGGGCCTCGGCTCGACGACGGGCATCGACCTGCCAGGTGAGGCCGAGGGCCGCGTGCCCGATGCCGCTTGGAAGCGCGAGTACTTCTCGAACTGGTCGGAGGCCGACCGCACCTGGAACGCCGGCGACGAGCTCAACATCGTGATCGGTCAGGGCGACATCCTCGTGACCCCGCTGCAGATCGCCACCGTCTACGCCGGCGTGGGCAGAGACGGTGTGGAGCCCGTGCCGCACGTCTTCCTCTCGGCCGTCGCCCGCGACGGCGAGGGCACCGCCGTCAGCTACGAGCCGCGCGAGCGCCTGCGCGCCGAGATCCATGCCGAGTCCGACCTCGCCCTCGTGAAGAGCGCCCTCGAAGGCGTGATCTATGAGGAGACGCCGACGATCGCTCAGCACTTCACGAACCTCGACGTGCGGGTTGCCGGCAAGACCGGTACCGGCGAGAAGGAGGGCAAGGACGACTTCGGCTGGTTCGTCTGCTACGCCCCGGCCGATGACCCCAAGTACGCGGTCGCGGTCCTGATCGAGCAGGGCGGCTTCGGATCGGTCTCGGCCATGCCGGCGCTCCGACATGTGCTCGGCGCCCTGTACGACTCTCCGGACACGGTCAGCTACAGCAGCACCGACAACACCCGATAGGAGGAGGGGAGATGCCCGCAACCGAGCGCCGGATCAGGCGCCTGAACAAGCAGATGGACGCGGCCCGCGGGCCGCTCGGCAACACGGTGAACCTGCCGGTGCTCGTGGCCGCCCTCGCGCTGATCGCATACGGGTGCCTTGCGGTCTGGAGCGCCTCGCTCACCATCTCCGACGCCTCCTTCCCGCGCCACCTGTTCGGCGTCGTCCTCGGACTCGCGCTCGGCAGCGTCGTGTGGCGCATCGACTTCCGCCCGCTCGCTGGCATGTCGACGGTGCTGCTCGTCATCGACCTCATCGTCATCTTCCTGCCCTACATCCCCGGCCTCTCCTACAGCGCGAACGGCCTCACGGGCTGGGTGCGGATCCCGGCTGTGGGCTTCACCTTCCAGCCGGTCGAGCTCGCCAAGATCATCACCTCGTTCTTCATGGCGAGCCTGGGCGCCCAGTACCACGGCCACATCGATACGGTGCGCGACTACGTGAAGCTCTGTGCCATGCTCGCCATCCCCTTTGGCGCCGTCGTGGCCGCGGGCGATCTCGGGTCCGGGCTCGTCGTTTTCACGGGCGGCGTCGTGATCATCTGCATGAGCGGCCCGCGCCGCGAGTGGGTCCTCTCCACGATCGCGATCCTCACCGGCCTCGTGTCGCTGCTGCTCGCCGCCGACTCTGTACTCGACGGCCTGCTTGGGCACGACGTCCTCATCAAGCAGTACCAGATGAACCGCCTGCTCGTCTTCCTCGACCCCAACGCCGACACCACGGGCGCGGGCTACAACCTCATGCAATCCCTGATCGCCGTGGGATCGGGCGGCTTCTTCGGGAAGGGCATCGGGCACGCCTCCCAGTCCGGTCAGGGCTTCCTCCCCGAGGCGCACACGGACTTCATGTTCGCCCTGCTCTCCGAGACCTTCGGCTTCCTCGGTGCGGCCATCCTCCTCGCCCTGTTCGCCCTGCTCATCTTCTCCGCGATCCGCGTCGTCCACCGCTCCGACTCGCTCTTCCTGAAGCTCGTGGGCGTGGGTATCATCGGCATGTGGACCTTCCAGATCTTCGAGAACATCGGGATGTGCATCGGCCTCATGCCGATCACGGGCATCCCGCTGCCGTTCATCAGCTTCGGCTCGAGCTCCATGATCATGCAGTGCGCCACCGTCGGCATCATCCAGTCCATCTGGCGCACGCGGCAGAAGGCCTCCTGATCGCACGACCCGTCGAAAGGATCGACTATGAACATCCCCCTGGATAAGATCATCGGCACCTTGAAGGTGCTGCCAACCGCCAAGAAGGATGTCGACGAGCCCGTGCGCGTCGCCGTGTTCGTCGACGGCAGCGCGAGCGCGGACCTCATCGCCGCGGTGCGCGACGCTTTCGTGCCCCAGACGACCTCGGCGCTCGTGCGCGTCGAGCGCCTCGGTGCCGAGCCCGTCTCCCTCAAGGCCGACACCGACCTCTCCCTCGTTCTGACCGGGGGATCCGAGCAGCTCCAGGGGGCCGTGCAGGAGATCGTCATCGGCGGCGCGCCGACCGTCATCGTGACCGATGACGCCGCCGCGGTCTCGTTCATCCGCGAGGAGACGCCGGTGCTCGGCTATGTCGCGGAGCCTGATCGGAGTCGACTGCAGGTCGAGCTCGCCCACGCGATCATCAGCCGGGTGGAGAAGCGCCTGGCCTTCGCCGCGAACTTCCCCTTCCTGCGCGTGGCCGCCGCCTCCGAGGTCATCCGCTCGGCCGCCCTCGGAAATGCGCTCACCGGTGCCCTCGTCTTCATCCCCGGCGCCGACTTCCCGGTCATGACCGCGGCTCAGCTCGGCATGATGGCGCAGCTCGCGCTCGTGTTCGGCAAGCCCATACGCCCTGAGCGCGCCTGGGAGGCGGCCGGTGTGGTCGCCTCGGCGTTCCTGGTCCGCGCGCTCGCGCGCCAGCTCGT
>NZ_LT838843.1:531914-555182 GCF_900176655.1 Collinsella vaginalis
CGCCCCCGTGAACCGCGCCGCGGCCCGCCTCATCGGGCTCGGCCGCAGCGCCCTCTCGACCCTCACCGGCGGGCGCGCGGATGCGCAGGCGGCCGCATGACGCGAGTCGCCTACCGCGATCGCTTCGCGGACATCGAGCCCCTGCTCGCCCGGGTCGAGAAACCGAGCCGCTACATCGATCACGAGTGGGGCGCGGCCGACGTCGGCGAGGCCTCCTACCGCTGCTGCCTGATCTACCCGGACCTCTACGAGGTGGGCCTTCCGAACCAGGGCCTGGCGATCCTCTACCGCATCCTGAACGCGCAGGAGGGCATCGCCTGCGAACGCGGCTACCTGCCCTGGGTCGATATGGCGGATGCCATGCGCGCGGCCGGGGTGCCCCTGCTCTCGCTCGAGGGCGCGGCCCCCGTGGCCTCGTTCGACATTGTGGGGTTCCACATCCCGCACGAGATGGCGGCCACCAACTACCTTGAGGCCTTGGACCTCGCCGGGATTCCGCTCCACGCCGCGGAGCGCGGTGAGGACGATCCGATCGTCATCGCAGGTGGGCCGTCGGTCTACAACCCCGAGCCCCTCGCCCCGTTCTTCGACGCCTTCCTGATCGGGGAGGGGGAGGAGTCGATCGTCGAGGTCTGCCGGGAGCACGAGCGCCTGCGCGACGCGGGCGCCTCGCGCGACGAGATCCTCTGCGGGCTGGCCCGCGTTCCCGGCACCTACGTGCCCGCCCTCTACGAGGTGCGTCACGGATCCGAGGCGACCGAGCACGGCTACACGGTGCCGCGCGCCGGTGAGGACGTGCCCGCCCGGATTCTCAAGCGCGTGGTCGCTGACTTCGGGGCAACCGATGCGCTCACCCAGTCTGTCGTGCCCTACACCCAGCTCGTGCACGACCGTCTCTCCATCGAGGTCCTGCGCGGGTGCGCGCGGGGCTGCCGGTTCTGCCAGGCGGGCATCACCTACCGGCCGGTCCGCGAGCGCACGCCGGACCAGGTCGTCTCCGCCGTGGCCCGCGGTCCCGCGGAGACCGGCCACGACGAGGTGTCGCTCANGGAGGAGGCGGCAGCCGAGCTCGGCCTCGACCTCGTGCGCATCGCCCACACCCCCTACGACCTCGATGCGCGCCTGCCGTGGGAGCATGTGAGCCCGGGGGTGGCGCCGGGTTACCTGAAACGCGAGTGGCGCCGGGCGCTCGCCGGCAAGACCACGGAGGACTGCACCATGGCCTCGTGCACGGGCTGCGGGATCTGCCCCGCGCTCAACGTCGAGAACGTGCTGGTGGGTGACCGCGCATGACGGTCCCCGTCCCCGCACCCCCCGTCGAGCAGACCCTCTTCCGCCTCCGGGTGCGCTATGCGAAGCGCGGCCGCCTCGCCTACCTCGGGCACCTTGGGGTCATCCACACCATCGACCGCGCGATCCGCCGTGCGGGGCTGCCCTTCGCGGTCACGCAGGGCTACTCGCCGCACATGCGCATCGGGTTCTCCAGCGCCCTGCCGGTGGGGACCTCGTCGACCTGCGAGTGGTTCGACCTCTTTCTGACGGAGCTCGCGGGCGCCGACGAGGCGCTCCGGCGGCTCGTCGCGGCGACACCGGCCGACCTCGCCCCCGACCGCGCGGGATANGAGGCGCCTGAACCGCAGCCTCGAGGGCACGGGCGCCTCGGTGTCGATCCCCTCGCAGCGCCTGGACTCCTTCGGCGTCGACATGGCCCTCGAGGTGGCCGGCGATAAGAAGGGCGGCCTCACCTTCGCACCCGAGGCCGGCAGCCAGCGCCTGCGCGACGTCATCAACAAGAACGTCACCGAGGACGACCTCGATCGGGCGGCGCTCGCGGCCTACCTCGCCGGTTGGAACCGCATGAAGCTCTATTTCATGATGGGGCTCCCGAGCGAGACGGACGAGGACATCGTCGCCATCGCGAACCTCGCGGACCATGTGCTCGAGCTCGGGCGCTCGGTCGTGCCCCGCGCCCGACGCGGGAGCATCTCGGTGTCCGTCTCCGTCTCTGTCTTCATCCCGAAGCCCCACACGCCGTTCCAGTGGTGCGCCCAGCTCGACTACGACGAGGTCCGCCGCCGCCAGAAGCTCCTCGTGCAGAGCGTCCGCAACCGCGCGGTCCGCGTCCACTACCACGACGCCTCGACCTCGCTCATCGAGGCGGTGCTCTCCCGCATGGGCCGCGACGCCGCCCCGCTCATCGAGGGCGCCTGGAGGCGGGGCCAGCGCTTCGACGCCTGGTCCGAGCAGTTCAGCCTCGAGCGGTGGGAGGAGGCGGCAGCCGAGCTCGGCCTCGACCTCGTGCGCATCGCCCACACCCCCTACGACCTCGATGCGCGCCTGCCGTGGGAGCATGTGAGCCCGGGGGTGGCGCCGGGTTACCTGAAACGCGAGTGGCGCCGGGCGCTCGCCGGCAAGACCACGGAGGACTGCACCATGGCCTCGTGCACGGGCTGCGGGATCTGCCCCGCGCTCAACGTCGAGAACGTGCTGGTGGGTGACCGCGCATGACGGTCCCCGTCCCCGCACCCCCCGTCGAGCAGACCCTCTTCCGCCTCCGGGTGCGCTATGCGAAGCGCGGCCGCCTCGCCTACCTCGGGCACCTTGGGGTCATCCACACCATCGACCGCGCGATCCGCCGTGCGGGGCTGCCCTTCGCGGTCACGCAGGGCTACTCGCCGCACATGCGCATCGGGTTCTCCAGCGCCCTGCCGGTGGGGACCTCGTCGACCTGCGAGTGGTTCGACCTCTTTCTGACGGAGCTCGCGGGCGCCGACGAGGCGCTCCGGCGGCTCGTCGCGGCGACACCGGCCGACCTCGCCCCCGACCGCGCGGGATATGTCGCCATCCGGCGTCCGGCGCTGACGGCCGAGATAACCCGCATCGACTACCGCATCGCGCTTGACCCCGCGCCGGGGAGCGCGTTCTCAGCCGACATCGTCAAAGAGGCCCTTGACGATGTCGGCGCTGCCGGCGACATCGCCTACGTGCGGGGGAAGAAGGCGAAGAGCCTCTCGATCGACCGCACGCTTCTCGCCGCCGACGTGCGGGCAGGGGAGGGTTCGGCGCTCATCTGCGACCTCGCGACCCATGCTGACAACGGCGGGTCGCTCCGACCCGAGATCCTGATCGCCGCCCTCGACCGCCGCCTGCGCGGCGCGGACGAGCCGATCGTGTCCACCGGCATCCAGGACCTCGAGAGCTTCGCGCGCTACCGCGTCGAGCGCACCTTCCAGGGCGTGGAGGATGAGGACGGTGATGTGCGCGATCCGTTGCACGGCTCCGCGTCCGTGGGCGCATGACTTGTGGTCAAGCCGTAGTGTGAAAAAAACCGTGTTGACGCCGGTATGCTGGGCTGCTAGCATATTCGGCTGTTGCACGAACTGATGCATGAAGGGCAAAGAGATGTACGCAATCATTGAAACCGGCGGCAAGCAGTACAAAGTCGCCACCGATGATGTCCTGACTGTCGAGAAGATCGAGGGTGAGGTCGGGGCCAAGGTCGAGCTCCCCGTCCTGTTCCTGAATGACGGCAAGAAGATCATCACGGATTCCGCCAAGCTCGAGAAGGCAAAGGTCACCGCTGAGATCCTCAAGCAGTTCAAGGGCGAGAAGCAGCTTGTCTTCAAGTTCAAGAAGCGCAAGCGCTACCGCAAGCTGAACGGCCACCGTCAGAACCTCACCCAGGTGAAGATCACCAAGGTGCAGGCCACCTCGCGTGCCGCCGCCAAGAAGACCACCACGGCCGAGGAGCCCGAGGCTCCCGTCGCCGAGTAACGCCCTCATCTAGAAAGAGGTACTCACCATGGCACACAAGAAAGGTCTTGGCTCCTCCCGCAACGGCCGCGATTCCCGCGGTCAGCGTCTCGGCACCAAGCGCTTCGATGGTCAGACCGTGAAGGCCGGCGAGGTTCTCGTCCGCCAGTGCGGCACCCACATTCACCCCGGCGAGAACGTCGGCCGTGGCAAGGACGACACCCTGTTCGCGCTCATCGAGGGCAAGGTCAAGTTCACCCGTGGGCAGAAGCACCGTGTGAACGTGCTCCCCGCACTCGAGGCCTAAGGGTCCATCCCCCCTTCATCTGCATAGATATGAGGCTCAAGGCCCCAGGGTCCTCCCTGGGGCCTCTTTTGTTATGCTTAGGCACCGAACCCCGTGTGCTCCCGGCTCAAAAGCCGGTTTGTGATAAGGAGGACACGATGTCCCAATTCACCGATATGTGCCGCATCAACGTGCGGGGCGGCGACGGCGGCGCGGGCTGCATGTCGTTTAGGCGCGAGGCCTACGTTCCCAAGGGCGGGCCCGACGGCGGCGACGGCGGGGACGGCGGCAATGTCGTCGTCCAGGCCGACGCGCAGCTCTCCTCGCTCATCGATTACCGCTTCAAGCACCACTTCCGCGCCGAGCGCGGCACCCATGGACAGGGGTCCCGCAAGGACGGGCGCGCGGGCGAGAATCTGATCCTCAAGGTCCCGCTCGGCACCGTCGTCTGGGAGCTCGATCCTGAGACCATGGAGCATGTGCACCAGATCGCCGACCTCTCCCATGAGGGGGAGCGCGTCGTCGTCGCGCCCGGCGGGCACGGCGGCCGCGGCAACCCCCATTTTGTCTCGTCGGTGCGGCGCGCGCCGGCCTTCGCGGAGAAGGGCGAGCCCGCGCAGGAGCACTGGATCGAGCTCGAGCTCAAGCTCATGGCCGATGCGGCCCTCGTGGGGCTGCCGAGCGTCGGCAAGAGCTCGCTGATCGCTCGCATGAGCGCCGCACGGCCCAAGATCGCCGACTACCCCTTCACCACCCTCGTCCCGAATCTCGGCATGGTGCGGGCTGGAGAGAACTCGTTCGTCGTGGCCGACGTCCCCGGTCTCATCGAGGGTGCGAGCGAGGGGCGCGGCCTCGGCCACCAGTTCCTGCGGCACATCGAGCGAACCGCCCTCATCATGCACGTCGTCGACATCACGGGCGGCTTCGAGGGGCGTGACCCGATCGAGGATTACCGTGTCATCAACAGCGAGCTCGCGGCCTACGCACCGGAGCTCGCCGAGCGCCCACAGGTCGTCGTCGCGAACAAGTGCGATGCGAGCGGGATGACCGACCGCGTGGCCGAGCTCAGGCGGGTCGCCTCGGCGGACGGGCACCGCTTCTTCGCCGTGTCGGCTCTCACGGGGGCGGGGCTGAACTCCTTCATGCTCGCCTGCGGTGAGATGGTGTCCGACCTGCGCCGCGAGCTCGCCTGCGAGACCGAGGAGGTGCCCGTGGAGGTCGTTGCCTGGGATGCCCAGCGCCAGGCCCGCGAGCGACGCTTCGAGATCGAGCGCGAGGAGGCGCATGCCTGGCGCGTCACCGGCACGAACATCGAGCGGCTCGTGGTCCAGACCGATTGGGACAACGACGAGGCGGTCAGCTACCTCCAGAGCCGCTTCGCCCGCGTCGGCCTCGACGACGCGCTCGCCCGGGCCGGGGCCGTGCATGGGGACGAGGTTCGCATCATGGGCTTCGCCTTCGAGTTCGAGGGGGCAGAGGAGCTCCGCGAGGAGGGGTCCGGCGATCCAGATCCGGACACCGCGGCGGCGGTGGACGACGAGGGTGGTTCCGATGACCGCGCATGAGTCCCAGGGGCTTCCGGTCCTCGGCGCCGATCAGGCGCGGGAGTACCGGCTCGGAATCATGGGCGGCACCTTCGACCCGATCCACTACGGCCATCTGGTGACCGCCGAGCGGGCCCGTGAGGCCCTCGACCTCGATCTCGTGCTCTTCATGCCCGCAGGCTCGCCGGCCTTCAAGCTCCACGAGCGCGTGAGCAACGCCGAGGACCGCTATGCGATGACGCTCCTCGCCACGGCAACCAACCCGNCGCTGATCGCTCGCATGAGCGCCGCACGGCCCAAGATCGCCGACTACCCCTTCACCACCCTCGTCCCGAATCTCGGCATGGTGCGGGCTGGAGAGAACTCGTTCGTCGTGGCCGACGTCCCCGGTCTCATCGAGGGTGCGAGCGAGGGGCGCGGCCTCGGCCACCAGTTCCTGCGGCACATCGAGCGAACCGCCCTCATCATGCACGTCGTCGACATCACGGGCGGCTTCGAGGGGCGTGACCCGATCGAGGATTACCGTGTCATCAACAGCGAGCTCGCGGCCTACGCACCGGAGCTCGCCGAGCGCCCACAGGTCGTCGTCGCGAACAAGTGCGATGCGAGCGGGATGACCGACCGCGTGGCCGAGCTCAGGCGGGTCGCCTCGGCGGACGGGCACCGCTTCTTCGCCGTGTCGGCTCTCACGGGGGCGGGGCTGAACTCCTTCATGCTCGCCTGCGGTGAGATGGTGTCCGACCTGCGCCGCGAGCTCGCCTGCGAGACCGAGGAGGTGCCCGTGGAGGTCGTTGCCTGGGATGCCCAGCGCCAGGCCCGCGAGCGACGCTTCGAGATCGAGCGCGAGGAGGCGCATGCCTGGCGCGTCACCGGCACGAACATCGAGCGGCTCGTGGTCCAGACCGATTGGGACAACGACGAGGCGGTCAGCTACCTCCAGAGCCGCTTCGCCCGCGTCGGCCTCGACGACGCGCTCGCCCGGGCCGGGGCCGTGCATGGGGACGAGGTTCGCATCATGGGCTTCGCCTTCGAGTTCGAGGGGGCAGAGGAGCTCCGCGAGGAGGGGTCCGGCGATCCAGATCCGGACACCGCGGCGGCGGTGGACGACGAGGGTGGTTCCGATGACCGCGCATGAGTCCCAGGGGCTTCCGGTCCTCGGCGCCGATCAGGCGCGGGAGTACCGGCTCGGAATCATGGGCGGCACCTTCGACCCGATCCACTACGGCCATCTGGTGACCGCCGAGCGGGCCCGTGAGGCCCTCGACCTCGATCTCGTGCTCTTCATGCCCGCAGGCTCGCCGGCCTTCAAGCTCCACGAGCGCGTGAGCAACGCCGAGGACCGCTATGCGATGACGCTCCTCGCCACGGCAACCAACCCGCTTTTCGATGCGAGCCGCTTTGAGATCGACCGCGCGGGCACCACGTACACGGTCGACACCCTGCGCGCCCTGCGCGCGCACTACCCCGATAACGTCAAGCTCTACTTCATCACGGGCGCCGACGCGATCATGGACATCCTCGCCTGGCACGACGCGGCAGACCTCGCCCGTCTGACCACCTTCATCGCGGCCACGCGCCCTGGGTACGATATCGAGCGGGTGGGGGAGATCGTCGAGTCCTCCGGCATCGACTTCGATGTGCGCTATATTGAGATCCCGGCCCTCGCCATCAGCTCGACGAGCATCCGTGAGCTCGTGGCGGCGGGGAAGAGCGTGCGCTACCTCACCGCGACGGCGGTCGAGGGGTACATCCGCAAGATGGGCCTGTACCGCACGGATGATACGGAGCGCGTCGACGGCGCCCGGAGAGACGAGGGGGAGCGATGACGGCCGAAGAGCAGGCGCGCCTCGCGAGCATCCGCGAGGCGTTGAGGGCGCATATGGAGGCGGTCCTCCCGCGCCGTTTCGAGCACTCGCTCCGTGTGTCCGATACCGCCCTTGAGCTCGCGCGCACCTATGGGGTGGATGAGTTCGAGGCCGCGGCGGCAGGGCTCATCCACGATTGGGACAAGATCCTGCCGGCCGAGGAGCTCATCGCTCGCGCCGCGCAGCTGCACCTGCCGATCGCGGGGTCGCCGACGCTCGCCGTGGGCGTCCTACACGGCCCCGTTGCCGCCGCTGAGCTGCCGGAGCGCTTTCCCGATCTTCCACCGGCGGTCTTTCAGGCGGTGGCGCGCCCCACCGCGGGCGCCGGGNCATCGCGGACATCGAGGAGAGCGAGCGATGCGGCAGCGCCCACGTGCTCGAGGGATCCATGTACCAGGGGAGGGTGACCCATGCCGGCTGATTGCATCCGCCATGAGCTTGCCATCGACGATGAGCGCTACCCGGCTTCCGTACGCGAGCTCCCTGACGCCCCGCCCGTGCTCTACGTGCGCGGGGATCCCGCGATGCTCAGCCGCCCCTCGCTCTCGATTGTGGGCGCGCGCTCGGCGACGCCGTACGGGACCGCTGTCGCCGAGATGGGGGCTCGCATCGCAGCTCAATCGGGTTTGGTGGTGGTTTCCGGTGGAGCGCGCGGATGCGATCAGGCGGCCGGCGCGGCCGCCCTCGATGCAGGTGGTGTGCACGTCGTGGTCCTCGGCTGCGGTGCCGATATCGTCTACCCGCGAAGCTCGGCGCCGCTGATCGAGCGAGCGCTCGCGGGTGGGGGAGCGGTCGTGTCCCTCGACCCCTGGGGCATGGAGCCCCGGCGCTGGGCCTTCCCACGTCGGAACCGCGTGATCGCGGCGCTCTCGGCGGCGCTCCTGGTCACCGAGGCGGGCCTTCCCTCGGGAACCTTCTCCACCGCCGAGTGCGCCGTCGAGCTCGGTCGCGAGCTGCTCGCGATCCCGGGTTCGATCCTCTCCGCCGGGTCCCGGGGGAGCAACCACCTCATCGCGTCGGGTGCCACGTGCATCGCAGATGAGGAGGAGCTCGAGATGGCGATCTCGAGGATCTACGGCCTCCTGCGCTTCTCGCGGCCCGAAGCCCCGGGCACACCCGGTGTCGGCGCCGTGGCCCAGCAGGTGCTCGATGCGCTCGCAGCGAGCCCGCTGCGTATGGAGGAGATCGCCTGCGTGGCCCGGCTCGACGTGCCGCAGACGCTTCAGTTCACCTCGGAGCTCATGGTCCAGGGGCTCGTCGAGCGTCTGATCGACGGCCGGGTCTCCCTCACAAAACGCGCGCTTCACGCCCGGACGCCCTTGGGGCACACTATGATGTCTGCAGCACAGTGACGAAGGGAGCGGCATGCTGGAGGAGACGGTTCACGTGATCGGGGGCGGGCTCGCAGGCTGCGAGTGCGCCTGCCAGCTCGCCGACCGGGGGGTCCGCGTGCTCCTGCATGAGATGCGGCCCGAGACCCCCTCGCCCGCGCACCACACCGGGGATCTCGCCGAGCTCGTGTGCTCCAACTCGCTGAAGTCCACAAGGGTCGACTCAGCCGCGGGACTGCTCAAGCGAGAGCTTACGCTCATGGGGTCGGTGCTCCTCGCCTGCGCGGAACGCGCGCGGGTGCCGTCGGGCGGGGCCCTCGCGGTCGACCGCGAGGCCTTCTCCCGCTTCGTGGAGGAGGAGGTGTCCAAGCGCCCCTTGATCGAGATCGTCCGCGGGGAGGTGACCGAGATCCCCGCCGGGCGCGTCGTCATCGCCGCCGGCCCCCTCTGCTCGGACGCCCTCGCGAAGCGCGTGATGGAGCTCGTGGGCGGTCGGTCCCTTTCGTTCTTCGATGCCGCCGCGCCCATCGTGGACGCTGAGAGCCTCGATATGGACGTCCTCTTCAGGCAATCGCGCTACGAGGACGCCGGTGCGGGGGACTACCTGAACGCGCCCTTTGACCGCGCGGAGTATGAGGCCTTCATCGAAGCGCTCACCGGAGCCGATCGGGCCGTGCTCAAGGACTTCGAGCGCCGTGAGCTCTTCCAGGCCTGCCAGCCTGCGGAGGAGGTCGCCCGCAAGGGGGTCGACGCCATACGATTCGGGGCGATGAAGCCCGTGGGGCTCACTGACCCGCGCACGGGGCGGCGGCCCTGGGCGGCCGTGCAGCTGCGCGCCGAGAACGCCGATGCGAGCGCCTACAACCTTGTCGGTTTCCAGACGAACCTCACGTTCAGCGAGCAGCGGCGCGTCTTTCGGATGATCCCCGGCCTCGAGCGGGCCGAGTTCTTCCGCTACGGGGTCATGCACCGGAACACGTTCGTGGACAGCCCACGGGTGCTCGATCGGACCTTCGCCGTCCCGGGGACGACGGTGCGGCTCGCCGGCCAGATCACCGGCACCGAGGGCTACACCGAGGCCATCGCCTCGGGCCTCCTTGCCGCCCTGAACACCTACGCCGACCTGATCGGGGCGGTGCCCGTGCAGCTTCCCGGCACCGGGGCGCTTGGATCCCTCGTCGCTTGGGCGACCGATCCCGCCACGGAGGACTACCAGCCCATGCACGTGAACTTCGGCATCGTGCCGCCGCTTGACGATGGTCGGCGGCGTTCAAAGCGCGACCGCTACGCGGCATACGCCGCCCGCGCCGAGGCCGACCTCTCGGCGTATCTTGCGGGGCGGACGGACCTGTTCGGCGGTGGGCGCTGACACCGCGGCAGGACGATGGGTGGAGGACGGGAAGCTCTCAAGGGAGGTGTCGATGGAAGCGGGAAAACGGGAGCCAGACAAGGATGCGGCAGCTGCCGTCGATGACTTCATAGCCTATATCGCAGGTACAGAGGGACTCTCGCCCGAGACGGTTCGCGCCTACACCGAGCACCTTGAGGCCTATCTGCGGCGGTGCGAGCTCCGCGGTGTCATCGCCCTTGCCCCAGGTGCGCGTGCGCTCAGGTCCTATCTGGGCGAGCTCGCCCGCGCCGGGCTCGCCCCGCGGACCGTCGCCGCCCACCTCTCGGCCCTGCGCGGCTTCTTCCGCTGGCTCGTCCTCGAAGAGCTGGTCGCCGAGGACCCGGCAGCTGCCCTCATCGCGCCCAAGATACCCCGGAGCCTTCCGAACACGCTCACATCCACCCAGGTGGACGCCCTCATCTCCGTGCCAGATGCGAGCACGCCCGCGGGTCTTCGTGACGCGTGCATGCTCGAGCTCCTCTATGCCACCGGGGCCCGCATCTCGGAGGCGGCCGGCCTCAGGACCACCTCCTTCGAGCGGGATCACCGGCTTGTCCGGCTCTTCGGCAAGGGGTCGAAGGAGCGTATCGTCCCGCTCTACCGTCGTGTGGCGGCGGCCCTTGAGGCGTACCTCGCGCACGGGCGGCCCGATCTGCTCGCGGCAGCCCCCGTGCCCGCTCGTGCGGGTGACGCCCTTTTCATCTCCGATCGCGGCCGTCCCATGAGCGCCGATGCCCTGCGCTACCGCTTTCGCCGTCTCGCCGCGTCGGCGGGCATACCCTCGGGCATCACCCCGCATGCGATGCGCCACACCTTCGCCACCGACCTGCTCGCCGGCGGGGCCGACCTTCGTGTGGTCCAGGAGCTCCTGGGGCACACGAGCCTCTCCACCACGCAGATCTACACCCACCTCACGCCCGATCGCTTGAAGGCCGCCGTCAGCCAGGCCCATCCCCGTGGCGCCTGATCCATCGCGTGCGGTATTGATCAACAGGCCGTTCCGATAATCGTCCGGACGGCGGGCTTACTATAGGCTCAACAGGTAGGTGAGCTGGTTGCGCACGCGGTGCGCGCTGTCTCGCCGCACTGCCTGTGCGTATGCCCGGCCGTCGAGAGGATCGAGCGTGTTTTGCATGCAATGCGGCGCTGAGTTGCCAGCCGATTCAGCCTTTTGCCCGCAATGCGGCCATAGAACCCAGCCTGCCTCTGCGGCAGCGCCCAGGCAAGGCTCGACGACGGCGCGGCAGACGCAGATGCGCGATGCCACGGCCGCAGCCGAGGCAGCAATGAGCGCCGCCGTCGGCGGGATGAGCCGGGCGGCGGNGGTGGCGGACAAAATCGACACCATCGCCGGCATGTTCGCCATCGGCGAGCCCCCCACGGGGTCGAAGGACCCCTTCGCCCTGCGCCGCGCCGCCATCGGCGTCGTGAACATCCTCCGCGCGCGCCTGGGGATCGCCTTCGAGCCCATCGTCGACGCCGCGCTCGCCGCCTACGCCGATCAGGGCATCTCCTTCGACCGCACCGAGGTCGCCCAGGCCGTCAACGCCTTCATCCTCGGCCGCATGCAGCAGATCGCCCGCGATGAGGGCCTCTCGCCCGATGTGGTCCAGGCCGTCTCCGCCGGCAGCGTCACCGCGCCGGCTGATTTCCTCGCGCTTGCCCACGCCCTCGAGGACGCCCGCGCGAACGACCCCGCGGCCTTCGAGAACCTGGCCGTCGCCTACGCCCGCGCCGCCCNGCTCGTGGGGAAGACGGATCTCCAGAACCTCTTCTTCCAATGCTTCTCCCAGGGTCTCACCTACGTGATATCGACGGGATGCTACCTGTACCCCACCGCAGGCGCCGTCTACAACCGCTACGCCTCAGGTGTCGCAAACCGATCCGCATGAGAAAGGACGATATGACCGACGAGAACATGATCGAGACCGAACCGGTGAACGACCGCGTTGAGGACCTCAGGACCGCAGCCGCGCCGTCAGCGGCCGGTGTGGGCGGCGAGGAGATCGCCCGCGAGGCGGCCCGCGCTGCATGGGGGAAGAAGGCCGAGGACGTCGTCGCCCTCGACTTCACCACCCTGTCCGATGTCTGCGACTACTTCGTGATCGCGACGGGCCTGAACAACCGCCAGGTGGACGCCTTGGTCGATGAGGTCGAGGAGAAGGTGGCCGAGCGCCTGGGAGAGCACCCCCTGGCGATCGAGGGCCGTGCCGAGCGCCAATGGATCCTCATGGACTACGGCGCCGTCCTGGTGCACATCATGACGCCTGAGGCGCGCGACCACTACCGTCTGGAGAAACTCTGGGCCGATGCGCCGCGGCTCGCCCTCGACCTGGACTGAGGCGCCCGCTACACACGCCCGCCACGCCGTTTGCCCGCTGGGTGCGCCGACCGATCCTCCGTCGGGCCGCATGGTTTAGGCCGAACCCCGTCTCCGTCTTCTGCGGCGGAGGCGGGGCTCCTCTGTACGGGGTGCGAGCGCCCGCGCTTGGATGGGTGATCGAGGGTGCGTGCCCGCAGGGGATCGGCGGGGCCGCCCGGGGCGGGCGGCATCAGCGGTCCTTGAGCTCGTCGCCGCGCAGGATGTCCCGTCCGAAGCGGTGCTCCCGGCCGAAGGCGACGGCTCCGTTCCCGAAGCGCTCGCGGAGCTCGTCCACGGCGACCGAGAGGCTCCGTCGCTCGCTCACGACGGCGCCGCGCTCGTCAACCTCCTCGAACAGGTCGGTCTGGATCTCCGCTCCGCGGGTGAAGCCGCTGACGCCGATGCCGGCGAGCCGGACATGGGTGGCAGGCGTCCAGATGCCGCGCAACAGCTCGAGCGCAGCGGGCACGAAGAGGTTCTCGTCGTCGGTGGCATGGGGGAGGCGCCGCTGCAGGGTGTGGGTCTCCCCGAAGGAGAACTTCAGCTTGACGGTCACGGTGGTGCCTACCAGGCCCTGGCGGCGCAGACGGCGGCCCACGGAGGCACCCAGCAGGCTGAGCGCCGCCTCGACGTCCGCGCGGTCCGTGAGGTCCTGGGGGAAGGTGCGCTCGTTGCTGACCGATTTTACCTCGCGCCTGTCAGAGAGGGCGCGCACGGCGGAGATCTCGCCGCCGGCCGCCCGGATGCGCATGAGCTCGGCGCCGACTCCGAAGATGGGGGAGAGCCGGGCTGCGGGCGCGGCGGCGAGCTGGCCCAAGGTCCGGATGCCGATCTTAGCGAGGGCCGTCTCCGCGCGGCGGCCGATGCCGCTCATCGCGCGCACCGGGAGCGGCGCCAGGAAGGCCTCCTCGGTGCCGGGCGTGACGACGGTGAGGCCGCGCGGCTTGTCGCGCTCGCTCGCGATCTTGGCGACCGTCTTGTTGGGCCCGAGCCCGATCGAGCAGGTGATCCCGAGCTCGGAGACCCTCCGGGAGATGCGGCCGACGATCTCGACGGGGTTCTCCGATGAGAAGCGGCCCGGTGTGATATCGAAGAACGCCTCATCGACCGAGACCTGGTCGATATAGGGCGTCTCATCCGAGAGGATGGCCATGACCCGCGCGCTCACCTCGTGGTAGCGCTTGAAGTTCCCATGTGTCCAGATGGCGTGCGGGCAGAGGCGCTCCGCCTGCGCGCTCGGCATGGCGGAATGGACCCCGAAGGCGCGCGCCTCGTAGGACGCAGTGGAGACGACGCCCCGCTCGCTCGCGGGGCCGCCCACGATGACCGGCCTACCGCGCCACTCAGGGTGATCGAGCTGCTCGACGCTCGCGAAGAAGGCGTCGAGGTCGAGCAGGCCGATGGCCGGCCCGCTCCAACCCCCGAAGAGTCCGGCGACGAAGGCCGCCGCATCGTATGTTCCCGTCTGCTCCATGGTCTGAGTATAGCTGATTATGCGGACACATGTTCGATATCAGGGTGTTTGACCCGCTCAGCAATCATGGCTAAGATATGTACCGCTTGCGACCATTCTGAAGAAGTGCCCGCGTGGGTCTTCACCTGCCCTGGTCGTTGGCGTATCATTACACGTCGTTTGTTTGTAGGTGCAGCGTCATGCTGCGTAGATGGAGGAGTTTGCATTGGCAGTCAAGATTCGCCTTGCCCGTCACGGCTCGAAGAAGCGTCCGTACTACCGTGTCGTCGTGGCTGATTCCCGCTCGCCCCGCGATGGTCGCCTGATCGAGGAGGTCGGCCGCTACAACCCGCTGACCAACCCGAAGACCATCGATCTCGACCTCGAGAAGATCGCCGAGTGGCAGGCAAAGGGCGCCCAGCCCACCGACGCCGTCGCCGCGCTCGTGCGCGCCGCCAACGAGGGCGAGAAGAAGGCTGCTGAGCCCAAGAAGTCCAAGAAGCAGCAGGCGAAGGACGCCGAGGCCGCCGCTGCAGCCGCCTCCGAGGCCGAGGCTAGCGAGGAGTAGGTCCCGTGTCCGACGAGTTCATCGAGGCCTCGGAGGGCACGTCCTCCGAGGAGGTTCTTCTCTCTGACCGCATCGCGGATCTCGTGGAGTACCTCGTCCTCAACATCGTCGACGATCCCGACGGCGTGAGCCTCGAGGTCATCGACGGGGAGGATTCCTCCACCATCGAGATCACGGTCGCCGCGGACGACGTCGCCAAGGTGATCGGCCGCCACGGCCGCACCATCAAGGCCATCCGCACCCTCGCCCGCGCCCTCGCTGCGCGCCTGGGCACCTCGGTCGAGGTTGAGGTCCTGGGCTAGGAACTTTGTCCAGACTCTATCGAAACATCGCCCGTGTCATCAAGCCCCACGGGTCAAAAGGGGAGGTCGTCGTAGCAGCGCTGCGCGGCCTTCCCTTCTGCGTTTCTCCGGGGCTCACGGTGGCGTTGACCCCGCCTGCGCTCGATCGCGATCGGTTCTGCACGGTCGAGGGCGTCTCCGGTGAGCGCGACGGCACCGCGCTCGTGCGCTTCTCCGGCATCACCTCCATCCAGGACGCCGAGGGGATCACTGGGTGCCGGGTGCTCGCACGCCGATCGGACCTCTCCCTTGCAGACGGTGTCCTCGCCTTCGACGAGCTCATCGGCCGCGAGGTCGTCGACGGCGTCGCCGGCCCGCTCGGCCGCATCGACGCGATCATGGAGTCGCCGGCCCAGGACATCTGGGTGGTTGCCGGCGCGCGCGGCGAGATCATGATACCCGCCGCCTCCGAGCTTGTCGGCACGGTGCCACCGGATGGTCCCATCCACGTGCACCTGCCTGCAGGTTTGATCGAAGGGGGCGACTGATGATCATCGAGGCCCTCTCGGTCTTCCCCGAGGTCTTCGAGGGATACATGTCCGCTTCGATCATGGGGAGGGCCCAGAGGGCCGGCCTCGTGGAGTTCCGCTCGCACGACCTGCGCGATTGGACGCACGACCGGCACCGTACGGTGGATGACGAGCCGTACGGGGGCGGCGCGGGCATGCTCATGAAGGTCCCGCCGATCGCCGAGGCCGTGGCGGCGCTCTCGTCCACGCCCGGTGAACCGTCGCCCCATGTCGTCTTCTTCACGCCCTCGGGTGCGCCTTTCACGCAGCGCGCCGCCGAGCGACTGGCCGCCTGCGATCGCATCCTGTTCGTCTGCGGACGCTACGAGGGCATCGACGAGCGCGCCTATGCCCTCGCCGACGAGCGCATCTCGATCGGCGATTTCGTGCTCACCGGCGGTGAGCTCGCGGCCCTCGTCGTGACCGATGCCGTGGTGCGGCTGATTCCCGGTGCCCTCGGCGACGAGATGAGCAACCGCGACGAGTCGTTCTCCACCGAGGAGGGCGGCGGTCTGCTCGAATACGCCCAGTACACGCGCCCCGCCGAGTTCGAGGGCGCCGGTGTGCCCGAGGTCCTCCTCTCAGGCGATCACGCCCGCGTGGCCGCCTGGCGCCGCCGCGACGCGATCGAGCGCACCTGCCGCTGGCGGCCCGATCTCATCGAGACGGCCGCCCTCACCGCGGAGGAGCGCGCTTGGGCACGTGAATATATCGAATCCTCTGAGAAAGGCGTCTGACCCATGGTGCGCGCTCGGAACTCCCTTGTCCGTGAGATCCTCGAATGGGTGGTCATGCTCGCGGTCGCCTTCGTGGCGGCCCTGCTGATTCAGCGTTTCGTTGCGAGCCCTTACACCGTGCCCACCGGCTCGATGGAGCCGACCATACAGGTGGGTGACAACATCTTCGCCCAGAAGGTCACCATCGAGCTCGGCCAGGACGTGCGGGCCGGGGATATCGTGGTCTTCCACAACCCCAACGCGAGCTCGGACCACGACATCCTCGTCAAGCGCGTCATCGCCGTGGGCGGGCAGACCGTGGACCTCAAGGACGGGGCGGTCTACGTCGACGGGGTGAAGCTCAGCGAGCCGTACGCGGAGGGTCAGAGCTACCCGTTGGACTCCCAAGCCCCGGGCATTCAGATCAGCTACCCCTATCAAGTCCCCGAGGGAAGCGTCTGGATGATGGGCGACAACCGCGAGAACTCGGCGGACTCCCGCTACTTCGGTCCTGTTTCCACGTCCGACCTCATCGGCGTTGCCTTCCTGCGCTACTGGCCCCTGGACCGCATCGGAGCCCTGTAGGACCCAGCGCATGCGCTAGTATGTTTGACTGTCTGAACCACCGATAGAGGGGATCCCGCGCGTATGGACACCCAACCGCTCACCTTCCAAGATATGATTCTCGCCCTCGAGCACTACTGGGCGGGGCAGGGCTGCACGGTCATGCAGCCGTACGACTCAGAGGTGGGGGCCGGCACCTTTCACACCGCGACGCTCCTGCGCTCGCTCGGGCCGAACCCGTGGCGCACCTGCTACCCGCAGCCCTGCCGCCGCCCCGCCGATGGGCGCTACCGCGAGAACCCCAACCGCCTGCAGCACTACTACCAGTTCCAGGTGCTCATCAAACCGAGCCCCGAGAACTCCCAGGAGCTCTACCTGGGCTCGCTCGCCGCGATCGGGCTCGATCCCGCCAAGCATGACGTCCGCTTCGTCGAGGACGACTGGGAGAGCCCCACGCTTGGCGCCTGGGGCCTCGGCTGGGAGGTCTGGCTCGACGGCATGGAGGTCACCCAGTTCACCTACTTCCAGCAGGTGGGCGGCATAGAGTGCGATCCCGTTCCCGTCGAGATCACCTACGGCCTCGAGCGCATCGCCATGTACGCCCAGGGTGTGACGAGTGTCTACGACCTCGTCTGGTCGGTCTCGCCCGATGGGGTGCCCATGACGTACGGCGAGGTATTCCTCGAGAATGAGCGCGAGTTCTCGGCCTACAACTTCGAGGTGGCCGATATCGAGATGATGCGCCAGAAGTTCGACGACTACGAGCGCGAGTGCCACGCCTGCCTCGATGCGAACCTGCCGCTGCCGGGGTATGACTGCGTGCTCAAGTGCAGCCACGCCTTCAACCTGCTCGACAGCCGTGGGGCCCTCTCCGCGACCGAGCGCGCGGCCTACATCCTGCGCGTCCGCACGCTCGCGAAGGCCGCCTGCGAGAGCTACCTCGCCCATGTCGCCGCCGCGCCCGCCACAGACGGACCCGCCAAAGAAGGGGAGGTGGCCTAAGATGACCGCGANACCTCTGCGAGTGGCCGGACGTTCTCGTGGGCCGGTTCGACGAGGAGTTCCTCGCCGTGCCGTCTGAGATCATCTGCGAGTCCATGCTCACGAACCAGCGCTATTTCCCCACCTACGATGCGGAGGGGAATCTGACCCGCGCCTTCGTGGTCGTTTCCAACGCCGACCCCGCGGTCGCCGCCACGGTGATCGACGGCAACGAGCGGGTGGTTCGCGCCCGCCTCTACGATGCCAAGTTCTTCTACGAGGAGGACCTGAAGGTCCCGCTCGACGAGTTCCGCCTCCGCCTGGCGCGCGTGGGCTTCCAGCAGAAGCTCGGCACCGTCCTGCAGAAGTCCGAGCGCATCGAGGACGTGGCCCTCGCCATCGCCCGCGAGGCCCGGCTCGGCGCGAAGACGGCCGNCGCGCTTGCCCACGCCCTCGAGGACGCCCGCGCGAACGACCCCGCGGCCTTCGAGAACCTGGCCGTCGCCTACGCCCGCGCCGCCCATCTGGCGGATGCGGCCCTCGGCACCGAGGTTGACGCCGACCTGCTTGGCGAGGCCGAGCGCGCCCTGCTCTCCGCCCTTGACGACGCGGCGGCCTCGGTCGCCGGACGCCTCGCCGATCGCGATTTCACCGGGGTCATCACCGCTCTCGCGTCCCTGCGCGGCGCCATCGACCGCTTCTTCGACGAGGTCATGGTCATGGACGAGGACGCGCGGCTGCGCGAGAACCGGCTCAAGCTCCTGAACCGCTTCGTGTCCGTGTTCGCCGATGTCGCGAATATCGGGGAGCTCGGTCGCAGCTAGTAGACCTGGCATATTTCGTTTCTGAACGGCGGCCGCCCGCGAGCAACGGGTCGGCCGCCGTCTTCATGTGCCGGCCTCACCTGCCCCGCGTGTGGTACGCTCGCGTCACCACAGGAAAGGGGAGGCCATGGATGAGCGTGTAGCGCACGTCGTCGCCGTATCGGATGCCCTTGGCCGCACGGCCGCGGACGTGGCCCTCGCCGCCGCGGGGCAGTTCCCCGACGGCGCGGTCAGGATCGAGAGGCTGCCCAAGGTCGATGACGCAGAACTCGTCCGCGCCCATGTCGAGCCCCTGCTCGCCTGCGGCGAGCGCGTCGCCGTCTACCACACCATCGTCGACGCGCGCTTGCGGGGCGCGGTGGCAGAGCTCCTGGCGGCCCTCGACGTACCGGCCGTCGACCTCATGGGCGCGGCGGTGGGCGCCCTGTCGCAGCTTCTCGAGCGCGAGCCTGCGGGGGTGCCCGGCACGATTCACCGGACTGATGAGGCGTATTACCGGCGCATCGAGGCCATGGAGTACTTCGTCGAGCACGATGACGGGCGCGGCGCCGACGACCTTACCGGCGCCGACGTCGTGCTGCTCGGGGTCTCGCGCACCTCGAAGACCCCGCTCTCCATGTACCTCGCCTTCCAGGGTCTGAAGGTGGCGAACGTCCCGCTCGCGCGCGGGATGGAGCCGCCCGCCTCCGTGTTCACCGTCGATCCCGCCCGGCTTTTCGGCCTCGTGTCCACCGTGGGCGTGATCTCCGACATCCGCGACCAGCGCCTCGGCGACGAGCTCTCGCGCGCGGTCGCCGCCACGTACGCTGACCCGGTCGCCATAGAGCGCGAGATGGAGGAGGCCCGCTCGCTGATGCGGCGGCTCGGCTGCTTCATCGTCCGCACGGACCACAAGGCGGTCGAGGAGTCGGCGGCTGAGATCATGGGGCGCCTGGAGCAGGTCGAGGCGGCGCGCATGCGTCGTGGAGCCCGTTGACGGACCCATCATTTACGGTCTGTACCAGCAACTTGTTCGAACTGGTACCTTCATAATGTGACCACACCTCAGACCGTCTGCCGCGACTTTCGCACCGCCTGCGCGGCCTCCACCGAATCCCTACCCCCGCACTCCTACGCGCTTCCTATAGTGCGCACATGGCCCGGGGATCGTCCCTGGGCCGTTCGTCAAGCAGGCCGCGGGTCTCACGCGGCGAGAAGGGGGCACAGATGACGAGTGAGAAGATGGTCTACCGGTTCGGGGTCGACGAGACCGGTCAGGATGTGACGGAGGGGGATGCGAGCCTCGCGTACGTCCTCGGCGGCAAGGGGGCGAACCTCGCCGAGATGGCGCGCATAGGCCTCCCGGTGCCCCTGGGCTACACGATCACCTGTCAGACCTGCGTCGCCTATGCGGGCGCGGGGGACGTCTGGCCCGCAGGCGCCCTCGATGAGATCGAGGCGGCGACGGCCGATCTCGAGCGCCGGGCCGGGAAGCGCCTGGGTGCGGCGGATGACCCGCTCCTCGTGTCGGTGCGCTCCGGCGCCCCGTTCTCCATGCCAGGCATGATGGACACGGTCCTGAACCTCGGGCTCAACGACGAGTCGGTGCAGGGGCTCATCGCGCAGACGGAGAACCCGCGCTTCGCCTGGGACTCCTACCGCCGCTTCATCCAGATGTTCTCGAACGTGGTCATGGGCGTGGACGCCGACCTCTTCGAGAACGCCCTCACGGAGCGCCGCCTCATCGCCGGCGTGCACACCGACGCCGAGCTCTCCGCCGAGGACCTCGAGGAGCTCGTCGGTGTCTTCAAGGAGATCTTCGCGGCGAACGTCGACGCCGCCGCCTTCCCAGAACTCGCCGGCGAGGGGGGTCGCGTGCGGTTCCCGGCAGACCCGCGTCTGCAGCTCCGCCTCGCCATCCAGGCGGTCTTCGGAAGCTGGATGAACGAGCGCGCCTGCATCTACCGGCGCCAGAACGAGATCCCCGACGACCTCGGCACCGCGGTGAACGTCCAGGTCATGGTCTTCGGCAACAAGGGCGACACCTCGGCCACGGGCGTGGCCTTCACGCGCAACGCCGCCGACGGCACGCGGGAGCCCTACGGCGACTTCCTCGTGAACGCCCAGGGCGAGGACGTGGTCGCGGGCATCCGCAACACGAGCCCCATCGACGAGCTCAAGGACGTCCCCGCGCTCGCGGAGGCTGCGGGCGAGCTCGATCGGATCTTCGGACTCCTCGAGGGTCATTACCGCGACATGTGCGACATCGAGTTCACGATCGAGCAGGGGCGGCTCTGGATGCTCCAGACCCGCGTTGGCAAGCGCACCGCCGCGGCCGCGCTGAAGATCGCCGTCGACATGGTGGGGGAGGGCCTCATCACGCGCGAGGAGGCCGTGCGCCGCATCAACCCTGCCCAGCTTGACCAGCTCCTGCACCCGCAGTTCGACGCCTCGGCACCCGTCGACATCCTCGCCCGCGGCCTGAACGCGAGCCCCGGCGCGGCGGTCGGGGAGATCGTCTTCTCCTCCGACGACGCCGTGGCGGCCGTCGCCGAGGGTCGCCGGATCGTCCTCGTGCGCTGGGAGACCAACCCCGATGACCTCAAGGGCATGACCGTCGCCGAGGGCATCCTCACGAGTCACGGCGGCAAGACGAGCCATGCGGCGGTCATCGCACGCGGCATGGGGACACCTTGTGTCTGCGGCGTGGAGGCCTTCCGCATCGACGCGGCGCGCAAGCAGGTCCGCGTCGAGGGGACCGACGTCGTCCTCACCGAGGGGGACGTCATCTCCCTCGACGGCGCGCGCGGCATCGTGGTCGCCGGTGCTGTGCCATTGGTCTCGGCCGAGATGACTGGAGACCTCGAGACCGTGCTCTCCTGGGCCGACGAGATCCGCCTCGACGCGACCCGCGGCCGGGCAGCCCATGTGCGCGTGAACGCCGACACGCCCGCCGACGCCGAGCTCGCCCTCACACTCGGGGCCGAGGCGATCGGGCTCTGCCGCACCGAGCACATGTTCCTGGGCGAGCGCAAGGACATCATCCAGTCCTTCATCCTGACGGACGCCGAAGATGAGCGCATGCACGCTTTGGCCGACCTCCTGCGCGTCCAAACCGAGGACTTCCTGCAGATCTTCCGCACCATGGACGGCCGGCCGGTCGTGGTGCGCCTGATCGACCCGCCGCTCCACGAGTTCCTCGACGACCCGCGCGAGCTGGCGGTGCACATCGCCCGCCTCGAGGAGCGCGGCGGCGATCCCGCGCTGGTCGCCGAGCTCACACAGCGCCTGCGCCGCATCGACGCGATGACGGAGTCGAACCCGATGCTCGGCCTGCGCGGCGTGCGCCTCTCCATCGTCTATCCCGACCTGCCGCTCATGCAGGTCCGCGCCATAGCGAGCGCGGCGGCCCGCCTGAAGCGCGACGAGGGGCTCGACCCGCTGCCCGAGGTCATGATCCCGCTCGTCTCGGTCACGGCGGAGCATGTCCAGACCCGGACCGTCGCCGAGCGCGTGATCCACGAGGTCGAGGAGGAGTACGGCGTCAGCCTCGATATCCCGGTGGGCACGATGGTGGAGCTCCCGCGCGCCTGTCTCGTGGCCGACGAGATCGCGCGCCACGCCGACTTCTTCTGCTTCGGCACGAACGACCTCACGCAGACGGCCTTCGGGTTCTCGCGCGACGATGCGGAGAGCAAGTTCATCCCCATCTACCTGCACAAGCGCCTGCTTGAGGCGAATCCGTTCGAGACCATCGACGAGGGCGTGCTGCGGCTCGTCACGATGGCGGTCGAGGGCGGGCGCTCCGTGAACCCGCAGATGCACTTCGGGGTCTGCGGCGAGCACGGCGGCGATCCCAAGAGCATCAAGGCCTTCTTCAACACGGCGCACGTTGACTACGTGAGCTGCTCGCCCTACCGCGTGCCCATCGCCCGCCTCGCTGCGGCGCAGGCGAAACTCGAGCGCGAGGCCTGAGACCGTGCGTGGAGGAGTTGAGAATCGCCCTTGTCAGGACCGGTGACTCGCGTATAATGTCCTCTGTTTGTTCAACCTATGTGTCGGCGTACGCGTGCGGCACCTCTGGAAGAGTGAGGATTAGAAGATGGACTACATCCGCGCAATCGAGCGCCAGCAGATCCGCGAGGACATCCCGCAGGTCCGCGTCGGCGACAACGTCAAGGTGCACTACCGCATCAAGGAGGGTGAGCGCGAGCGCATCCAGGTGTTCCAGGGTGACGTCATCCGCATGAGCGGTGCCGGCTCCCGCGAGACCTTCACGGTTCGCAAGCTTTCTTTCGGCATCGGTGTCGAGCGCACCTTCCCGCTTCACAGCCCCAAGATTGGCAAGCTCGAGGTCGTGCGCCACGGTAAGGTGCGTCGCGCCAAGCTGTACTACCTGCGCGACAAGGTGGGCAAGGCCGCGCGCATCCCCGAGAAGCGCTAAGCGGGCCGCTTACGTCCGTCTGCCTGAGAGGGCCGTCCGTTCAGGGCGGCCCTCTTTCGTACCGAATGGATGTATCCTGGGTCGCGATAGCGGGCGTATGCCTGGGGGCGTCTCGTCCGAGGAAACGCGCGGCGTCTCGACGGCTCCGATCCATCTGCCAGGCGGTCATCGGCCGCATGAGGAGGTTTCACCCATGGCGAATATGACGACGTCGCTCTCGGCCACAGCCGTGGCCGCCGAGCTCGCGCACGCGGGCGTCGATGAGATCGAGGACCTCGTCCGGCGCTACGAGGAGGACCCGCGCATCCAGGTGCAACGGGCCTGCGAGCGGGCGCTGCGGCGCCTCGAGCGGGAGCGC
>NZ_LT838843.1:556195-578146 GCF_900176655.1 Collinsella vaginalis
CCGGCCTCGCCCCTGACTGCGTCCTCATGGACGGTAACCCGCTCGGTGCCGTCGCGCATGAGCGCGACGTGGTCCACGGGGACGCCACGGTGGCCGCCATCGCCGCGGCGAGCATCGTGGCCAAGGTGACCCGCGACGAGCTGATGATCGAGCTCGATGCCGAGTACCCCGGCTACCACCTCGCGGCCTCCAAGGGTTACGCCTCACCCGAGCACATCGCCGCCATTCGCGCACGCGGGCTCACGCCCGTGCATCGGGTCACGTTCTGTGGGAATTTCCTGGAGACCGCGCGGTTGTTCTGAGGCGGCGCTCCACCGTATGTATCTGGTGCGCATCTGCTGACCTGTGTCGATGGCGGGGTGCGCAGAACCTGTCCAGTTCTTTGCGTGTCGATCGATAGGGCACACACCTCTCCTGTCAGATAGGCGGGTCCATGCTCTCATTCCATCCAAGGAAAGGGGAGCCCCATGGCCGCCGTTCGGCACACGCAGATGTACTACTCGGAGATGGTCAGCGATGAGGAGCCGGTGCCGCCGCCTGCGGTCGATACCCGGGCGCCGGTCGCCGAGCTCTCGCGGCGCGAGCTCGGGGAGCTTGGGGAGGATCTGGCCGCGGCCCATCTCGCCGAGCTCGGGCTCATCGTCATCGAGCGCAACTACCGCTCGAGCGAGGGTGAGGCCGATATCGTCGCGATAGATGAGGACGAGGGGCTGGTCGTGCTCGTCGAGGTCAAGACGAGGCGCCGCTCCACTTTGGACGACGGCACCTATGCTGAGGAGGCGGTCGACGGCGAGAAGCGCCGCCGCTACCGCCGCATCGCCGCCGCCTACCTCATGGACAACTTTCCCACGCACGCGATCCGGTTCGACGTGATCGCCGTCACGGTGCCCGATGAGGGCGCCATAGAGATCCACCATGTGCCGGGCGCCTTCGACTGGGATGCGTCGCGGTGAGCGCCGCCGCCGAGGCCTCCTTCGCGGTGCACGCCGCCTGTATCCGCGGGGTCGAGGCCATACCGGTTACCGTCGAGGTCTCGCTCTCCGGAGGCATTCCCGGTATCTGCATCGTCGGCCTCGGCGACGCCGCGGTGATGGACGCCCGGGTCCGGATCCGCTCCGCGCTGCGGGCCGGCGGCTTCGAACTGCCGCGTAAGAACATCACCGTGAACCTCGCGCCGGGCGACCTCAGGAAGACCGGGACGGGTTTTGACCTGCCCATCATGGTCGCAATCCTCGCGATCTCGCACCAGATCCCCCGCGGCGGCATCGATGGACGTCTGTTCTGCGGGGAGCTCGCCCTCGACGGCTCGGTGCTCCCTATGCGCGGTGAGGTCGCCTACGCGCTTCTCGCCCGCGAGATGGGGCTCGAACTCGTGGGCGGGCGCTCGGACGCCCATGTGCCGCTCGATGGAGTGGCCTTCGGCTGCCTCGGGCATGTCTCAGACCTCAGGCAGGGGATCGCGGACGCCGTGCGCGGGTATCCGGCTGCGCCGGCGCAGCATCGGACGGTGGCCACATCTGATTTTTCTGACGTGGTGGGACAGGAGCTCGCGAAGCGCGCGCTCGCTATCGCAGCCACGGGAAGCCACGGCATGCTCATGGTGGGTCCGCCTGGTGCGGGAAAGACCATGCTCGCGCGCCGTATGACGGGCATCCTCCCCGCCATCGACGAGCGGGAGCGCCAAGAGGCCCTCTGCATCCACTCGGTGCTCGGCGAGGACGCCCAGCGCCTCTTCGCCGGCGGGCGGCCGTTCCGGAGCCCGCATCACAGCATCTCCGCCGCCGGTCTCGTGGGAGGTGGGAGGCCCGTGCGGCCAGGTGAGATCAGCCTCGCTCACGGAGGCGTCCTGTTTTTGGACGAGCTCGCTGAGTTCCCCTCGGGCGTCCTGCAGCTCTTGCGCCAACCCATGGAGGAGGGGAGGATCCGCCTCGTCCGCGTGGACGGCGGCTACACCTTCCGCGCCCGCTTCCAGCTCCTCGCGGCGAGCAACCCCTGTCCCTGCGGGTACCTCGGCGACCGCGAGGTGCCCTGCACCTGCGCAGCCACGGCGGTCGAGCGCTACCAGGCGAAGCTCGGAGGACCGCTCGCGGACCGCATCGACCTCATCCTGGACATCGCCCGCCCCGCCCCGGACCTCATCGTCAAAGGGGCTGAGGGCTTGAGCTCGGCCGACTTATCCTCCCTTGTTGAGCGCGGCCGGAATTTCGCCGTGTGGCGTCGCGCGCACGCGCCAGCACGCCCGCCCGCCTCAGGGATCGAGGGTGCGGTTGCCCCCTTTGACCTCGACGAGGAGGGGCGTGGCACCCTGCTCGACATCGCGCGGCGGCGTCACCTGACCGGTCGCGGCATCGTGCGGCTCTGCCGCGTGGCGCGCNAGTCGAAGAAGGCCCTCGTCGAGGCTGACGGGGACATCGACCTCGCCATCGACATCATGCGCAAGAACGGCCTGGCCGCCGCCGCCAAGAAGGCTGGCCGCGCCACCAACGAGGGCACCATCGCCGCCCGCATCACCGAGGACGGCCGCACCGGCGCCCTGGTCGAGGTCACCTGCGAGACCGACTTCGTCGCGTCCAACCCGAAGTTCACCGACTTCGCCGCCAAGGTCGCCGAGACCGTCATCGCCACCAAGCCCGCCGATCTCGACGCCCTCCTCGCCACCGACATGGACGGTGAGACCATCGAGGCCGGTCTCACCGAGCTCATCCACGTCATCGGTGAGAACATGAAGCTCACGCGCTTCGCCTCCCGTGAGACCGAGGCCGGTGCGCTCGCCAGCTACATCCACATGGGCGGCAAGATCGGCGTCCTCGTCGAGTTCTCCTTCGAGAAGCCCGAGACGGCTTCGACCGAGGCCTTCAAGACCTTCGCCCACGACGTCGCCATGCAGGTCGCCGCGACGGCCCCCCTGGCCGCCGTCCGTGAGGACATCCCCGCCGAGACCATCGAGCATGAGAAGTCCATCTACATGGCTCAGGCCGCCGAGTCCGGCAAGCCCGAGGCGATCCAGGAGAAGATGGCCGTCGGCCGCCTGGAGAAGTTCTTCAAGGGCACCGTCCTCGCCGAGCAGGAGTTCGTGAAGGACTCCAGCATCACCGTGAAGGAGTACGCCGCCCAGACCTCCAAGGCTGTGGGCGACACGATCGCCATCGTCGGCTTCGACCGCCTCGTGCGCGGCGAGTAAGCTGCATCTCTTCGCATCTTGAGAGCAGGCTGTGGGCTTCCGCCCGCGGCCTGCTTTTTCATGGGGCGTTTCCTGTTACCTGATAGAATGGGTTGGATTGAGAGAAGGAGGATGATGTGAGCGGCTATCGATACAAGCGCGTGCTACTCAAGCTATCGGGGGAGGCGCTGATGGGGGAGGGCTCCTTCGGCATCGATCCCCACGTCACCGAGCGGCTCGCCCGTCAGATCAAGGCGATCTCCGATGACGGCATCGAGGTCGGCATCGTGGTGGGCGGCGGCAACATCTTCCGTGGCCTCGCCGGATCAGCCTCGGGCATGGACCGCGCCCAGGCGGATTACATGGGCATGCTCGCCACGATCATGAACGCCCTCGCCCTGCAGGACGCCTTCGAGCAGCAGGGGGCCTCCTGCCGCGTCATGAGCGCCATCCAGATGAACGAGGTCTGCGAGCCCTACATCCGCCGTCGTGCCATGAACCACCTTGCGAAGGGCGACATCGTGATCTTCGCGGCCGGCTCGGGCAACCCCTACTTCACCACCGACACGGCCGCGGCACTGCGTGCCTGCGAGATCGGGGCGGACTGCCTCATCAAGGCCACCAAGGTCGACGGCATCTACGATATGGACCCCGTCGACAACGAGGAGGCCGTGCGCTTCGAGTCCATCAGCTACCGCGAGGTCCTGGTCAGGGGCCTGCAGGTCATGGACGCCACGGCGACGGCACTCAGCCAGGACAACAACATGCCCATCATCGTCATCAACATCGATGGCGAGGACACCATCAAGCGCGCTCTCGCCGGGGAGCCGGTCGGCACCGTCGTGTACCAGGAGGACTAACAATGGACGGCATCACACAGAACATGGACAAGTCGCTCGAGGCCCTGAAGCACAACTTCGCGAAGGTGCGCACCGGGCGCGCGAACGCCAACGTGCTCGCCGACATCACGGTCGACTACTACGGCGTGCCCACGCCCGTCACCCAGGTCGCCGCCGTCAAGGCCCCCGAGGCCCATCTCCTCGTCGTCGAGCCCTGGGACAAGGCGCTCGTGAACGCGATCGTCAAGGCGATCTCGGCGAGCGATCTCGGCATCACGCCGAGCTCCGACGGCATGGTCGTGCGCCTGCCCTTCCCGGCGCCCACCGAGGAGCGCCGCCGGGAGCTCGTGAAGGAGTGCCGCGAGCTCGCCGAGCAGGCCAAGATCTCGATCCGCAACATTCGCCGCGACTACAACAACAAGCTCGAGCGCGACGAGGACCTCTCAGAGGACGACGTCCGCCGCGAGCAGGCCAAGGTCCAGAAGCACACCGACGAGTACGTCCGTCGCGTCGACGAGCTCCTGAAGGCCAAAGAAGCCGAGGTCATGGAGATCTAGGTGGTCCCCGATATCGACAAGCTCCAGGAGCATTTCGCCGATCCTCCCGCGGACATCGACCTCTCGGCGGTCGATCTCGACCGCATCCCGCGTCACATCTCCTGCATCATGGACGGCAACGGCCGCTGGGCCACCGCCCGTGGCCTCTCGCGCGGTGAGGGCCACAAGGCGGGCATCACCTCGCTCCAGGAGATCATCACCACGGCGGTGCGCTTAGGGGTGGAGGTGCTCTCTGCCTACGCGTTCTCCACGGAGAACTGGTCTCGTCCGCAGCGCGAGGTCAACCTCCTCATGCACCTGTTCGCGAAGACCTTCGTGGACGAGCTGCCGCTGCTGCGCCGGGAGAACGTGCGCGTCGTCTTTCTCGGCGATACCTCGGCGCTCCCGAAGGCCACGCGAGAGACCTTCGAGTACGGTCTTTCGGAGTGCGCCGGGCACACCGGCATGGTGCTCGCCCTCGCTGTGAACTACGGCGCCCGCGCCGAGCTCGTCCGGGCAGCCCGCGGTCTCGCCGCCGACGCGGCCTCTGGAAAGATCGATCCCACCGCCATCACCGAGGATGCCCTGGCCGGGCGGCTCTACACCGCCGGCCTACCCGACCCTGAGCTCGTCGTGCGCACCTCGGGCGAGTTCCGCCTGTCCAATTACCTGCTGTGGCAGGTCGCCTACGCCGAGNGGTGCCGAAGCGCCATCAGCGGGGGGAGACCGAGGAGCTCTTCATCTGCGGCACACCCTCGACGACGCCGGCCCTCGCACAGGTCTCGCGGGAGTGGCCGCATCCGTGGCTGTACTCACGGGTCTTCCTTGTGCTCCTCGCCTCCTTCGCCGCGCTCTTCCTCATGCTGCTCCTCTTCGGGAACCCGATCACCATCCCGAGCATCATGTTCATCGGCGCCCTGCTCGTCCCCTTCCCCTTGGTCATCTTCTTTTTCGAGACGAACGCGTTCCGCAACGTGAGCTTCGCCAGGGTCATCGAGATCTTCTTCATCGGCGGTGCCTTCTCCATCGTCGCCGTGCACATCCTCAACAGAGTGGCACCCGACAACATCTTTCCGGGCCTGGCGGGCGGGGTCGTCAGCGCGGTCATGACCGGAATCGTCGAGGAGCTAGCCAAGGCGCTGCTGGTCGGCTATTTCCTGAGTAAGTCGCGCGGACAGAACTACATCCTTTCCGGTCTGTTGATCGGAGCGGCGGTCGGTGCCGGGTTCGCCGTCTTCGAGACCGCCGGCTACATCTTCGAATACGGCTACATGCAGGGGTACGGCGTGCTCGGAGTCTCGGCGAGCATGATCGACGTCACACTGACGCGGGCCGTGCTTTCGGTGGGTGGGCATGTCGCTTGGGCTGCCGTCGAGGGAGGCGCCCTCGCCGCCTTGGACCGTGGCCGCGGTTTCGACTGGGGGCATCTGTTCAATGAGGGGTTCCTGCCGTTCATCGGCATCTGCATGGTCCTGCATGCCATCTGGGATCTGCCGCAGATCATTCCCATCATCGACTGGATCGAGATCCCTGTGCTCGGCGGCCCACGGTACATCCTGTTGTGCGGCGCCATCTGGGTGGTGCTGTTCCTCTTCATGAACCGCGGCATCGTCCAGGTGAACGAGCTGTCGAATTTGCGGGTTCAACCGGGTGGCCCTTCGGATCCGATGCAGCGGGATGACGGAGTCGATGGGGCTGGGAGCGCTGCGCCTGCAGCGCCTGCGGCCGTGAAGATCACCCCGCCACCTCTGCGTTAGAACGCCAAACCTATTCCAGACCCCTCTGGATATATGCGTTCGGGAGTCACACGGCCCCTGGGCGTCCCATCGATGCTGCGCGGCGAGCTGTTTCCGCGATGCTGGGTTGTTGAACAACAGGTCAGGACAATTCGAGGGTTGATCGGGGCATTTTGCGCAGTCTGAGGTGTGACAATCGATGCCACGGTCCCCAGAGGACGCCATCGCCTGATACAAGACGGCGCCCTGATCATCGTGAGATAGGGAGCTCCCATGGCACAGATCGCACCACCACCGTTTCGGCCGCCTGAATCTGCAGGCTCGGTTCAAGGCGTTCAGACCTCGCAGGCCGTGTTGGCGTCGGCGCAGCTGCAGCGTCGTATCGCAGAGCTTCCAACCTTGGGCATCGCCACCATCGTCGCGTCCGCTCTCGCCATCGTGCTGCAGGTCGTGCAGATCAACTTCGACCTCTCGGCTTCGTTCCCGCTCTCCATTAGCCTCACGCCCGACGTGTTCATATCAACGCCTTGGCCCTACGTGTCTGATTCATTCAGTGGATGGGTGACATGGATCTTTGACTACCTCGCATCGGGGATGAGTTGAATCCGTTCTATCACGCATCGCAGTTTGGGATGATCGCGGAAAACGTCTTGCGCTTGGCGATCCCCATCGTATTCACAGTCGCGGCCGTCACAGCACGGGAAAAGGGGTCTCAGACGTTTACGCTGCTCATGGTCATCTATATGGCAGCCTGCCTGGCTGGCTACCTCTTGTGGTCCATCTACGTCCTGATGGAGGTGGGATTTGATTTCGCCTATATCGATCTCTTTGCAAATATGGCGATCAGTCTCATATGCATCGCGCTTATGCTGCTCGGTCTATCGGCCATGCTGTTCTACATAAAGCGCCCCCATGCCGAGCAGAAAAACATCGGATTTCTCCTTGTCTGCCTGTTTGCGATCGAGATCGTTCTGTACACCTTGTTCATGCGGGACCTGGAGTACCTGACGATCTCCCTTTCATTCTTTGTCTCTCAAATCGCATTATGGGTTGTCATGGCATGTGCCGCGCGCTCAGCAGCGACCTGTAAAGCGCAGCAGGATGCTGTGCAGCTGGCACAGGGTGCCTTTACCAGTCACATGTAGGGAAGGGGCTCCCATGGCACAGATCGCACCACCTCCGTTTCCGCAATCCGGTCCGGCGAACTCGGCCAAGCAGACGCAGACCGCACGGGCCCCGCTTACGTCCGCGCAACTGCAGCGCCGCATCGCGGAGCTCCCGACCTTGGGTGTCATCGCCATCGCCGCATCTGTGGTCGCGCTCTTGTTTCAATTCATTCAGATCGATGTCTTTGTCGGAGCTATCGCCTGGACATCTCCTGTCACCGTGAGCGTCTCAGTCGCGTTCCTGGACATCCTCGTCCGGTTGCTCGGGCTTCTATCTAGTTTCGAATTTCAATACGACATGTACTACCTCATCGTTAGCCTTATTAGTCTGCCAGCGGCGATGCTGCAGCTAGCCAGCTACATTTCATTTGCGGTGATCGCCTGCACCTCGCAAGTCAAGAAGCCCGCACGGTACAAGCTCCCCGTGACCCTCATGATCGGCAGCCTAGGCGTGACAATGATCGCACTGCTCGTGAAGTTGATCTGGTCAGCTGGGGCTGTGATCTCATATCTCGGCATTGCAAGCGCGATCATCGGGTTGATTTTTGGGTTCATCACCGGGATCTTCCCTGCCGTGCTCATCATGGGGCTCCTTGTTTTGATGCTGTCGCGCATAACGCGTCCGCCTGCCAAAAACAGCGATGCCGGCTTCTTCATGGGCATTGCATTCGCTATTGGGACTCTGCTGCTGTTCGCGCCCGCCTCGGTCAATCTCTACCACGCGACCGGCTCGCCGTATGGTCTCATCTTTGCCATCGGGCCACTTTCCAACGAATTCTCCCGCATAGCAATGTGGATCGTTCTGGCCGCGCCGCGCGTTCAGCATCGACCCTCGCCATGCAGCAGCGGATGGCCCGGCCGGTGCGGTCTGAGCCGCCCATCTTCGTCGAATAGGCAACAACTGTCACCAGCGCATGGGATCACGGGTTCAGCGCCGCGGAGCGCTTGTTTTCCGTCTTCCCCGCGCAGGGGCGGTGTGGGCGTGAACCCCGCCCACACCGCCCCCACATCTCCTCGTCCGCCGCTGGCGCGAACCTCCTGTTCCTGCTATCATTTCGCAGGTTGCGCAGACGCGCAGCGAACATCACACACGCGCGGCTACTCGCACGCCGTGGTGCCCGGTTCCAGGTAGCAGGGGATCGGGTGGCGGACGGGGCCGACCCCGCGCGGAGGCAAACCACAGGAGGTTACCCATGGCTACCAAGATCAACATCCGCACCCTGCTCGAGGCTGGCTGCCACTTCGGCCACCAGACCCGCCGCTGGAACCCGAAGATGAAGCCCTACATCTTCGGCGAGCGCAACGGCATCTACATCCTCGACCTCAAGCAGACCATCGTCGAGGCCGACCGCGCCTACTCCTTCCTGCGCGGCATCGCGGCGCATGGCGGCAAGGTCCTCTTCGTCGGCACCAAGAAGCAGGCCCAGGAGGCCGTCAAGAGCGCGGCTGAGCGCGCCGGCATGCCCTACATCAACCAGCGCTGGCTCGGCGGCATGCTCACCAACTTCGTGACCATCCGCTCCCGCATCAACCGCATGGAGGAGCTCGAGACCATGGTCGAGGACGGCTCCATGGCGCTGCGCGTCAAGAAGGAGCAGGCCGTGCTCGGCAAGGAGCTCGCCAAGCTGCAGACCAACCTCGGCGGCGCCCGCGACCTCAAGGCCCTCCCGCAGGCCCTCTTCGTCATCGATACCAAGCGCGAGGAGAACGCCATCAAGGAGGCCCAGCGCCTGAACATCCCCGTCGTCGCGCTGATCGACACCAACTCCGACCCCGATGAGGTCGAGTACGGCGTCCCTTGCAACGACGACGCCATCTCCGCCGTCTCCCTCATGTGCGACCTGTTCGCCGACGCCTGCCTCGCCGGCGGCGGCAAGGAGCAGATCTCCGAGGCCGAGATGGCCGCCACCCCCGCTGCTCCGGCGACCCCGGCTGAGCCGGCCGCCGAGGAGGCCCCCGCTGCCGTCGAGGCTGCCCCGGCCGAGTAAGCACGTCACGTCCGCTCGTTCACCGCAACCCGTAGAAAGGAAGTCTCATGGCCCAGATCACCGCCGCTATGGTCAAGAAGCTCCGCGACATGACCGGCTCCCCCATGATGGAGTCGAAGAAGGCCCTCGTCGAGGCTGACGGGGACATCGACCTCGCCATCGACATCATGCGCAAGAACGGCCTGGCCGCCGCCGCCAAGAAGGCTGGCCGCGCCACCAACGAGGGCACCATCGCCGCCCGCATCACCGAGGACGGCCGCACCGGCGCCCTGGTCGAGGTCACCTGCGAGACCGACTTCGTCGCGTCCAACCCGAAGTTCACCGACTTCGCCGCCAAGGTCGCCGAGACCGTCATCGCCACCAAGCCCGCCGATCTCGACGCCCTCCTCGCCACCGACATGGACGGTGAGACCATCGAGGCCGGTCTCACCGAGCTCATCCACGTCATCGGTGAGAACATGAAGCTCACGCGCTTCGCCTCCCGTGAGACCGAGGCCGGTGCGCTCGCCAGCTACATCCACATGGGCGGCAAGATCGGCGTCCTCGTCGAGTTCTCCTTCGAGAAGCCCGAGACGGCTTCGACCGAGGCCTTCAAGACCTTCGCCCACGACGTCGCCATGCAGGTCGCCGCGACGGCCCCCCTGGCCGCCGTCCGTGAGGACATCCCCGCCGAGACCATCGAGCATGAGAAGTCCATCTACATGGCTCAGGCCGCCGAGTCCGGCAAGCCCGAGGCGATCCAGGAGAAGATGGCCGTCGGCCGCCTGGAGAAGTTCTTCAAGGGNCGGGCTCAGCGCGTAGCGTGCGGCCAGGTAGGGGAGAAGCAGTAAGGAGCGAGCAGTGGATTCGAAAGCGCCGACATCGGATGCGAAGGCGGGATGCGTGATCCCGGGACCGCTGCGGCGGTTCCTCACGCGTGCGGTCTGGGGGCTCGCCTACGCGGGCCTTTTCGTTGCCTGCCTGCTTGTCGGCCGCCACCTGACCGCGATCTTCGTGGCGGCCATGAGCGCGTTGTGCTGCTATGAGTTCTACCGCATGATGCGTCTGGACGGCAAGGTTCCCAACGTGCCCTTGGGCATCGTGGGGTCGGTCCTCTTCCCGCTCGCCGCCCTCGGTCCGCAGGCCTTCCTGATCGGATCCTTCTTCCTGCTCGTGCTCGCCGTGGGCCTCTGGTACGTCTACTCGCCGCGGACGCGCATCGCCGATGTCGCGGTGACCCTCTTCGGCCCCGTCTACACGGGCTTCATGCTCTCCTCCATCGTCCTGCTCCGCGGGAGCACCCCCGGGTTCGAGCGCGCCCTGCTCACCGTGGGGGTCTGCGCCTCGATCTGGGTGAGCGACTCCGTGGCCTACCTCGTGGGGAGCCGCTTCGGCAGGCACAAGATGGTGCCGAAGATCAGCCCGAAGAAGAGCTGGGAGGGATTCGCCGGGGGGATCGCGGGCGCGGTCGTCATCTGGCTGATCCTCTGGGCGACCGGGTTCTACCGGCTCGACCTGCCCTTCGCCATCTTCTGCGGAGTCGCCGTCTCCGTGCTCGGCGTCTTCGGCGACCTCATCGAGAGCCGCATCAAGCGCGGGGTCGGCGTCAAGGACTCCGGTGACCTCCTGCCCGGTCACGGTGGCATGCTCGATCGGTCCGATTCCCTGATCTTCGGCTGCATCACCGCGTTGCTGATTCTCAGCTTGGGAGGTGTCCTTTGATGGAAGGCCGCAAACGCGTTGCCGTTCTCGGTTGCACCGGGTCCGTCGGCACGCAGACCCTGGACGTCTGCCGCCAGCATGCGGACCGGCTCGACGTGGTGTTCCTCTCCGCCCACAGCCGAACCGCCGAGCTCACGGCCTACGCCCGCGAGTTCGAGGTGGCACGGGTCGGCGTCACCGATCCCGCCCATGCGGGGGACCCGGTGCTGTCCGAGCTCCCCGCCGGCTGCGGCGTGGCGGCGGGCATGGATGCCGCCATCGACGCCTGCCTCGCTCCCGAGGTCGACATCGTCGTCATCGCGGTCGTTGGTGCCGCCGGCCTCACGGCCTGCTACCGCCTGATCAAGGCCGGCAAGACCGTCGCGCTGGCGAACAAGGAGTCCCTCGTCGTCGGCGGGGACCTCATCATGCCGCTCGTGCGCCCAGGGCAGCTCCTCCCGGTGGATTCGGAGCACTCGGCCATCTTCCAGTGCTACCTCGGTGAGCGCGCGAGCGAGACCCATCTCATCTGGCTCACCTGCTCGGGCGGCCCCTTCTTCGAGCGCGGCCGCGCCGAGCTCGCCAGCGCGACGGTGCGCGATGCCCTCGCGCACCCCACATGGAACATGGGCGCGAAGATCACGATCGACTCGGCAACGCTCATGAACAAGGGTCTGGAGCGCATCGAGGCCATGCACCTCTTCCAGGTGGACGTCGACCGCATCCGCGTGCTCATCCATCGGCAGTCGAAGATCCATTCGATGGTGGAGTACGCCGACGGCTCGGTGATCGCGCACCTCGGCGCATCCGACATGCGGATCCCCGCGCAGTACGCCCTGTCCTATCCGGAGCGCTGGGAGACGCCCGCGCCCCGGGTCGATTTCCGCACGCTCTCGGCCCTCACCTTCGACGCACCCGATATGGAGACGTTCCGCTGCCTCGCCCTCGCCGAGGAGGCGGCCCGCGTGCGGGGTACGATGCCCTGTGTGCTCAACGCGGCCAACGAGGTGGCCGTCGGCGCCTTCCTCGACGGGAGGCTCACCTTCACCGGTATCGACGAGGTGGTCGAGACGGTGATGGACGCCCACCAGGTTGCGCCGGTTGACTCCCTGGAGCAGCTCATCGACATCGACGGCTGGGCGCGCGGGCGGGCTTCGGCTGCCATCGCCTCGCGTTCCCGGTAGAACGGAACGATATGGAAACCCTCCTCTCCGCCGCCTCATCCATCTTCTGGGGCGTGATCGTGCTCTCGCTCCTCGTCTTCGTCCACGAGGGCGGGCACTTCCTCGCCGCGCGGGCCTGCGGTGTGCGGGTCACCGAGTTCTTCCTCGGCCTGCCCTGCCGCCTCAACTTCCACCGCACGAGCAAGCGCATCGGCACCCGCTTCGGCGTGACGCCGCTGCTGCTCGGCGGGTATGCGGCCATCTCGGGTATGGACCCTGAGGAGCCCGCGCTCGCGCCCGCCGTGCTCACGGCCGTGCACACGCGTGGCACCGCATCGGTCGCGGAGCTCGCAGGCGAGCTCGGGGCCGATGAGGACGAGGTTCTCGAGGCTTGCGCCTTCCTGCTTGGCTGGGGCTCCCTCGCTCCGGTGTACAACGAGGAGGCGGGGGAGGGGCCCCACAGCCGCTACTACCCCACGACCTACGCCGCCATGCCCCGCGACGCCGCCGGCAACACGGTCTACGACGGCCGCGCGTTCGACCGCGCGGGGGCCACGTCCGAGGGCGAGGCGTGGGAGCCCCCCATGGATGCGAACGCCTTCTACGCTTCAGAGCGCCGCCACACCTACATGGGCCGGGGCTTCTGGGCACGCGCCCTCATGCTCGTCGCCGGCATCGGCGTGAACATCGTCACGGGCTTCGCGATCATGGTCTTCGCCCTCTCCGTCCTCGGGCAGAGCGCGCCGCAGGATGTGAACACCATCGGTGGCGTCACCGCCGGTTCCCCGGCTGCCGAGGCCGGGCTCACGGCCGGCGACGCCATCACGCGGGTGGACGGCGCTGAGACGGCGACGTGGATGGACATCCTGAACGCGCTCTCGGACCGGCAGGCCGGTGACGAGGTGTCCCTCAGCTGGGAGCATGACGGATCCGCCCATGATGCGACGGTGACCCTCGACGCCGAGGGGTGCCTCGGCATCGAGGTCTCGACCGCGACGGTGCGGCTCTCGCCGATCGACGCCATCACGGTCACGGGCAGCCTCATCTCCCGCACCGCCGAGGGCGTCATGCGCCTCATCCAGCCGCAGCACACGATGGAGGTGCTCGAGAGCTCCAGCTCGGTCGTCGGGATCTCGGTGATGTCGGCCCAGGCCGCCGCCTCGGGCCCCGCGAGCCTGCTCACCTTCATGGCCCTGATCTCGTTCTCGCTCGGCTTCATGAACCTGCTGCCGATCCCGCCGCTCGACGGCGGCAAGCTCCTCATCGAGATCATCCAGGCCGTCACGCGTCGCCAGGTCCCCCTGCGGGCCCAGACCTACCTGAGCTACGCCGGCATCGCCCTGTTCGGCCTGCTCTTCGTGTTCATGCTCCGGACCGATATCCTCCGCCTGCTCGGCTGAGCCCGGTAGACCCCAGACTAAGGAGGCTTTCATGAGCGAGCTGACTGCCCGCGAGCGCACCCGCGCCGTGCGCGTTGGAGACGTGGTGATCGGGCATGGGGCGCCGGTCGTCGTCCAATCGATGACCTGCACGCCCACGGAGGATGCCGAGGCGACCCTCGCCCAGGTGCGGGCCCTCGCCGAGGCCGGCTGCGACATCGTGCGCGTCTCGGTGCCCACCAAGGCCGCGCTCGCATCCTTCGAACGCATCTGCGCCGAATCCCCCGTGCCCATCGTTGCTGACATCCATTTCGATTACCGCCTGGCCATCGGCGCCGCCCGCGCCGGTGCGGCGAAGCTCCGGATCAACCCGGGCAACATCGGCTCTTGGGAGAAGGTGGACGCCGTCGTCGAGGCGGCGGGGGAGGCGGGCTGCGCGATCCGCATCGGCGTCAACGCCGGGTCGCTCCAGAAGGACATCGTCGAGCGGCAGGACCTCACCCAGGCCGAGAAACTCACGGCCTCGGCGGTGAGCTTCGTCGGGCACGTCGAGGGCCGTGGCTTCACGGACATCGTGCTCTCGGCGAAGGCCCACAGCGTCCTGACCACGATGGAGACCTACCGCCGGCTCTCCGCCGAGCTGCCCCAGATTCCGCTCCACCTGGGGGTCACCGAGGCGGGGGGCATCCGCCAGGGGACCATCAAGAGCTCGATCGCCTTAGGGGGTCTCCTCGCCGAGGGGATCGGCGACACCCTGCGCGTGTCCCTCACGGCCGATCCGATCGAGGAGGTCCCGGTCGCCTGGGGCATCCTCGCCGCCGTCGGCGTGCGCCGCCGCGGGCCCGAGCTCGTGAGCTGTCCCACCTGCGCGCGCTGTCAGGTCGATATGATCCCCATCGCCGAGGAGGTCGAACGTCGGCTCGCCACCTCGGACAAGCCACTCTCCGTGGCCGTCATGGGCTGCGCGGTGAACGGGCCGGGTGAGGCCGCTGACGCCGACGTCGGCGTTGCCTGCGGCCGCGGTCAGGCCCTGCTGTTCCGTCACGGCGAGATCATCCGCAAGGTTCCCGAGGCCGAGATCGTCGACGCCCTCATGGAGGAGATCGACCGGCTCTGAGACGCGCCAGCGGCGGGCACCCGTCCGATATGCGCTATGATGCTGGCACATCACCGACAACCATCCGATAGGGGAGACTATGGCACTGAAGATGAGGACGGCAAGCATGCGCATGTCGAGCCTGTACGCGCCCACGTTGAAGGAGGATCCGGCCGAGGCGGAGCTCGCGAGCCACCGCCTGCTCCTGCGAGCCGGCTTCATCCGCAAGCAGGCCTCAGGGCTCTACAGCTACCTGCCGCTCGCCTGGCGCTCCCTCAAGAAGATCGAGGCCATCGTCAGAGACGAGATGGACGCTGCGGGCGCCCAGGAGCTCATGCTGCCCGTCATGGTCGACGCCGAGCTCTGGCGCGAGTCGGGCCGTCATGACGCCTACGGTCCCGAGCTCATGCGCTTCGAAGACCGCCACGGCCGCGAGTTCGTGCTCGGCCCCACGCACGAGGAGACCATCACCGACCTCGTGAAGAACGAGCTGCGCAGCTACAAGCAGCTGCCGGTCAACCTCTATCAGATCCAGTCGAAGTTCCGCGATGAGATCCGCCCGCGCTTCGGCCTCATGCGCAGCCGCGAGTTCATCATGAAGGACGGCTACTCCTTCGACGCCACGCAGGAGGGGCTCCAGCGCACCTACGATGCGATGAAGGAGGCCTACGCGAACATCTGCGAGCGCTGCGGCATCATGGCGCTGCCGGTTGTGGCGGACTCCGGCCAGATCGGCGGGGACACCTCCGTCGAGTTCATGGCGCTCGCCGAGGCGGGCGAGGCGAGCCTCGTGTACTGTGAGAACTGCGGCTTCGCCGCCGATGACGAGGCGGCCTCCACGAAGGTCGTCGTCGAGGAGGGCCCGGGTGACGGGGCCCTCACCCGCGTGCACACGCCCGGCGCGGGCACGATCGAGAAGATCTCCGCCCTCCTCGGGGTCGCCGAGCGCGCGACCCGCAAATCCCTCGCCCTGATCGCTGCGGACGGCACGCCCACCGTCGTCATCGTCCCCGGCGACCACGAGCTGAACGAGGTCAAGGCCGAGCACCTCTTCGGCGAGTACCACCTGATGAGCGACGAGGAGCTCGAGGACGCCGGGCTCCACAAGGGGTTCATCGGCCCGGTGGGCCTGCCGGTGGGCATCCGCCTCGTCTGCGACGAGAGCCTGCGCGAGAGCGCTTCGTGGGCCTGCGGCGCCAACGAGGTCGACTACCACTACACGGGCGCGCGCCCTGGCCGCGACTTCGCGGTCGACGCCTGGGCAGATCTCGTGACCGTGGTCGCCGGCGACCCCTGCCCGCATTGCGACGGGGTGCTCAAGGGCGCACGCGGCATCGAGGTCTCCCAGGTCTTCCAGCTCGGCACCAAGTACTCCGAGGCCATGGACGCCAGCTTCATGGATGAGGACGGCCATGAGAAGCCGCTGCTCATGGGCTGCTACGGTGTGGGCGTCTCGCGCACGCTGACGGCCGCGGTCGAGCAGCACAACGACGAGCACGGCATCATCTGGCCCGTCTCGATCGCCCCCTACGAGGTCTCCCTGATCCCGCTCGATCCCAAGAAGGAGCCGTGCGCGAGCACGGCGGAGCGCCTGTTCGACGAGCTCGTCAGCGCCGGTATCGAGACCGTGATGGATGACCGCGACGAGCGTCCGGGTGTGAAGTTCGCCGACAACGACCTCATGGGCTTCCCATATCAGATCGTCCTCGGCCGCCGCGGCCTTGAGCGCGGGGTGGTCGAGCTCAAGGACCGCGCCACGGGCGAGCGCGAGGACGTGGCGGTTGGCGAGGTCGTGGCGCGGGTCGTGGCGCTGGTCGAGGCTGCCCGGGCATAGGGGGCCAGACGGCCCGTCACGAGAGCGGTTATACACAGCTGTCAGCTAAAGCACGACCGCCGAACCCCTGGGAGGCACTCGCCGCCTCCTAGGGGGTCTTTATAAACCACCTGTTTGAGACCTGTGTTGTACCGTGTCGCGATTGGACGGCGCAAAGGTCTCGCGCTGTATGCGTCGGACACGATATACGATACACTGTCCGTGATATGCAACTTCCGTAACAAGGAGGCACCTCATGGGACAGAAGGTGAAGGGCGTCGGCCTGTTCGGCCTCATCGGCCTGGTCGTCAGCTCGTGTATCGGATCGGGCGTCTTCGCGCTCACCGGCCAGCTCGCCAACGTCGCCGCCCCTGGACCGGCCCTTGTGGCATGGCTGATCTGCGGCGCCGGTTTCCTCTTCCTGGCGCTCTCGCTCGCGAACCTCGGCGCCAAGCGCCCTGAGATCGAGGGCATCTACCAGTACGCCACCGAGGGTTTCGGACCGTTCTCCGGCTTCGTCTCGGGTTGGGGATACTGGCTCTCCGCCTGGCTTGGCAACGTCGGCTTCGCCACGATGGTCGCTCAGGTGCTTGGCAGCCTCATGCCCGAGGTGTTCGCCACCGAGTCTGGTGACCCCAACCTGCTCGCGATCGTGAGCGTTTCGGCGGTGCTCTGGCTCCTTACCTTCCTCGTGATCAATGGCGTCGAGAGCGCGGCCGCCATGAACGCGGTCGTCATGGTCGTGAAGATCGCGGCCATCCTGCTCTTCATCGCCTTCGCCGTCGTGTCGTTCAACGTCGCGACCTTCGCCGATGACTTCTGGGGCACCCTCTCGCGCAACGCGGTCCTCCTGAGCGCGAACGGGGAGGGCCTGGGCGACATCGGCACCCAGGTCACGAACTGCATCCTGATCATGATGTGGGTCTTCATCGGCATCGAGGGCGCCACGGTCATGTCCCGCCGCGCCGAGCGCAAGGTGGACGTCGGCCGTGCGACCATCATCGGCCTCGTGGTCTTGCTCGTGCTCTACATCGGTGCCTCGGTGCTGCCCTACGGCGTCATGCCCTACGAGCATCTCGTCGCCGCCCCTAAGCCCGCCACGATCACCGTGTTCGAGCAGATGGCCCCCGGCTGGGGCGGCGCCTTCATCTCGATCGCCATCATCGTCTCGGTGCTCGGATCCTGGCTCTCCTTCACGATGCTGCCCGCCGAGACCTCCTCGGGCATGTCCGACGACCACCTGCTGCCGGCATCGTGGAACAAGATCAACGGGCGCGGCGCCCCGCAGATGGCCCTCCTGATCGTGGGCGCCTGCACCCAGGTCTTCATGATCATTGCCTTCACCGCGGCCGATGCGTACACCTTCGCGATCAGCATGTGCACGGTGACCATTGTCATCACCTGGGCCTTCGCCGCCGCCTACCAGGTGAAGGTCTCGCTTGAGAAGCACGAGCCGGTGCAGGTCGCCTTCGGCCTGATCGCCCTCGTCTTCCAGGTCGTCGGCGTCCTGTTCACCGGGTGGGGCTTCTTGCTTCTGGCCTGCCTCGGCTACGTGCCCGGGTTCCTCTTCTACCTCCAGGGCCGCCGCGAGGGCGGCGAGCGGGGCCTCTCACGCGGCGAGGTGGTCGCGATGGCGTTGGTCACCGTGCTCGGCGTGATCTCGATTCCGCTCACCGCCATGGGCGTCATCCCCGTGTTCTAACGACAGGGGTTGCCCGGACAGGTTTCTCGCACGCGGGCGATGCGGGCATCGGGCCCGCATCGTCCGCATGACGCTTCATCAGCACGTACGTGAACGGAGGCATCTCATGGAGATCAAGACCATCGGGGTCGAGGCGTTCCTGAACGACTACGAGCGCGATGCGGTCTGGGATATCGCACAGAGCACCATCGCGAGCCTGACGACCGATGAACTCATAGCGCTCGACCCGCAAGCGGGCGAGGAGCTCTTCGCGGAGATCGGACGCTCCAAGCTGAACTACGGCTGGATCGAGGGCTCGCCGGAGTTCAAGAAGGAGGTCGCGGGCCTCTACCGCCATGTCGAGCCGGACAACGTCCTCCAGATGAACGGCGGCACTGGGGCCAACCTCTGCGCGATCATGGCCCTCGTGTCCCCGGGCGACCATGTGATCGCCGAGTACCCGACCTACCAGCCCCTCTACGACCTGCCGGCCGCCCTCGGCGCCGAGGTCGATCACTGGGTCATACACGAGGAGGACGGCTGGCAGCCGTGCCTCGACGAGCTCGAGCGCCTCATCCGCCCCGATACGAAGCTCATCTGCCTGAACAACGCGAGCAACCCGCTCGGCACCGTGATCCCCACCGAGCTCATGGAGGAGATCGTGGCGATCGCTCGCCGGCATGGGACGTGGATCCTCTGCGACGAGGTGTTCTTCCCGCTCGAGGATCCGGAGCGCTGCCAAAGCATCGTCGACCTCTACGAGCGCGGCGTGGCGACGAACAGCATCAGCAAGGACTATAGCGTGCCGGCGGCGCGCATCGGTTGGACCGTCTCGCCCCGGGACCTCGCCGACCGCATGCGGGTCCTGCGCGACTACACCCTGATCAGCGGTGGTGTCATGAACGATGCGCTCGCGACCTACGTGCTGCGCCACCGCGAGCAGATCATCGAGCGCAACGTGTCCATCATCCGCAGGAACCGTGCGATCGTCGAGGAGTGGATGGCCGGGGAGCCCCGGGTCAGCTGGCAGCCGCCGAAGGGCGTGTCGGTGAGCTACATCCGCCTCGACATCCCCATGGATGATGAGGAGTTCTGCCTGGGGCTCCTGCGCGATGAGGGGGTGCTGCTCGTTCCCGGCGGCCGGTTCGACCTGCCGCGGGGGGCACGCCTCGGCTACTGCGCCAGCGAGGAGACGCTCCGCGAGGGGCTCCGTCGCCTCTCGAGCTACCTCAAGCAGTTCGACGAGGGGAGGGCACGGCGCTGAGCAGGCGGGCCCGTGCGCGCCCACGGGGATCGGAGAAGTTTTCAAAAAAGTGCTTGCATCGCCTTGATCGATCCCGTATATTACTTCCTGCACCGCTTGGGGGCGTAGCTCAGCTGGGAGAGCGCTTGACTGGCAGTCAAGAGGTCAGGGGTTCGATCCCCCTCGTCTCCACCCAAGTGAACTCGCAGCCCTCGAATCTTTCGAGGGCTGTTTTCGTATACGGGCTCATGGCGCAACGGTTAGCGCAGGGGACTCATAATCCCTGGGTTGCAGGTTCGAATCCTGCTGGGCCCACCAGGAGACCGCAGACAGGGTCCCGTTCCGGGCCCTGTCTTTTTTTGGGTGAGCTTCGTTGCATCGCGGTCGTACGCGGGTAGTGTGTCGAGTGTCGTAGTACGTACCCGCATGCATAGCTTGGGAGTAAAACGTCAACTCAAAGCGTCCTCAAGGGCAATCTGCCTGGAAGCGCCGTCGAAAGTAGGTTCTCACATCTTTGTGGGTAGGCGGGTCAACATGTGTGCGCTCACTCGACGGCCGCGTCGATCGGATCTCCGAGATTTCCCGTTGCCCGCCCCGAACGGCTGTGCTACTATCTTCTTCGCCGATACGGCATACGGGCGTTTGGCTCAGGGGTAGAGCACATCCTTCACACGGATGGGGTCACAAGTTCAAATCTTGTAACGCCCACCAGCAAGAGAACAGGGACTCGGTCACCGGGTCCCTTTTTCGTATGTGGACACGAAGGGTGAGGTGCATGATCCTCCTCGCTGACAAGATCGAGAAGAGCTTCGGCAGCCGTCAGCTGCTCCTCGGCGCCTCCATGCAGATCAACAAGGGCGAGCGGTACGCGCTCGTCGGGCCCAACGGCGCCGGCAAGACCACCATGCTGAAGATCATCATGGGGCTCGAGGCGCCGGATGCGGGCACGATCCAATATGCTAAGGACGTGAACGTCGGCTACCTCGAGCAGGAGACCAAGCTCGCCGGCGACACCTCGGTCATCGACGAGGTCATGGCGGCTGCGACGGAGATCCAGGAGATGGGGGAGCGGGCCCGCGAGCTTGAGGGCAAGATCGCCGAGGCGGGCGAGTCCACCAACCCATCTGAGGGCGACCTCGACGCCCTGCTCGCGGAGTACGGCCGGGTCCAGGACCGCTTCGAGCACCTCGGCGGCTACGAGCTCGAGAGCAACGCCCGCCAGATCCTCTCTGGCCTGGGCTTCCCCGTCTCCGAGTTCACCAAGCCCTGCTCGGAGTTCTCAGGCGGCTGGCAGATGCGCATCGCGCTGGCCAAGCTCTTCCTGCGCCATCCCGACCTCCTCCTGCTCGACGAGCCCACGAACCACCTCGACCTCGAGAGCGTCCAGTGGCTCCGCGGCTTCATCGCCGGCTACGACGGCGCGGTGCTCATCGTCTCCCACGACCGGGCCTTCATGGATGCGAGCGTCGACCATGTGGCCGCCCTCGAGAACCGGCGTCTGACGGTCTACACCGGCAACTACTCGAGCTACCTGAAGCAGCGCGCCGACAACCTCGAGCAGATGCGGGCCAAGCGCGCGGCCCAGGAGCGCGAGATCGCCCACATGCAGGTCTTCGTCGACAAGTTCCGCTACAAGCCCACCAAGGCCGCCCAGGCCCAGGAGCGGATCCGCCGGATCGAGCAGATCAAGAGCGAGCTCGTGATCCTGCCCGAAGGGCACAAGCACGTCGACTTCAAGTTCCCCGACCCCCCGCGCTCCGGCGACATGGTGGCCCGCCTCACGGACGTCTCCAAGTCGTTTGAGGACAAGACCGTCTACGAGGGCGTCAACCTCACGCTCTACCGCGGCGACCGCGTGGCGCTCGTCGGTCCCAACGGCGCGGGCAAGTCGACCCTCCTGAAGCTCCTCCTCGGCCGCGAGCTCCCGAGTTCGGGCACGCGCGAGCTCGGCTTGAACGTCGGCGTCGCCTACTACGCGCAGCACCAACTCGAGGGCATGGTCGAGGGGAACACGGTCTTGCAGGAGATCGACTCCGTCGCCCCCTCCTGGACCACCTCCCAGGAGCGGAGCCTTCTCGGTGCCTTCCTCTTCTCCGGGGACGACGTCGACAAGCGGGTCCGCGTGCTCTCAGGCGGGGAGCGGGCCAGGCTCGCGCTCGCGAAGATGCTCGTGGCGCCCGAGGCCCTGCTCTGCCTCGACGAGCCCACGAACCACCTGGACATCGACTCCGTCGACATGCTCGAGCAGGCCCTCACGGGCTTCCCCGGCACGATCGTGCTGATCAGCCACGACGAGCACCTCGTGCGCGCCGTGGCGAACCGCGTCGTGGACATCCGCGACGGCCGCGTGACCGTTTACGACGGCGACTACGGCTACTACCTGTTCAAACGCGATGACCTGGCCGCCCGCGCCGCCGCGGAGCAGCAGACCGAGAGCCCGGAGGCGCCCGCGGCCTCGCGCGCCCCGCGTG
>NZ_LT838843.1:578576-591291 GCF_900176655.1 Collinsella vaginalis
GCCTCCGCAGCTCGTGAGGGGCGCAAGACCCGCGAGCAGCGCCGCGCCGAGGCCGAGGTCCGCCGCGAGCTCAACCGGCGCCTCAAGAAGGTCAAGGACCGCCTCGCCGCCGTCGAGCGCGACATGGCCAAGAAGCGCGCCCGCTATGACGAGCTCATGGATGTCATGGCGTCTGAGGAGCTCTACGCTGACCCGGAGAAATTCAACGCGGCCCTGGGGGAATACAACAAGCTGAAACAGGAGCTCCCCGCGCTCGAGGACGAGTGGCTGGAGCTCACCGAGACGGTCGAGGAGGAGACGAAGCGTGCAGGCGCGTAGCGCGGGGGCCGTTGCCCTCACCATCATCAGCTGGGCGGCGCGCGCGGCGGCCCTGGCCATGGCCGCCATCACCGTCATCCTCTGCGTGAGCGGGCTGACCGCCCGGCTGAACATGGTGGGGGCCATCGTGGACCTCACGCGGGCCCTGCCCGAGATCATCGCCGGCTACGGGGTCATCACCACCCCGTTCGGCGGCATCTTCCGCCTTGACTTCGCCTTGATCGCGGTCGAGCTCTTCGTTCTTGATTACGCATGCCAGCGCGGCGCCCACGCACTGAGAGCCCGATAGGGGAGTACCTGACCCATGCCCATGTTACAGTTCCTGATGAACCTGCCCACCCTGATCGCGCAGGCCGCTGCCCTCATCATCGGCATCGTCGTCCATGAGAGCGCCCACGCCCTCGCGGCCTCCGCGCTCGGCGACCGCACGGCGCGCGATCGCGGCCGCGTCTCNTCGCGAAGCACGGTTCCGTCACGCTTGCGCAGGGGGAGAACTTCGGCACCATCCAGATCGACCGCGTCGCGGGCGCACCGGCCTTCGAGCCGGGCGAGGCCCTCGCCGTTGAGGAGGATTGACACGGGAATGGCAGATCTCGAGACCCTGAGCCCGAGCTCCCTCAAAGGGGCCCTGGAGGCCCTGCTGCTCGTCGCCAGCGATCCGGTGAGCGCGAGCGCGCTCGCCCAGGTCCTGGATACCGCGCCCGGCGAGGTGGCCTCGCTCCTCGCTGAGCTCAAGGTCGAGTACGAGGAGGCGGACCGCGGCATCCAGCTCCGCGAGGTCGCCGGCGGCTGGCGGCTCTTCACCCATCCGGCCTACCACGAGCAGGTGGAGGCCTTCATACTCTCCTGGGACACCCAGCGCCTCTCGCAGGCCGCCCTCGAGACCCTCGCCGTCGTCGCCTACCATCAGCCGGTCACGCGCGAGATGGTCAAGGGCATCCGCGGCGTCAACTCCGACGGCGTGATCTCCTCGCTCGTGGACAAGGGCCTGATCCGCGAGGTCGGCCGCGACACGCAGCGCGGCGGCGCGATCATCTACGCCACCACCAACGCGTTCCTGGAGAAATTTGGCCTGCGCTCGACGAAGGACCTGCCCGACCTCGAGCAGTTCGCCCCCGACGAGCAGGCGCGCCAGTTCATCCGCGAGCGCCTCTCGGGGCGCGCCATACAATCCACCCTCGAAGAGGCCGACGAGGATCTCGAGGAGGAGCGTGACCTCATCGACGAGGCAGATGATGAGCCGGAGATCGCACCTGCAGGCGCGGGTGCGTCGGAGGATGCCGATGGGGATTGACACCCAGGCCCCGGGTGCCGCGTGGCCGGAGGGGGACCGCCTCGTGCCGATGCGGCTCCAGCGCTTCCTCGCCCGCGCCGGCGTGGCGAGCCGACNACACCCCAGGCGCGACGAGCTCATCGTGGCCCTCGCCGGGCCCGCCTCGAACATCGTGCTCGCCGTGCTCGCGGCGACGGGCCTCGGCCTCCTCACGGGCTCCTCGGGGGGTTTCGGCCTCTCCGGTGACGCGTACGGGGCGGCGCAGACCTTCCTCCTCATGGCCATCGTGGTCAACCTATCGCTCGCGTTCTTCAACCTGCTCCCCCTGCCGCCCCTCGACGGCTCCGCCGTCCTCGTCGTCTTCCTGAAGGGCGAGGCCCTGAACACCTACTACCGCATCCAGCGCTACTCGATGCCGATCCTCATCACCGCCCTTTACCTGCTGCCGTCCCTCACCGGCATCGACATCATCGGCTCCTACTTCGATGTGACGGTCTACCCGGTCGCCAACACCCTGCTCGAGCTCGCCAACGCGATTGCGTTACACTAAAGGGCTGCAATGGATATGTCCCGCCGACCGAGGGAGGTCTGAGTTTGAGCTACCGCGTGTCCACGCAGACCTACTCCGGCCCCTTCGACCTGCTGCTCCAGCTCGTCTCCCGTCAGAAGGTCGACATCGGCTCCATCTCCATCGCCGAGGTGGCCGAGCAGTACCTGGCCGAGGTCGACCGCTTGGAGTCGATCGACCTCGATATCGCGAGCGATTTCCTCCTCGTGGCGGCGACCCTCCTGGACATCAAGGCGGCGAGCCTCGTGCCCGATGAGCCCGTTCGCGTTGATCTCGACGAGAATGACGAGGCAGAGCTCGCCGACCTCTCCGGCGACGCCCTGCGCGAGGTCCTGATCCAGCGCCTGATCGCCTACAAGCAGTTCCGAGCCGCGGCGGCGGCCCTCGGCGCGCGCATGGAGGCCGAGAGCCGCATGCACCCGCGCGTGGCCGGGCCGGATCCGGCNACGCGGTTCGGAGGACCTTATGACTGCGGGCCGCGTGACGGTGAACGGCGAGGTGGCATCCGAGCTCGGTTGCAAGGTCGATCCCGCCCGTGACGAGGTTGCCGTCGACGGCCGCACCGTCGTTCTCGAGCGAGGGGCCACCTACCTGATGCTCAACAAGCCCGCCGGCTACCTCACGACGATGCGCGATCCTCAAGGACGGCCCACGGTCGCCGAGCTCGTGCCGACCGAGCGCGCGCCGGGCCTCTTCCCGGTGGGCCGGCTCGACAAGGACACGACGGGCCTGTTGCTCTTCACCACCGACGGCCTTTTGGCCCAGAATCTCCTGCACCCTTCGAAGCACGTGTGGAAGACGTATGTCGCCGAGGTGGACGGACCAGTGGCCGACGTCGAGCTCGAACCGCTCCGCCAGGGGATCGAGCTCGATGACGGGCCCTGTCAGCCTGCCCGGGCCCGCATCCTCAGCGCCCATCCCGCCCAAGGCTCCACGACGCTCGAAGTCGTCATCCGCGAAGGCCGCAAGAACCAGGTCAAGCGGATGCTCTCCCGCATCCACCATCCGGTGCTCGCGCTCACGCGCGTGAGCTTCGGCCCCTTGCACCTCGGCGACCTGCCCCGCGGCAGCTGGCGCGCCCTCACGGATGCCGAGGTCGCCTCCCTCAAGAACCCTCCGAAAGGACGAGACGCATGATCATAGCCATCGACGGGCCCGCCGGGTCCGGCAAGTCGACCATCGCCCGCGAGGTCGCGCGGCGCTACGGGTTCGAGAAGCTCGATACCGGAGCCCTGTACCGCGCCGTTGCGGCCGTCTGCGCTGATGAGGGCATGGACCTCGGCGACCAGGACGCCGTCACCCGCCGGGCCGAGCAGCTCGACCTCGTCTTCGAGGCGACGGGCGAGGCGGCCCGTATCGCCGCGGACGGCCGAGACCTCTCCCGTGAGATCCGCACGGCCGCCATCGACCGGCTCGTCTCCCAGGTGGCGACGAATCCCGGGGTCCGCCGCGCCCTGCTGCCCGCCCAGCGTGCCTTCGCCCGCGGTCGCGATGTCGTCGCCGAGGGGCGCGATATCGGCACCGTGGTCTTCCCCGAGGCCGATCTCAANACCCGGGTGGCGGCGCGCGAGGCCGCGGGCCCGGTGCGCACCATGGGACCGTTGATCCACAACCCCCGCGTCGTATCCGAGCTCGCTGATGCGGGTGTCGCAGCTGCGGATTCGCTTGATGCCGGCGACACCGGCACCGTCGTCATCCGCGCCCATGGGGTCACGCCCGCCATCACCGAGCGGGCCCATGCCCTCGGCCTCTTAGTCGTCGACGCCACCTGCCCCTACGTCACGAAGGTGCACCGTGCCGCCGCGGCGCTCGCCCGCGACGGCTACCAGGTCGTCGTCGTTGGTGAGGCGGGCCATCCCGAGGTCGAGGGCATCGTCGGCCATGCCGGTCCGGGCACCCTCGTCATCTCGGACCCCGCCGAGCTCGACCATGCTGACCTCGCCCGGCGGGTGGGCGTCGTGGTGCAGACCACCCAGACGGACGCCCAATTCTCAGCCGTCGTGGCCGCGCTCGCGCCCCGTGTGGCCGAGCTCACGGTCGTGAACACGATCTGCAAGGCGACCCACGAGCGCCAGGAGGGCGCCGCCGACCTCGCCGGCCGTGCCGACGTGATGATCGTCATCGGCGGGCGGAACTCGGGAAACACCCGTCGCCTGGTGGAGATCTGCAGCGCGCGGTGCCCGGCGACCCATCACATCGAGGCGGCTGGCGAGATCGAGCCGGCGTGGCTTGACGGAGCCGCTCTCATTGGCGTGGGCGCCGGGGCCTCCACACCGGCCTCCCACATCGAGGAGGTCGTCTCCGCGCTCACGGAAATGCTCCCGGCCACCCATCTCATCTGGGATCGGGACGCGTCCGATGTCTGAGCCCACGATCTCCTCGTATGCGAAGGCCGTGGCCGACTACGGCTCAGCCCGTCGCCGCGCGAAAGACGGAGAGGGGTTCCTCGGCGCCCGCGTCACCGCGGTGCGCCCCGAGTCGCCGGCCGATGATGCGGGCATCAACCCGGGCATGTACGTGGTCGAGGTCGCCGGCGAGCGGCTGACGGACATGATCGTCTGGCTCTGGGAGGCGGACGAGGAGGAAGTCGACCTCGTCGTCTTCGACCCTGCGGACGGCTCGCTCAACGCCTGCACGCTCGAGCGCTATCCGGGCGAGGACTGGGGCCTCACCTTCGATGATGCGGTCTTCGACGGGATGCGCACCTGCGTGAACGCCTGCGTCTTCTGCTTCATGACGATGTTGCCCCGCGAGAGCCGCAAGAGCCTCATGATCCGCGATGACGACTACCGCCTCTCGTTTCTGCAGGGGAACTTCGTCACGCTCACCAACATGTCGGATGAGGACACGGCGCAGGTGATCGAGAAGAGCCTCTCGCCCATGAACGTCTCGATCCACGCCATCACGCCGGAGGTGCGCCGACGCCTCATCGGGCGCAACGCGCCCCGCGGCATCGAGGTGCTCGAGCAGCTCATGGCCGCCGGCATCGAGATCCACGCGCAGATCGTCCTCTGCCCGGGGCTGAACGACGGGGAGGAGCTCGCCGCGACGCTCGCGTACTGCGAGCGCAACGAGCAGATCACGAGCCTGGGTATCGTGCCCCTCGGGTTCACGAAGCACCAGAGCCGCTTCACCACCTCGTACTCCGACGATCCGGCTGCGGCGCGGGCGGTTGTTGAGCAGGTGCGGCCCTACCAGGACCGTGCGTTTGAACGCTTCGGCCGCCATACCTTTCAGCTCTCCGATGAGTTCTACCTCGCCGCGCACCTGGACCCGCCACCTGCCGACTTCTACGACGGCTACCCGCAGTTCTACGATGGCATCGGCATGATCCGCTCCTTCCTGGACGACACCGACACCCTGCTCGGCGGCGCTCCTGAGCGGCTCGCCGCCGTGCACGGCGCGCTCGCGGCCGCGGGGCTCCNATCATGTTCAATGCCGACGGCCTCACCCTCGACGGGTATCATCGGGGGGACCTCCTCGCATCCCTGGAGGAGCGCGGGGCCAGGCCCTGCATAGCACCTACCACGCCGGGTGAGCTCATCGACTTCCTCGAGGACGAGCTCGGCATCGATCGAACACGCGCCCAGAGCACAGGAGCTGCCCTATGAAACCCATCGTCGCGATCGTGGGCCGGCCGAATGTCGGCAAGTCAACGCTTGTCAACCGCATCGCGCAGTCGCATGACGCCATCGTGCACGAGAGCCGGGGCGTCACCCGCGACCGGAGCTACCACGAGGCCGATTGGAACGGCCGCTCCTTCGCGCTCGTCGACACCGGCGGCATCGAGCCCCTGAAGAGCGAAGACGTCTTCGCCGGCTCCATCCGCGACCAGGCGCTCGCCGCCGCTGAGGAGGCCGATGTCATCCTCTTCGTGGTGGACGGCTCCGTGGGCGTCACCGAGGAGGACGAGAGCGTCGCACGCATGCTGAAGCGTGTGAGGACATCGGTCTTCCTGCTCGTGAACAAGCTCGACAACCCGGCCCGCGAGGACGAGGCGCTCTGGCCCTTCTACTCGCTCGGCATCGGCGAGCCCCGGCCGCTCTCAGCCCTTCACGGACACGGCACGGGCGACCTCCTCGACGAGGTTGTCGCCCTCTTCCCCGAGGAGGAGGCCGACGAGGAGATCGCAGCCGACCCGGACGCCCTGTCCGTCGCCATCATCGGCCGACCGAACGCGGGCAAGTCCTCGCTTTTCAACAAGATCATCGGCTCGGACCGCTCCATCGTGTCCGACGTCGCCGGCACCACCCGCGACGCGATCGACACGGTCGTCGTGCGGGACGACCGGCGCTACCGCCTCGTGGACACGGCGGGCATCCGCAAGAAGAGCACCGTGTACGAGAACATCGAGTACTACTCGATGGTGCGGGGGTTGCGCGCCATCGATCGCGCAGACGTCGCCCTGCTCGTGGTCGATTCCACAACCGGCATGACCGAGCAGGACCAGAAGGTCGCGAACCTCGCGATCGAGCGCGGCTGCGCCCTCGTGGTCCTGCTCAACAAGTGGGACCTCCTCCACGAGGACCGCGAGCGCGAGCATGTTATGGAGACCGTCGATCGCCGTCTCACCCTCGCGCCCTGGGCGAGCGTGCTGCGCGTCTCGGCGCTCACGGGCCGTTCGGTCGAGAAGATCTGGGCCCTCGTCGAGACCGCGGCGAGGAACCGCTCCTCGCGCGTGCCCACGGCCAAGCTCAACCAGTTCCTGACCGATCTGCGCGAGTTCGGCCACACCGTCGTTGACGGCAAGCGCCGCCTGCGCATGCACTACGCCACCCAGGTCGCCACGAGGCCCCCCACGTTCGCCTTCTTCGTGAACCACACCGACCTCGTCACGGACAGCTTCCGCCGCTACGTTGAGAACCGCATGCGCGAGAAGTTCGAGCTCGCCGGCACGCCCGTGCGCTTGCACTTCCGCCGCAAGAACGACGCCCGCGACAAGGAGGCGTGAGTCCTCGATGGAACTCGCTGAAACCGGCGGCTCCTGGCCGCTTGCGATCGGCCTCATGGTGGGGTCCTACCTCATCTGCGGCATTCCCTTCGGCCTCATCCTCGCGCGCGTCCTCAGCCACCGCGACCTGCGGGCGGCCGGATCGGGCAACATCGGGACCACGAACGCCCTGCGGGTGGCCGGCCCGAAGGTCGCGGCCATCACCCTCGTGTTCGACCTGCTCAAGGGGACCGTCTGCGTCCTCGCCGCCCGCGCCCTCGTCGGCGGGGATGGGGAGGCCTCGAACCTCATGGTCGCCCTCGTCGCCCTCGCCGCGCTGTACGGGCACATCTTCTCGCCCTACCTCGGGTTCCACGGCGGCAAGGGCATCGCCACCGGCGTCGGCGTGCTGTTCGGGTTCTGGTGGCCGCTCGCCCTCATCCATCTGGGGATCTTCATCGTGCTCGTCGCCGTCACGCGCTACGTCTCGGTGGGCTCCGTCACCACGGCCGCCCTGCTCCCGGTGACCGTCTTCCTGCTCATGCCCGACCTCGGCCTCGCGGCGCACCTCGTCTGGTGCCTGCTCGGCCTCACCGTCGTTTGGGCCCACCGCGGCAACATCGCCCGCCTGCGGGCGGGCACCGAATCGAAGCTCTCGTTCAGCAAGCACGTCGACACGAAGGATGATGCAGCATGAAGATCGCTCTGATCGGTGCCGGCTCTTGGGGCACCGCGGTTGCGGGGCTCGTGGCCCGGGGGGATGTCCGGGTCGTCATGTGGGCGCATGAGCCCCAGGTCGCTGCCGGCATCAACGAGCAGGGTCGCAACCCGTGCTACCTGACCGACTACGAGCTGCCCCCCACCGTGTCGGCAAGCCCGAACCTCAAGGATGTCCTCGACGGGGCCGACGGCGTCATCTTCGCCACGCCCTCGGCGCACCTGCGCTCCGTCGCCCGTGATGCGTCCGACTGGATCGGGGAGGGCACGCCGGTCCTCTGCCTCGCCAAGGGGATCGAGCCCGATACGGGCCTGCTCATGACCGAGGTCATCGGCGAGGAGATCGGCCATCCCGAGCGCATCGGGGCCCTGTCCGGCCCCAACCATGCCGAGGAGGTCTGCCGTGGCAGCCTCTCGGCCGCGGTCATCGCCGCCGAGGACGCCTCCATCGCCGAGTTCTTCAAGGCGACCCTGATCTCATCGGTCTTCCGCGTCTACGTGAGCCATGACGTGGTGGGTGTCGAGATGTGCGGGGCCGCCAAGAACGTGATCGCCATCATCTGCGGCATCGCCGCCGGGTCGGGCCTCGGTGACAACACGCTCGCCCTGATCATGACGCGCGGCCTCGCCGAGATCAGCCGCCTCGTGCATGCGCGCGGCGGAGACCCCATGACCTGTATGGGACTCGCCGGCATGGGCGATCTGGTGGCCACCTGCACCTCCGAGCACTCGCGCAACCGCATGTTTGGCGTCGCCTTCGCCCAGGGGACGAGCCTCGATGAGTACCAGGAGCGTCGTCACATGGTGGTCGAGGGGGCCGCTGCGGCCGTGAGCGTCTCCGAGCTGGCCCGCTCCCTCGGGGTGGATGCGCCGCTCACCTTCGCCCTCGATCACACGCTCTGGCACGGCGGATCCATCTCCGAGGCGCTCGAGCGCCTGACCGACCGGTTTCCGACCTCCGAGTTCTACGGTATCGACGAGTAAGGCCCCTGCATACGACCGAGAAAGGATCCCCCATGACCGCCCCTGTGAAGATCGCCCCCTCCATCCTGTCGGCCGATATGGCATACCTAGCCCGCGACCTCGGATACATAGCCAACGCCGACCTCATCCACTTCGACGTCATGGACGGGCACTTCACCGACAACCTGACGTTCGGACCTGATATCCTGCGCGCCGTGAAGCGCGTCAGCACGGTCCCCTGCGACGTGCACATGATGGTCAGCGACCCTGATCACACGGTCGACTGGTTCATCGATGCGGGCGCCGACATCATCACCGTGCACTGGGAGGCCTCGCGCCATCTGCACCGGACGCTCCATCACATCCGTGAGCGCGGGGTCAAAGCCGGTGTCGTGCTGAACCCTGCGACCCCGGTGTCACTGCTCGAACCCATCATCGAGGATGTCGACATCGTCCTGCTCATGAGCGTGAACCCCGGCTTCGGCGGCCAGCGGTTCATTCCCCAGACGCTCGAGAAGATCCGTGAACTCGGGGCCATCTGCGCACGGCACCGAGTCTCGCCGATGATCGAGGTCGACGGCGGCATCTCCGCCGCCAACATCGGGGAGGTCGTGCGCGCCGGCGCCAACGTCATCGTCGCCGGATCGGCCATCTTCGTTCCCGCGGACCCCGCCACCGAGGTGGAGCGCCTGCGCAACCTCGCGAACGAGGCGCTCACGGAGCGCCGGGCATGAGGCCCGCTGCCCCCATCAACCTCGACTACGCCGCATCCACCCCGCTGCGTCCCGAGGCGATCGCCGCCGAGCGTGCCTTCGACGCCTCACCCATCGCGGGGGCGAACCCCAACTCGCTGCACAGCCTCGGCAGACAGGCCCAGGCCAGGCTCGAGCAGGCCCGACGCGCTTTGGCGGCCTCCTTTGGCCCCCGTGTCCGCGCGAGCGAGGTCGTTTTCACGGGCGGTGGCACCGAGGCGGTCGCGCTCGGCCTCATCGGGCTCGCGACAGGGGTGCGCATGCGGGACCGGGAGCGGTCGCGGGTCATCGTCTCAGCGATCGAGCACGACGCGGTCCTCGACAACATCGGGGCCCTGCGCGGGCTTGGTTTCACCGTCGACACCGTGCGGCCCCGCCGTGAGGGCGCCGTGCACGCGGAGGATCTCGAGGCGCTGATGGGCCCCGATGTCGCGCTGGTCGCCACGATGTTCGCGAACAATGAGACCGGGGTCATCCAGCCCGTGTCCAAGCTCGCCCGCGTGGCGCACGCGGCGGGGGCCCTCATCTTCGCCGACGCCGTGCAGGGATGGCTCCACGCGCCCTTCGACGTTGCCGAACTCGACGTGGACGCCCTGTCGGTCGCCGGCCACAAGGTCGGCGGGCCGGTGGGCACAGGTGCCCTCTACGTGCGGCACCTGACACCGATCCGCCCCCTCATCCAGGGTGGCGGCCAGGAGCGGGGGCTTCGCCCCGGCACCCAGGATCTGCGCGCTATCGTGGCCCTCGAGGCCGTGGTCTCATCGCTCGCGCCCCGCGTGGCCGCGGATGCCGTGCGCGTGAGAGCACTCTCAGACGCCCTCTACGCCCGACTCACCGCTCATCCCGCCATCCACGCGACGGTGGGGGATCCCGCCGCCGTGGACCGGCTTCCGGGGATCGTCTCGGTCTACGTCGAGGGATTTGAGTCCGAGGAGCTCATCTTGAAGCTCGATGTTGCCGGATTCGAGGTCTCAGCTGCGTCGGCCTGCTCGAGCGGATCGCTCGATGCGAGCCACGTCCTGACGGCCATGGGCATTCCGACCGAGCTGGCCTTAGGGTCGCTGCGCATCTCCTTTGACGATCGCGTGAGCGCCGCCGACCTCGATCGCTTCGCAGACGTCCTCCTCGAGATCGTGAGCTGACCATGCGCATCGCCGAATTTGAGCGCGCACTGCTCGTCCGTTTCCCCCGTGAGCAGGCGGAGGCCTGGGACCATATCGGGCTCTCCTGCGGGCGCCCGGATGACGAGGTCCGCTCCATCGCCTGCGCGCTTGACGCAAGCCTGCCGTCTGTGCAGGCTGCGGCGGACGCCGAGGCGAATGTACTGATCACGCATCACCCGATCCACATTACGGCGCCCGATGCCGTGGTGGATGCCGGTGCGGGCCACCCCGCGAGCTCCCGGGCGCTCTTCACCGCGATCGAGCGCGGGGTCTCGGTGATCTCGCTCCACACGAACCTCGACCGCTCACGCGAGGCCCGCGAGCTCCTGCCCGGACTTCTCGGTCTCACGGCGCTATCCTCCCTCGAGGCACCCGACGTCCCCGGGATCCCGGGTCTCGGGGCGATCGCCGAGGTTCCTACTTGGACTCTCTCAGACCTTGCCCGCCAGGCCCAGGCGGCCTTTGGCGGGGCGCCCCGCGTGTGGGGTGCGGCCGACCATGTCGTCACGAAGCTCGCGTTTCTCGGCGGCTCCCTGGGGCACTTGGGCGACCTCGTCGTCGCCGCCGGAGCGGACGCCGTCGTCACCGGGGAGGCCGGCTACCATGTCTGCCAGGACCTCCTGCTGCGCGGCGTCGGCGTCGTGCTCCTCGGCCATGACCGTTCGGAGGAGCCGTTCGTGAATATCCTGAAGGAGGCTGCGGCCGCGATCTGCCCCGGCATCGGCATCGCTACAATAGACGGCCCCCAGAACTGGTGGACATTCACAGAAGGAGAGCGCTCATGAGCACGGCACAGGTCCTCGCTGATATCCAGGAACTCGATCTCTCGCTCATGCGGGATGCAGGCACCCTTGAGGGCATGCCCGAGGTGCGCGAGCTCGCGCGGAAGCGGCGGGCCTACCTCAAGCTCAAGGGCGAGGCGTCGCACCTTTTGGGCGAGCGCAAGGACATCGAGACCGACCTCGCCGAGCTCGATGAGGATGAGCTCGCCTGCACGGCGGCCGTCGAGGAGGCCCAGGCCGGTGCTGCGGGGCTCAGCTACCATGAGGTCCAGGATCTCGAGATCCGCCTCTCAGACCTTGCCAAACGGCTTGATAAGATCGCGCACACCCGCACCGAGCGCACGGAAGCCCTTGCGGCTCAGACGCAGCGCGAGGAGAAGCTCACGGGGTATCTCACGGCGCTTGAGCGGGCGATCACCGAGGAGACCCGCCAGGCCCGCCAGCGCGCGGCCGAGATTCAGGAGCGCATGGCCTCGCATCGCGCTGAGCGCGCTGAACTCGCCGCAGCCCTCGCAGCTGACGACCTCGCCCGCTATGAGGCGGCCCGTACGCGCTTCAATGGGCTCGCGGTGGAGGTCCTCTCCGGCGCGGTGCCCTCGATCTGCCGGACGACCCTCTCCGCCGCGTCGCTCGCGGATCTCTCGCGAGCGGGCGAGGTGGGGGAGTGCCCGTACTGCCACCGCATTCTCGTCACCCTGCCCGAGGAGGAGTCATGAGCGAGAGCCCCACGGTCCTGCTGTGCGTGACAGGTTGCATCGCGGCCTACAAGTCATGCGAGGTGCTCCGGCTCCTGCAAAAAGCGGGCTGCCGGGTCAAGGTCCTCATGACGGAGCACGCCGCCCGCTTCGTCGGACCTACGACCTTCCGTGCCCTCACGGGCGAGCGCGTGGCCATTGGGCTCTTCGATGATCCGGACGATCCGATCCACCACATCTCACTCGCCCAGGAGGCCGACCTCGTGCTCGTCGCCCCGGCGACGGCGAACGTCATCGCGAAGATGGCAGCCGGCATCGCAGACGATCTCCTGTCGACCACCTTGCTCGCCACGAAGGCCCCCATTCTCGTGGCCCCGGCCATGAACACGGGCATGTGGACGGCGGAGGTCACTCGTGAGAACGTCGCGCGCCTGATTGGGCGCGGGGTGGAGCTGGTCGGCCCTGACAGCGGCCGGCTCGCCTGCGGGGACGTCGGCTCGGGCAAGCTCGCACCGGTCGAGGACATCGCCGCGGCGGCGTGCGCGCTGCTGCGG
>NZ_LT838843.1:591991-621503 GCF_900176655.1 Collinsella vaginalis
CCCTCATCTCCGCACCAACCGCCCTTGCAGCGCCCGCCGGCGTCGAGCTCGTCGACGTGGTGAGCGCCGCCGACATGCTCTCTGCGGTCGATGAGCGCTTCGATGCGGCGACTGTGCTGATCGCCGCCGCCGCCGTGGCCGATTACACGCCGGCGAGCGTCGCCGACCACAAGCTCAAGAAGACCGCCGAGCGTCTCGATGCGATCCCGCTCACCGAGACCGTCGACATCCTGGCCACCATGAGCGCCCGGAAGGGGGACAGAACCGTCATCGGGTTTGCCGCCGAGACCGATGACGTGCTCCGTCACGCCCGGGAGAAGCTCGCGCGCAAGGGCTGCGATGCGATCGTCGCGAACGACGTGTCGCGTGCGGACTCGGGCTTCGGGACCGATGACATCGCCATCACCTGGATCACCGACGGAGGCGCCGATGAGCTGCCGCTGATGTCCAAACGGGAGGCTGCCGAGGAGATCCTGACGCGCGTCAGCGGGCTGCGCCGGGGTTGAAGGGCTGCCCACGGCAACAGGGGCGACAGGGCGCGTCGACCGGCTCCGACCCCGCCCCTTGGCTGCGCCGGGCACGGCGTGAAAAACGAAATTCCTTCTTGCATGCGGGGATGAACTTGAGTACAGTATACCGTGCTGCTTGCGAGAGCAGTGCTTCGGGACGTGGCGCAGTTTGGTAGCGCACTTGACTGGGGGTCAAGGGGTCGCTGGTTCGAATCCAGTCGTCCCGACCATCGAAGCGTGAGCCAGAGGGTATCGACCCTCTGGCTTTTTTATTATCTTGATAGGCAATGCCGGGTGCCCTGGTTCTCGCATGGGAGCGCGCGTACCGCGGGCACGGTCTGCCGAGCCGTCTCGTGTGGGACGTGGAGGACACACGCGTCCCACGCGCCCAGAACCCGCGATATCGGGCCCCCTTCGTCCACAGAGATTCTGGAGTCACGGGTCAAAACGTGGTCATTTTGCCGCTAACTGGGTAAAATTACACAGTCTGTATCCGGCTTCAACAGGGGAGTGCCGTGAGTCTGAGGAAGAAGATCAAGAAGGAGCTCATCGGCACCTCCGACTACCCATCGAACCGGATCTTCACCATCTCGAACTTCATCACCCTGATCCGCCTGCTGCTCACCTTCGTCTTCCTCTACCTCTTCGTCAGCGATTTCAACCGGTACGTCGCCCTGCTCGTCTACGCCATCGCCGCGTCCACGGACTGGCTCGACGGCCAGATCGCCCGCATGACGAACACGGTGAGCTGGCTGGGCAAGATGATGGACCCCATCGTAGACCGCGCCCTGCTCTTCACCGGGGTCCTCGGCCTTGTCGTCCGAGGCGAGCTGCCGTTCTGGATCTGCGCCGTCATCATCGGCCGTGACGTCTACCTCGCCATCGGCAGCCTCATCGTCCGCCACTATCATCGGCGCCCCATCGACGTCGTGCATACTGGCAAGATCGCGACGGCCCTGTTCATGTCCGGGTTCACCCTCATGCTCCTCGGCCTCCCCGTGATCGAGGGCCTGGGGGTGGTGGGCGTCGGCATGTCCTGGCTTCCCGGCCTGAACCTCACCGCGGCGCCCTTGGGGATCTTCTTCGTCTACCTCGGCATTCCGTTCTCGCTCATCACCGCAGGAATCTACACCGTCAAGGGGTATCAGGCCTGCCGCCGAGCGATCGAGCACCCTGAGTCCGAGGAGGACTACCTTAATCCAGAAATTATAGAAACCGATCGCGCTGGGGTAGAATAGAACCCGTTTTACCTTCGCGCAGAGGAGCCTGCTATGTCCGATACTTTCCAGAACCAGCCCGCATCGGGCGAAGCGGTCGATTCCACGCGCGTCTTCCGCATTCCCATCGACGACGCGACCGCACCCGATCTCCTGAAGAGCGCCCGGATCACCACGCCGGTTCTCTCCATCATCAAGGGCCCGCAGACCGGCAACGTCTTCGAGCTCGAGGCCGATCTCACCACCGTCGGGCGCGATCCGGCGAACGGCATCTTCCTGAACGACATGACCGTCTCGCGCAGCCATGCCAAGATCATGCGCACCCCCGCGGGCATGGTGATCGAGGACCTCGGCTCGCTGAACGGCACCTGGGTCGATGGCGCCATCGTGAACTCCGCCCCGCTGCATGACGGCTCATCGGTGCAGATCGGAACCTTCACCCTCATCTACCATGAGAGCGCGCCGGCTATCATCGAAACCGGTGAGTGAGTGTGGCCGAGCGCAGCTACCTGAGCATCGGGCAGGTTGTGAACCTGCTGCGCGGGGCCTATCCCGATCTCTCGAACTCCAAGATCCGCTTTCTTGAGGACGAGGGCCTGATCACCCCGCACCGCACACCGAAGGGCTACCGCCAGTATTCGAAGGAGGACGTCGATCGCCTCGAGGTCATCCTGCATCTTCAGAAGACCCGGTACATGCCCTTGAACGTGATCAAGGACCGTCTTGACAACGCGCCGGACCTCTCGCAGCTCGCCTTCGAGGTGGGTCTGCTCTCCGACGCCCCCATGAAGACGGAGCCCAAGGAGACGAAGCAGAAGCTCCATCCGATCGAGGACCTGCCCGACCTCCTCGGAGTGGAGATCTCCTTTCTGCGCTCGCTCGCCGAGAACGACCTGATCCGCATCATCAAGAGCCCGCAGAACCGCGAGCTCGTCGACGGTCGCGAGTTCGTGATCATCCGTTACGCATCCGAGCTCTCCCGCTTCCATATCGAGCCCCGCAACCTGCGTCAGTACGTGTCGGCCGCGAACCGCGAGTCCACGATGTTCGAGCAGGTGCTGATCGGCATGCTCGGCATGGACACATCCGATGAGGACCGTGCCTCGAAACTCGAGCGCGCGTTCACGAAGCTGCACGACCTCACCGACGGCGTGCGCACGGCGCTCATCCGCAACCGGGTCTTCGAGTCGCTGAACGCCGAGGTCGATGACGCCGATGTGGACGCCGTCGACGATGCGATCACCGCCCGTTCCAAGGCCACCCAAGCAGCAAACGCACCGGCAGGGGAGCGTGCTACATCCGTCTCCCACCGCCCCTCCACCAAACGCGCCCGATGAAAGGCAAGCTGATGACCAAGATCTCATACGAGTCCCTGATCGCGAACATCCCGGACTACCCGGAGCCCGGTGTCATCTTCAAGGACATCACCCCGCTTTTCGCCGATCCCGATGGCCTCCGCGCCCTCGTGCGCGACCTCGCCGACCATTTCCGCGCCTCCGGGGTCACCAAGGTGGTCGGGCCCGAGGCGCGCGGTTTCATGACGGGCACCCCGGTCGCCTACGAGCTGGGAGCCGGGTTCGTTCCCGCCCGTAAGCCCGGCAAGCTTCCTCGCGAGACCCGCTCCGTGAGCTACGATCTTGAATATGGTTCGGATTCGCTTGAGATCCACGCGGACGCCATCCAGCCGGGCGATCGCGTTCTCATCGTCGATGACTTGGTCGCGACCGGCGGCACCGCGGCCGCAACGGGCAAGCTCGTCCAGGAGCTCGGCGCCGAACTTGTCGGCTATGCCTGCATCCTCGAGCTCACCTTCCTGCACCCGCGCGTGACGCTGGCCACGGCAGGCGACCACGAGCTCTACAGTTTGGTGAAGGTCGACTAAGCCACATCCACATGATGCTGACCGGGGCGGGCCGAGATCGGTCCGCCCTTCGTTTACCGACCATATCCGTCGCTCGTCGGTTCGATGCATAGAACACGATGGATCTCGTATATGCTAGAGGCGTATGAGCGGACCGTTCGAAGAAAGGATCGACCATGCCAGATACGGAGTTGAATGAGCGGATCGACGCCTGGATCGATGAGAACTGGGAGACCATCGTCTCGGAGATCGAGACCTTGGTGAATATACCGAGCCAGGAGGACCTCGAGCATGCAGCTCCCGGCGCACCCTTCGGCCCCGGTCCCCGGGCTGCCCTCGATGCCGGGCTCGACCTCTGCCGTCGTTTGGGGATGCAGGCTGAGAACCATGAGGGCTATGTGGGCACCGCCGACTACCCGGGCGCCGATGACACGAAGAAGATCTGCCAGATCGCTCACCTCGATACCGTTCCCTGCGGCCCCGGCTGGACCCAGGACCCCCACCAGATGACCCGTCGCGACGGTTACCTGATCGGCCGCGGCACCCTCGATGACAAGGGGCCGTTCGTCGTGGGGCTCTACGCGATGCGCTACTGGCATGAGCAGGGGGTCAGCTTCCCCTACACCATGCGCATGATCCTCGGCTCCAACGAGGAGACCTCGCTCAAGGATGTCGAGTACTACCTTGAGCACTTCGATCAGCCGACCTTCCTCTTCACCCCTGATGCCGAGTTCCCGGTCTGCTATGGAGAGAAGGGTATCTACCAGGGAGTCTTCACCTCCGGCCCGATCGTCAACGGGAAGATCGCCCACTGGCGTGCCGGTGAGGCGTTCAATGCGATCCCCACGGATGCGAGCGTGACGATCCGCGCCGACCGCGCAGCCCTCCCGGCGAAGGATGGCATCACGCTCTCGGATGCCGCCGACGGGTTGGTCCTGATCGCGGCCAAGGGTCGCGGCGGGCATGCGAGCCAGCCGGCCGGCACCGTGAACGCGATCGGCATGCTCGTGGACTACCTGCTTGAAAACGAGCTCGTCACGGCCGCCGAGCGACGCTTCCTCGAGCTCCAGAAGACCCTGATCGACGACTACACCGGTGCGGGTGTGGGCATCGCCACCTCGGACGACCTCTTCGGCGAGCTGACCGTCATCGGCGGTATGGCCTGGATCGAGGACGGCCGCATCCACCAGTCCGTGGACTCCCGGTATCCCACGACGTTCAGCCGCGCGCAGTTCGAGGAGGCGCTCGGCGCCGCGGCCGCTCGGTTCGACGCCGCCTACGCGACGGACAACGACACGGAGCCCTTCTACATCGATCCGAGTGGTGAGGAGATCCAGCGTCTGATCCGCGTGTACAACGAGGTCACCGGCGAGGACCGCAAACCCTTCACGATCGGCGGCGGCACCTACGCGCGCGAGTTCAAGAACGCGGCCGCCTTCGGCCCCGAGATGCCCTGGCGCGAGGATCCCGCCTGGGTCGGCCCCATGCACGGCGATGACGAGGGCGTCTCCGAGGATCTGCTCAAATCTGCGCTCAAGATCTACATCCTCGCGATCAAGGAGCTCATGGAGATCACGTACTAGTCCCGACGCAGCTGGTATCTGAACAGATACGGATAGGGGAGTGGGAGCATCGGCCCCCACCCCCCGTTTCATGCTCGCCCCGCTCAGTCCTCGTAGCCTGAGAATCGAAAGTAGGCCATCAGGTACGCCTTGGCTGCGAAGGCCGACACCGCGCTTCTTACCAGGAGGGACTCCCGGGTGACGCGGCGGGCTGTATCGGGTGCCGGCGGCTCGTCGGGGGCGAAGGCGGCGCGCAGGGCGTTTTCAAGTTCAGTTGCGACGTAGTTGAAGGCGATGTCGCTCGGATAGCTCATCACCTGCAGTCGCAGAAGCCGTCCGATGGCGGCGATGGGGAGAAATTGCTTGAAGATGCAGATCAGCAGCAGACGTGCGATCTGCTCCCGTTGGTAGAGCTTCTTCACCGGGGCCTGCACGAGGCCGAGCTTCACGTAGTTGTTGATCATAGACGGCGTCAGCCATGCGCCGTCGACGACGTCGTCCAAGGGGGAGAGGGTCTTCTCGATATAGCTGATGACCTGTTCGCGGTAGAGCGGAAGATCAGGAAGGTTGGAGAAGCTGGGCAGGTGGAAGCTCAGAGCCGCCTGCGCGATCTCAGATTGCAGGAAGTCGTCGGGCAGTACGGTAGGTGCCACATCACGCGGGGTGATCTTCGCTGAGATGTCCGACATGGGGATGACGGTTCGCGATGCGCTCATAAATCCTCCCTCGTCTCACCGTATATAGGCTAGCGCAATTGATGGGGAATTCCTAGTTTCGATCAACCGTTCACCTCGTTTTCAATACTAGATTCTGAAAGTGGCTATACTGGTCCCTGCAGGCCTCGATGGAAGGGTCCCTATGTCTTGGTGCATCGCCGCTGACTCAAGCTGCAATCTTCGTTCGTTCACGCCCACCGCCTCGGGCGTTGCATACCGTTTCGCACCCCTGAAGGTCAACGTGGGCGGTGTGGAGCACACCGATGACGAGGCCCTTGACCTTGACGCCTTCCTCACGCAGATGGCCGCTGAGAAGGTCGCGTCATCGAGCTCGTGCCCGAGCGCAGGGGAGTGGGCTGAGATCTTCCGCGCCTATGACAACGTCATCGCGGTGACGATCTCATCGAATCTATCAGGGAGCTATGAGGCCGCTTGCCTGGCGCGCAACATGGTCATGGACGACTACATGCGCGAGCATGCCGGCAGCATCGCAGATAAGAACATCTACGTGCTGGACTCGCGTGCAACGGGGGGAAAGCTCGAGGTCATCGTGCGGCTGCTCGATCGCTATCTGGCGACGGGCCCGAGCTTCGACGAGGCGGTGGCCTATGCGGAGCGTCTTGAGGCCTCCTCGCAGGTCCTGTTCTCCCTGAGCAACTATGAGAACCTCACGCGAAGCGGCCGGATGCCCCGTTTGGTTGGCGCCGTGGCCACGAAGCTCAACATCCGCATCCTCGGCACCGCGAGTCCTGAGGGGACGATCAAGATCGTGGGGCCCACGCGCGGCGAGAAGAAGATGTACCGCAAGATCATGGACGCCATGGAGGGCGACGGGTACCGTGGCGGTCTGGTGTACATCGACCACGTGCGCAACCTCGCCGGTGCAGAAGCGCTCGCCGCATCGATACGTGGACGCTGGCCGGAGGCTGAGGTTGAGGTCATCGCCTGCGGGGCCCTGTGCTCGTATTACGCCGAGGAATCCGGACTGATCATCGGCTACGGTTGGTAGGCAGAGACAGGATCAGTCGGGCACTGGGGCGCATTGGGCAAGACGTTCGCGTGCTCTGGAGTGAGTATTACCGACGAGAGGGGGTGCAGGCGCACGTATCCGCGTCTGCACCCTTTGCTTTCACCTATCTACTTTACATAACATATATTATCAGAAATAAAGAGATAAGAAGAGGGACGCGTTCAAGGTCTGACTGCCTTGACCGCGTCCCTCGGCAAAACGGCATCGAATCCGAGGCTCACCTCAGATAGCTTGAGTCAGGTCGTGCTCAGTCGAGCTGGCCGGTCTCCTCTAGATAATGGTATGCGCTCGTTGCAGCGATCGCACCGTCAGATGCGGCGGTAATCACCTGGCGCAGGTTCTTATGGCGCATGTCGCCCGCCACATACAGGCCGGGGGTCTTCGTCGCCATGTTCTCATCGGCGACGACGCCACCGTCCTGAGCAAGCTCGACGAAATCCTTCACCAGGTCGGTGTTGGGCAGGTAACCCGTCGCGACGAAGATGCCGAAGGAGCCCGCGTCATAGGTCTCATGGGTGAGCTCACCGGTCTCGTTGTTCTTGAACGTGATGTCAGTCAGCATGCCCTCCCCGCTCACCTCGACGATACTAGTAAGGTACCGAACTTCAATGTTGTCCTGCTTGAGGACACGCTGGACCATGCCGCGGGGCGCACGGAACTCATCGCGGCGGATCACCATCGTCACCTTGCTCGCGATACGCGAGAGGTAGATGGCCTCCTCGGCCGCGGTGTTCCCGCCGCCGATGATGAAGACGTGCTTACCGCGGTAGAACATGCCGTCGCAGGTGGCGCAGTATGAGACGCCCCTTCCCCGGTAGCTCTCCTCGCCTTTGAAGTTTCCGGGACGCGGCGTGGCGCCGGTGGCGATGATGGCAGCCGGGACCTCGATCTCCTCCTGGTCCGTGGCGATCTTGAAGGTGCCCGCCTCAGTGCGGGTCAGACCCGTCACCATGGCGTACTTCGTGGTTGAGCCCGCGGATTCCGCATGCTCCTGCATCTTGGTGCCCATCTCGGCACCGGAGATCATGGGGATTCCTGGGTAGTTGTCTATCTCGTCGGATGTGGCGATCTGCCCGCCGGGCATGCCCTGCTCGATGACGATGGGACGCAGGCTCGCGCGCGCAGCGTAGAGAGCAGCCGTGTAACCCGCTGGTCCACCGCCGATGATCGCGAGGTCAAAGGGATAGGTGTTGCTCATCGTTCCTCCATTCAATGTTTGACCTATCAGTTGATACCCATTTGCATAAATCATGAGTTGCGGCAATCCGTATACAATGGAACGTACGCAATTCAGCCGCAACCGTTGGAAAGAGCCCATGACCAACCAGTCGCCCGAAGGACATGAGACGATCATCCACCCGGTTATAACGGTTATGCATGCATCGGTCGGCTCAGGTCACAAGGCTGCCGCTGCGGCAATCGCCGAGGCGGTCGACCGCCTGCGCGGCACCCACGGGGTCCCCGTTGACGTCGAGGTCGAGGTCCTCGATATCCTCGATTTCGGACGCATCCCCTTCGACGGCAACAAGACCGCGGCCTCGTTCACCGGGGCGACGCGCCCCGTCTACGACCTCACTTGGCGCTACACCTTGACCGGCCGTTTGCTCTGGGGTGGTGGCACCGGGTGGTCGAAGGTCATGTTCCCCGCATTCAACGAGTACGTTTGCGCCAAGCAGCCGGTGGCGGTGATCTGCACCCATATCACCGCTGCGAACGTCGCCGTCGGGGCGCGCATGATCACGGGGATAGACTACCCGGTGGTCTGCGTCCCCACCGATTACGAGATCGAGGGCTGGTGGCCCCACCGGGAGACGGACCTGTTCTGCGTGGCAACGGACTTCATGGCGGAGACCCTGCGCCCCCGCAAGGTCGAGCCTGCGCGCATCCGCATCACCGGCATCCCCGTGCGCCATGGGTTCGAGCGCGAGGATGATCCGGCGGCATGCCGGGCGCAATTCGGACTTCCCGACGGCAAGCAGATCGTCCTCATCATGGCCGGGGCGAGCCTCCCCCAGCCCTACGTGCTCTTCCGTGCGGCGATCGAGCAGACCCTCCCCTACCTCAGGCGCTTCGATCGGATGCATTTCGTCTTCCTACCGGGTCGGGACACGGTCTACTCCGGCAACCTCAAAGCCATCTTCGCCGGCATGGGCCTCGATAACGTGACGGTCCTCGACTATGTGGACGACATGGTCTCCCTGATGCACGCGTCCGACCTGGCCATCTTGAAATCAGGGGGTCTCACGGTCACCGAGTGCCTCTGCGCGCGGCTGCCGATGGTACTCTTGGGGAAGTCCTATGGCCAGGAGAAGGCGAACACCACGCTCCTCACCTCGTACGGTGCGAGTATGCATGCGACGACGGCCGCCGAGCTCGTATCCATCCTCGGGCGCCTGCACGAGCATCCTGAGGCCCTGGACGCCTTGCTGGTGAACGCAAGCGCCCTGCGCCGCCCACGTGCCGCGGAGGACATCGTGAGCGCGACCATGGAGCTCGTGGGCGTGCCCATCGAGCGCGAGCGGCACTTCGCGGAGTTCTACTGGGGCGGAAAGCCGGCGCACCTTCGCTGACGGTCCGATGGATGTGCGAGGCGATCTGTTGGAAGACCTCTCCGCACCGGAAGCCAAACCTGTAACCAAGATGCGGACCGCTATGACCAAAGGCGGGACGCTACCAGCAGCTCATGCCGGAGTCAGCTGAAATAGGACCGCTTGGTTGAGGTCAGATTGGTTTTGAACGGGGTCTGTTGCGCTCACTTGGCTCCGCTTGACCCGAATCCACCTGCGCCGCGATCGGTCTCATCAAGCTCGTCTGTCTCGATGAGGGTTACCGCGGGCACCGCCTGAATCACAAGCTGGGCGATGCGCTCGCCGTGTTCAATCTGGATGGCCTCATGGGGATCGAGGTTCACGCAGATGATCTTGAGCTCTCCGCGGTAATGGGCGTCAATGAGACCGGGTGTGTTGGCGATGGAGAGGCCCCGTTTCAGGGCCATGCCGCTGCGCGGTTGGACGAAACCGGCGTATCCATCGGGCAGGGCGATGGCGAGACCGGTTGAGATGAGGGCGCGCTCATGAGGCTTGATCTCAACGGATTCGTTAGCGCGCAGATCGAGGCCGGCATCCCCGGTGTAGGCATAGGAGGGAAGCTCGACCGTGGGATCGAGGCGCTTGATGCGGACGGAGATATCCATGGGCTCACCTCAGCTTATCGAGCTCCGAAAGGAACTCATCGACGTCTTTGAAATCTCGGTACACGGAAGCGAAGCGGATGTATGCAACCTTATCGATGGGCTCCAGCCGCTTGAGGACGAGATCCCCGATCTCATGCGAGGTCACCGAGGTGCGCATGCGCGAACGGAGCTCCCGCTCGATATCGTCGATCAGGGCGTTCAAGCGGTTGATGTCGATCTCTCGCTTCGCGGTGGCGCGCATGAGGCCGACGAGGAGCTTGTTGCGGTCGAAGGGTTGGCTCATCCCGGAGCTCTTGATCACCTCGATAGGATCCTCGCAGCGCTCAAAGGTGGTGAAGCGGTGCCCGCATGCGCGGCACTCGCGCCGCCGTTTGACCGCGTTGGAGGAATCCTGCATGCGCGAGTCTATCACGCGGGTGTCATCCCCGCCGCATTTTGGGCAGTGCATGGCTCCTCCTCACCTCGCAACACGCATCCGGTACGTCGATACAGGATACCACGGCTGATGGGCCGGGGCTCAGCGCCTGCCTCGTGGTCCATCCGAATGACCGCCGTGCGCAGGCGCAGATGGCACGCCGAACAACGGAGCTCTCCTCGGCGTCATCCCTCGGCTTTGCGAGGGCACTGCGATGACCTGGCCCGGGGTGAGGCCCGCGCGCTCAAGGCCGTTGCGCTCCTGGAGCACCTGCACGAGCTCATCGGTTGAGAGGCCCTGCGCGGGATGCGCTGCGGCGATGGACCAGAGGGAATCCCCCGCCTCGACGGTGACCTCCTCGTAGGAGATGGCAGCGACGGCGCTTGCAACCGCCTGGTTCCGTGCGAACGCGAACGTGAGAAGGCCGCCGAGCATGACGATCGCCAGGGCGGCGCACGCCACGATGCGGACGGTGGNCCGGCGCGCTGGGGCGCGGTGCGAACGACGACCGGACGCGGGGCCTGCACGGGCTCCCGGCGGCGACCCCCCTCTATGACAGTGAAGGCGGGCTTGGGCGCGGATGCGGGAAGGGTGAGGGCGAGGTTGCCCTGCGTGTAAGTGGCATTGCTCATGGCGGCTCCTCTCAGCATGTGTCTCGACTAGAGGTATAGCAACTCGTGCGGACAAAAGTTCTGGCACGGGAACGAGTGTTCGTGTATCATTATCTTCGAACAGTTGTTCCTGTCAAGAAAAATTCGAACATCTGTTTGGATCATGAAGCGAACAGGTGATCAGGGAGGTTCGAGGCTCATGGCGCGTAAGATCACGCAACGGCAGCTGCAGATCTATGAGTACATCAAGGATTACCAGAAGAAGAACGGCTATCCGCCGAGCGTCCGCGAGATGGCCGGGGCGGTGGGGCTCTCCTCCCCCTCCACCGTGCACGCCCACCTGAGCGCCCTCGAGGACCACGGGCTCATCAAACGCGATGCCTCGAAGCCCCGTGCCCTCGAGGTCTTCAACGAGGATGGAACCTCTGCCAAACTCGCCACGGTCTCGAGCGCACCGGACCGTGCGACGGTCTCCCTTCCGCTCGTGGGCCGCGTCGCCGCGGGCATCCCCATCCTCGCCGAGCAGAACGTAGAGGACACATTCACGCTCCCCGTCGAGATCGCCACGGACTCAAGCTCCTTCGTTCTGGAGGTGCACGGCAACTCCATGATCAACGCCGGCATCTTCAACGGGGACTTCATCATCGTGCGCGAGCAGAAGAGCGCCATGAACGGTGAGATCGTGGTCGCCATGATCGAGGGCGAGGCAACGGTCAAGACCTTCTACAAGGAGCGCGGCCGCGTTCGCCTGCAGCCTGAGAACGACGCCATGGAGCCCATATACGCCGAGAACCCAACCATCCTCGGCAAGGTCGTCGCCCTGCTTCGTCGGTTCTAGCATATGGATGCAGAGACGGCATGCGGTCCGTCTGGCCAACGGCATGATCACCAACCCGCTGCGGAGCCGCGGGCAGACGGGCATATCGCATTCTTCGATATACTCCGCGGTTTCACCGTCGTATCCATGGTGCTCTTCCACGCGAGCTACGATCTCGCCTACCTCTACGGCGCTCCGCTCCCCTGGTTCACCATGGGTCCCGTCCAAGATGTCTGGCGGGCGTCCATCAGCTGGGTCTTCCTCTTCCTCGCGGGTTGGATGACCTCCTTTACGCGAGACAACCTGCGGCGCGCGGCTGTGTACGGTGCCGCGGCGGCGGGCATCTGGCTGGCGACGACCTGGGCGGCGGTCGACACGCCGGTGAGCTTCGGCATCCTGTTCTGCATGGCGGCCTCGACCTTCATCTTCGCCATGCTGAAACGCGTCTTCGCGCGCCTACCCGCACTCCCCGCGGTAGCCGTCTGCCTCCTGCTGTTCGGCCTTCTCTGGGGGGTTCCGCGCGGCACGTACGCGGTTGGGGGGCTAGCCTGGCTTGGTCTCCCCGCTCCGGGCTTCAGCTCAGGTGATTACTACCCGATCATCCCCTTCACCTTCATGTACCTCGCAGGCTCCTTCGCAAGCCGTGCTCATGCGGAGCGGTCCGGCGGGATGTACCCCGCATGGATGCACGCGAAACACCTTCCCGTCCTCGCGTGGATCGGCCGTCATAGCCTGATCATCTACCTCGCACATCAGCCTTTGCTCATCGCCCTGTTCTCGGTGCTGCCCCCGTTTGGGGTCAGTCCGCTCTGAGGCGGCCAAAGACGGCATGCGGTCCGTCGCAGGGCCTACGTTAGTGATCGAGCTCAAAGCGGGTGAGGCGGGCGGCTAGACGCTGTGGGGCCCTGAGGGTGAGCCGGGTGCCCTCCCCCTCATACGATTCCTGCAGCACCTGGCATTGCTCGTGGACCACTTTGACAAGCGCCGCCTCGCGGTAGGGCACAAGGACGCTCATGAGCCGGTCGGAGCTCGCCGCCTCACGTGCCAAGCGCTCCTGGAGCTCGGTGATCCCGTACCCGGTCGCGGCGGAGAAGAGCACGGCTCCGGGATTCGACGCGGCGAGGCCGCGACGGTCCTCTTCCTCAAGCAGGTCAACCTTGTTGAACACGGTGAGCGCGGGGCGCTCGTTGGCGCCGATATCCGCGAGCACGCGCTCCACGGCCCTCAGATGGCGCTGCCAGTCCTCGTCGGAGGCATCGACGACCTTCAAGATCAAGTCGGCCGAGAGCACCTCGGAGAGCGTTGACTTGAAGGCGTCCACGAGGTTGTGCGGGAGCTTCTGGATGAACCCCACCGTGTCCGTGAGCGTCATAAGGCGTCCGCCTGGCAGGGTGTAGGCTCGCGTGGTGGGATCGAGGGTCGCGAAGAGCTTGTCCTCGGTGAGCACCTCGGCGCCGGTCAACCGATTCAAGAGGGTCGATTTGCCGGCGTTGGTGTACCCGGCGAGGGCGACGCGCCAGGCAGCGGAACCGAGGCGCTCCTTCGACTGAACCCCGCGCCGGCGTTCAAGCTCGCGGAGCTGCCGGCGGAGTGCGGCGATTCGGTTGCGGACGAGGCGGCGATCGACCTCGAGCTGGCTCTCACCCTGCCCGAACCGGCTGCCGATACCGCCGCGGGTCTGCTCTTTCGCCAGATGGCTCCACATGCCGCGCAAGCGCGGGAGCAGGTACTGCAGCTGCGCGAGCTGAACCTGCAGCCGTCCGTCGCGAGTCCGCGCATGCAAGCCGAAGATGTCCAGGATGAGAGCCGTTCGATCGATGATCTTTAACGGTTCACCGAGGGCACGTTCAAGGTAGGACTGCTGGGAGGGCGTGAGATCGTCGTCGAAGATGACGACATCGACCTCGAGGCTGCCGACCATGTGCCGCAGCTCCTCGACCTTGCCCGAGCCGATGTAGGAGCGGGAAACCGGGTGATCGAGGCGCTGGGTGAGCCTACCCACGACCTCGGCACCGGCTGTCTCAGCGAGCCGCTCGAGCTCATCGAGGGAACGATCCAAAGGCCAGGTGTCATGCCGGGTCTCAACGCCCATGAGCAGGGCGCGCTCGGGCTTCGGGGCCGTAGGGACACTCGTGAACCGCGCCATATCAGGCTCCCGCAACCGTAAGGACACGCTCGGCCGCATCGTCCACGGTGAGCTCGTCCATATCGAGCCAGATCATCCGCTCGTCACCGCGGCACCAGGAGAGCTGTCGCTTCGCATACCGGCGGCTCCGGCGCTTGATGAGCTCGATGGCCTCATCAAACGAGCCACGACCCTCCAGGGCGTCGATGATCTCCTTGTAGCCGATCGCCTGCCGGGCGGTGAGCGCCGGTGCGGCGCCGGCGTCCATGAGCCCGCGCACCTCGTCAACGAGGCCAGCGGAGACCATGGCGTCCACACGCCGATCGATGCGTTGATACAGCCGCGCGCGATTCATGGTGAGGGCGAAATACCGCGCTGGATACCACGGCTTCGGGTGGGAGAAGCCGGACGACTGCTCCGCATACGAGATGCCCCTATCGGCCATCTCGAGAGCGCGGATGCAACGGCGCACGTTGTGCGGGTGGATGACGGCCGCGCTCTTAGGGTCTCGTTCAATGAGGAGAGCATGGAGACCGTCCCCGCCGATCTTCGCGACGAGGCGCTGATAGCGATCGCGATCCTCGTCGCCGACCTCACCCGAGGGGAACCTCATGTCGTCCAGGGCCGCGCGGAGGTAGAGACCGGTTCCCCCGCAGAGGACGGCGGCGTGTCCGACAGATAGGGCGGCGTCGATGAGGGCGCGCGCATCACGCTGATAGAGGGCGGCGGAATAGGCATCGAGCGGCTCAGCCACGTCGACGAGCTCCAGGGGGACACGGCGCTCAGCAGCGGGAACCTTGGCCGTGCCGATATCCATCCCCCGGTAGACCTGCATTGCGTCCGCGGAGATGACAGAGGTCCCCAGGGCGAGCGCAACCTTCTCGGCGACCGCGCTCTTCCCCACCGCCGTCGGACCGGTGATCGCCAGGATGGCGGCCTCGCTCATCGAGGCCCGCCCACCATCTCGCCGGAGAGGTACCAGGTGCGCGCCGTGTCAACGCGGACGTCGACGACCTTCCCCACGAAGTCGTCGATGCGGGCACCTGCTGGAAGCGGGCAGAGCACCGTCTGATTCCAGGGGCTTTTGCCCTGGAGCTTCGTGGCGTCCTTCTTCGATGCACCCTCGATGAGGGCAGCGACCGTTGTCTCGCGCGACCCCTGGTTGTACTCGAAGGCGGTGGTCTCGATGACCTTCACCAAGCGGTTGAAGCGCTCCAGGATGACATCGCGGCTCGTAGGATCCTCGATCTCGGCTGCCGGGGTCCCCGCGCGCTTTGAGTAGATGAAGGTGAAGGCCTGGGCGTAGCGCACGCGCTCAGCGAGTGAGAGCGTCTCGGCGAAGTCCTCCTCGGTCTCTCCGGGGAAGCCGACGATGATGTCGGTCGTGAGCGCGATTCGGGGTATCCGGTCCCGGACGGCGTCGACGAGTTCGAGATAGCGTTCGCGCGTGTATCGGCGGTTCATGAGCTTGAGCACGCGCGAGGATCCCGATTGCACGGCAAGATGCAGATGCGGCATGACGGCCGGCACCTCGGCCATGGCGTCGATGGTCTCAGGCAGCAGGTCCTTCGGGTGCGAGGAGGTGAAAGTGATGCGCTCGATGCCGGTGTCACCGACCCGACGCAGGAGCTCGGCGAAACGCGGGGCGCCGAAGAGATCGCGCCCGTAGGAGTTCACATTCTGGCCGAGGAGGGTGACCTCGCGCACGCCCTTGCGCACGAGGATGGTGACCTCGTCGAGGATCTCCTCCATGGGGCGGCTCTTCTCGCGGCCGCGCACATAGGGCACGATGCAGTAGCTGCAGAAGTTGTTGCACCCGGTCATGATCGGGACCCAGGCGTGGTAGGACGTGGCACGATGCCAGGGCATGCTGGTGGCCCCGGACTCCTCGTGCTCCTCCGTGCGGACTTGACGGCCGCCTCCCTCGAAGGCCTCGGCGATCAGATCGCCCACGTGCGCGATCGAATGCGTGCCGAAGATGACGTCGACGTTGTCGACGTTGGTGAGGAGCCCCTCGCCGTCGCGCTGCGCGATGCAGCCGCCCACGGCGATCACACGGCGCCCGCTGGGTGGTGCGGGCAGGCTCTTGCATGAGCTGCACTGTCCGTACAGGCGCGTGTCAGCGGCCTCGCGGACGCAGCAGGTCATGAAGACGACGATGTCGGCCTCAGCTGGTCCGGAGACCTCAAGGGCGCCGAGCGAGTCCAGAAGACCGCTCACGCGCTCCGAGTCATGCAGGTTCATCTGGCATCCGAACGTGCGGATGCAGTAGGTTTTGCCGCTCAGCGTTGTTTGGGGCATAAGGTTCTATCCAACTTGTTTGACGTCTTCAGGGCCGGCGGCGCGCGCCGCCGGCTCGATGCCCGCAGCCGTGAGATGGTGTACGTAGACTGAAAGGCGAATAGCCGTGCGCGACTCCCCATTGATGAGGATGTCAGAGAAGACCGGTGCGCAGGAAATGTCGAAACCCGTGGGGATCAGGAAACCACGTGCGATGGCGATGGCCTTGATGGCCTGATTGACGGCACCGGCGCCCACGCATTGCATGTTGACGGGCACGCCGTCCTTCACCATGCCGGCGATGGCGCCGGCCACGGATGCGGGGGATGATTTTGAAGAGATCTTGAGGAACTCCACGTGGTTCTCCTGCGTTTCTGCTGTGAGTTTCTGCTGCGTTGATCTGAGGTAACTCTATCGTAAGGTCAGGCGGTGGGCAAGGGCTTCACTCCTCCTGACCGAGGTCGAAGGTGACGGTTATGCGCTCTCTGCTGACGCGTATGCGCGGGCTGCCGGCGAGGTTCAGGTAATAGCGCTCCGCGAGCTTGGAGAAGTCGCGCTCGAGGGAGCGGGAGAAGGTCGAGAGGTCATCCTTGGAGATTTTGAGACCGCGTCGATCGCGCGCGAGGTCGATGGAGGCGGGGGTCCTCGTGTGGTCGCGCTCGCGCAGGAGCCTCGCGGCGACGCTGCGCACCGGAGCGATCTGTCCGGCGATGATGCGGTGCGCGGTCCGCTCCGATATCTCGATTCCGAGGCCTGCCGCGATTTGGATCAGATCCGCCGCGTCCACGGCGCCGCCGAGCCGGTCGATCACCGGCAGGTCAGCGGTGTCATCGAGGAACAGGAGGCGGCTCGCGTCGAGATGCGCCGTCGCCTGCGCGTAGAGGGTCGCCGCGATCTCGGTGGGCGTTCCCAGGTAGACATCGCAGCCATGGCGCTCCTCCAGGGCGAAGTCGCAGGCGGCGCGGATGATGTTGTGCGGTCCGCGCGAGCAGACGTACGCGCCCTCATCGTTCTTCACCGCCTGGGGCCAGCTGGATTGATCGGCCCGCTCATGAAGGTCCTCGAGGTCCACCACGACGCGGAACGCCGATCCGAGCCCGTCTCCCGAGGTGGTGAGAACCGCCTCGCGGGCGTTCTGCCTGATGGAGAACAGGGCCATGCCGCGCCCGTGGACGCCCCAGCGGTCCATGTGCATGGTCTCGAGCTTCGAGGTCACGCGGGCATCGAAGATGCGCTCCGACATATCGGCAGGAACACCGCTGCCGTTGTCGAAGAAGAGGAGCGTGCGGACACCCTCCTCCTTCGTCGTGGCTATGTATACGGATGTGGCGCCGGCGTCGCGGGCGTTTCGAAGCATCTCGATGACGATATCCTCGACATGTTGGATATCGTGCTTGGCTTGGCGCCGCTCTGCTTCGGAGATGCGCAGGCGCACGAACCCCGCGCCGAGGTTCTCCTCGACGCGGAGGTTCCCCTCGCCGGACATGGATGCGATGAACGAGATGAGACCCGCGGCGTCAGCCATCTTACTTCGCGATATCCGTCGCGCGGCTCTCGCGGATCACCACGACGCGCACCTGCCCGGGATACTCCATCTCCTCCTCGATCTGACGCGCGATATCGTGCGCGAGGACCGTGGAGGCGGCGTCGGAGATCTTGTCCGGCTGCACCATGACGTGGACCTCTCGACCCGCCTGCATGGCGTAGGTGCGCTCGACGCCCTCATGGCCGTTGGCGATCTTCTCGAGCTTCTCGAGGCGCTTGATGTAGTTCTCCGCGGACTCACGGCGCGCGCCGGGGCGGGAGGCCGAGATGGCGTCGGCGGCCTGGACGAGGACGTCGAGGACCGTGTTGGGCTCGATGTCTCCGTGATGGGCCTCGATGGCGTGGACGATGACTGGGCGCTCCCCGTGACGACGGGCGAGGTCGGCGCCGATGACCGCGTGAGGGCCCTCGATCTCATGGTCGATGGCCTTGCCGAGGTCGTGCAGGAGGCCGGCGCGCTTGGCGAGGCGGGCATCGACCTTCAGCTCTTCGGCCATGATCGCGCAGAGCTCGGCCACCTCGATCGAGTGGCGCAGCACGTTTTGCCCGAAGGAGGTGCGGTAGCGGAGCGCTCCCAGGGTCTTCACGAGCTCGGGGTGCAGCTCGTGGATGCCGCAGTCGAAGGCAGCCTGCTCACCGGCCTCCTGGACGCGCTGCTCAACCAGGGAAGCCGCCTTCTGGTACATCTCCTCGATGCGAGCGGGGTGGATGCGGCCGTCGGCGATGAGGTTCTCGAGGGCGACGCGGGCCGTCTCGCGGCGGACGGGATCGAAGCTTGAGAGGACCACGGTCTCAGGGGTGTCATCGATGACGAGGTTCACACCGGAGACCTGCTCGAACGTGCGGATGTTGCGCCCCTCGCGACCGATGATGCGACCCTTCAGATCGTCTGAGGGGATGTGCACGGAGGTGACGGTGATCTCGGCGGTGTGGTCCGAGGCGCAGCGCTGAATGGCCAGGGAGATGATCTCCTGAGCGGTCTTCTGCGATTCGGCGCGCACCTGCTGCTCAGATTCGCGGATGATGGCGGCGGCTTCGTGGGTGACCTCCGAGCGCACGGTGTCGAGGAGCTCTTTGTGAGCATCCTCACGGGTGAGGTCGGAGATGCGCTCGAGTTCGGCGGTCTGCCGTTGGTAGAGGTCCTCGAGCTCGCGGCTGCGTCGATCGAGATTGCCCTGCTGGCTCGAGAGCTGGTGCTCGCGCTTGTCGAGGGCGTCGTTGCGGCGGTCGAGCGACTCCTCGCGCTGCATGACGCGGTTCTCGAGATTGTGGATCTCGATCTTCCGCTGTTTGTCGTCGGCCTCGGCGGCCTGACGGTTCTTGATGATCTCCTCTTTAGCCTCGAGGAGGGCTTCTTTCTTGAGGGTCTCCGCGGTGCGGCGAGCCTCGCTCACGACTTGCTCAGCTTCTGCGTGGGCTGACTTGACCTTGTTGTCAGCCTCGCGGATGGTGCCGGACTTTGCCGTGCGCAAGGCGATCACCGCGCCGATGGCACCGAGCGCGAGGCCGATGATGCCGGCGGCGATGATGAGCTCCATTGCTGTACTCCTTCAACATCAATCTGCATCAGAACACGCCCATCCGCAAAGCAGGTGGGCGTTGCATTTGCCTATACGCGTTCGACCGGAAAACTGCGGTGAACTATGTATCGATCTCCGCTCCGATGAGCGCGAAACATGAAACAAATGACCGTTTAATCCTACGGTAACGTAGGGTTTTTGTCAATGGAGCCCGGTGTGCGCGGGCATGACGAGGATGAGCGGTCCTGCATGAAGAGGGCACGCGGCGGATGGGGGGACACGCTGACGGAGAAGCGCCTGAGCGCACGTTCCCGCCGACGCGCTTGACCGGAGTGGGATGCACCTCGGACCGTGCGGATGGAGTCGGGCGAACCCTTCGGACGCTCGAGCGACCGGGTTGCGTCCAACCGATCACTCCTCCTCCCCGAGCCTCCCGTGAACGGCGTCGGCGGCGAGGGAGTAGGAGAACCCCTTCCCCATGAGGAAGCGGACGAGCTTCTCGAACGGGCGGGCGGCCGGTATCGACTTGCGGTCAAGCAGGGCGCGCGCCCGTTCGAGATCCTCATCCTCGCTGAAGAAGCGGTCCGGATATCCGAGGAGATCATCTGGGGAGATGCCCTTACGGGAGAGCTCGAGCTCGATCTTGCGCCTCCCCCACCCGCGCCGTTTCCGCTCCTCGACGAAGTACACGGCGAACCGGGTGTCATCAAGGTAGCGGAGCTCCTGCGCACGGGAGAGCACGGGCTCGATCTCCTCAGGGCGGTAGCCGTACTGTCGGAGCTTGACACGCACCTCGTCGATGCTGTGATCACGACGGCCCAGCATCTCCGTGACCTGCGTCATGGCGACACGGGCTTCGAGAGCATGGATGTGAGAGAAGATCTCGTCTGCCTCCGCCGGCAGCGGGGGCTCTCCTTCCATAAGAAGCCGACCGACCCGCACGGGCACGACGATCTCAAGACGAGTCTCGTCAGCGAGGATGACCGAGACCTCGGCCATGGGCTTCTTGGCCGAGGGCCCCATGGCCGCTCGGGCACCGCGCTCGGGGAGCCGGACCTCGAGGGCGACGGCATCAGGCACGTGCGCCCGTCTCCCTCATGGTATCGCCCTCGGGCGCATCTGCGATCTCAAGGGCCTCCCCCACCGGCTCGTCCTCGAAATCAAGGCCTGAGGCCACGCGCACGCGGTGCTCGATCTCCTCGGAGAGCGCAGGGTTCTTGCGCAGGAACTCCTTCGCGGCCTCGCGGCCCTGGCCCAGACGCTCCTGCTCGTAGGTGTACCAGGCACCCGACTTGTTGACGATATCGAAATCGACGCCCATGTCGAGGATGGAGCCCTCCTTCGAGATGCCCGTGCCGTACATGATGTCGAACTCGGCGGATCGGAAGGGGGCGGCCACTTTGTTCTTGACGACCTTGCAGCGCACCCGATTGCCGATGATCTCCGAGCCGTTCTTGAGGCTCTCGATACGGCGGATGTCGATGCGGACGGAGGAGAAGAACTTGAGGGCGCGGCCGCCGGTGGTGGTCTCGGGGTTGCCGAACATGACGCCGATCTTCTCACGCAGCTGGTTGATGAAGATGCAGGTGGTCTTTGATTTGGAGAGTGATCCGGCGAGCTTGCGCAGGGCCTGGCTCATGAGACGGGCCTGGAGGCCGACCGAGGTGTCGCCGATCTCGCCCTCGATCTCGGCACGGGGCACGAGGGCCGCCACGGAGTCGATGACCACCACGTCTATGGCGCCCGAGCGGACGAGCATGTCGCAGATCTCAAGGGCCTGCTCGCCGGTGTCCGGCTGCGAGATGAGGACCTCGTCGATATCGACGCCGATGCGCGCGGCGTAACTCGGGTCAAGGGCGTGCTCGGCGTCGATGAAGGCGACGACGCCGCCCATGGCCTGGGCCTCGGCGAGGATCTCCAGGGAGAGGGTCGTCTTACCCGAGGACTCGGGCCCGTAGATCTCGATGATGCGGCCGCGCGGGACGCCGCCGATGCCGAGGGCGCAATCGAGTGCGAGGGAGCCGGTGGGGATGGCCTCGACCTCGAGCTGAGGGCCGCCCTCGCCGTATTTCATGATGGAGCCGTCTCCGAACTTCTTCTCGATGGCCGCCCGGGTTGATGCGATCATCTTCTCGCGCTCCTCACCGGTGGTGCGCTCGTGGATCTCCTTCGAGGGGCCTGAGTTCTTCGCCATATGGCACTCCTTTATCTCATGCGGTACCCAGCCATCCTACTACGAACATTCGTTCGTTGCAAGCTGTTCAGTGACATCCTAAGACGGCTGAGCTAACACAGGGGCCGTGGAGACTGTGCCGGATCTCCCAAATCACCGCACTCGATCTAACGGCGCAGCTCAAAGCAGGGGAAGATCGCACCGCATTGGACACGCACGGCATCAATCGCCATCGGAACCACATGATCTCGCGACACGGTCGATGAGGAGCTCGAGCGCCCGCGCTGCGGCGGCGCGTCGCACCTCGTTCCTTCCGCCTGCGAACGAGCCGCGCTCCACGGTCACGCCGTGCGCGTCCGCGAGGCCGATGTAGACCGTGCCCGCGGGATCCTCCGGCGTGCCTCCCCCGGGACCGGCATAGCCGGTGAGGCTCACTGCCATATCGGTTGAGAACAGCGAGCGGGCGCCGAGCGCCATCTCGCGCGCGGTCTGGGGGGACACCGCCGTGTACCGTTCCAAGGTCTCGCTTGAGACCCCGAGGACCCGGTGCTTGATCTCATCGCAGTAGGTCACGGCCCCGCCGCGGAGCACCTCCGAGGCCCCGGGCACATCTGCGATGAGGGAGGCCACCATACCGGCGGTGCAGGACTCCGCCGTGGCCACGGTGAGGCCGGCTGCGCAGGCCCCCTCAACAAGGGCGCGGGCGAGGTCCCGGGTCCCTGCAGGAGCCGCTGATCCGTCTTTCATACCCGTCACGGCTTGAAGATGATGTCGCGGGCACCGATGAGGTATTGGGCACCCGAGATGACCGTGAGCACGACGGCGACGAGGAAACACGCGCTTGAGAACCAGTAGACGATGAGGCCGACGTGGTTCGTACCCAGGGCCTCCCAGAGCAGGAAGCCCGAGAGCGCGACCATCGTGGTGGCCGTCTTCCACTTCCCCAGGCTGTCCGCTGCGATGACCCGGCCGGCTGCGCTGGCAACCATCCGCATCGCGCTCACGAGGAACTCGCGGGTGAGGATGATGAAGACGGCCCAGACGCTCACGACCCCCTGATCGAGCAGGATCAGCAGGGCGGAGAAGACGAGCAGCTTGTCAGCGATGGGGTCGAGGAACTTGCCGAAATCGGTGATCTCGCCGCGCGAGCGCGCGAGGATGCCATCGACCTTGTCCGTGAGGCTCAGCAGCACGTAGAGGATGAAGGCGACCCATGCCGCCGCGCCCCCGCCGACACCGTCGGGACCTGCGCTGAGCAGGGCTGCGATCATGAATACCGGAATGAAGACGATGCGGATGCAGGTCACCACGTTGGCCGGTGTCCAGATCGAGTTCAGCTCGCGTTGAGGGGTGCTCGCCATCGGTTACTCATCCTCCAAAACCTCGCCGACGAGCTCATAGCAGAAGCTGTCGGTGAACCGCACCTTCAAAACGTCGCCCACACGGGCCTCTCCCACGTCGAGGTGGACGGCGCCGTCGGAGTCGGGCGCCTGGAACCAGGCGTGGCCGATGAGCTCAGGACCGTCATCTCCCTCCTCGATCCCGTCGACGATGACCTCGGCCACCTCGCCGACATGGGCCGCGGTGGCTGCGAAGCCGAGCGTCTCAGCGAGGTCCAGGCCGGCCTGAGCCCGGGCGAGCTTGGTCTCCTCGTCGAGTTGGCCTTCCATGCGCGCGGCGCGGGTCCCCTCCTCCTGGGAGTACGCGAAGACGCTCGTGTAGTCGAAGCCCTGCTCCTCCATGAAGGACAGCATCTCCTCGGCGTCGTCCTCGGTCTCGCCGGGGAAGCCCGCCAGGTACGTGGTGCGGATGGCCATGCCGGGGATCTCGCGGCGCAGGCAGGCGAAGAGCGCGCGCAGCTCATCGGCTGAGCCCGAGCGCCGCATGGCAGCGAGGATCCGCTCGCTCACGTGCTGCACGGGGATGTCGATGTAGGGCAGGACCTCCGGTGTGTCGCGGATCGTGGCGATGAGCTCGTCCGACATGCCCTCGGGCTGCAGGTAGAGCACGCGGATCCAGACATGCTCGGGGCGGACGGCGCGGGCCACGGCGTCAAGGAGCCCGGCCAGGGTGCGCGGACCGTCCCCCACCTCGGCGCCTGTGAAGTCGGTGCCCCAGATCCCCGTGTCCTGGCCGATGAGCACGAGCTCGCGCACACCGCCCGCCACAAGCTCACGGGCCTCGGCGATGATGTCGGCGGCGGGACGGGAGCGGTAGCGGCCGCGGATGTTGGGGATGGCGCAGAAGCTGCAGAACCGGTCGCAGCCGTCGGAGATCTTGAGGTAGGCGACGGCCCCCTCGACGGTCCGCTTGACGGTGGGCACGTGGCTCGGGATGTCGCGCTCGTGGCCGAGGACCTCGTCCACGACGGCGACGATGCCGTCCTCCTCGTCCGTGCGCACGAAGGCGGCGACCTCAGGCAGCTCAGAGGGCAGCTCCGAACCATAGCGGGAGGGGACGCAGCCGCACATGATGATGCGCCGCTCGCGCACCCGGCCATCCGTCTTGCTCGCGATGTCGAGGGTCGCCTCGATGCTCTCGCTTGTTGCGGCAGCTAGGAACGAGCAGGTGTTGATCAGGACCGCGTCGGCATCGGCCGCCAAGGCGACCTCGTCGTAGCCGGCGGCGTTCAGGAGGGAGCGCATGCGGTCGGTGTCGACCTCGTTCTTCGCGCAGCCGAGGGTGATGTAGTGCAGGGATCCGATGGACATGAATCTGAGACGCTTCCTAGCGGTAGTTGGTGAATTGGAGGGGTTGGCCGTAGTCCTTGTCGCGCAGGAAGGAGATCACGCCCTGGAGCGCGTCCTTCGAGGCCGAGGAGACGCGCAGGCGGTCGCCGTCGATGGTGACCTTGACCTTGGCCTTGGTGTCTTTGATGTCGCGGTTGATCTGCTTCGCGGTCGCCTGGTCGATGCCCTCGACGATCCTGCCCGTGACGCGGACGGACCCGCCCGAGGCGGCGACGGGGGCGCTCCATGAGACGGCGGTGAGGTCTATGCCGCGCTTGATGAGCTTGCTGTTCAGGACGTCGATGATCTGACGGGAGACGAAATCGGCCGGGGCGGTGACCGTGACCGTGCGATCGGCCTTCGAGAGCTCGATGGTCGCGCCCGAGCCCTTGAGGTCGTAGCGCTGGGTGATCTCGCGCGCCGTCTGCTGGTAGGCGTTGTCAACCTCCTGGAGGTCAACCTCGGAGACGACGTCGAAGCTGGAGTCCTTGGCCATGGCGGCCCCTTTCTCGTGCGGTGTTGCTACTGCGTGGTCATGGCGGCGGTCCCCGCGGCTGATGTCGCCGCATCGGTGGATGCGGCCGTGTCATCGGCGGCGGTGGACGATGCGTCCCCGGTGGCCGCTGTCTGCGTGTCGGCCGCAGCCGCCGGCACAGTGATCGTCACACGCCCAATACCCGCGGACTTGCTGTCGTAGCGCACGCGCTCGCCATCGCGGGTGACCTCGACATCAGAGGTTGAATCGGTTTTGATCTCGATCGATCCGGTAACCGTGTAGGTGTGCGTGAAGCCCTTGGTCACCGTGCCCGACTCCGCAGCGAGGACGCCGTCGATCCTGATCTCGATCCAAGCGGAGCTGTCACCTGTGTAGGTGACGGTCACCGCGTACTGGGTGGGCTGCGCCGCTGCAGCCTCGCTGTCCGCGGTGGCGGCGTCCTGCGTCCCGGTGGCTTCGGTCGAGGACTCTGAAGCGGTGTCTGACGTCGCCGTGTCAGCTGCGGAGGCGTCGGTGGTGGCAGCCACCGTGGACCCCGTGTCCGCCGCCTGCGCTGGGGCGGTCGAGCAGGAGCGGACGGCGAGGAAGATGACCACGATCAGGAGCACGGCGATGACGGCCAGGCAGCCGATCACGAAACGGCTGTCGGTGATCAGGCCCGCGAGATCGAACCCACGGCGTCGAGCCGCGCCGCGACCCCGGTTGCCACGGGAATCCCGGCGTTGATCGCGGCCGCGGCCGCGCGTGNGGGCGAGCTCGATGAGGTCTCGTACCGGTGCAGGCCCTCGAAGTAGGCGTCGACGACCTCACGGGGGTTGAGCCCGAGGAACCGCGCATAGCTCGATATCATGCCCTGGGCGTATCCCCGGGGCGGCATGGCATCGTAGTTGCCCGTCTCGAAGTACTCGATGATCTGCGGGCGCATCTTGATGGTGTTCGCGACCTGCTGGATGGACAGACCCATCTCGCGGCGGCGGTTGAGCAGCATGTCACCGAAGTCCCGTGCCATCAGGGCCACCTCCCAACTCCTCCTCGGTGAGCGGGCCCTCGAGCGCGATCAGCGCCTGCAGGGCCTCCATATCGAGGAGGACCTCGCGCGGCTTCGAACCGTCCGGCGGCCCCACCACGCCCTTCCCCTCGAGCATATCCATGATGCGGCCCGCACGGGCATAGCCCACCTTGAGGCGACGCTGCAGGCCGGAGGTTGATCCGAGCTGGGAGTCGACGACGATGCGCGCGGCGTCCCAGAGGAGAGGGTCGTCCTCAGCAGGGGCCTCCCCCACCCCGCCCCCACCTGCCATCGCGGAGGGTGCGGCTGCGGACAGGATCTCCTCATGGTACTCCGCATGGCTGTGGTCCTTCACGAACCCCACGACGGAGACGATCTCCTCATCGGAGACGTAGCAGCCCTGAATGCGCTTGGGCTTGCCCCAGTCGACGCGGGAGAAGAGCATGTCACCCTGGCCCGTAAGCTTCTCGGCGCCCGTCTGATCGAGGATGACGCGGGAATCGATGCCGGTTGCCACCGTGAGGCCGATGCGGTTCGTGATGTTTGCCTTGATGAGGCCGGTCACGACGTTAGAGCTCGGCCGTTGCGTGGCGACGATCATGTGGATGCCCGCGGCGCGGCCGAGCTGGGCGATGCGCACGATCGAGGCCTCGACGTCCTTGCCGGCGACCATCATCAGGTCGGAGAGCTCGTCGATGACGATGACGAGGTAAGGCATCTTCGCGGGCGGGTTGTCGTACTTCTCGAACTCGCCAGCAGCCTGCTTCTCGTTGAAGGTCGCGATCTTGCGCACGCCGATGCGCTCGAAGATCTTGAGGCGCCGCTCCATCTCGGAGACGGCCCACTGCAGGGCGCTCGCAGCCTGCTTGGGCTCGGTCACGACCGGCACGTAGAGGTGCGGCAGGCCGTCGTAGGGGGCGAACTCGACGCGCTTGGGGTCGATCATGATGAGGCGGACGTCCTCCGGGAAGGTGCGCATGAGCAGCGACATGACAATGGAGCTGATGACGACCGACTTTCCCGAACCGGTGGTGCCGGCGATGAGGAGGTGCGGCATCTTAGCGAGATCGGCCACCATCGGCGCGCCCTCAGCGTCGCGGCCGAGCGCGAACTCGAGCGGCCCGCCGCCCACATAGGGCAGGATGTCGCCGAAGCCGACCGTCTGCCGCGTGCGGTTGGGGATCTCGATGCCCACGAGCGAGGTGCCCGGAATGGGCGCGAAGATGCGGACCGAGTCCGTCGCGAGGGTGAGGGCGATGTCGTCCTCGAGGCTGTTGATGCGGCTCACGCGCTCGCCTTCGCCGGGCTGAACCTTGAAGGTGGTGACCGTGGGGCCGGCGATCCAGCCGACCACCCCCGAGCGCAGACCGAACTCCTGGAGCGTCGACTGGAGCGCGGCCGCGGTCTGCTCGAGCTCCTTGCTGCTCGAGGCGGACTGGGCTGAGACGGGATTGTGCCTGAGCATCGAAGCGGGGGGCAGCTGCCGCTCATCGGCGGCCTCCTCGTCTGCGTCCAGCTTCGCCGGGGCCGCCGCCCCAGCCTTTTTCGCGGGCTTCGTGGCGGGCGCCGCCGGTGTGAGGAAGGACGGGATGGGGCGCTGCTCGCCGGTCTGCGCGTCGAGCACGCGGNCCTCCATCACCACGGGGATGATCATCGGACGGGTCCGCGTGCGATTCCAGATGAAGTTGGACAGCGAGTCGCGCACGGCCTTGCGCAGGGCGTCCGTGCCGCTCGCGGTGAAGTTGAAGGAGCCCTTGTCGATGGTATTCTTGATGGCGTCGGCCGCCGCCCCGGTGAACTCGTCGTCGATCATGAAGGAGACGCCGCGGGCCGAGAAGTCGACCCCCTCGATGCGCTTGCGCTTGAGCGACACGACGGCCACGGCCGTGACCATGCCGTCGCTCGCGAGCTTCTGACGGTCGCGCAGCACGATGGGGTCGGCGTCGCCGATGCGCAGGCCGTCGACGTACACGACGCCGGACTCGACCGACGGGCCGGGCTTGACCTTGCCGGCGCGCATCTCGAGCGGGCTGCCGTTGTCCATGATGAAGATCCGCTCGCGCGGGATGCCCATCTGCTCGCCCAGGCGGGCATGGGCGCGCAGGTGCACGGCCTCGCCGTGGACCGGCATGAAGAAGTGCGGCTTCGTCATGGCGAGCATGAGCTTGAGCTCCTCCTGGCTGCCATGGCCGGAGACGTGCACGAGGGCGCGGCTCTTGTCCACCACGTCGCAGCCGAGCTTGGCCAGGCTGTTGATGACCTGCTGGACGGCCTTCTCGTTGCCCGGGACGGGCGTGGCCGAGAGGATCACGGTGTCGCCCTCATGGATGGAGAGGGTCTTGTGCTCCCCGTTCGCCATGCGCGAGAGTGCCGAGAGCGGCTCGCCCTGCGACCCGGTGCACATGACGACGATCTTCTCCTCGGGGATGCCGTTGATCTCGAAGGCATCGATGAGGTCCTCCTCATCGATCTTCAGGTAGCCGAGCTCGCGGGCGACGCGCGTGTTCGTGAGCATGGAGCGCCCGGTCACGACGATCTTGCGGCCGCAGGCGCGCGCCGCGTCGCAGACCTGCTGCAGGCGGTGGATCTGACTCGAGAACGTGGCGACGAAGACACGGCCGCGGGCGTTCTTGATGGTCTCGAAGAGCGACGGGCCCACGGAGGCCTCGGAGGGCGTGAACCCGGGGCGCGTGGCGTTGGTCGAGTCCGAGAGGAGCAGGTCGATGCCCTCGGCGCCGAAACGGGAGATCGCCGCGTAGTCGGGGCGGACGCCGTCGATGGGCGTCTGGTCGAACTTGTAGTCGCCGGTGTGGAAGACCGTGCCCTGGGGGCTCTTGATGCGCAGCGAGAAGGCCCCGGGGATCGAGTGGGTGATCGAGACGAAGTCGATGCGGAAGCAGCCCAGGTTGATATGGGAGCCGCCGGTGACCTCGCGGAACTTCTGGCCGCGGATGCGGAACTCGGCGATCTTGCCCTCGATCATGCCGATCGTGAGCTTGCTCGAGAAGATGGGGACCTTGTTGTTCAGATCCTTCAGGAGGTACGGCAGGGCGCCGATGTGGTCCTCGTGACCGTGGGTGATCACGATACCGCGAAGCTTGTGCTCGTTCTCGAGAACGTAGGTGTAGTCGGGCAGGACGAGGTCGATGCCGGGCTGGGAGTCATCGGGGAACATGAGGCCCGCGTCGACGAGGATCATGTCCTCACCGCACTCATAGGCGGTCATGTTCTTGCCGATGCCATCGAGGCCGCCGAGCGGGATGACGCGGAGGGGGGCTCCCGATTTCTGGGACTTCGCCTTCGCTTTGGAGTGTTCTGTTGTAGCCATAGGTGTCAGTACGTTCCTTTCTGTTGTTCCGAATATGCAAACGATGGGTGGCCCATCGTACGGGTCAAGCGCGGTGCGCGGTGCGGGTGCTGTCGAGGCAACGCTCCTAGTGTACCAACATTGGGTGAACTCGATGCAGCCAACCGGTCAATCATACACGATGCCCCGAAATGAGATCGGCACGCGCGAGATGGCGGCCTGGAGCGATCGGCTCGACCAACGGTGCTCAAACAAAGACGGCCCCGCGTGAACGGGGCCGCTCTGCGACGTTTTATGCGCCTTAGGCGTCGTGATGACGACGGGGCCTGCGGCCGCCGTTGTCACCGGGGGCGCGACGGGGACGGTCCTCGCCGCGGTCGGTACGCGGACGGCGCTC
>NZ_LT838843.1:622458-645840 GCF_900176655.1 Collinsella vaginalis
CCGCGGTCGCGGGGCTCGCCGCCGTGCCCGCCGCCGGGGGCCTCGGGCTTGTTCAGGCGATCGAGGGAGATCTTGCCGCGGTCGTCGACCTCGATGACCGTGACCTCGACCTCATCGCCGATGTTCAGGACATCCTCGACCTTCTCAACGCGGCCCTGGGCGACGCGTGAGATGTGCAGGAGGCCGTCCTTGCCCGGCAGGAGGTTCACGAAGGCGCCGAAGGGCTGGATCGAGACGACGCGGCCGGTGTAGACCTCGCCGACCTCGGGGACCTTGACGATGAGCTGGATGCGCTCGACGGCAGCCTCGACGCTCTCGCCGGTGCCGCCCACGTAGACGGTGCCGTCCTCCTGGATGTCCACGGACGCGCCGGTCTCATCCTGGATACCGCGGATGACCTTGCCGCCCGAGCCGATGACCTCGCGGATCTTGTCAACCGGCACGCTGATCGAGACGATGCGTGGCGCGGTGGGCCGGGTCTCAGCGCGCGGGCCGTCGATCTCGGCGAGCATCTTGTCGAGGATGAACGCGCGGCCCTCCTTCGCCTGGGCGAGGGCGCGGGAGAGGATCTCGAAGGTGAGGCCCGTGGCCTTGTTGTCCATCTGGAGCGCCGTGATGCCGCGCTCGGTGCCGCAGACCTTGAAGTCCATGTCGCCGAGGAAGTCCTCGACGCCCTGGATGTCGGAGAGGACGACGGTCTTGCCCTCCTCCTGGATGAGGCCCATGGCGATGCCGGAGACGGGGCGCTTCAGCGGCACGCCGCCGTCCATGAGGGCCAGGCAGCTGCCGCAGGCGCTCGCCATGGAGCTCGAGCCGTTGGACTCCATGACGTCGGAGACGACGCGGAGGGCGTAGGGGAACTCGTTCTCATCGGGGAGGACCGGGAGCAGGGCGCGCTCGGCGAGGTCGCCGTGGCCGATCTCGCGGCGCTTCGGGGCGCCCACGCGGCCGGTCTCACCGGTGCAGTAGGGCGGGAAGCTGTACTGGTGCATGTAGCGCTTGCCCTCGGTGGGCTCGATGGTGTCCAGGCGCTGGCCCTCGTTCAGCATGCCGAGCGAGAGCACGGAGAGGACCTGGGTCTGACCGCGCTGGAAGAGGCCGGAGCCGTGCACGAGCGGCAGGTAGCCAGGCTTCACCATGATCGGGCGGATCTCGTCGGCCGCGCGGCCGTCAACGCGCTCGCCGGTCTCGACGACCATCGTGCGCATGGCCTGCTTCTCGAGTTTCTTGAGCTGGACGGGGATGTCGCGCTCCCACTCGACGAGCTCGTCCTCGCTAAACTCGGCGCGGATGGCCTCCTTGAGCTCGGCCACCTTGTCCTGGCGGGCGAGCTTGTCGGCGTCGCGCAGCGCGGTCGCCATCTCATCGTAGTGGGCGAAGACGCGCTCGTGCACCTCCTCTGAGGGGACGTCAAGCGGGTACTCGCGCGGGACGATCTCGCCGTTCACGCGCTCCCACTCCTCGACGAACTCAAGCTGGGCGTCGCAGAAGGCCCCGATGGCCTCCTGGCCGAAGCGCATGGCCTCGAGCATGTCCTCCTCGGAGACCTCGTCGGCGCCGGCCTCGACCATGGAGATGAAGTCGCGGGTGCCGGCGAGCTCGAGATCGAGATCGGAGGCGGCGCGCTCCTCGTAGGTAGGGTTGACGATGAGCTCACCGGTCTCGCGGTTGCGGCCGATGCGCACGCAGGCGAGCGGGCCCTCGAAGGGGACGCCGCCGAGCGTCATGGCGAGCGAGGCGCCCATGGTGCAGATGACGTCGATGGGGTTCACCTGGTCGGCGACGAGCGACGTGGCCACGATCTGGACCTCGTTGCGGAAGCCGTCGGGGAAGCTCGGGCGGATCGGGCGGTCGATCATGCGGGCCGTGAGCGTCGCCTTGTCGGACGGGCGGCCCTCGCGCTTCAGGTAGCCGCCGGGGATGCGGCCGACCGCGTACATCCTCTCGACGAAGTCGACCGTGAGCGGGAAGAAGTCGTAGTTCTTGCGCTCGCGGGAGACGACCACGGTGGTGAGGGCCGTGGTGTCGCCCTGCTTGACGAGGGCGGCGCCGGTGGCCTGCTTCGCGAGCTCACCGGACTCGAGGGTGTACGTCTTGCCGTAGAGTTCGAAGGTCTTGGATACGAGTGTCATTGTTCCTCTCATCTCCGTGCGCCGCATTGCGCACGGGCTGCCTAGTGCCCGGCGGCGTTTTGCCGGGCGGTGTAGGGCGCGATTTTTCGGGCCCCCACATGAAAAGGGGCGCGGATCGCCCGCGCCCCTGCATGCACTGGATCGCTACTGGATATTGTCGCGAATACCGAGTTCCTTGATGAGCTCGCGGTACTCGTTGATGTCGCTCTTCTTGATGTAGGAGAGGAGGCGACGGCGCTTGCCGACGAGCATCAGCAGACCGCGGCGGGTGTGGAAGTCCTTCTGGTGGGACTTCATGTGCTCGGTGAGCTCCTTGATGCGGTCGGTCAGGATGGCGACCTGGACCTTGGAGTTGCCGGTGTCCTGCGCGTTCTTGCCGAACTTGGCGGTGAGCTCCGCCTTGCGCTCCTTGGAGATGGTCATGATGCACCTTTCTTCTTCAGGGCCGACGGGCCCTTTGTTCGCCCCGAACTGGGAGACCGCCGGTGGAGCGGGGGACCAAGTACGGGGTATTGACCGGTAGATTGTACCAATAGTGATACTTGAGATGCGTAAAGAACCATGAGCTGCCATTATTCATTCACAAGTGACAGTAAAAACCGCATGTTACGAGCTTTAGGACGAAATAGGGACGCACCGAGAACCGGTCCACCTCCCCATAACAAGGTGGAAGGCCGACTAATGAAAAAACCTCCCCCACCCGAAGGTGGAGGAGGTGCGCATCGTGATGCGGTCTAGTAGCCCATCTTGCCGTTGAGCCAGCGCTGCAAGCCCATGATGGCCTTGCTCGGCGCATCGAGCACGCCGTCCTGGATCCCGTTTCCCAGGCACCGGATCAACGCGTTGATGCTGCCCGGCCCCATGATGCCGTCGGGATCGGCCCCGCAGGCCCGCTGGAGGAAACGGATGGCCGGGGAGCCCTTGGGGCTCTGGCTGTACACCCAGCCCTGCGTGCAGCCCTTGAGCCGCCAGGCGTGGGCCGTGTACTGCCCCCAGATCTCGCCGTCCCGCACGGTACCGGCGACGTACTGGAGGGCGTCCGTGGTTGAGCGGCCCCAGTACCCGTCCTCGGCCAGCTTGGCAGGCTTCGACGGGGCCTGCGGCTGCGGTGCCTGCATCGGGGCCTGCGCGGCCTGCCCGTCGAAGGCCGGGCGTATGACGCTGTGCACGACGCCCCACGTGCGGCGGCGGCGCGCCACGAGGCCGCCGTTGCCCTGGCTCCCGCCGGAGCCGGAGCTGGTGTTGCCCTCGATCGTCTGCAGGCACCAGCCGAGGTTGGCCTCGACGATGCCGACGTGGTCCGCGCCGTCGTGGGCGTTCGGGTTCCAGTCGAAGTTCACGATGTCCCCCGGCTGCGCGTCGCGGGGGTCCGAGAGCAGCCGCCCTGCCCTGCGTGCCCCCTCCACGCCGGATGGGACGTACGCCGTCGGGTACCCGGGCACGGAGAGCCCGATCTGCCAGAGGCACCAGGAGACGAACATCGCGCAATAGGGCACGCCGTTGCCGCCGAACCAGGCGGAGTTCATGCGCTTCGCGTACTCGCGCCCGTACTTGGTCCCCGCCAGGGGGTCCAGCCAGCGGCTGTAGCCGACCTCCTGCGCGGCTGTGGCCACGAGGTCGTTAGCGGTCGCCATCGGCCTCACCGCCCTCCGGCTCCACGGCGTCGGGCTCGTCGGTGGCGTCCTGGGCCATGATCAGGGCCTTCATCTCGTCGGTCAGCTCGTCCACGTCACTCGCCGCCCTTGGAAAGCGGGCTCGCGCCGTCCCCCACCTCGGGGACGCCCGCCACGCTCGTGAGGAGGCTGAGCACCACGGCGGTCGCCGTGACGCCCGCCATCTGCGCCCAGTCGAGGTCGAGGATGCCGACCGCGCCCGTGCCGATCAGGGACGCGAGGGTCTGCGCGCCGGTCTTCACCGCGCGCACGAGGGCCGCTTTCAGCCATGCGCCGTAGTCGTTCATTCATCTGTCCTTTCGCTTGTGGTCAATCGGTGCCNGTGGGGGCGTCCTCCCGGTCACTCCCCCGACGGCTCCGCGTCGGGTTCTCCAGCAGCGTCCGCTCCCGCTTGCTGCCGAAAAAAGGTGCGCGACCCGAGGTGCCCGTCGGTGAAGAGCTCGGTCGTGGCCGCCGTCACCTCCGCGACCGACGCGTCGGACCCCATCACGCGATCGAGGAAGCGCGGCCATTTCTGCTTCGTGGAGCCCGCAGCCGTGGCCATGGCCCAGACGGCGCCCAGCACGTGCGGCAGGTCCGCCCACGAGTGGAAGCGCTGGCCCGTGTCGGCCGTGAACTCGGTGATGATGTCGCCGACGAGCGACCCCGTGTACGGTGCCTCGGCCCCGGGCTTGAACTCCCGCGCGTAGACCATGCACGCGCGGTTCGTCGCCGCGATCTCGAGCTCCTCGCCGCCGACGGTGACCGTCGCGGTGCTGTCCGGTGATGCCATGGATTACCCCCTGAAAGAGAGGGGGCGGCCCCCCGGCCGCCCCCGTGTGCCCGTCTTGCTGCCGGCCCTTACGGCTGCGCGGTCTTGCCGTCGGAGAACGGCACGGCGTCGAACGCCGCGTCGTACCCGGAGTCGCCCGGCTCGAGCGTGTACATGGTCATGCTCTTGCCGCCCTTCATGGTCGCCTCGACGGCGGTGAAGGTCGCGGTCTCGGAGACCTCGGAGATGCTCTCCTCGTTGGTCTTCGGCGAGAAGCTGACGTTGGAGCTCGTGCAGTCCAGGAACCAGGTGCGGTAGGCGCCCTGGTCCGAGTTGGTCTCGATGCCGAAGGCGAAGGCGGACATGACGTCCGAGGCGCTCTCGACGAGGCCGCCGCCCTCGGCGTCGACCGTCTGCCCGAGGATCTCCTTCAGGAACTCGCGGTCGAAGTGCGTCATGGTGACGCCGAGCTCGCGGGAGCCCCCGCCGCCGTTGGTGTAGACGGCGCGGTCGCCGCCGTAGATGATCGACTTGCTGCCGGACTTGTCGGACATGTCGACCGACTTCGGGTACTTGAAAGCCACCGGCTTTGCGTACTTGCCCTCGCCGAGCTTCTTCGCCCAGAACGCGCGCTTCAGACCGAAGCGCACGCTTCCCTCTTGACCCGCCATGCGTGTCCTCCTTATCGGATTTTCGTTTTTCTGATTCGGCCTGCCGGACCGGGCGTCAGCGCCCGAGCACCTCGACCTCGTAGGCCATCTCCACGACGCCGCCCGAGAGCGGGACGCAGCGCCTTGTGAACGGGAGGCCCGCCGCGGTGAGCGCGGCCTCCACCTTTGCCTCGAGCGCGAGCGAGCTGCCCCGCTCGTAGAGCTCGACGGTGTAGGGCGTGACCTCGGCCACGCGCCGGGAGCCGGCCATCACGTCGCGCGTCGTGCCCGGCACGANCCGACCTCGCGCGCGAGCGCCGTGTTCTCCCGCCAGCTGGTGTTCGAGAGGTCGACGGCGCGCGTCAGGAGGTCCGAGTTGCCGGCGAGGCGGCGCATGAGGTCCGACTGGCGGAGCTCCGTGATGCCGAGCTCGGCGAGCGTCGTGTTGAGGTCGCCGCCGTTGGCCGAGACCTCGGACATGCCCTGCACGACGCGCTCGAAGGTCCCGGTGACGTCCGAGCCCCAGGCGCTCTTGAACTCCTCGGCGCTCATGTGCGCGAGCTGCGCCCATTTCTCGAGGCCGTCGCCGCCGGACGAGACCTGCATGCCGATCTCGTTGATCGTCTTGCTGAAGGCGCTGCCGCCCGCCTGGGCCTCCATGCCGAGTGAGGAGACGGCCGCCGCCACGCCGAGGATGTCGGCCTGGCTCATGCCGGCCTGCGTGCCGGCCGAGGCCATGTTGAGGGCCATGTCGGAGATCTTGCTCTCCGTCGTGGCCATGTTGTTGCCGAGCCCGACGATCGCCGACGCGTAGTTCTGGGCCTGGTCCTGCGCCATCCGCGTCACGTTGGCGAACTGCGCCAGATTGGTCGCCGCGGTGTCGGCGTCCATGTCGGTCGCGATGTCGAGGCCGGAGACCGTCATCGCGAAGTCCTGGAGCCGGTCGTTGGCCCACCCGAGCTGGCCGCCCATGGTCTCGATGTCGAGGATGGCCGACGCGCTCACGGGCTGGGTCTTCGAGAGCTCGACCGCGCCGTCCTTGAGCTTGCGGTAGCCCTCCTCGGTCATGTCGACCGTCTTGCGCACGCCGGTGAGCGCCGTGTCGACGTCGACGGCGCTCTTCACCATGAGCCCGCCGGCGGCGGCGATCGGCAGCGTGACCCCGGTCGTGAGCCTCGACCCGAGCCCCTGGATGCTCGCGGAGGCGGCGGCCGCCTTGGCCGCGTACGCGTCGAGGGCGGTGGACGCCCTGCCGAGCGCCGTCATGGACTCGGTGACCTTGACGAGGGCCGCCGCGTCGCGCCTGTAGTACGCCTCGGTGCGGGCGATGTCGTAGGACAGCCGCTGGTAGACCTCGCTGGTCGTGTCACCGGACGCCGCGAGCTGCTCCTGCGCCGACTTGAGGGCGTTCAGGCGCTCGCGCGTCCTGGTGGCCGCCTCCGAGGCGTACTTGAGCCTCTCGGCGAGCAGCGCCGGGCTCTTGGGGTCGAGCTTGAGGGCGCTCTGCACGCCGCGCAGGCGGGACTGCGCGGTCCTCGCCTCCGAGCCGATGCTGCGGAGCACCCTCGTGAGGTCGCCGTCCTCGCCGCGGAAGCGGACGTGCAGGCCCTTGTACTCGTCGGCCATGTGTCTATCAGCCTCCCGTCAGAAGAGCCCTCGCCTGCGCGGCGGTCGCGGGCTCGACGCCGCCGACGCGGTCGCCGGGCGGCACCGCCCACGCGGCCGATATGCCCAGGTAGATCTTCGATTCGAGCGGGGTGAGGTCGAGCGCCTCGCTGTGGGTGAAGCCCGCCGACATGAGCGCGAGCACGCGGGCCTCGTCGGGCCACATGCGCTGCTCGGCCGTGGGGGCGTCCTCCCGGTCACTCCCCCGACGGCTCCGCGTCGGGTTCTCCAGCAGCGTCCGCTCCCGCTTGCTGCCGAAAAAAGGTGCGCGACCCGAGGTGCCCGTCGGTGAAGAGCTCGGTCGTGGCCGCCGTCACCTCCGCGACCGACGCGTCGGACCCCATCACGCGATCGAGGAAGCGCGGCCATTTCTGCTTCGTGGAGCCCGCAGCCGTGGCCATGGCCCAGACGGCGCCCAGCACGTGCGGCAGGTCCGCCCACGAGTGGAAGCGCTGGCCCGTGTCGGCCGTGAACTCGGTGATGATGTCGCCGACGAGCGACCCCGTGTACGGTGCCTCGGCCCCGGGCTTGAACTCCCGCGCGTAGACCATGCACGCGCGGTTCGTCGCCGCGATCTCGAGCTCCTCGCCGCCGACGGTGACCGTCGCGGTGCTGTCCGGTGATGCCATGGATTACCCCCTGAAAGAGAGGGGGCGGCCCCCCGGCCGCCCCCGTGTGCCCGTCTTGCTGCCGGCCCTTACGGCTGCGCGGTCTTGCCGTCGGAGAACGGCACGGCGTCGAACGCCGCGTCGTACCCGGAGTCGCCCGGCTCGAGCGTGTACATGGTCATGCTCTTGCCGCCCTTCATGGTCGCCTCGACGGCGGTGAAGGTCGCGGTCTCGGAGACCTCGGAGATGCTCTCCTCGTTGGTCTTCGGCGAGAAGCTGACGTTGGAGCTCGTGCAGTCCAGGAACCAGGTGCGGTAGGCGCCCTGGTCCGAGTTGGTCTCGATGCCGAAGGCGAAGGCGGACATGACGTCCGAGGCGCTCTCGACGAGGCCGCCGCCCTCGGCGTCGACCGTCTGCCCGAGGATCTCCTTCAGGAACTCGCGGTCGAAGTGCGTCATGGTGACGCCGAGCTCGCGGGAGCCCCCGCCGCCGTTGGTGTAGACGGCGCGGTCGCCGCCGTAGATGATCGACTTGCTGCCGGACTTGTCGGACATGTCGACCGACTTCGGGTACTTGAAAGCCACCGGCTTTGCGTACTTGCCCTCGCCGAGCTTCTTCGCCCAGAACGCGCGCTTCAGACCGAAGCGCACGCTTCCCTCTTGACCCGCCATGCGTGTCCTCCTTATCGGATTTTCGTTTTTCTGATTCGGCCTGCCGGACCGGGCGTCAGCGCCCGAGCACCTCGACCTCGTAGGCCATCTCCACGACGCCNCGCCGGCGACCTTGACGGTCGTGTACGCGGGGTCGAGCTTCGAGATGTCGAGGAGCACGGCGGAGGTGTCGTCGACGGCGCGGCCGAAGGCGTAGAGCACCGTCTTGAAGGCGCGCTGGTCCTCGAGGAACTTCACCTCGTCGCTGTACTCGATGCCGCGGTTCCCGCCCGCGAAGAGGTCGTACTCGCCGATGATCGCGAGGATCGCCTCGCCGTCGGAGACGGCGACGGACGGGTAGACCTCGGTCGGCAGCGGGAAGAGGTCGCGGGCGTAGACGCCGCCCGAGGTGAGCAGCGTGGTCGCGGGCATGATCTTCGTCAGGTAGTCGGAGTTCGAGCAGATGAGCGCGAGGCCCGAGCCGCCGTCGCGGAAGTCGATGACCTTGTCGCGGCCCTTCTCGTCCTTCGCGAGCTTGGCCACGAGCGGTCCGTAGGAGGCCGGGGTGAGGTCCTTCACCGCGACGGCCTTCTTGCGGGGGTAGCCGGTGGTCTGGTTGACGCTCACGCCCTCGTGGATGTCGCGGTCGAGGCCGATGGGCTCGCCGGCGACACCCTTGCCGGTCACGATGCCGGTCTCGAGGCCGCACGCGAGGGCCTCGCCGAGGACGGTGCGGATGTATCCGTCGAGCCACACGGGGCCGAGTCGCAGCATGTCGATCGAGACGAGGGCGAAGGCGGAGAGCTTGCCCTGCTTGACGTCGACCACCTCGAAGGCGGAGGTGATCTCCTTGGTGACCGCCTCGCCGACGCTCCCCCACGCCGCGAGCTGGCGGGTGTGCTTGTTGCGCAGCCACTCGGTGATGTAGCCGACGCTGACCACGTTGACGGCGGCGAGCAGCGGGTGCGCCTCCTGGATGCCCTTGAGGATCTCGTCGAAGATCGTGGCGGGCATCATCTTGTCCGGGGTGGTCGCGAAGTCGGCGAAGGCCTGGCGGGGGTTGGCCCCGGAGAGCGCGTCGATCACGCGCTGGTAGTAGGCGGTCTCGTCGCTGGTGAGCTGGCGGAAGCCGCGCTGGGCGAGGATCGCCGAGTCGTTGGAGGCGACGGCCTCGCGGTACTGCTCGGCGGTGTCGGCGAGGATGGACTCGCGCAGGCCGTCGAGGGCCTGCTCGACCTGGGCGCCGTCGTCGGAGGCGAAGGCCTGGGCGAGCGCCTGCACCGCCTGCTTGGAGGCGGAGTTGAGGTTGATGGGCATTTGTGCTCCTATCATTCGTTTTTTCTGCTTACTGAGCGAGCATCCGCGCGAGGCGCTGGAAGCCGCGCGGCTCGGGATCCGGGTCCGCCGGAGCGGGAACCGGGTCGGGGTCGGCCGGCTNACGGTGGTCGCGGACGGCCCCCAGAAGCGCTTGCCGTCCACCATCCCCGCGCCCGTGCCCACGGTGACCGAGTTCGCCGAGTTGACCGTGACGCCGAAGTCCGCGCCGAAGCGGAAGACGCACGAGTCGGTCCCGAGGAGCCCGATGTTGAGCGCGGCGAGGTCGTCGGACGAGATGTGCTTGACCCCCGTCTGCCCGTCGATGATCTCGAAGGCCATTACTGCTCCTCCCTCTTCCTACCGGCCTCCATGAAGGCCGTGAATCCCGTGTCCTGCCCCTGCGCGAGGTCGTAGTAGGCCTTGGCGCACGCCGGGCAGAGCAGGCGCGTGATGCCGGTCCCGCTCGCCGTGACGCGCTTGACCTCCTGCCACGCCTGCACCTCCTGCCCGCCGTCCGGCGCGTGGACGGTGGTCCCGCAGCGGTCGCACACGTACCGCGAGAAACCCGTGGTCCTGCTCATCGATGCATCCCCTCTCCCATGTCATGCGGTCCGGTGCCACGTGTACGGCCCGGTGCCCCTGACCCGCTCCCACGTGCCGCCCTGCGACGGCGGGTAGAAGTACGGATCGCTCGTCTCGAAGTAGCTGCCGACCGGGTGCGCCGCGAGGAAGGCCCCGGCCGACTCGCCGGGCGGCCCCTGCGGGCCCGTGTCGCCCTNGTGGAGGTTCAGGGCGGAGAGGATCCCGCCGTCGAGCGCGCCGCTGTATTTGTTCCGCTCGATGAGCTCCGAGATCTTGGCGAACCCGTTCATCGTCTCGTCGCCGATCTCGCTGTACAGCTCGCTCGTCTTCGAGAGGGCCTGATCCTTGGCCTGCTCGATGGTGTCGAGCTGCCTCGTGTAGGCGTCCTTCGCCGCCTGCACGTCGCGCTGGTGCGCCTCGGACCCGACGTCGCCCACCTGCTGGTGGTAGGACTGGATCAGCTGGAGCTGGTCCTTGAGGTTGCCCTCGAGCTGGGTCTTACCGGTATCGAACGCCGATTTGACGTCGGCGACGTACTGGGAGACGTTCGAGCTGTCGAGCTTGTCGTAGGCCCCCGATACCGCGGCGATCACGTTCGCGAAGGCGGACGCCTCGTTGTCCGACGCCTGGCGGATGCGCTCGAAGCTCCTCGCGATCTCTTCGGCCGCCTGCTGCGTGATCGTCCCGGACTGCGCCATGCTCTGCTGGATGATGGACACGATGTTCGAGAAGGCCTCGGAGGTCGTGCTCTGGAGACCGCTGATGGTGTTTCCGCTGGCGTCCATGGCCACGTCGAGGTTGACGGCGGCCCCCTGCGTCGCCGTCATGGTCTCCGCGAATCTCGATGCGCCCGCCGCGGCGGACTTCGCCGCCTCGGCGTTCTGCTCGTAGCCGATCGAGAGCCTGTACACCTCGTTCGCGACGCTGGCGACGGTGTACGCCGTCGCGGCGATGCCGACGGCGCCCATCGCGGTGGACACGAAGCTCGTCAGCGCCATCTGCGCCCTGTTCGTGCCGTTGGCGAACGACGCCATCTGCGCCTGCGCGGGCGTGAGCTCGGTGACCATCCTCCCCGTGCGGCGCTCCATGTTCTCGACGGCCGCCGAGAAGCGCTTCGCCCCGCCCGCTGCGGCGACGCTCTGGTTCGCCATGAGGCCGAGCCTGCCCGCGAGGTCGCCGCTTTTGCGGTAGCCGTCGATGAGCGCGGGGTTCGTCGCGGTCATCGCGGTCTTGAATGTGTTGACCGCTTTCACGGCGCCCGAGACGCCGCCCGCGATGCTCCCGGTCGCGCCGACGAGCTTGCCGACCACGGTGAGGGCCGGTCCNTGCCGTCGTCGAGGCAGGCGTTCGCTCCAGCGCGCATCAGCTCGGCATCGAGGCGCCGCCGCTCTGCCATGCGCCTCTTCTCGGCCATGCGCCGGGACAGGAGCAACCACCCACCGTAGATGGATTTGCCGAGCGCCCGCTGGGACTCGAGCCGCGACACGCGCCGGCACTCGGCGTCGGGCACCTCGAAGCGGACGCCGTACCTGGCGAGGCGCTGGAGCATCGCCGCGGTCACGATCTCGTCCGGGTACTCGTACCTCGGGACGGTCGGCGCCTCCGGCCTGCCCCTCTCCTGCTCGGCCATGATGGCCTCGGTGAGCTCCGGGCAGGACTCCGCCCTGATGCCGTCGAGCATGTTGGTGGCGAAGGAGGTCGGCACGATCGCGCCGTTCTCGTAGCGGATCTTGGCGTCGCACACGATCGCGGCCACGCCCGGGATGTCGCTGCCGAGGCACGTGAGGGAGGGGGCGAAGAGGAGGAAGCGGATGCCGCGCTCCATGTAGAAGCGCTTGATCTTCGAGAGGATGGAGAAGGGCGGGTTGTCGACGACGACGCACCCCTCCGGGTAGTCGAACGACTCGTAGTCGCCGCCGGGCCAGAACGGCCTCACGGCGTCGGCCGGGTCGAATCCGAAGCGCTCCGCCGCGTAGGCGAGGATGACGTCGTAGACCCCCTGCGGCGTGTAGCAGTCGTCGGTGGTCTTCTTCGGCTTGAACTTCTCGACGAACGCCTCGTAGTCGTCGTGAGCGGTCTTCCTCTGCAACCTCGGCACCGCGGCCTCCATATCAAGTTGTCGTTTTCAATTCGGCCTCACCAGAAGACCGGTTCGGCGAAGGCGGCCGGCGCGTCCTCGGGGATGCGGTCGGCCACCGTGAAGGCGTGGACCAGCGCCATGAAGGGGTCCGTCTTGCGCGAGTGCGGCTCGATCTTGCCGTACCTGAAGTTGCCGTTGGGCGCGGGCTCGAGCTTCGCGTTGTTGGCCGCCCACCGCATGAGCGGGTTCTCGCCCCAGGCGATCGCGCGCCTGGCGAAGGCGGAGTCGATGACCGGCTGCACCCGCATGATGTCGGAGGGCCGCGTCAGCCACACCTGCTGGTCCGCGCCGCGCAGGGTCTCGTCCATGCCGATGACGTCGACGATGGCCCGCCTCATGAGCGAGAAGCGGTAGGTGTCGGCCGCGACGCACTCGATGCGCGCCCCGAGCGAGTCGGCGGTTGAGCGGATCCACCGGGCGACGTCCTCGGTCGGGATCTCGACGCCGTCGACCTCCGTGAGCAGCCCCGCGGCCGCCCAGTCGCCGAGCGGGGCCTTGACCTCGCCGGCGTCGGCGGACCTCGTGCACCACCAGGCGTGCGTCACCGAGGCGTACTCGCCGTCGCCGACGCGGAAGAGCAGGCACGCCCCGACCATGTCGGTCACGAGCGCGTAGTCGACGCCCGCCACGCACGGGAGCCCGCGCAGGCGCTCGGCTTCGACCGGCCGCGACGCCGCGACCAGGTTCGCCCACGAGGTGACCGCGATGTCGCGGCGCTGCTCGGGGAGGTTGAAGCGCTTGGTGAGCACCATCGGGTGCCGCGCCGGCGAGATGCGCCACTCGGCGACCTCTCGGCGGTACTCCGCCATGAGGGACTTGGAGGTGAGGAGGCGCGGGTTCGCCTTCGGCCACAGCGACTCGTCCTCGATCTCGCGCGGGTCGTCGAGCCTGCACATGAAGGGCAGGAAGCCGCCGTCCGGCTCCCCGTCCTCGAGGATCGCGCGGGCGCGCCCCTTCATCTCGTCGAGCGGGCCGTCGCGCACGGTGCCGTCCGTGGTGGTCATCAGGCGGCGGGGCTCGTCCTTCTTGCCGAGGCCGCCGGTGAATACCTCCATCGAGGCGTTGTCCTCGTAGGCGTGCACCTCGTCGAAGAACACGGCGCCGGAGCGCATGCCGTCCTTCGAGTTCGAGTTGCCCGACCAGAACTTGTATCGGGACTGGGTCTCCAAGCAGGAGAGCTCGATCTTGTTCCAGGTGAAGCCCTGGGAGAAGAGGTCGGGCGACGCCTCCATGATCCGCCACAGGTCGAGGTAGCCGATGCGGGCCTGGTCCTCGGTCGTGGCGCATATGTCGACGTCGTAGGCCGGGATGCCGTTGGCCGGTGAGATGAGGCAGAAGGCGCAGAAGGCCGCGAAGGAGGTCTTGCCCCAGCCCCGGCAGACGTAGAGGAGGAGGTCCGGCCACCGGGGCAGCCCGTCCTCGCCGTAGACGCAGAGCCAGAGCGCGAGGAGGAAGCGCTCCTCCTCGGCGAGGTCGAAGGGAAAGTAGCGCTGGTACCCGAGGTACCGGGCGAGCCTCTCGCGGTCGATGCGCAGGCGCTCGGTGGCGAAGACCCGCTTGACGTGCGCGGCGAGCGCGACCTGGTCGGCGCAGACCGGGATCGCCCGGCGCTCGACGGTGCGGATCCACCCGGCGATGGCCGGCTCCGTGATCCGCTTCCTCGTCCTGTACTCGGATCTGGCCACTCGCTACAGCTCCAATGCCTCGCCCTTGGGCTTCCCCCTCGCCGGGCCGTCCCGCGNACCGCGATGTCGCGGCGCTGCTCGGGGAGGTTGAAGCGCTTGGTGAGCACCATCGGGTGCCGCGCCGGCGAGATGCGCCACTCGGCGACCTCTCGGCGGTACTCCGCCATGAGGGACTTGGAGGTGAGGAGGCGCGGGTTCGCCTTCGGCCACAGCGACTCGTCCTCGATCTCGCGCGGGTCGTCGAGCCTGCACATGAAGGGCAGGAAGCCGCCGTCCGGCTCCCCGTCCTCGAGGATCGCGCGGGCGCGCCCCTTCATCTCGTCGAGCGGGCCGTCGCGCACGGTGCCGTCCGTGGTGGTCATCAGGCGGCGGGGCTCGTCCTTCTTGCCGAGGCCGCCGGTGAATACCTCCATCGAGGCGTTGTCCTCGTAGGCGTGCACCTCGTCGAAGAACACGGCGCCGGAGCGCATGCCGTCCTTCGAGTTCGAGTTGCCCGACCAGAACTTGTATCGGGACTGGGTCTCCAAGCAGGAGAGCTCGATCTTGTTCCAGGTGAAGCCCTGGGAGAAGAGGTCGGGCGACGCCTCCATGATCCGCCACAGGTCGAGGTAGCCGATGCGGGCCTGGTCCTCGGTCGTGGCGCATATGTCGACGTCGTAGGCCGGGATGCCGTTGGCCGGTGAGATGAGGCAGAAGGCGCAGAAGGCCGCGAAGGAGGTCTTGCCCCAGCCCCGGCAGACGTAGAGGAGGAGGTCCGGCCACCGGGGCAGCCCGTCCTCGCCGTAGACGCAGAGCCAGAGCGCGAGGAGGAAGCGCTCCTCCTCGGCGAGGTCGAAGGGAAAGTAGCGCTGGTACCCGAGGTACCGGGCGAGCCTCTCGCGGTCGATGCGCAGGCGCTCGGTGGCGAAGACCCGCTTGACGTGCGCGGCGAGCGCGACCTGGTCGGCGCAGACCGGGATCGCCCGGCGCTCGACGGTGCGGATCCACCCGGCGATGGCCGGCTCCGTGATCCGCTTCCTCGTCCTGTACTCGGATCTGGCCACTCGCTACAGCTCCAATGCCTCGCCCTTGGGCTTCCCCCTCGCCGGGCCGTCCCGCGTCGAGAGCGGGCTGTAGCCGGTGGCGATCCTCGCGTACATGTCCATCGCCTTGGCGTTGCCGGCGCAGGCCGCGTCGAACAACGCCTTGTTGAACATGGCGTTCCCGATCAGGCGCTGGCGCGCGGCGAAGGCGTCGAAGCCCTCGCCGAAGGTCGCCCGGCACCTGGCGTCGACCTGCGACCTGGTCAAGCGCGTGAAGGCGCACACCTCGTCGATGCCGCTGCCGGAGGTGACGAGGCCGGTGATCTGCCCCGCCTCCTCGGCGTCCCACGACTCAGCCTGCTTCCGTCCGGCCATCGCAGCGCCCCCCCTCGCTAGCCCTAGAACGGTATGTCTGGGTACAGGTCGACCTGACCGCCCCGCTTCTTCTTGTCCTTCTTCTTGTCCTTCTTCTTGCGCCTGCGGCCGCGCTCCCTGGCCTTGGTCGTGCCCTTGCGGGAGCCGCCCTTGCCGCCGTGCGATCCGGATGCCATGTCAGCCCTCCCCCCTCGTCACGGAGCCCCAGAGCCTGCCGCCCCTCACGGGCTTCGGCCGGGGCTCGTCACGGTTGATCGTCGAGTAGGCCGCGAAGACGCGGTCGGCGAATGATTCGATGTGGGCGTGCAGCGCGGGGTCGACCTCGATGCGCATCTGCTCGATGTTCCGGCTGCTGCGCAGGTTCGCGCTGCCGTCCATGACGATTCGGTGGCCCGCGACCGTCTCGATGGTCGCGATCTTCGTGTGGATGCTCGCGAAGGCGCAGTCGAACTCTATGTCGGGGAGGTCGAGCCGCTCGTAGAGGTACGGCACGAGGCCGCCCGGGTGCCGCTCGTGCCCCCAGAAGTAGACGGAGAGGATGAGGCGCAGCGACTCGAGCCCGGGCGACATCTCGATCACGTTCCGCAGCGAGTCGACGTTCTCCTCTGACATGCTGAGCGTCTGGATCGTGACGCGCCTGGGCGCGATCCTCCCGAGGTCGACCATGGCCTCCAGGAGGTCGCCGAAGATGAAGTTCCCGGAGACGAAGGCGAAGGCGCGGTACCCGTCGGAGAGCTCGATGCCCTCGGCGAGGTCGAGCGCGTGCTCGTACTCGACGGCCCCGAGGGTGCCGCCGTAGACGCGCGGCCGGACGTAGCGCCCGCACCCGACCCCGTCGTCGTCCCCCGCGACGTCCACGTCTGAGAGCGAGAAGTCGAGGTCGGCGGCGAGGCCGAAATCGGGCGTGACGGAGAAGTCCACATGGCCTCCTTGCGCATCCTTGGGGAGAAAAAACGGCGGGCGGATCGAAATCCTGGCTGGGGCCGCCGGTCTGGGGNGGTATCGCGCCGGTGATCAACCCGTCCCCGCCCTGGAGCCTCACCTCGCCGCGCTGGTTGGCCGCGAATGCCACGACCGGCGCGTCCTTGGCCGCGTGGCGCGTGAGAGCCGGTGACAGGCCCTCTGAGACGGATGCGTGGGCCTGCGTGTCGGACGCCACGAGCACGGCGTCAACGTCGGTGACGTTGAGCGTGTAGGCCCCACCCCCGTCCGGGTCGCACCACGGCGCGCCGTTCTGCGATGTGTCCCTCGCGACGAAGTTTCCCTTGACCTGGAGCACGCCCATTGGCTTGCCCGTGTCGAGCGTTGGGGATACGCTGCCGTACGCGATCGACCCGGCGTGAGGCCCGGCGTGTGGCTTGGAGCCGTGGGCGATGGCGGCGGGCGGCATGCTCGCGTCGAGCGTCGGCGACGCCTCGCCGTAGCCGATTGATCCCGTCACGCCAGCGTGGTACTTGAAGCCGCGGGCGATGAGGACCGACGGCCCCCGGTCGGCGCAGGGCGAGGAGTCGGCGCGCGCGGTGAGCGTGCCCGCCACCTCCTCCCCGTACTGCGTCAGGCACCGCCCGGCAGCCCCTGCGCCCGCGCCCTCAGGGCCGCGTCCAGCTCGAGCGGCAAGCTCCGCCCTCTTCTCTCGGCCCGTCGGAGCATCCCAGCGCAGGCCTCCGGGCTCAAGGAGTACGTCTGCGGCGCGTCCGTCTCCAAGATGTCCGACAAGGAAGACACGGCGGCGTCGCTGGGCCACTCCGTAGAATTGCGCGTCCAGTACGCGCCAGCAAAGACCGTACCCGAGCTCATCCATGGAGCCGAGCAGGCATCTGAAATCCTCCCCGCCCGAGCTCGACAGCGCCCCCGGGACGTTCTCCCAGACGAGCCATCGAGGACGGAGCTCGCGAACAGCTCGAACGTACTCCCACATGAGGCCGGAGGCACCATCAAGTCCGGTGCGGTTCCCGGCCACGGAGAAGGACTGGCAGGGGCTTCCTCCCACAACGACATCTGGCCTTCCGCGATCATCTATGAAACCCTTCCAGTCGATCTCCGTCACGTCCCCCAAGTTGGGGACATCCGGGTACCTCTCGGTGAGCACGGCGCAGGGGAAGGGCTCGATCTCGGCGAGGGCCATGGGCTCCCACCCGAGCGGCCCCCAGGCCACGCTCGCCGCCTCGATGCCGCTGAAGAGCGACACGTACCTCATCACCACGCCCCCTCCTCCGGCTCGAAGTGGCCGGTCCAGCACTTCATGCCGCTGCCGGTGGATGCCAGCACGGCGCGGTCGAGCGGGTCGTGGTCGCGCTTGCAGCACCATGCGTCGAAGCACACTCCTGCATCCCATCCGCGATCGCATCTGTACAGCTTGCATATCCCGCACTCCTCGGGCGCTCCGCCCGCGTCCATCTCCCGCTCTATGTCGGCGTCCGTGACGCCGTCCGGGTACGATCCGGTCATGACCCCTCCTTGTGGTAGACGATGAAGTGCGTCCTGGCCGCCTTGGGCCTGCGCACGCCGAAGACCGGCTTGGCGGGGCAGAGCGCCAGGACCTCGGAGAGCGGCACGGCGTACTCGTTCCACTTGAAGACGAGCGTCCCGCCCGGGGCGAGCACCCGCAGGCACTCGCGGAAGCCCGCCGCCAGGTCGTCCCTCCACCCCGGGCCGAGCACGCCGTACTTGGCGGCCTGCCAGCCGTGGCCACGGTCGAGGTGCGGCGGGNGGAGCGTGAGCGCCACCGGCCCCGCGAGCGGCTCCCCCGGCGCGATGCCGCCCAGCGCCGCCTCGATCTTGGCCTCGGCCTCGAGCAGGCGGTCCGACTTCCCCACGAAGCGCCCGCCCCCGCGCCCCCGGACCCTGAGGTCGTTGTGCGTGACGGTCGGCGGCCGCATCGGCAGGAAGCCCTCGACCCTGCGCGGCGCGCCGGCCCCTGTTTCGTGGCTCATTGGCACCTTCCTATTCGGTTGTCGTATCGGAATTACATTCGCGACGGGGCTTGCATCGGCCGAGCCCCCGCGAAGAGCGAGGGGCGCGCGGTTCACCGCGCCCCCGAGCGTGCCGGAGGCAGGCCCCCGAGTGAGGGGTGACACCCCTTGTTGTAAACAAGGTTATATAAGCCGTTACAACAAGGGGGGCTGTATGTTGTAACAACGGTGTTACAACAAGGCACCTTGTCACGTTGTAACAACGTGGTTACAAGGCTTCCCTGCCGTCGAGCCCCTCGACCGACTCGGCCATCTCCGCCTCGATGTCGCAGAGGACGTGGAGGCCCGTCGCCTCCTCCCGCGCGGCCCTGATCGGGCTCCACCCGGCGCGGTTCACCGTCCAGTTGGTGAGCTGCGTCGGCGTCACCTCGAGCCCGGACAGCGCCATCTCCTCGCGGACATTCTCCCGCGTGGGCGGCCGCCCCGCGTCCCGGCACGCTGCGATGGCGGCCCGCATGGNGCACGTCTGATCCGGCACGACCCGGCAGCACCTGGCAAGAGTCGGCACGACCTGGCACGACCTGGCAAAAATATCTCAGATCACCTTGCTATCTATAGCACACGTGCTATAATTGTAGGCGTAGACACGGAAGGAGGTGATGGATATGGAAGACGTGAAGCAGCTCATCCTCGCGATCGCGGCGGCGACGGTCGGCAACCTGATCTCCGCAGCGGTGCTCGAGAGGATGAGAAACCGCCCGAAGCGGGGCAAGCGCTTCAGGCGGTAGGCGACTAGGGACGGCGGGGCCTGGAAACCCCGCCTCCCACTCGATCGAAATCATACAACAGGAGGTACCAGCCATGGAAGACGTAAAATTCTTCTTCATCGTCCTCGCCGGATCGCTCATCGCGAACCTGCTGGCCGGGATCATCAAATCGAAGATGGGGGGCGAATGATGGCCCAGAGCGATGCGCAGAAGCGCGCCTCCCGGCGCTACGTCGCCGAGAAGGTCAAGCGGACCGACCTGAGGTTCTACCCGTCGGAGGCCGACATCTGGGAGCACCTCATGGCCCAGGGGAACCGCCAGGGGTACATCAAGCGGCTCATACGCGAGGACATGGAGCGCGGCGGCTCAGCCCTCGGCTAGGCCCAGCCCCGCCCTCACGCGGTCGAAGCCGTAGGCGTCCACCTGGTCGAGGGCGACGGGCACCGCCGTGCGGCACCACCTCTCGGACGCCCCGCACTCGCGCGCCGTGCGNGCCTTGTCGAAGTAGAAGGACCTGGGGCCGCAGCACACGTCGAGGATGCCGCTCACCCCTCACCGCCCCCTCTCAGGTCGCGCCCGCACATGGGGCAGAAGCGGATCGGGTACCTATTTGTGAAGGTGTGGCCGAAGATCCCGACCTCCGCGTACAGGACGGGGCCGAGGTCGTCATCCAGCGAGCCCTCCTCCGGGACGTGGACGCTGACCGTGGTGTCGTCCATCTCCTGATAGAGAAGGTCGGCCTCCTTGATGTCGTCTCCCCACTCGCCATTGCAGTATCTGCAGCTCATGACTCCTCCTTATCGTCGATAACCCTTGCCCAGCGGTTTGGGCAGTGCCCGTCCGCCTCGGCCAAGTCCTGCGGGTCGATGCTCGCCCCGCATGCGGAGCAGACGCAGTCGCGATCGCCGGTCTCCCAGTCGATGATCGGCATCTGGATGTGGCAAGTGTCCTCGGCCACAAGGGCCACTTCCACGACCTCGTAGAGCACGCCATGGCCGGACTCACCGCGCCGCGCCGCGTCCGCATCTGCCCGTCCACGGTTCATGTACGCGATGGACGGGCGTCCCGTCTCCGGCTCGCCGGTGGCCCACCGCTCCATCACGACGTAGATCCTCTTGCTCATCTCGGTCTCCTTTCGGTCGCTTCCCTCACGCCGTCCGCGTAGCCCTCGGCGTACACGCCGGAGATCCTCGTCTCGAGCCGCTCGATTCGCCGCATCAGGCGCTCGAGGTCCCGTATGAGCTTGTCGAAGGTCAGGCACACGGCGCCGATCTGGTCGGCGATCTCCGCCTGGCGCGGGCTCACGACGCGCCGCCTGGGACGTACGTGGCGGGGTCGATCCCGCGGGGCGTGCGCCACGAGTTCGCGCTGATCCGCGCGATGAGCGACGAGGCCTCGTCCATGCGCCACGTGCCGACGCGCCGGAAGCCGCGCGACTCGAGGAAGCGGATCTGCTTGGGNTCGCGTGGTGGTGCACGTAGATGATGGCGGCGTCGAGCTGCGACGCGATGAGGTCGAGCGCGTTGGTGAAGCGCGAGATCGCGGAGGCGTCGTTCTCGTCGCCCCCGTTGACCTTGTAGATCGGGTCGATGATGACGGCGCGGAAGCCGCCCCTCGGCGCCCGCTTGAGCACGCGCCTCACGATGGCCGGGGCGAGCCTGCCGATGTCCTGCGCGCGGCCCCTGAGGTCCAATCTGTAGAAGTTACGCTTGACCTCGTCGAGCCCGTCGCCGGTCTCGCCGTGGGCGTCGCGGGCCTCCCACACCATGTGCTGGCGCTGGCGGAAGCTCTCGTCCGCGATCTCGAGGTTCACGTAGTAGACCGGCCCCTTGAGGCACGGCCACCCGAGCCACTCTCCGCCGCACGCGATGGCCTCCGCGAGGTCGATGAGCGCGAAGCTCTTGCCAGCCTTGGACGGCCCCGCGACCACCATCTTCTGGCCGCACCGGAGCACGCCCGCATCCTCGGTGCCTATGAGCGGGGGCGCGAGCCGCACCGGCTCGTCCCAGTCCGCGTTGGTGTCCTCGGGCAGGTCGTCCGAGTTCTCCTCGACCCACTCNGGTCTATGCACCCGACGGCCTCCCTCAGGTCCTCGTGGTCCCCCATGCGGTCCAATCCTCCTTCTGATGGCGGGAGCCCCACCGGATCGTCTCCGACGGGGCCCCGTTCGATTTTGATATGTCACTCCCCGTCGAGCCATCTCCGCCCCTCGGGCACCGGCAGCGACCACGGGCTGCAGGCGGATGGGGTCGGTGCTCACTCCCCACCGCCCCTCGGCGCGCGCGACACGATCTCGTCGAGTATCTCGCCCTGCGCGCGCCCGGACTCCGACGCCATGCGCCGCAGCAGCTCGCGGGTCGACGCCTTGATGCGCAGCGACACGGTCACGCTCCCGTCGTCGCCCTCCGGCACCTCGCCGAAGATCCCCTCGTACTCGTCCGCGTCCAGCTCGCGCTCTGCCCACTCGCGGGCCTCGGCGTAGGTCAGCGGGATGATCCTCTCGCCCGCGCCCCATCCGCCGCCGTCGACGTACTCCGCGTACTTGCTCGCGGCGTGGCCGTAGCCGTACAGGAAGTGCTCGCCGGTGCGCTTGACGTACAGGGTCTCCTCGTAGTGCTTAAAGTCGCTCTGCGCGCCGTGGCTGACCTCGGCCAGCTTGCGCGCCGTCTCCGTGTCGTACTTGCGGTTGTCGATGATCTTCCTCATGGCCGGCTCCCCTCGTCCGCCGCCTGTCGGCCCCGCCCGGTCGACGGGGCCGGTTTCGCCTGCCCGCTTACTCGCCGCTCACGTCGTGGCGCTGGATGACCTCGTCGAAGCCATCGACGTCGTCGATGCTCCGGATCTCGGGCTCGATGGCGCGGAGCTCGTCCATGATGCCGTCGATGTCGAAATCCTCCTCGTAGCCGCTGACGTAGTCGGTGACCTGGTCCTTGATGGCACGGTAGTCGAACATCTCTTTCTCCTTCTGCTCGGTCGGGGCTTCTTCTATCCCCTTCCTTTCTTACAACTCAAGTATAGCATGCTTTGTAATATCGGCAAGTATTATTTGTGTTGTAAGATAGGAACGCATGAACGGTATGTTTTCGCCGGTGAACGGCACCCCATACCACATCGTGCGGACACAGGTCACAGACCGTCGATCCACTCGGCCAGGCGCTCCGCCAGCGCGATCACCGCCCTCACGATAGGGTACGCGACCGCGAAGACGATGAGGAACTCGGCCCCGAAGGAGAGCGCGTCGCCCGACGTGATCTCGCCCATCATCACGCCCTTCTTTCGACCAGCATGGACTGCGCCGCAGAGCGCACGTCCCCCACGAATGCCCCCAGCGCCGCCGCCACGGGCTCGATCTCGTGGTCCGGCGTCGCCTGCACGACGTAGCTGAGCCACCGGCCCACGGCCTCCCGCATCTCCTCGTCCCGTGGCGCATCGCCCTCACTCACCGCGACCACCCGCCAGGGCCTCGGCGCGGCGGATGAAGCCTCGCGCGGCAGCCTCGTCGGCGTCGAGGTCCGACGGGTCTCGCCCGTCCACGTAGGAGGATATGTCAGCCATGAGCTGCGGCCAGGTGTCGCGGGCGCGGCGGAATCGCACGCCCCTGGCGATCTCCCATGTGGCCTCTGACTCGAAGCGCATGGTGCAGCTCGACCCGGCGACCTCGACGGCCTTGACGGCCCGATCGTATCCATCGGCGCACATCACCGTGTCCTCGATCAGCACGGGCCGCCCGTCCTCGTAGCGGGGCCACCCGATCTCGTCCAGGATGCCGTAGCGGGCCTCCTTCAGCCGCTCGATCTCGGCCATAGCCCCGCGCAGCAGCTTCGCCGCGTGGGCGGCGAAGTCCCGCGTGTAACTCCGATGCGAGTCATCCGCGCCCATCACGCTGAGCGTGATCTCGGGGACGGCGAACTCGCTCTCGGCGTACTCCTCCATCACCTTCACGTCGGACTCGAAGCGCTCCTCGTCGTACTCGATCACCTCGGCCATGTCGGACCCCTCTCTCATCGTCACCACGCCCCCTCACCTCCCGCTAGCAGGTCCGCCGCTGCCAGGCGCTCGCCGATCCACCGCATGACGGGCACCGCCATGGAGTTCCCGAGCGCCCTGTAGCGCGGGGTGTCTGCGGCGGGCCTGCCACGGAACGTCACGTCGGTCCATCCGTCCGGGAAGCCCTGCAGCCGCTCGCACTCGGTGGGCGTGAGCCGTCGCAGCACCGCTCCGTCGGCGACCCCGTTCACCTGCTTGCCGGGCTGTGACGCGGGTATCGCGCCGGTGATCAACCCGTCCCCGCCCTGGAGCCTCACCTCGCCGCGCTGGTTGGCCGCGAATGCCACGACCGGCGCGTCCTTGGCCGCGTGGCGCGTGAGAGCCGGTGACAGGCCCTCTGAGACGGATGCGTGGGCCTGCGTGTCGGACGCCACGAGCACGGCGTCAACGTCGGTGACGTTGAGCG
>NZ_LT838843.1:645973-655243 GCF_900176655.1 Collinsella vaginalis
GTCGGACGCCACGAGCACGGCGTCAACGTCGGTGACGTTGAGCGTGTAGGCCCCACCCCCGTCCGGGTCGCACCACGGCGCGCCGTTCTGCGATGTGTCCCTCGCGACGAAGTTTCCCTTGACCTGGAGCACGCCCATTGGCTTGCCCGTGTCGAGCGTTGGGGATACGCTGCCGTACGCGATCGACCCGGCGTGAGGCCCGGCGTGTGGCTTGGAGCCGTGGGCGATGGCGGCGGGCGGCATGCTCGCGTCGAGCGTCGGCGACGCCTCGCCGTAGCCGATTGATCCCGTCACGCCAGCGTGGTACTTGAAGCCGCGGGCGATGAGGACCGACGGCCCCCGGTCGGCGCAGGGCGAGGAGTCGGCGCGCGCGGTGAGCGTGCCCGCCACCTCCTCCCCGTACTGCGTCAGGCACCGCCCGGCAGCCCCTGCGCCCGCGCCCTCAGGGCCGCGTCCAGCTCGAGCGGCAAGCTCCGCCCTCTTCTCTCGGCCCGTCGGAGCATCCCAGCGCAGGCCTCCGGGCTCAAGGAGTACGTCTGCGGCGCGTCCGTCTCCAAGATGTCCGACAAGGAAGACACGGCGGCGTCGCTGGGCCACTCCGTAGAATTGCGCGTCCAGTACGCGCCAGCAAAGACCGTACCCGAGCTCATCCATGGAGCCGAGCAGGCATCTGAAATCCTCCCCGCCCGAGCTCGACAGCGCCCCCGGGACGTTCTCCCAGACGAGCCATCGAGGACGGAGCTCGCGAACAGCTCGAACGTACTCCCACATGAGGCCGGAGGCACCATCAAGTCCGGTGCGGTTCCCGGCCACGGAGAAGGACTGGCAGGGGCTTCCTCCCACAACGACATCTGGCCTTCCGCGATCATCTATGAAACCCTTCCAGTCGATCTCCGTCACGTCCCCCAAGTTGGGGACATCCGGGTACCTCTCGGTGAGCACGGCGCAGGGGAAGGGCTCGATCTCGGCGAGGGCCATGGGCTCCCACCCGAGCGGCCCCCAGGCCACGCTCGCCGCCTCGATGCCGCTGAAGAGCGACACGTACCTCATCACCACGCCCCCTCCTCCGGCTCGAAGTGGCCGGTCCAGCACTTCATGCCGCTGCCGGTGGATGCCAGCACGGCGCGGTCGAGCGGGTCGTGGTCGCGCTTGCAGCACCATGCGTCGAAGCACACTCCTGCATCCCATCCGCGATCGCATCTGTACAGCTTGCATATCCCGCACTCCTCGGGCGCTCCGCCCGCGTCCATCTCCCGCTCTATGTCGGCGTCCGTGACGCCGTCCGGGTACGATCCGGTCATGACCCCTCCTTGTGGTAGACGATGAAGTGCGTCCTGGCCGCCTTGGGCCTGCGCACGCCGAAGACCGGCTTGGCGGGGCAGAGCGCCAGGACCTCGGAGAGCGGCACGGCGTACTCGTTCCACTTGAAGACGAGCGTCCCGCCCGGGGCGAGCACCCGCAGGCACTCGCGGAAGCCCGCCGCCAGGTCGTCCCTCCACCCCGGGCCGAGCACGCCGTACTTGGCGGCCTGCCAGCCGTGGCCACGGTCGAGGTGCGGCGGGTCGAAGACGACCAGGCTGCGCNGTAGAGCATGCGGTTCTTGCCGCCCTGCGCCTTGCGCTTCTTGCCGTCCTTGTCGACCACCGTCACGACCGTCTTGTAATTGGCGAAGAGCACGGCGTCCGCCCACTCCTTGACCATGGCCGCGACGCTCGCCTTCTTGCCGTCGATGAGCTTGAGGCCCCATCGGTCGTACGCGCCGAGCTCGTCGGGCTGCTCGAACTTCGTGATGACGGCATGGGCGGTGAGCACGACGTTGAGGCCGCGCCCGCAGACCTCCGAGAGCAGGTTCAGGAGCCTCCCGAACTCCTCGTGGACGTAGGTGTAGCCCTTGCCGTAGCCCGCGTCCTCGATGCTCTTCATGCCCTTCTCGCCGCACACGTGGGCGGTGCACAGGCGCTCGGCCCAGTCGGCGGTGTCGACCACGAGGGTCCCGCCGCACTCCTCCGGGTAGTCGCGTATGTAGGTCACCTCGTCGAGGAGCATCCGCCAGCTCGTCGGCGTCGGCAGGCGCGCCACGTCGAGGTGGCCGGACCCGCCCTCGGTGTCGATGAAGAGCGGCGACGGGAAGCACGCGGCGAGCGTGGTCTTGCCGACGCCCTCCGGCCCGTACAGCACGACCTTCTGCGTGCGCGGGATCGCCCCGCGCGTGATCTCGTAAGCCATCTACTCTCCCTCTCTCTCGATCCTCTTCCTGATTGACGCCGGCGGCGCCGGGAAGGCCGGCATGGCCGGGGCCGGGTTCGCGGCAGGCTGCGCGGCNACGTCAGGGGACTGCGCGACGATGTGGGCGGGCCTCACGAGGTCGATGCGGTCGGTCGCCCACAGGAAGTCGAGCAGCAGCAGCGAGGTCTTGCCGGTCTCGGGCGAGAGCCTGGTGCCGCGCCCGACGATCTGGGCGTAGAGGCTGCGGCTGCGCGTCGGGCGCAGGTTCACGATGCAGTCGACCGGCGGGCAGTCCCATCCCTCCGTCAAGAGGAGGGAGTTGCACAGCACGTCGTAGGACCCGCGCGCGAAGGCGTCGAGCACCTCCGACCTGTCCTCGCTCTCGCCGTTGACCTCGGCGGCGCGGAAGCCGCGGGCCTCGAGGATCGCGCGGAACTTCCTGCTCGTCGCGATGAGGGGCAGGAAGCACACCGTGCGCCTGCCCATGAGGCCGGCCCCCGCCATCTCGTCGGCGACGGCCGGCAGGTAGGGGTCGAGCGCCGTACCGAGCTCGTCGGCGGCGAAGTCGCCGGATCGCGTCGAGACGGACGATATGTCGATGTCGAGCGGCACGGTCTGCGCCTCGATGGGGCACAGGTAGCCGTCGCGGATCGCGGCGACCATGTCGTACTCGTAGGCGAGGCTGTCGAAGACCTCGCCGAGGTTGCGCCGGTCGGAGCGGTCGGCCGTCGCCGTGACCCCGAGGACGCGGGCGCCCCCGAAGTGGTCGATGACGGCGCGGTACCCGCCCGTGACGGCGTGGTGGGCCTCGTCGATGAGGATGTGGGTGAACCGGTCGGGCGGGAGGGCCGCGAGGCGCTTGGGCCGCATGAGGGTCTGCACGGAGCCGACCGTCACGCGCTCGAAGGTGCCGACGCTCGTGTCGCCGGCCTTCTCGACGCTGCACCTGAGCCCGGTCGCCGCGCGGATCTTGTCGGCGGCCTGCTGGAGCAGCTCGCCGCGGTGGGCGAGGACGAGCACGCGCCCGCCACGCCTCACCGCGTCTGCCACCACGGCGGCCATGACTATCGTCTTGCCCGTGCCCGTCGCCATGACGAGCAGCGTCGACCGGTCGCCAGCGTCCCACCGGCCCCCGATGGCCTCGACGGCCTCGGCCTGGTAGGGGCGGAGCTCCATGTCAGCGAGCACCCCCCTGCTGGAAGGTCCGGTTGATCTGGGCCTGCACCGAGGGCGGAACCGGGGCGGCGGCCTGCGGGCGGAACGCCGGCGGCGCGGGCATCGGCGAGGGCGCTGGCTGGGAGGCGGGCTCCGGTTTCAGCCACTCGATGTCGTTGTACGTGCGCCCGTTGTACTCGCGGGCCTTCACGAGCACGCGCCCGCGGCGCCCGACGGCGCCCGCCCAGTCGAGCTTGAGCCTCTCGGAGCTCGGGGCGTCGGCCGCGCGCATCCCGACGGCCACGAAGAAGCGCGCGATCGCCCACGCCATCTTGGTGTTGAGCTTGAGGTCGTCGAAGAGGACGCGCCCCTCGGCCCCGCCGTCCGTGAGGTGTATGCGCACCTTCGCGGTCGGGCACGCCGCCATCTTGGCCGAGCCGTTGAACTGCCCGCGCTCCACGCTGTCGACCTCGAAGCCGTACTCTCCCGGGGCGACCGCCTCGAACTCGTCGGCGACCTCTATCTCGTCGTCGAAGCCGAGCGCCTGCCCCAAATCGTTGACGTCTGCCATGTCTGATCCTTTCTATGGGTGTCTTTCACTTAGCTGATGGAGCGGATGTAGTCGCGGATCTGGTCCCAGCTCGAGGCCACCCATCCCGCGAACTCCTCGTCGTACGCCGTGATCGGCGTGTCGGGCGTCATGTAGCCGTAGGAGGCCATGACGGACTGGATCTGCGCCTCGGAGATGCCGTCGCGGGCCATGAGGTCGAGGACGGGGCGCAGGTGCGCCGGTGCCGGCGCGGGCTCGGGGTCGAGCGGGGTCGGCATGTCGCGCGCGGCCTCGACGTNATGACCGGGTCTATCGACACGTCGACCGCCTGCCCGGCGAGGCCGAAGAGACCTCGGATCCCGTCCGACTGCATGTCAGGGTCGGTGACCGTGAGGGTCACGGCGGTCCGCCCGGCCTTCGATTGGATCTGCGTGAGATCGCATCTGATGTCGATCATCAGTCCTCCTTCTTGATTTAATCGATGATCAGCGGCACCGCCCGCACGCGCTCGCGCGCCACGCGCCTGTACCACTCCCCCGCGCTCTCGCGGGGTCCCTGGGGGTTCACGGCGAGGGCCAGCCTCATAGCGGCCTCGCCGGACGTCCTCACGGCGACGTCCGAGCCGTCCGGCCCCTTCACGACGTGGGCCCTGATCGCCCGCCCCGCTCGCGGCGGTTCATCTCGGCCCCCCCCCCGCGGGCGTGGGCCGCGTCCCNCCCGCACGCGCTCGCGCGCCACGCGCCTGTACCACTCCCCCGCGCTCTCGCGGGGTCCCTGGGGGTTCACGGCGAGGGCCAGCCTCATAGCGGCCTCGCCGGACGTCCTCACGGCGACGTCCGAGCCGTCCGGCCCCTTCACGACGTGGGCCCTGATCGCCCGCCCCGCTCGCGGCGGTTCATCTCGGCCACCTCCCTGAGGGCGTGGGCCGCGTCCCTGGCCTCCAGCCGCCTGCGCACACGCGTGACGGCCACCGGGCCGTATGACGCGCCCGGCTCCACCAGGCGCACCGCCTCGTAGCGGCCGGTCTCGAAGTCGTACCTCGGCGCCCACATCACATCACCCCTCCCATGAGGCGGTGGAGCGCCAGGCAGGCCGCGTACACGGCGCGCCAGAAGCCCGGCATGAGGACGTAGGCGAAGAGCCATCCGCCCACCGCGTATGCGGCGACCATGAGCGCCTTGCGCGTTACCGTGATTCCGCCAGCCATCGGTCCACCTCCTCGGTGAGGATTCGGTAGCCCTTGGTCTGGCCCTTCGGCATCACGAAGGCGAGGTGACCCGCCTCGTGCTCGCGCCGCAGCGCCCGCTCGTCGATGCCCGTGTACCTTGCGGTCTCCGCGACCGTGTACGCCATCTGGGGCGGCAGGCCGGACTGGACGGCGTAGGCGAGCGCCTTCGAGCCGAGCGGCACGGGCGACTCCCGCATGCGGCGCTCGAAGCCGTCTATGAGCTGGTGGAGCTGCTCCGTGAGCTCCGCCACCGGGTCAATTACGGTAGAATCCATATCGACCTCCTTTTCAGGTCGGGCCCCTGCTCTCCGTGTCACTGGCAGCGGGGGCCTTTTTGTGTGCGTAGGTGCCCACGGGCGGACTCGAACCGCCGGCCACCGGATTAGGAATCCGACGCTCTTCTCCATCTGAGCTACGTGGGCGTTTATGCGTTTTCTTCTAGGGGTCCGCCTCCCCGCGCAGATGTTTAGCGTGGTCTTCTGCAACACGGCGCCCATACCATGCGTGGGCCTCGCTTTTCCGTCGGTGTTAGCGACGCTCTATGGCTTTGACAAGGTGCGCGGGGGCCGCTCCCCCTCTCGGGCGGCGCTCATAAGGTGGCGGGGCGAGCGCAGCCCGAGAGGGGGAGTTAAATCCCCTAAATCGTTTCGTTAGTTTTACTAGCTGTCTTGCCGAAAAAAATGTACTCGTAATTGCGCGACAGCAACGAGCAGATCGTCTTCGCCTGCAGCACCGTCGCTTTATAAGGATTCGCCTCGATAGCAGCGTACGTGCTACGAGAGCATCCGAGATGGTCGGCCATCTCCTGCTGGGTGAACCCCGCTCTCTTCCTCGCCTGCTCAAGCGTCTCGTCCATTTTGCCTCCTTTCTTCTTGTCATAATGCTAGATATTCTAGCATTGTATGTCAACATGTTTCTACGTACAATGTAAGAAATATGAGCAGGAGGTTACCATGGGTATCCGCAAAAATATAGTTGAGCTGCGCAAACACTATGATTTGACTCAAGAGGAGTTAGCGAAAATTGCCGACGTCTCGCGCGGTGCGGTGTCCCAATGGGAGGGCGGGTTCTCCGAACCGCGCATGGGCGCGATCCAGCGCATCGCCGATTACTTCGGCATCAGGAAAAGCGACCTCATAGAGGACGACGGGATGTTCTCGGTCGATCTCGACACGCTGCCCACAGGGGCTGCCAGACCGAGAGCGAGCGAATACGCCGTCCTGCCTCTTCTCGGCCGTGTGCACGCCGGCGACGCCCAGGAGCCCGACGTCTACGACGATGTGGTCGAGCTCCCGAAGTCGGTCGCCGACAGACACCCAAGCGGGTACTTCCTCAAAGTCGAGGGCAACTGCATGGACCGCGTCTACCCAGAGGGGTGCAGCATCCTCATCGACCCGGCCATGGACCCCCAGAGCGGCTCCATCGCGGTCGTGAGCATCGACGGTGCGGATTACGTCATGCGCCGTCTCTACAAGGGCGCGAACACCTTGATACTGTCCCCAGATTCAACGGATGACAGCTATGAGGACATCGTCATCGGCGCGGCTGACGGCCGGACCGTCGAGTTCCGCGGGACCGTCGTGTGGTTCCAATCATCGAGGGAAATGGAGTAGGGCGATGCCGACCAAGACCGTCGGGGCGCTCGGGATACCGAAAAGCATGCAGCAGCTGGAGGCGATCCGGGAGTTTGATCCATCGCGCATCATCGTGGTCGACACCGAGACGACGGGATTGGACCCGGAGAAGGACGAGGTCCTGTCCGTGTCGATCGTGGACGCGACCGGCACCGTCCTCTTCGACTCGCTTGTGAGGCCATCGCGTCGCAGACGGTGGCCGGATGCGCAGAGGATCCACGGCATCTCATGGAGAGATGTGAGCGGTTGCAACGAGCTTCTGGACCTCGGCGACGATATCGACGCAGTATTCAGATCGGCGCTGCTGGTCGTCGGATACAACGTCGAGTTCGACATCGAGATGCTGAGGGCCGGTGGGCTCAGGCTTAGCGACGCGCCGCTTTTCGACGTCATGCGCGAGTTCGCGCCAGTCAACGGACAGTGGAACAGCTACAGGGAAGACTGGCGCTGGTCAAAGCTCGCGGCGTGCGCGAGGCACTATGGAGTTCCCGACTTCGAAGCCCATGGCTCCCTCGCCGACGCGAAAGCGACCGCCGCGTGCTTCTCAGCGCTCATCCGCGACGGGGAGTACGAGCGGATCCTGCTCGATATGGATATAGCCTCCATTGAGGCGTCTCTTGAGGATGCGCGGGGAAGGAAGTCAGCGAAGGAGGCGGAGAGCCGGATGGAGAGGGAGGCGGTGCGCTCGCTTGTCTTCTGGCTCAAGCTGGTGTCGTGCGCGACGAGCGCCCTTATCTCGCTCGTCGTGGCCGTGATCCCGCTATCGACGTGCATGGCTTTGCCTGGGGCGATCCTCGGCGTTGCGTTCACGGTCGCGATCACCATCTCGGTCTACATGGCAGTCGACGCCATGAGCAGGCATCTTGTCTCTCGTCAGGATCAGAGGCACATCTCCACCTGAGACGAACGAGAGACAGCGCAAAAAAGCGCCCCGCCTCCCCCATTGCTTGGCGGCGAGGGGAGACGGGGCCTGGATCCACCTAATGAAAGGCGGTGGCTACATTATGTCACAGAGGAGCGCGTACGGCTGCATAGAGCGCATCGGCGCCCGTAGGTACCGAGTGCGGTGGTGGGGGGATCTCCACGACGGCAAGGGGTACAGGCGGCTCTCCAAGACGGTCCACGGGTCGCGCAGGGACGCGCGGCTCTACCTCTCGCAGATGGAGGCGGCCCACCACGAGGACAGGCCGACCATGACGGTCCAGGATGTCTTCGATCGGTGGTACTGGCCGTCGGTCGAGAGGAGGCTGTCTGACAACTCGCTCTTGAACTACAGGTCCGCCTGGAACCGCGCACGTGAGAGATGGGGCGGCGTGCTCGTATCCGACGTGCGCCCGCTCGAGGTCCAGGCGTGGCTCAACGGCCTCACGGCGTCGCAGACCAGGTCCTGCCTCAACGTCTTGAAGCCGCTCATGGACTTCCCGGTGCGTTACGAGGTGATACCGGCGAACCCCTTCCGCATCAGTTACGAGCTGAACCGTCCGGACGAAAAGAACGGGAAAGGCATAGAGAGGCGCGATTCCGGCGTGTACACGGTCGGCGAGTGCATCAGGATCGCCAGAGCCGCGCGCGGAAGCTTCATGGAGGTGCCGATCATCCTCTCGGCCTTCGGCTCGTGCCGCGTCGGGGAGTCGCTCGCACCGGCCCCCGGCGACGTGCGCGAGGTCATCGCGGAGAACGGCTCACGATGCGCACTGGTCGAGGTGAGGGACCAGCTCGACCGCTCCGGAAGGGCGAGGAGGAGGACGAAGACGGAGACCAGCGCCCGCAAGGTCGTCATCCCATGGCCTGTCTCAGCGCGCGTACTGTCGGCAGCGAGGGGCAGCGCCGAGAGGGGCTTCAGTCTCGTGTCGCACAACGGGCTCGGCGACGGGATAAGATTGAGGGCAAGAGACAGGGAGTGGAGGCGAGTCACCGACGCCGCCGGCGTTGAGCGCCACCTGTACAAGAACCTGCGGAACTCGTGGAGGACCTACATGGAGTGGACGCTGCGGGCCGACACCGAGAAGCTCGAGAAACTGATGGGGCATGTCGGAAAGGGCGTGTCCGCAATCCACTACGTCAAACCCACCGACCAAGAGCTAGTCGACGCGGTCGCCGATGCGTTCGCAGGCGTCGAATTCGGTGACGATTGGGACATTTAGGGACATAAGCAGAATATTCAGATCGTCTACCTGCGATTTTTCTAAATGTGTTACAGCGGTAGATTGTACCAATAGTGATACTTGAGATGCGTAAAGAACCATGAGCTGCCATTATTCATTCACAAGTGACAGTAAAAACCGCATGTTACGAGCTTTAGGACGAAATAGGGACGCACCGAGAACCGGTCCACCTCCCCATAACAAGGTGGAAGGCCGACTAATGAAAAAACCTCCCCCACCCGAAGGTGGAGGAGGTGCGCATCGTGATGCGGTCTAGTAGCCCATCTTGCCGTTGAGCCAGCGCTGCAAGCCCATGATGGCCTTGCTCGGCGC
>NZ_LT838843.1:655912-659338 GCF_900176655.1 Collinsella vaginalis
CCGTCGAGGCGAGCTCGCAGCGGGCCGCGAGCCGGCTGCCGGGTTTGCGCGCCCCCTTGGCGACGGCGCGGATCTGGCGGCCGTCGCGGGCGAGCAGGGTGAGGATCAGATCGGTCTCCTTGAGCTTCGTCTTGTCGAGGACGATGCAGGTCTCCCGGTATGTGCGCGATCCGCCCACGGGCTTACTGCTCGTCGGCGGCGTAGCCGAACTGCCGGATGTCGCGCTCGGAGGCGCGCCAGTTCGGTTTGACGCGCACGGAGAGGTCGAGGAAGACTTGACTGCCGAAGGCCTCCTCGAGGTCCTGGCGGGCGTCGGTGCCGATGCGCTTGATCATCTCGCCGCGCTTCCCGATGAGGATGCCCTTCTGCCCCTCGCGCTCCACGTAGATCGTCGCGTGCACGCGCAGGAGCCCCCGGCGCGGGCGCTCGATGGCGTCGCAGGTGACGCCCACCGCATGCGGGACCTCCTCCTTCGTGCGGAGCAGGACCTTCTCGCGCACGAACTCGGCCACGAGGCCCTCATCCGTCTCATCGGTGTCCATGCCCTCGGGGAACCACTGCGGGCCCTCCGGGAGGAGCCGCTCGACTGCATGCACGAAGGCCTCGACGTTGAACCCCTCGGTGGCGGAGACCACGATCACATCGTCGAAGTCGACCTGCGCGCGGGCGGCGGCCACCTGGGCGGCGACGCGCTCCCNATCGAGCACGCCGTCCTGGATCCCGTTTCCCAGGCACCGGATCAACGCGTTGATGCTGCCCGGCCCCATGATGCCGTCGGGATCGGCCCCGCAGGCCCGCTGGAGGAAACGGATGGCCGGGGAGCCCTTGGGGCTCTGGCTGTACACCCAGCCCTGCGTGCAGCCCTTGAGCCGCCAGGCGTGGGCCGTGTACTGCCCCCAGATCTCGCCGTCCCGCACGGTACCGGCGACGTACTGGAGGGCGTCCGTGGTTGAGCGGCCCCAGTACCCGTCCTCGGCCAGCTTGGCAGGCTTCGACGGGGCCTGCGGCTGCGGTGCCTGCATCGGGGCCTGCGCGGCCTGCCCGTCGAAGGCCGGGCGTATGACGCTGTGCACGACGCCCCACGTGCGGCGGCGGCGCGNGGCGTCGAGGACGAAGGCGATGACGTCCACGTCGCCAACCTCGGCGAGCGCCGTCTTGTTCAGCTCGGCCCCGAGGCTGTCCTTGGGTTTGTGGAGACCCGGCGTGTCCACGATCACGATCTGGCAGCCAGGGCGACGCACCACGGCCCGGAGACGCCGCCGCGTGGTCTGCGCGACCGGCGAGGTGATGGCGACCTTCTGCCCCATCAGGGCATTCAGGAGGGTCGACTTGCCGGCGTTCGGCCGGCCGACGAGGGCCACGAACCCGCTCTTGAACCCCGTGCCCCCTTCCGGGGACGACGCCCCCTCCCCCGCCTCCTCGGCGAGCGCGTCGATCTCATCGTCGGTGAGGTCGGCGAACGGGTCGAAATCCTCGATATCCTCGATGTCTGCCATGGGCGGCCTCCTTACGGTCGTTTCTCGTCGCGGGCGGCTCAGAGCCAGCCGAGGGCGTGGGCGTACACGAGGACCCCCACGACGGCCGCCGTGATCGAGAGCACGTAGACGCTGGCGGCGGCGATGTCCTTCGCGCGTTTGGCGAGCGGATGGAGCTCCTGGGTCGCGAGGTCCACTGCGGCCTCGAAGGCCGTGTTGATGAGCTCGGCATGGATCACGAGGCCGCAGCAGATGATGATGATGCACCAGGAGACCGCGTCCAGCCCGATCGCCACGCCGGCGGCGATGGCCGCGGCGCCGATGACGAGCATGACCTTGATGTTGCGCTCGGTTTTGACCGCGGTGACGAAGCCCTCGATCGCGAAGGAGAACGAGCGGATGAAGGTGGGGTGCTCCCTGCCGGTGCCGGGGATCATAGGCGGCCTCTCTCGTGTGCGGACGGATCAGTCATCGATGTGGCGGGTGGTGGGCCCGATCCGGACCGCGTCGGCGTCGTCGCCCCGGGCGTGCGCGAGACCGCGTAGGATCTCGAGCTCGAGGGCCTCCATCTCCTGCGCGCCCCCCTCGTCGATGTGGTCGAAGCCGAGGAGGTGGAGCGTGCCGTGGACGAGCATCAGCCGGAACTCGTCGGCGGGGGTGCCGCCGAACGCCGGCGCCTGGCGCTCGATCTGCGCGGGTGCGAGGATCACGTCACCGAGCTCGACCGGCTCCCCTGCGGGCAGCGTGTCGTCAAAGGGGGAGTCGCACTCGAAGGAGAGGACGTCGGTCGGCGCGTCGATACCGCGCCAGGTGCGGTTCAGCTCCCGCATGCGCTCATCGGTGACGATCCCCACCGAGACATCGGTGGGACGCGTGACTCCGCAAGCGGAAAGCGCGGCCTCGACGATCTGGGAGATCTCGGCCGCCTCGATGGGAAGGGCAAGGCCCTCCTCGTTATCGACGAGCACGGCCACGGCCCGCACCCCCCTGCCGGTGATCCTCGCGGCTCGCGTCGAAGGCGTCGTAGGCCTCGACGATCCGGCCGACGAGCTTATGCCGCACCACATCGTTGCGACCGAGGTGGATGAAGGCGATGTCCTCGACACCCGCGAGGATGCGCTCGATGTCAGTGAGGCCTCCCACGCGCCCGGGGAGGTCGCGCTGGGTCATGTCGCCCGTGATGATGAAGGTCGAGTTGAAGCCCAGGCGGGTCAGGAACATCTTCATCTGCTCAGGCGTGGTGTTCTGGGCCTCGTCGAGGATCACGAAGGCGTCGTTCAGCGTGCGCCCACGCATGTAGGCGAGCGGGGCGATCTCGATCGTGCCGCGCTCGAGGTACTCGCGGGCCCGCTCCATGTCGGTGAGGTCGAAGAGGGCGTCGAGCAGCGGGCGCACGTAGGGGTCGACCTTGTCCTGGAGGGTACCGGGCAAAAAGCCCAGGCTCTCCCCCGCCTCGACGACCGGACGGGTGAGCACGATGCGGCCGACCTCGCGGCGCTTGAGGGCGGCCACGGCCATCGCCATGGCGAGGTAGGTCTTGCCGGTGCCCGCGGGCCCGAGGCAGAACGTGACCGTGTTGGCGCGGATCGCGTCGATGTAGCCCTTCTGCCCGGCCGTCTTCGGGCGGATGGCGCGACCGCGGAAGGTGAGGAGGATGTCATCGGCGAGCGCGGCGGCCCCCGCCCCCTCGGCGCGCAGGTCGGCGAGGGCGTGCACGGCCTCGTCGGGCGTGGGCGCCGCCCCTGCCGCGGCCATCTTGATGAGCTGGGAGAAGAGCCGGTAGAGCAACTCGACCTCGTCGGAGGCGCCCGACAGGGCGATCTCGTTGCCCCGCATCACCATGGTCGCGCTCGTCGCGGCGTCGAGGGCGCGCAGCACCGCGTCCGATGCGCCGGTGATACGGCTCGGATCGATGTCATCAGGTATGACCAGGCGAACCTTCGCTGTGTCC
>NZ_LT838843.1:659374-661978 GCF_900176655.1 Collinsella vaginalis
GCAGGCGCCGGGCCTCGGCGGGGAGCTCGCGGGGGACCTTGATCTCGGCGCGGGCGATGAGGCGCCCGCGGGAACCCCCGCCGCCGAGCCGGGGCATGCCGAAGCCGGCGCATTCGATCGCGTCGCCCGCCTGCGTGCCGGCGGGCACCCGGATCTCGACCTCCTCGTCGGGCATGATGCCCGGCACGCTCATGGTGACGCCGAGCGCGGCCTGGGTCATCGAGATGGGGAGGGCGACGTAGAGATCATCGCGGTTGCGCTGGAAGCGCTCGTGGGCGGCCACCTCCAACGTGACGATGAGGTCGCCCGCCTCCGCTCCGCGGTAACCCGCCTCGCCGTAGCCCGAGATGCGCAGCTGGCGGCCGGTCGCGATGCCGGCGGGGATCTTCACGTCGAGCTTCTCGTGCGTCGGCACGCGCCCCTCGCCGTCGCAGTCGGGGCAGGGCTTGTCAACGATGGTGCCCTCTCCGCCGCACTCGGGGCAGGGCGAGCTCGACTGGACCTGCCCGAAAATCGAGCGCTGCACCGTGGTCACGACACCCGTCCCGTGGCAGTGGGGACACTCACGCTCCTCGGCGCCCTCGGCCATGCCGCCGCCGCCGCAGGTCTCGCACGGGGCGAGCCGATCATAGCTGATGGTCTTCGTGCAGCCCGTCGCCGCCTCCTCGAGGGTGACCGTGAGCGAGATCGCCATGTCGCGCCCCCGCCGGCGCTCGCGCCGCGAGCCGGCGCCGCACGCCTGGCCCCCGAAGAAGGAGGAGAAGATGTCGTCCATCCCCATGCCGCCGAAGATGTCCGAGAAATCGACGTAGCCGCCGCCCGCCGCCGCGCCGTCGACGGTGCCGTAGCGGTCGTACATGGCGCGCTTCTGCTCGTCAGAGAGGACCGAGTACGCCTCGTTGACCTCCTTGAAGCGCTCCTCGGCATCCGGGGCGTCGGAGACATCCGGGTGCACCTCCCGCGCGCGCTTCAGGAAGGCTCGCTTGATGGTCCGCTGATCGGCGTCGCGATCGACGCCGAGCACCTCGTAGTAGTCCTTTGTCTCCGCCAAGATCGATTATCCCCTCTCAGGCCACCAGGGGCCTGTATGCGTACAACATGCCGTGCCGCCCGAGGCGTGCACAGCCTCCATTATGCCCGACGCGCGGACCGGATAACGCGTTTCTACGGATGCGCCGCGCCCCTCGGTTGCTCACCGCTACCACGGTGAAAGGAGGATCCGCTGCGAGCAGCTGGTGAACCAGACGAGCAACAGGGCCCAGAGCAGGCTGTTGGCCGCGCCGTTCGCGATGGCGATGAGCCCGCGCCGCCACCAGAGAGCGGAGCGCGTGAGAGGGTTGGCCGAGATGATGCTCGCCACCCCGGCCACCAGCGGGACGAGGCAGATGAGGGCGAAGATCGAGAAGGTTCCCGAGAGGGCCGCGAGAACGAGGAAGGGCAGGGAGATGCCGATGAGGCCGAACCCGGTGCGGGCCCGACCCTCGAGGCGCTCCGCGGCCACGCGGGCCCGGCCCACAAGGTCACCGCCGGCTGCGNCCGGTGCGGCCCGCAGCCGGCTGACCGGCGAAGGGCGATCCCGAGCGCATCGCGTCGTAGCGGGCGCGCTTCTGATCGTCCGAGAGCACGGCGTAGGCCTCGGAGACCTCCTTGAAGCGCTCCTCGGCGTCCGGGGCCTTGTTGATGTCCGGATGCAGGGTGCGGGCCTTCTTCTGGAAGGCCTTTTGGATCTCCCTCTTGTCGGCGTCGCGGGGGACGCCGAGGATGGCGTAGTAGTCCTTTTGGTTCATTGCGGGCATGCGGGCGGGCGACCTCTCTGTTCGGATTTTCGAGCGCCCCGAGGGCGCGGCAGGTTCAGCTGAGGATACCCCACGGCGCGGCTGGTATGCGCCGCGGATCGCCAAACCCATCTGGCCCCCATCTGCTCGGTCGTGGAGGAGGCGGGCGCACGCCGCGTGCCCGGAGCACGGCCACGTGCAGGGATCGAGAGCAAAGCATCATCTGAAGGCCGTCACAGAGGCGATTTGCCTGAACGTGCCTTCAAACGTATGTTTTGGCGCCGTGTCCAGTCTCACCCATGGGAAAGATAAGAAAACGTCTTCTGAAAGCCGATCCAAAGGCGATTTGCCTGGAAAGGCAGTCAGAAATAGGTTTTGGAGCCTATATCGCCTATGCCCCCCTGCCCACGCACTCAGTCCGAGGCGAGGTCCCAGAAACGCCCGTAGAGCTCGTTGCCCATGAGCCAGCCGCGCTCAGTGGGCGCGAGGCGCCTTGCATCGCCCTCCCCCTGCCATGTGGCGAGGCCCGTGTCCACCGCCCATGCGAGGGCCCCATCGAGGGCAGGCGCGGGGATTACCTGCCGGGCGCGATCAAGCGCCGGCGCACCGATGCCGGCGCTCATCCTGAGCCCGAGCATCAGGTCCTCGGCGGCGGCCTCGCGGGCACCCATCTGCTCCACCTCGAAGTCAAGGTCGGCGAGGGAACGGGCCACGGCGATCTCCGCTGTGCTGGAGGTGACCGTCAAACGAAACCGTGCGGCATCCGGCGCCGGGGCCGGCAGCGCGGGCGCGGCGGCGCGCAGGGCCCCGTAGCACGCACGGCCAAGCA